>DKUO01000021.1 GCA_002490705.1 Lachnospiraceae bacterium UBA7202
GAAAAAGTACACCTTTTCGAATTTTTATATGTATTGAAAACTATGACTTTTCGAAATTTCTTGCTTTATCAAAGAAAGTACTTTCTGCAATATTACACATTTCTGCAGCCTGTCTTAAAGTCAGCTTCTTGTCCCTCCACATTTTATATACACTGTAAAAATTATCTGGCAACGGTATTGTCGGTCTACCAAACTTCACGCCCCTTGCCTTTGCCGCCGCAATTCCTTCTGCCTGTCTTTGCTTGATATTATTTCGCTCATTCTCCGCAATATAACTAAGCAATGTAAGAACTAGATCACTTATGAACGTTCCCAATAGATTCTTTTCCCGTCTTGTGTCAAGAATCGGCATATCAATGACGACAATATCCGCTTTCTTCTCTTTTGTAATAATGCGCCACTGCTCATTTAAATCACTATAATTCCTTCCAAGTCGGTCTATAGACTTGATGTACAAAATGGAATGCTCATTCAATTTCCGCAGAAGTCTTTTGTATTGCACCCTTTCACAATCCTTACCTGACTGCTTATCCATGTAAATATTTTTCTCCGGTACCCCCATATCAATCAACGCAATCCGCTGCCTGTCCTCATTCTGATCCTTTGAAGACACTCTCATATATCCATAAATTCCTGTATGATCCATGCTTTTCCCTCCGTAAACAATCAAAAATCCGGCCCGGCATAACCAGTCTCTCCCAACAAAGTCATACCGAAGCCGGATTCGCACATAATCCGAGCTAAGAAACAATTCTTTGAAAAACAGCCGCAATTTCCTCTCCTGTCGCCAGCCCTTCCGAAAAAGCGGTTGCGCTCCCGGCCGTCACGCCCATATAAAAAGCGTGTCGATAATCCTGTCTTTCCAGCCAGCCGGCCATGAAACCCGCCGCCATAGAATCTCCCGCACCGACGCCGTTTATCAGCCTTCCCTCCGGCGCAGGGGAATCCCATACACTGCCGTCCTGTGAAAGCAATACCGCACCCTGTCCCGCCATGGACACAAGCACATTGCGCGCTCCCATCTCCTGCAATTTTTTTGCATAGGGAATGACGGAAGCCCTGTCCGCGAATGTCACGCCGAAAATTTCACCCAGTTCGTGCTGATTCGGTTTAACCAAAAAAGGATGCAGCGGCAGCGCTTTCACGAGGCCCTCTCCCGAGACGTCCACCACTGTCAAAACGCCCGCCGCCAATCCCTCCATCATGCGCAGATAGGTGTCCCCCGGCAGGGAAGCCGGAATGCTCCCGGACAAAAACAGTACATCACCGGATGTAAGCTCTGAGAGGCGTTCCATCAATTGTGCCAGCTCCTTTTCAGAAATATCCGGCCCCTGTCCGTTAATCTCCGTGCCCTCCACGGATTGGAGTTTGACATTGATTCTGGTCAGACCTTCCTTCAATGCAATCAGACCGCTTTTTATGCCCCTCTCCTGTAGTTGGCGCACTGCCTCCTGCCCCGTAAACCCAGCCACAAATCCCAGCGCCGTGCTCTCAATTCCCATATTTTTCAAGACTGTGGAAACATTGATACCTTTCCCTCCCACAGTCAAAAACTCCGACGCTGTCCGGTTGGTGTATCCCAACCGGAAATTCTCCACCGACACGGTATAGTCCAGCGACGGATTTAAGGTCACCGTATAGACACGTCCCATTTGCCCACCATTCATAACTGATAAATCCCTGCGGAACAAGGCGGCACGCTCCATCCCTCATCCGTGCGGGTAAGCGTTTCTCCTATGTGATACAATGCCTGCCCGAGATCCGCATGGCACTCCCAAACCACACACTCCTGCGAAGGGTTAATCACCACCGCCAGACTCTCCTCACCACTTTGCCGCATATAGGCCAGAGGATAATTACTCATCTGTAAAAATACGATCTCACCGTCATTGCGAAGCACCGCATGAGACTGTCTGAACGCAATCAAGCGTTTTACCTCGCTGTAAAGGGAATCCGGGTCGTCAATCTGCGCCGCCACATTTGGCCTGTCCTTAGCGCTGTCCTGTGCAATGTACAGCTTCTCCGGGGCTGCCGCGGAAAACCCGGCATTCAGGGAATCATCCCACTGCATGGGCGAACGGGAACCGGTTCTGCCATATCCGCCCTCCACAGAAGTCAAGTCCTCCACATACCGCATACCGATCTCATCGCCGTAATAGATAAAGGGCGCGCCCGGCATAGTCAGCAGAAAGGCAAAGACGAGCTTCATCTCTTCCCTGTCAAGCCGTCTCGCCAGCCTGTCCATGTCATGATTGCCCGAAGGAATACAGATCAATCCGCCGCAGGACTTCCGATAGCTCTCCTGATATTTCTCCCAGAATGCCGTAATGTCGCCCTTTCCCCTGCGGGAAAACCACGGCTCGTCGCAACGGAACAAATCGTTGTAGTGGGAAGGTCCGAAATGAAGCAGGAAATCCATGTGGAATCCACCTGCCAAAGACTTGTCCGGCTCTCCCCATTCGGAAACCATCGCCGCCTCGGGAAACTCGCTGTTCAAAAAATTTCTGATATCCTGCCACAGCATGATCGTGCCCTTCCCGTCTTCATCATTCTTGACAAGGGAGCCCGCCATATCCACGCGGAAGCCGTCACAGCCGGCCTTAAGCCAGAACCGCATCACATCCTTCATGGCCTCTCTCGTTGCCACAGGACCGGGCGCATCCATGGACTGCTGCCATTTTTTCTCCGGGTCAGGCTGATAAAAACCGTAGTTTAATGCCGGCTGATGAGAAAAGAAATTTACCGCGCAGGAGCCGTCGCGTTCCGAGATTCCCCGAATACATCCCATGTTTCCGGGCTCCTCCCAAATGCTGTCCGTCCAGACATAACGGTCTGTGTACTCGTTATTTCCCGCCTTCATAGATTCCCGAAACCATTTGTGGGTCACCGCCGTGTGCCCGGGCACCAGATCAAGAAGCACGTGCATGTCACGCTTGTGCGCTTCCTTAAATACCTGCACCAAATCCTCGTTCGTGCCGTAACGGGGTGCAACGGTGAAATAATCCTCCACGTCGTAGCCCGCATCACCGAAGGGCGACTGAAAACAGGGATTGATCCAAAGGGCGTTACATCCCAGTTCCTTAATGTAATCCAGTTTCTCAATGATACCCTGCAAATCGCCGATTCCGTCCGCGTTGGTATCGTTGAAGGACTGGGGATAAATTTCATAAAAAATTGCCGTGTTGAGCCAGCTTGGCCTGCCATGCATGGTTGATTCCTCCTTTTCCGATTATGACTATGAATCCTTGTATTCTCTTTTTTCCGCCGTTTACATTTTGAAATTCCTTATGTTCTGTTCCAGTGTATCTGCCGTCCCTCTCAGGTTCGCCGCCGACCGCTCCACTTCTTTAAGGCGCTCTGATATATCAACAATCACATTGCCATTCTCCTGCGTGTTTGTCACGTTACTCTCCGCGATGTCGGACAACCCTTCGATCATAACAATCATTTCTTTTCTTGCCTGCTCAAGCTCCTGCGTCTTGCTCTCGATATTTCTGATATTCTGGATCGACACCTGTATCTCTCCCACGACTCCGGCGACAGATTCCTCTGTGCTGACAATGCACTGGCTCTGCCTGCCGATCACCGCCTGCATCTGCTGCATCGCCTCCACCATATGTCCTGCATTTGCAATCAGTGTGCCGACAATCTTGTCGATATTGCCGCTGGCGCTATCCGACTGTTCCGCCAGCTGCTTGATCTGATCCGCCACAACTGCAAAACCTCTTCCCGCTTCTCCTGCCCTTGCGGCCTCGATACTTGCATTCAGAGAAAGAAGGTTGGTCTGTCCCGCAACGTCAGAAATAAAGCCTGCTGCCTCACGAATGGATTCTGCGGACTCATTCGTCTGTCTCGTCAGTTCCACGATCATATCCACTGCCTTGCCCACATCTTCACTGATTTTTTTCAATTCCTCAATCGTGGCATTGCTCTTATCGCTCGATACAAGCATATTGTCTGCACTTTGATTCAATGCGGCTGCCTCGCTGCCGGTTTCGATAATCAAATTTCCCATATATGTAATGTTATCTGATGCCTTTCTCGTATCCTCTGCCTGTGAAACGGCGCCTGATGTAATCGTATCTGACGACTGCATCAGATGATCCATACTTCCGAATGTCTGCTGGGCTGTCTGCTTCAACGTGTCGGAAGCATCAACCAGCCTGTCTGTACTGTCACTGATTCCTCCGATGATATTTCTCAAGTCTGACTGCAGCTTGCCGATCGCCCTTGTCAAATCGCCCACCTCATCCTTGCGCTCCATATGCCTCTGATTCAGCGAGACATTCAAATTTCCCGTCGCCAGTTCCTCCACACAGCCGATCTCCACATTCATTGCTTTCGATATCGAACTTGCAACCAAACCGGCACTGACCATCCCGACCACCGCAATCAGCACAACAAGGATAATCATTTTAAACACAATACTCAACACACTGCTCAGTGTCTCATTTTTCTTCATTCCCGCAAAAACCATCCCGACTGCCTCAGCGCCGTTATCATTCTGAAATACGGGAACATAGTATCCGAAATATATCTCGCCGTTGACGGATACATTCTTGCTGAAATATTCCTGCCCTTTTTGCAGAACCTCCTCCTCGATCTTTGCGCCCGCCGGACTGCCGAGAATGCGGTTCCCATTCTCATCGGTTAAGGATGTCATAATTCTCCGGTTTCCGTAGAAAAAAGTCACTTCCATACCGGATTTCTCCTTTATGGTGTCCACCAGCTTTTCCGAACGGGAAATATTGTAGCCCCCTTTCCAGATATCGCCGTTTTCAGCCATCGTGTAAGAACCGGAATTCTGGTCATATGCTGCCAGTGTGGCCGACGCCGTACCCCGCAGCGAAGTCTCCACCTGACGGATAATGGAAGCCCTCAAAGATGTCACCGATATCATAACGATAATAATTCCCAGAATACTGATGGGCAGTAATGCACACAACAGTATCTTTTTGCGAATTGTCAATTTCATGGCCTATTCCTCCTCCGTTATTCAACGACTACGACATTCTCATAATACCAGTCTATCGCACCGGTGATGGTCGCATCATCCAGTGTGGAACCGGCGTTTCCGATCACATCACCTGTGTTTGTCCGAAGTTCCCCGTCAAACACATTGCTGCTCCCGCTCATAATTGCAGCCGCTGCCTCGGAAACCTTTTCCTCCGTTCCCTCCTTGCAAAAAGAAGCCAGATCCGTGATTGCTACCAGTCCTTCGTTCATCCCGCCGTAATAGTTTTCGCCGCTCCATGTTCCCTCTATAATCGAATCGACCGCCGCCGTATAATAAGCGCTCCAATTCCAGACCACACTGCACAGGCACGTCTGGGGCACCTCCTTGCTCATATCGGAATTGTACCCGATTCCATATACCCCGTACTCCTGCGCCAGCGTCAATGGATAAGGGGTATCGCAATGCTGTGCCATAACATCGCACCCCAGATCCAGCAGTTTCCGCGACGCCGCTTCCTCCGCCTCCGGGTCATACCAGCTGTGTGTAACACTCACATAAATCTCCGCATCGGGATTGACGGAAGCCACACCGATAGCAAACGCATCAATCCCGCCTGTCACCTCTGCGTTGGAGGTATCCTGAGCCGCCACGTATCCGATCTTGTTGCTCGTCGTGTTCATTCCCGCCACGATACCGCTCAGATATCTCGCCTGATAAATCCTTCCGAAATAATTATTGAAATTTGTCCCATTGGACTTATATCCCGTGCCATGTGAAAAGTAAATATCCGGATATTTCTCCGCCATCTCTGCGGTCACATCCATATATCCCCAGCTTGTCGTAAAGATAATATTACAGCCGTCTGAAATACATTCCTCAATCGCAGTTCTGGTTCCCTCCGTATCCCCATCGTCAACAATCTTTCGCACAATCTGGTCATCCGACAGGCCCAAATTACTCTGCATTCCGAGGATTCCGAGATCATGAGTGTAGGAGTATCCGCTGCCCTCCGAGGGGTCCGTAATGTACAAAACGCCTACTTTAATATCTTCTGTACTGATCTTTTCAGACGTATCAACGTCCGCGCTTGTTTCAGTCACCCCGGCAGCTTCCGCCACAATCTCATAACCCTCGTTTGTCACATAATCATCCGGCTCCGAAACGCCTGCTCCACAGCCGGCCAGTATTCCCGATAGGAATATCGCCGACGCCACTACTGCTGTAATTCTGTTTTTCACTGTTATTTCCTCCCAACTTGTAGCATAAACTTCTTTTATCGTAGCACATTTTAAACGGAGCGCAAGAGCCCCGGCAAAATCGTCAATTTTTTGGCAGAAATATCAATCAAATTCTCTATACTTTATTTCTTTGATAATTTATAAATAGCATTATTCGTACTTCCGCTTACTTCGACATATCCTGTTTTCACCAACATAGACAAATACCTATATGTAGTTGATTTTGATTTCTTGACTATTATTTCTGCAATTTGTGGCGTAATTTCCATATTTTTATCTAAATAATCAACAATAGGAAAAACCTTTTTATAGTTTTTCTCAGTCAAAACTTCGGTCAAAACTTCGGTCAAACTTCGGTCATTTTTTTGACCGAAGTTTTTATTCTCAGGCGTAAATCCCTCACGGATCTTTATTGTAGTACCCTCATCTTTTTCTTCGGCCACTTCCTCAGATACTAATAAATCCTCTAAAGAACGCACATTCAATTCTTCGATCAATGAACTGTTGCTTTCCCTAATAAAATCTTCTATATTATAATAGATAGTTCTAATGCGTGTTCGTTGAATGACATTATAAGCTCCCTCGTTGGTTAAATACTTTATATCTATGACATATTATGCCTTTTTTGATACACTTAGGTAATACAAATCATCAGGACACACATCCTGACCATTTGCCCACTCAACAGTATTGCCTGAGATTTTTACTGTATCAAATATACTTTTGTCTTGCAGTTCTCCAAACCATGAACCCGAAATCATGGGTTTCACATCAAAAATTTTATCTTCACCATTACTGAAAGAAATTAAAAGACAATAGTTATCAAGCGGTTCTACTTTTATCGGTTTTGGTCTTAACATGTAATTTCCTCCTCTCTGCTACTGCAAGGGTTTAATCTTGAAAAACGGTTCGCCATTCTGCAAAAGCTTCCAGTTCGCATGGAGTTCCTCCTCATGAAGCAATATCCAAGCCTCTACATATTTTCTTTGTTTTCTGGGCAGTTCTCCCTCTAAAAGATTTCCATCAAAATCAAACACAGCCTCATAGTCAGCGTATTCTGCATGGACATGCGGAACTTTGTGCTTACCACCCTGTTCTCTATACATTTTCATCAAAATCCCATAAAACATACTTATTGTCGGCATTATTACACCCCTTTCGTTCCAATTACATATTGTTATTCTTAAATCTACAAAATAGCTCTAATGCGTGTTCGTTGAATAACATACTATTTTTCTCCTGCATTTAAGTTCTATAAAAATCCTTATAAGAACGTTCCAACTCTCTACAACAAGCTGAATTAAAATATTCTGAATGAAGTTTTGAATTTATCTTTCTATATTTTTCATAATTATCATATTTTGAAAAATACCTTAACAACGTATAAAAGCATGAACACTGGTCTCCATAACTCATTGTCATAGCAGTCCAATATTCCGTATGTCCTATAATCAATACATTGTATAGTAAATGATAAAGTTCAAACTGCTGTATATCTATATCAAACCAATTTTCACTCAAAATCCTTTTACTCGCCAGATCGTTTTCACCTATTTTTCGAATATTGGTTACTGTATCTTCTTCTACTCCCTCATCATTAAATAATCCATATACCATCCTTCCAATAAATGACGCTAGTCGTTCATTTTCTTCTGATAACTTATACACCTCATTCTTTTCAACTGAATCTTATAATTAATTTTACTATAAAATACCCAACTTGTCATTTAGCATCTTCTAAAAATTACCTTTCACACGCAAACAGGGCAGATCCCTCTGCCCTGTTTCTTTACCCCTCTATCCTTCATAATCCATCATCTTTAACTATCATACTCCCCCCACCAGCAGCCTCTCCTCCATCTTCCCAAGCGCCTCCTGCGTGAGCATAATCAACGTCTCCTCATCCTTCTCGATCACCCCGCACTTCCGGTAACTTAAATAGAAGGCCGGGCCGCCCTTGGGATCGAATTTCAATTTCCCGTTATAATCACTGATCAGAAGCGGTATGTTTTCCACCCGGATCGGCGCGTCAGGCCGCAGGGTAAAGCTCACCCGCTCGTTCTTTCCCTTTACCTCCGGCATATACAATCGGTGGGCATGGGCCCGGATCAATGCGATCCGAAGAAGATTCTCCACCGACTTTGGAACTTGACCGAACCGGTCGATCAGTTCCTCCCGCATATCGTCGCATTCCCGCTCGTTCTCAATACCCGCAATCCGCTTGTAGATATCCAGCTTCTGCACCTCGTTTACGATGTATTCCGGCGGAATGTACGCATCCACGTCCAGATCCACAAGGGTATTGAAATCTTCGATTACGGAAATTCCCTTCTTCGTCTTAACCGCCTCGTTCAACATTTTGCAATAGAGGTCATAGCCCACCGCCTGCATATGTCCGTGCTGGCTCTTTCCGAGAAGATTGCCTGCCCCGCGGATTTCCAGATCCCGCATGGCGATCTTAAAACCGCTTCCCAGTTCCGTAAATTCCCGGATGGCCTCCAGACGCTTCTCCGCCACTTCCTTGAGCACCTTATCCCTCTTGTACATAAGGAACGCGTAAGCCGTCCGGTTAGAACGCCCCACACGGCCACGAAGCTGATAGAGCTGGGACAATCCCATCTGATCGGAGTCGTGGATAATCATGGTATTCACATTGGAGATATCCAGCCCTGTCTCAATGATAGTAGTAGATACCAGCACGTCGATCTCGCCACCCACAAAATCGTACATAATCCGTTCCAGCTCCGCCTCTTTCATCTGCCCGTGAGCGAAAGCCACATCCGCCTCCGGCACCAATTCGCTGATTGATGCGGCCACATCGGCTATGTTGTTGACACGGTTATAGACATAATAAACCTGTCCGTTTCTGGCAAGCTCCCTGACGATAGCCTCCCTGACGATCTCTTCATTGTATTCACAGACAAAGGTCTGAATCGGCAGCCGGTCCTCCGGCGCCTCCTCCAGCACGCTCATATCCCGGATTCCTACTAAACTCATGTGCAACGTTCTGGGAATGGGGGTAGCCGTCAAAGTCAGCACATCCACATTCTCTTTCAGCTTCTTGATCTTCTCCTTATGGGCCACGCCGAAACGCTGCTCCTCGTCGATAATCAACAGCCCCAAATCCTTATATTCCACATCGGCCGAAAGCACCCGGTGCGTGCCGATCACAATGTCCACCATGCCTTTTTTCAAATCCGCTATGGTCTTTTTCTGCTCCGCCACAGTGCGGAAACGGGAGAGCAGGTCGATCCGCACGGGAAAATCCTTCATTCTCTGTACGAAGGTGTGATAATGCTGCTGCGCAAGGATTGTAGTCGGCACCAGATAAACCACCTGTTTATTCTCCTGTACCGCCTTGAAAGCGGCGCGGATGGCAATCTCCGTCTTTCCGTAGCCCACGTCGCCGCAGATCAGGCGGTCCATGATTTTATCGCTCTCCATATCCTTCTTGGTGGCGATAATAGCCGCCGTCTGATCCTCCGTCTCCTCAAAGGGAAACATCTCCTCAAACTCCCTCTGCCAGATCGTATCCCGCCCGTAGCAGTAGCCTTTCCCCTCCTGTCTGGCCGCATAGAGCTCCACCAGATCGCCGGCAATCTCCTCCACCGCTGTGCGCACCTTGGTTTTCGTTCTGGTCCATTCCTGCGTGCCCAGCTTGTTGAGCTTGGGCTTCGTCCCACCCTCCGCCGAGGCGTATTTTTGTATCACGTCAAGCCCGGTCGCCAGCACATAAAGAATACCGCCGTCCCGGTAAGAAATCTTCATGTAGTCTTTTACCACATGCTCCACTTCCACCTTCTCGATCCCCTGATAAACCCCGAGGCCGTGGCTTTCATGGACCACATAGTCGCCCACCTTCAGATCGTTGAAATCATTGATTTTCTGTCCTTCGTAATGCTTTTTCTTTCTCTTTTTCTTCTTTTCCGCCCCGAAGATATCACTCTCCGCAATCACCATAAATTGCAGCAGGGGATACTCAAACCCTTTGCGCACTCTGCCGTAGGCGCACATCACCTCTCCGGGCTGTACTTCCCGCATGGGGTCTTCCGTATAAAACGCACTGATCTCCTGCTCCCGCAAATCTTCCGCCAGCCGTTTTGCACGGGTGCGGGAACCGGAAAGCAGCAGAATGCGATAACCCTTTTTCTTATAGGCTTTCAGATCCTTTACCAGTGCGTCAAAGCTGTTATTATAAGAGGGCAGGCTTCTCGCCTGCACGGCAAACTTTTGATCCGCCTTCAAAATCGGATTTTTTCCCTCCATGGCGGAGAGATTCACCACCCTCATATGTTCCAGCTTAGCCGCCACCGACGACGCCGAAAACAAAACATCCATCTGGCCCGGCAGGATATAGCCCTTCTCGGCACGATGCGCCATGCTCTCTCGAAATTCCAATTCCACCGCGTCCACATGCTCTTTGATCCGAAGGGGCTCATCGAGAAAAACGATGGATTCCTCCCCCTCAAAACAGGACGCAAAGGACGTAAGCTCCGGATAAAAATAGCGCACATAACTCTCCAGATTTACCGCATTATAAGAAACGCCCAGCTCCACAAGGGCCTCTGTGAGTTCTTTCACCTGTGTTTCGATGCGGTGCGCCTCCTCGGTTTTCATCTGCTTCCTGAGGATTTCCGCCTGCTTTTTCCCCTCTTTTTGAATCTTTTTCAGGCCGTCCGCCAGTTCCTCCTTCGACAAAATCAGTTCTGTGGCAGGATAAATACGCACCGACTCCAGCTTTTCAATGGAACGCTGGCTCAAGACATCAAAACTGCGGATGGACTCCACCTCGTCGCCCCACAGCTCAATCCTGTAAGGATTTTCCTCCGTCAAATCAAAAATATCTATAATGCCGCCCCGGATACTGAACTGCCCCGGCGCTTCCACCTGATCGCCTCTCTCGTAGCCGAGCCCGGAAAGCTCCGCCGCCAGTCTGCTCTCCGACAAGACGGATTCCCTGCTTATGGAAATCACATGTTCCCGCCAGTCCTCCATGGACGCCTGCGGTGCCATCAGCGCATCGTAAGTCGTGATCACCGTCAGGGGCGTTTCCTCCGCCAATCTGCGGAAGACCTTGATCCGCTCCTTCGTCAGCTGGTTGCCGTGGATATCCGCCTGAAAGAAAATCAGGTCCTTAGCCGGATACAGCATCACATTCCGGTCATAAAACCGGTAGTCCTCATACATTTCCTTCGCCCGCAAATCGTTGTACGTGACGATCAGTTTGCGGCGGAACCCGTCTCCCAGCCCATAGATCATATGCAGTTTCTGAGAATCCGCGCAGCCGCTCAAGGCTACAGATGTTTTCCCTCCCGCAAGGAGTTTTCGGATCTCTTCATATTCTCCTAACTCCGAAAGCGGAGTCAATAATGCTCTCATGCAAACCTCTTTCTTACGATTCCTTCGTCGGACGCTTGTGGGTATTATATTTGTTCATAGCAGCGTCAGGCCCTTCCGCAATGATTGTCTCAATGGCAAGAGCCGCCGTCCTCACGCTTTCGATCACAGCGTCCCGCTCCTCCTGCAAAAAATGTCCCAGCACATAATCCGCCAAATCAAGTTTGGGCGGCTTATCTCCCACCCCCATACGCACCCGTATAAAGGAGTCGTGGCCCAGATGCAAAATAATGTTTTTTAGGCCGTTATGTCCGCCGGCGCTCCCCCGCTTGCGAATCCGAATCTGTCCCACGTCAAGGCTGATATCGTCGGAAATCACAATCAGTTCACTCTTCTCGTCCACCTTATAAAAGTCTATGACGGACCGGACGCTCTCACCACTCAAATTCATGTAAGTGAGCGGCTTTACCAGAACCACTTTCTGTCCCGCCACGATGCCTTTTCCGATCACAGCCTTATGCTTTTTTTCCCCCAGCACAATGTCGTTTTTTTCCGCAACGGCGTCGATCACTTCAAATCCGATATTGTGTCTGGTATTGACATATTTTCTGTCGGGATTCCCCAATCCTACGATAATATACATAATGACCCCTATTCTATATGCTATCTGTTCCATTTTAACAATATCTTTGCCGCATAACAAGTCCATTCTTATTCTGGCTTTAACAAAAAAGAGAGACCCATTGATCAATGAATCTCTCCCTGTTATCTTATTCTTCCTTTTATCTTTTACTTGCACGACACCTCATTTTACTCCTCCCGCACCACCAGCTTAAACACCGCCGTGTTGGAATAGGTAAGCGGCTCCCCGTGCATAAAGAACACGATGCCGTCCACAGGCGCCCGCAGTTCTTCCATAACCTCCCCCTCATAGGCGTCAAGAATGCGGGCTAAGACCTGTCCCTGTTCCACCTCCGCTCCCACCTCGACCAGCGGATCAAACAGCCCGGCCTTGCCTGTCCTGACAGAAACCATGTCCACATCCCGAACCACGCAGGAATGATACCCGTCATGCCCGTGATAGTCCAGAATGCCCTGTTTATTCAGAAAGGTCAAAATCCCGCGGATCGCCTCCCCGGCGCTTTTCTTATCCACTCTGGTTGTGACAGTCGTATACATGCTGAAAGCCTGCGTCTCCCAAATCTGCCAGTTATAGTTTAACGTCGTGGTATCATAGGGCCGCACCTGACGCAGGACCACATAGGGCATACCGAATTGCTTCGCAAGCTCCTGATCCTCAAAACCCGTGGACATCATACGCACATGAGGCATAAATTCACCGGGCATATAAAAGGAGGTGAACTGAATGCCGAAACGATACTTTGAGATCACCTGAAATACCCCGTCCGCGATACGCTGAGTCGTCTCCCCCAAACGGTATCCCGGAAACATGCGGTTAATGTCCGTGTTATCCACCGGCCAAAACCGTTTTTGCGTGTTGACTGAGTAAGGATTGACACAGGGAATCACCAGAATTTTATATCCGGCTGCCAGCTTCCCCGCCTCCTCCATCTGCTTTAATTTTCTGACGATCCGGGCGCAGCAGTACAGCTGCTGCACCTCATTGCCCCGCATACTTCCCACGATGCAGACCGCCTCTTTTCCTTCCCCGAATTCATAGCCTGTCACGCGGAAATGATCTCTGTACAATCCCTTGATCTCATAGATGATAACCTTTTTCATTTCTCCTCCCAACGATCCCCGCAGGCTTTTTTGCAAAGCAGTCTCCCGATCAAAGAGCCCTCGTCCACCACTGGATACTCCCTGATCGTAAATAAAATCCCGTCCACAGGGGCGATCACTTCATTTAACACCGTCCCTGTCAGCGGGTCAATGATCTGCCCGATCTTCTCCCCCTTATGCAGACATTCCCAGTGCTTTACATCCGGCACAAAGATACCTCCGGTAGCCGCATTGAGATAAACCACATCGTCGGGATCTTTAGATATAATGGGCCTTCTGACTGCTGCCGTCTCTCCTTCCCAAAGGCCGAGCCTGTTCATCAAATGGAGAATTCCGTCCACCAATTGCTCCCCATATGACTTTGTAATGCGCATACCCACTCCCATCTCAACTACCAGCGTCGGCGTACCGGTGCTGTTTAAGCTGTAGGCCAGCGTGGATTCCAGCACCGTGTTCGCCCCATGCACCCAGATAAAATCCACACCCGTTTCTTTCGCCAAGGGAACTAATTCCCGCTCGTGCAGCTCATTGACGCGGATCTGCGGAATCTCCGTGAGAAAAATATTGCTGGCATGAATGTCCAGCACCACCGCCGAGCCCGCCAGAGCCTGCACGACCCGGGAAGCCAGATACTCCGTCATATTACCGTCCTGACAGCCCGGGAACAGCCGGTTCATATCCAGATCAAAAGCTGGAATGCCTCTCGTAATGGAGTCGATTCCCAAAGGATTTAACGCCGGATAGATATCAACGATTCCCCTAAGGTTCTCCCTCTTCTGCATAATCCGTCTTGCCAGTTCACAGCAGACATACTGTCCCTCCAGCTCATCCCCGTGTATGCCGGTCACAATGCTGATTCTCTTTTCACTACCGCTCTTTTTCTCCGGCTCAATCCGGTGCCTTCTGATGAAAAGCGTTTCGTCCGCCGGCAGGGCGATCGACGTCACTGTCTCTATCATGGTTCACCTCATTTACTTTTCTGTCTTTTCCTCATTTACAATCACTTCTATGGTCTGTGTCTGTGTACCGCCGCCGTGCATAATCCCGCGGTTGATCAGACAGTCTGAGGCTTCCCTGCCCACGCCGATTTTGATATAAGATTCCTCCACCAGACTGTCATTGGTAGGGTCCAGGCCATACCAAAACCCCTGATGCAGTACCTCAACCCATGCGTGGCTTGCTCCCTCTCCAATTAACATCCCCGTCACATAGCGGGCCGGAATCCCTTCCATGTGAAGCAGCGCAATGAAAATATGGGCATAATCCTGACACACGCCCTTTCCAAGACGCCATGCTTCCTCCGCAGTCGTGTGCATATCGGTAACGCCCTTTTCATACCCGAAATCCTGATACAGCCTGTGCATCAAAAAGAGACTTTTCTCATAGTCGCTCTCCGGCATTTCTTTTCCAATTTCGGCATGATAAGCGCGCAATTCCTCCCCCGCCTGATTCAGTCCATGGGGATGCCTGTAGATGGCCGTCTGATCCTCATTGGCCCCCTCTTCCCAGATCGAAAGCCCTGTGCGGACTTTCCCCGTAATCCGAAAAGAAAAGGTATGGTGTAGAATATCATCTCTCCCATAAATCTGCCGGTTTCCGAAGGAATCCGTTCCGATGCTGTAGGGTACGGCGGGCGTCAATGCCACTGATACCCCCTCCACCCTCTGACGCAGGGTATTTTGCGGAAAACATTTTATGGTAAAATGGCAAAGGGATACCGCCTCCGAATAATCAATTTTCATAAAATAATCAAAATGCAGTCGTTTCACAACACACCTCTTGCTATAAAATTGTCTCCACCTCATGTACGATCCGGTAAAAATCCGGGTTTGGCTTTTGCGCCAATTCCTCAACCACTTTCAGCTTTTCCGGCTCGTATTCCAGACCGCTTCTCTCCACCCGGGGAATCATGCGGTGTACCTCCCGGAGCAGCTCCTGTCCGGCCACCCCTAATCTTGCATAGAGATCGATCCGCTCAATGCGCTTACCGGCCTTGATGATATTCCGAACCTGTTCGGAATCAATCTGATCGTCCGCAATTCCCCAAAAAGCCAGCAGATCGTCCGTCACATGCTGTAACTCGATTAACGGCGCCTTACTGGCGCTGGCCTTATTCATTTCGTAGACCGCAAGCTGTATGTAAGACAGTGCCTCCGAGCCGATACTTTCCCGAAGCACCACCGCATTATCATAGGCTCTGTCCAGATTGCTGATGATGGAGTCCGGATTCTCTTTATCAAAAGGATACATCTGCAAAAAAGTATCCTTGTCACCGTAGATATCCGGGATATCTATCTTTTTACAAAATTCACTGTAGCTGTCTCTGATCTCATCAATCATGACGTCAAAGCTTTCGCAAAACATACGAAGCGTCGTATAAACCCGCTCCGTATATCTTCCCAGCCAATACAGCCGGTCCGCCTGTTCTACTGAGATAATACCCATGTATCCTTAAATCCTCCTCCCTGAGATGAATTGACAATAAACGAATCGGGATTTCTGGAAAAACGCGTCAGACCGCTCTTCCACACGACGGGCTCCTCCGCCATCAGCACAAAGGCCCTCAAATCCGCTTTCCGGGGAATCACGCTTCCCTCCTCCAAAATATCCAGATCCTGAAAGTCAATGATCTCCTGTGCGATAAATCTTCGGGGTTCCTTTTGTAACAGCGCAATAAAATCCTCCTTCTGGGTCTTCGACATGCTTCTGCCGAACACCACGCCATAGCCGCCGGCCTCCGCCACATCCTTGAGCACCAGCTCATCGAAATGGGCCAGTACATACTGCATATCCTCCTCATAGAAGGGCAGATAGGTAGGAGCGTTTGGCAGAATCGGTTCTTCATCCAGATAATATTTGATCATCTTTGGCACGAAATAATAAATCCCCTTGTCATCCGCCACCCCGTTGCCGGGCGCGTTGATAAGCGCCACATTGCCCTTGCGGAACACATCATAAATGTGAGGAATGCCGATCAACGACTCCGGGTTAAAATTCATGGGATCCAGATACTCGTCCGATATCCGTCTGTATACCGCACCTACCCGCTCCCGTCTGCCGTCCACCGCCACATAGTAGAGCTTATCGTCCTCCACCATAAGCTCAGAGCCGTTTGCCAGATGGGCGCCCGTCTTCTCCGCCAGATAGGAATGCTCAAAATAGGCCGCATTGTATCTCCCCGGTGTGAGAATGACCGTATGCCCTCCGGTATTCACATAATCCATGGTATGCCGCAACAGCGCCGCATAATTTCTGTTGTCTTCCAGATGATTGTCATGAAACGTGTTCGGCGAGCTTCTCCTGCAAAACTCTCTGGCAATCATGGGATAGGACGCGCCCGAGGGCACGCGTAAATTGTCCTCAAGAATGTACCATACGCCGTCCTTTCCCTTTACCAGATCAATCCCCGAAATATGCGAATAAATTCCCTTTACCGGCGTCACGCCCTCGCACTCCGCCATATAGCCGCTGGAGGCAAAGATAAAATCTTCCGGCACAATTCCATCCTTTACAATCTGCTTTTTACTGTAAATATCCTTTAAAAAGAGATTTAACGCCAGAACGCGCTGTTTTAAACCGCGTTCCAAAAAAGCAAACTCACCGCATTCTATTACCCTTGGGATAGCGTCAAAAGGGAAAAGCTGCTCTCTGAAAACCTGATTCTTATAAATACCGAATTTTACGCCGTAGCGCGCCAAAAGTTCATTCACCGTATCCGTGTGCTGTAACAGTTCTAATCCGCTTGTTCGTTCGTCCATAGTACGCCCCCATATAAATCCAACACCAGCTTCACCAGAATTTCAGCTGTCTTTTCTATTCCAAAGCGGCTCGAGTCGATCAACAGATCCCGATTGGAAAATGCGTCCGTATATTCCGGGCAGTATCTTCTGTGATACAGTTCTCTGGAACGGTCAACCTCCCGGATCATCTTCCTCGCCGTCTTTTCTTCCATCTTTAAAATTTCCGTACAGTTTTTCAGCCGCTTCTCATAAGGCGCGTAAATATACACCCTGAGGTGGTTTTTCCAGTCTGCCAAAATGGACTCCGCGCATCTTCCCACAATAATGCAGGATTCCTTCTTCGCCAAATCCTCTATGATATTTTTCTGGATGCTGAAAATCTCATCCTGCATATTGGAAACACCCATTCCCAGCGGGTACTGCCTCTTAAAATAAATGAAGTTGGCGTTCTCCTCTTTCTGGCTGATCACGGACACCGGAAGCCCCATCCGTTTCGCTGTTTCTTCCACAATGTCCCTGTCGTAAAATTCAATTCCCAGTTTCTCAGCCATCTGCTTTGCAATGGTGCGTCCCATACTGCCAAACTGTCTCGAAACCGTAACCACATACTGTTCCATTCTTACCTCCCTGCCAATGCCGTTTCCACAGTCAAGCCTCCGCCCTGCGTCCCACCATCGCCGTATTCTTTCTCTTTTTCTGTAGATTCCTGACAAAAAAAGAAATGGTGAAATTAATCGCAAAATAAATCAGACAGGCAAAACCGAAAAGCACAAACACATCCGACACATTGACCGTCCCCAGCCCGTTATATTTCTGCGCCGAGCTCAAAATCTTTTTTACCCGCGCCATCAGTTCAATCGTCGCCACATTCGCCAGATAAGACGAATCTTTGATCGTGGTTATCACCTGACTTAAAAGCGTGGGCACGATATTCCTGTAGGCCTGGGGCAGCACAATATACACCATGATCTGCACCGTACTGAATCCCTGTGAATGGCCCGCCTCAAACTGTCCCTCCGCAACGGAATTCAGCCCGCCTCTGACGATCTCCGCAATCACGGAGGACGTAAACAGGATAAGCGCCACTGCCGTTTTAAACAGAAGTTTCACCTCCGCCGAAGAAAGCCCCCACATCTTACGCCCCAGAAATTCCGGACAGGGGCAGAACACCAGACAGACAAAAATCCATAACAGAAGCGGTGTATTCCGAAATATTTCTATGTACGCCACCGCCAGCCATTTTAAAATCCGGGTTTTTTTACTGTTACAATAGTTTCTAAGGAGCGCCAGCACCGATCCGAAAAGCAGACCGACAGTCACGGCCACCAGTGAAATAATAACCGTAAAGGCCACGCCCTTTAAGAGATAGAGCAAAACCGCGCCGTTTGTTATGATAGCCAGACTCCCTTTGATTGTCTCCATGGATCACGCCACCCTTTCTGATCTCTTCCGATCCGATCTGCCGCTTCGGTCTTCCCGCTTTTTCAAAGAAATCTCCCACATGCTCGCCAGGGAAGAAAGCGGGCAGCAAACTACAAAAAACAGCAGACCGCTCATAAAATACGCAGGCGCATATGCCCCGCCGGTGTTCTCCCCCGTCACAAAGCTGTAGGTTATAGATATCAGATCTGCCCCTCCCACAATATACAGGCAGGAAGTATTTTTAAAGATATTTACCACCTGATTCACCATAGGCGGTAAAATCACCTTGATACTCTGCGGAAGAATAATATAATACATTCTCCCCAGATAACCGAATCCCTGCGAAAAAGCCGCCTCAAACTGCCCTTTGGGAACCGCCTCAATACCGGCCCTCACCACCTCCGCCACATAGGCGCCATGATAAATGCCCAGAGCCAGCACACCGGTCGCTAAAATCCCCATCCCATGCCCTGAAAAGGCCAGCGCATAATAAAGGAAACACATTTGTAAAAGCAGCGGCGTATTCTGTATCAGTTCTACATAAACTCTTGCGATTGCCGAAAGCACTTTTTTCCCGCTGGTGGCAAACAGTCCCAAAATAATCCCAATGCACAGAGAGAGAAGCAGCCCGAATCCCGCAGAAATTACGGTATTTTTAAGCCCCATCAAAAAGGTGTCCCTGTAAATCCACACTTTATTCCATGCATCTGCTGAAAATAATCCGGCCATGACATTCCCTCTCCATTCATTCTTCTCACGCTGTTATTCAATTCCGTTCTCTGCAATCAAGCCGTCGATTGTACCGTCAGACAACCATCCTTTTACCAATTCATCCACATACGCGCTGAGACCGGAACCCTTCTTTGTAGCCACGCCGTACTCCTGAGGCGCAAACTTCTCATCTATATAAGTACGATCATCTGTGTGATAAACCGCCAGAATCGATTTGTCCACACAGAAAGCGTCTACCTCTCCCGCGCTCAGAGCAGTGGAGATCGTAGGATAGTCGTCGTACTGTGCGAAGCTGATTCCGTCTGTCCATGTCACCGGATCAAAGGTCTCCGCATCGAAGCCGTCACCGCTTATTACGCCATTCTCAATCATGGCCGCCACAAGGCTTCTCGCTGAGGTAGAGCCGGAGGACACGCCCACTTTCTTATCCGTCAGATCAGCAAGTCCTGTAATACCTGAATCCTTCTGCACCAAGACCGTCACATAATCCGTGTAATACGGCGTGGAGAAATCCCAGCTCTCCTTCCGCTCGTCCGTGATCGTGAAAGTGGCAAGCACACAGTCAATGTCGCCGGAATCCAGAAGCTCCGTTCTCGTCGCGGCCGTCACCGTCGTAAACTCCACATCTACGCCCAGGCTCTCCGCGATCTTCTCCGCCAGAGAAATCTCCATGCCGGAATACTCCCCTGTCAGCTCATCCTGAAAACCAAAACCAATTACCGCGTTTTTTACGCCTACCCGGAGCACGCCCCTGTCAATGATCTCCTGCACATCTGCCGCCGCAACATCCTTTGCCGGCTCTTCCCCGGTCTCTTCCACCGCTTCCGGCTCTGCTGCTTCCGCACTCTCCACAGCCGACGACGGTTCCGCCGCCTGTGCTGTCGCCTGTGTCTCTCCCGAGCCGCATCCCGTAAGCATCGCCATCACCATAACTGCACTTGTTACCATAGCTGCCAAACTTTTCTTTTTCATAATTTCCTCCTCTTTTCCTCTATTGTGAAAAACATCCTTATTTTCGGATGATTTTTCCCAAAAATGTTTTCAGTCTCTCGTTTTGCGGATTCTCAAAAAACACATCCGGCGTCCCTTCCTCCAAAATCTGCCCGTCCGCCATAAAGACCACCCGGTCAGCCACCTGCCTCGCGAATCCCATCTCATGGGTTACCACCACCATTGTAATATTTTCCTTTGCCAGCTTGATCATCACATCCAACACCTCCTGAATGGTTTCCGGGTCAAGGGCCGATGTGGGTTCGTCAAACAGGATAATTTTGGACTGCATACAGAGGGCTCTCGCGATCGCGATTCTTTGCTGCTGGCCGCCGGAAAGTGTCGTCGGATAAACATGCGCCTTCTCTCTAAGCCCCACCACATCCAAATAGTGATACGCCAATTCCTCCGCTTCCCCTCTGCTCTTATGATGCAGCTTCATGGGCGCCAGCACCAAATTTTTCAGAACCGTCATATGCGGATACAAATTAAACTGCTGGAATACCATAGACGTTGTTCTGCGGACAAGCTGTGTTTTATTCTTGTGAGTCAATTCTTCCCCATCTATGTACACATGTCCGCCGTTTGGTTCCTCCAAAAAGTTCATACACCGCACCGTGGTGGACTTGCCGGAACCGGAAGGACCGATAATCACAAGTTTTTCCCCTTCCTTTACCTCCAGATTCACATCCTTCAGCACATGCAGATCTCCGAAATATTTGTTGACATTTTCTAATTTGATCATTCTGGCCTCCATAACAAAAAGCGCCCTCCTGTTCCACGGAAAGACGCCCTTGTCTCAATGAAAAAGCGTTCCCCCCCCCCTGTCATCTGAGAGAAACGCCTTCGTTTCTTATGTTTGTATACATGTATAATGTCTTGTATGTATCCAAGTATACTGTCATATTTGTCAAAAGTCAAGACCTAAATTTAGTAAAAATAAATAATATTTGTTTTTCTTTAAAAATTGCGCAAAGAAAAGGACGCTCCCGCGTCCTTCTCTCACTTTCATCCTATGCTACTCAGTGTTTGGCTCTAAAAGCGCGTTCTCATAGCTTTCCAGGATTATCCTCTGAATCCTGTCCCGAGTCTCCGAATTGATCGGATGCGCGATATCGCGATACTCACCGTCCGACGCTTTCTTACTCGGCATAGCTATGAACAGACCTTTTTCGCCTTCAATTACTTTAATGTCATGAACTACGAATTCATCGTCAATCGTGATCGAGACGATTGCCTTCATCTTGCTGTCTTGAGTCATTTTACGCACGCGGACATCAGTAATTCTCATGAAGCTCAGCCTCCTTATCATATGATACCGGTATGGAATCTACCGGGTTCCACAAGCTTTCTACACAAGTCATACCCATCAAGCCACGTAGCTTGTAATAAACAATTCGTTAGTTATGCCCCCTAATACAGACAACTTAAACCTTCTTGGCAATCACCCCTCGTCTCTTTTTAACACATATCCCGCATATCATAACACAAACTGGCCATTTGGTCAAAGGGAATATCTGTCGTTATGTTCTACTACAATTTCTATTCCATCTTCACCCTTGTGATAAGAGTTTGCACGAATCGTGCCCCTGCTCTCCACAATGCAATTCTCTATGTGTGTATTATCTCCTATATACACATCATTCAGAATGATGGAATTCTTGATGTAACAGTTGCTTCCGATGTATGTCTCCTTAAAAATCACGGAGTCTTCCACCGTACCATTGACAATACAGCCGCTGGATATCAAACTGTTTTTGATCTTTGCACCTACATTATACTTTGCCGGAGGCAGATCGTCCACTTTAGAATAAACATCAGGATACTGTTTGAAAAAGTAATTTCTGATCTCCGGTTTGAGGAAATCCATATTTGTCCTGAAATAATCTTCTACGGTAGCGATATTGCTCCAATACTCCTTTAATTTATATCCGTAAATTCTTTTCTGGTTCTTATAGCGGATCAGGACATCCTTAACGAAATCGTAGCGGTCTTCCTCGCTGCACTTTTCAATCATCTCGATCAGCAGACGCCTTCTGACCACATAGATACCACAGGATATCGTGTTGAATTTAGCAACCACCGGCTTCTCTTCGAACTCTTCAATCCGGCTGTCCTCATTCATTTTAAGGATACCATAGCGCTCCACATTGGCACTGGGCTCCATATCCTTGCAGACTATGGTAATATCCGCCTTCTTTTCAATGTGATATTCCAAAACCTTATTGTAATCCATTTTATAGACACAGTCGCCTGAAACAATCACCACATAAGGCTCATGGCTGTTCTTTAAGAAAGACAGATTCTGCGCAATCGCATCCGCCGTGCCGCGATACCAAGCGTTGCTTTCCGCTGTCACCGCAGGAGTCTGCACAAACAGACCGCCCTGCTTCCGTCCGAAATCCCACCACTTTGAAGAACTCAAATGTTCATTCAGGCTGCCCGCATTATACTGGGTGAGCACAGCCACTTTATTGATATGGGAATTGGACATATTACTAAGCGCAAAGTCGATACTCCTGTAGCTTCCCGCAATAGGCATCGCGCAGACCGCACGCTTCTGGGTCAACTGCTTAATCCTGTGATTATTACCACCTGCTAAGATTATTCCGATTGCTCTCACAATTTATCACCTGCCTTAATTAAAGTTTTGCCGCTGGGAAGATTTCCGTCCACGTAATCGTCCGGCGTGGTCACTCCAAAGACCACAGAATTCTTCCCTACCGTGACCCCCTTGGGAATCACACTTCTCTCACCCACCGTCACAAGGTCATGATCGTAGATGCCGGGATCTGTCTCGTTGGGAACGGCCTCGCCGATGCCCAGTTTGACATTATCCTCAATCTCCACATTTTCTGCGACAACCGCTTTATAAAGCTCACAGTTCTCCCCGATCTGTGTCTGATTCATAATAATGGAATCCCGAACCACCGTACCGCTTCCGATGGTAACGCCGCATCCGATTACAGAGTTGTAAACCTGTCCGCTGATTTCACAGCCCTCTCCGATGATGCTCTTCTCTACCACGCTGTCAGGCGACAGATACTGCGGCGGAAGAATTTCGCTCTTCGTATAGATCTTCCAATACTCTTCATAGAGGTTAAATTCGGGCACAATGTCGATCAGCTCCATGTTTGCTTCCCAGAAAGAATGAAGCGTTCCCACGTCCTTCCAATACCCGTTAAACTCGTATGCATAGAGAGGCGCTCCCTTTTGGTGGCAGTAGGGAATCAGGTGTTTGCCGAAGTCCAGTCCCGGTTGCTCCGAATTCGCGAGAAGGGCTTCCTTCAACGTCTTCCAGTTGAAAATATAGATACCCATCGATGCCAGATTGCTGCGAGGATTCGCCGGTTTTTCCTCAAAATCCGTGATCCTGCGGTTTTCGTCGGTAATCATAATGCCGAAACGCTTCGCCTCTTCCATGGGCACAGGCATAACCGCGATGGTCACCTCAGCCCCATTCTGCTTATGGAAATCAAGCATTACCTCATAATCCATCTTATAAATATGATCCCCGGAAAGAATCAACACATAATCGGGATCATAGGTCTCCATGTAGGCGATATTCTGATATATTGCATTCGCTGTGCCGGTATACCATTCACTGTTTGAGCTCTTCTCATAGGGCGGCAGAACCGTGACGCCGCCGATATTCCTGTCGAGATCCCAGGGAATACCGATACCGATATGTGTATTTAGCCGAAGCGGTTGGTACTGTGTCAGCACACCCACCGTATCGACACCGGAATTGATACAATTGCTCAGAGGAAAGTCTATGATCCTGTACTTACTTCCAAAGGACACCGCAGGCTTGGCCACCTTTGATGTAAGTACTCCCAGTCGACTTCCCTGACCGCCTGCCAAAAGCATGGCAATCATCTCTTTCTTTACCATTTTATCACCTCTTATTTTCTTATATATTTATTTCTCATTCTTCAAAATACATATCCGTGATTAAAGTATACCACAAGTTGTGTAAAAACTGAATATATTTTACAGGAATTTTGAGTCTTTGGTCCTTTTGATATATTAATAATATACAATATTTTTATGTTTTTTTCAATCTCTTTGTTAATTTTTACATACCTATCTGATTTCCCACAATTCATAACTTTATATTGGTTTTTTTTCGGGAAATGAGTATAATACTAGTAAAAACTGTAAAAGGGAGACACCCATGTACCAGATTGATTTTCACAATCCAATCAAAATATACTTTATCGGCATCGGCGGCATCAGTATGAGCGGTCTCGCAGAAATTCTCCTGACGGAAGGATTTCAAATATCCGGTTCTGACCGTGCTCCTTCCGACCTGACCCACATGCTGGAAGATCGCGGCGTCAAAGTATTCTACGGCCAGCGGGAAGAAAATCTCACCGCCGACATTGATCTCGTAGTCTACACCGCCGCCATAAAAAGCGACAACCCGGAGCTTCTTGCCGCAAAAAAGCTTGGCATTCCCACCCTGACGCGGGCCGAGCTTTTGGGACAGATGATGAAAAATTATAAAACACCTGTAGCCATAAGCGGCACCCACGGAAAAACAACGACCACCTCCATGATTTCTCAGATTCTTTTAAATGCAGACGCAGATCCTACCCTGTCCATCGGCGGTATCTACAAACCCATTGGCGGCAACATCCGAGTGGGCGCGTCCGATATTTTTGTCACGGAGGCCTGTGAATACACCAACAGCTTTTTACACTTTTTCCCGAAAATCGGCATTATCCTTAATATAGAAGAGGATCACCTCGATTTCTTTAAAGATCTTTCGGATATCCGGCATTCCTTCCGCCTTTTTGCGGAACTTCTGCCAGCTGACGGTGCCCTCATCATAAACGGCGACATCGACCATTCGGAAGAGATCACAGACGGCCTTCCCTGTCGTGTTATCACCTACGGACTTTCTGGCCGCTGTGATTACAGCGCATCGCAGATTACTTACGACGAATCCGGCTTCCCTTCTTTTCTCCTGACTGGGAAAGACGGCCGGAGCCGGGAATTTTCCCTCCATGTACACGGAGACCACAATATTCTGAATGCCCTTGCCGCTATTGCTCTTGCCGATTTTCTGCACATTCCCGACGAGACAATCGCCGCGGGACTTCTGGCTTTCGGCGGTACTGACAGGCGCTTTGAATATAAGGGACAGCGAAACGGCGTCAACATCATCGACGATTACGCGCACCATCCGACAGAAATCCGCGCTACACTGAACGCCGCCGCACAGTATCCCCACAAGCGCCTCTGGTGTGTCTTTCAACCGCACACCTACACAAGAACCAAGGCATTTTTGGAAGAATTTGCGAAAGCCCTCTCCCTCGCGGACGAGATTGTCCTGGCAGATATCTATGCCGCCAGAGAGAAGGATACGCTGGGCATAAGTTCCCAAACCCTACAGGAAAAAATCCGCTCCCTCGGACACTCCTGCCACTACTTTCCCTCCTTTGAGGCAATCGAAAATTTCCTCTTAAAAAATTGCACAAAGGATGATCTGTTGATAACTATGGGCGCGGGCGACGTCGTAAAAATCGGAGAAAACCTGTTACAAAAATAATTATTCACAATATCCACAGAAAAGAACCCTATGCGGTGAATTATTTTCTGTGGATATTTTGTGGAAAACCCGATACCCTTTTCTCCGTTTCTTTTTATCCCGTCCACAATATCCACAAGCAGGACCGCATTCAAAATTAATATACGCTTATTCGTTTCTGACAGTTTGCCCATTTCCTTTCCCCGGAACAAATGCTATACTCAGAAAACAGGCGAACGGATTCGCTTGTTATGATTATTTTTTTCTGGGGTAGGAGTGTTATGATGGGGGTTTTGACAATTTATCAGGATAACTATACGGATTCTACTGTAATTTCCAACCGTTTTATTGACGAATATATGCAGATGGCCAATGACGCGCAGTTAAAAATTTACCTTTACCTGATCCGCATGATGAGCGCCAGGCTCGACACCAGTATCGGCGCTATTGCCGACAAATTTAATTACACGGAAAAAGATGTGGTCCGTGCCCTGAAATATTGGGAAAAAAACCATCTTCTCCTTCTGGATTACGATGAGCGCAAGAATATCACAGGCATTCATCTGATGGATTCTACGACACCCTCCGTCAACATGACAATGGAAGCCCCTTCTGTCGGCATGACCACTTATCCGGCCTTTGCGGCTACTGTCTATCCTGCCGCGCCGGCTGTACCCGCATCATCCGATTTGACGCAATCCGCCATCCCGGATATGCCCGAAAAACCAAACTATACCGCGCGGCAGCTGCAAGCCTTCAAATCAGACGAAGCCACCTCAAGGCTTCTCTTCGTGGCGGAGCAGTATCTCAAAAAACCTTTGAGCGCGGGCGATATGCGAACCCTTCTTTTTATTATGGACAAGCTTGGCTTTTCCGAAGATCTGACCGACTATCTGCTTCAATACTGCGTTGACCGCGGCAAAAGAGATCTTCGTTACATAGAAAAAGTAGCCTTGAGCTGGGCGGAGCAGGGCATCAAAACGCCGAAACAGGCGGCCGCCCTCTCTGGAAAATATGACAAGACCGTCTATGCCGTCATGCGTGCTCTTGGCCGGAGCAACATGCCCACCGATACGGAAGTGGCCTATATTGACCGTTGGCGGAAGCTTTACGGCTTCGAGAGCGATGTGATTCTCGCTGCCTGCGAGCGCACGGTTCTCGCCACAGACAGCCACCGTTTTGAATACGCCGACAGTATTTTGGCAAATTGGCACAAGGCAGGCGTGCACCATAAAAATGATATTAAATCCTTGGACGAGAGCCATCAGCGCGCAAAGGCAAACCGTCCTGCGGCGTCCGCCAATAAATTTAACCAGTTTACACAGCACGATTATGATTTTGACGCCATTCAAAGATCGTTGGAAAAAAAAATTCTGAGCAACTGATTTAGGAGGAAGCCGTGCCATTAACAAACACGCAGTACGACCGCATTTTCCGACAATATGAAGAAAAACAGAGAATCAGCCGTCTTGAAACAGAGAAACGACATGCCGCCGTATACGAGCGCATCCCGAAGTTTCGCGAACTGGAGGATACCGCCGCTTCTCTTTCCGTTGCACAGGGCAAAAAGCTTTTGTCTGGGGATACCGATGCGCTGAATGCGTTGCATGATGACCTTGCCAGGCTGAAAGAACAGAAAAAACTCCTTCTGCTCGACTCCGGGTTCCCCGCAGACTATCTGGACCCTGTTTTTTCCTGTCCCGACTGTCAGGACACCGGTTATATCAACCGTGAAAAATGCCACTGTTTCAGACAGGCGGAAATTTCCCTTCTCTATGAACAATCGGGCATTCAGGATCTTTTGGCGCAAAACAATTTTGAGCTGCTCTCTTATGACTATTACACCGGAGAGGCATTAGTCCTTTTTCAGAATGCTGTCAAAACCTGCCGCCATTTTGTTAAAAATTTTAATTCAGACTACCATAATCTCTTTTTTTATGGTACAGTGGGTACGGGAAAATCATTTCTTTCCTGCTGTGTTGCGAAAGAATTAATGGACCAGGGCTGTTCGGTCATCTATTTCGGGGCAACGGGCCTGTTCGATTTGCTATCAGACGCAGCCTTTCATACCAAAAACAGGGACGAGCGGCAGAACGCCTATGCCGATCTGTATCGGTGCGATCTTCTTATCATAGACGATCTGGGCACGGAATTGACAAACCAGTTTACTGCCTCACAGCTCTTTTCCCTTTTAAACGAGAGACATCTTGGCAAAAAATCTACCCTGATATCTACAAATTTTACGTTAGCACAATTGCGGGACAGATACTCTGACCGTATTTTTTCCCGCATTACAAGCAATTTTGATGTTTGCAGATTAGCCGGTAAAGATATCCGCATGTACAAATTGCAGTGAGCAGAAAGAGAGAATACATGAACAGACGAGAAGAAAAACGAAACCTTGAAACCATACCGGTCGGCTCTCTTGGGATGATTCCTTTAAGAGGCTGTACCAAACTGGGAGAAAAGGTTGATTATTATCTGGTGAAATGGCGGACGGAGCGGGAGAGCGAACACAAAGACTCTCTTGCCTTTTCCGGTTACCAGCGGCATACTTACATTTTGGACGCCGTTGTTCCCCGCTTTGGTTCCGGCGAAGCGAAAGGCGTGATCAAAGAATCCGTGCGCGGCACCGATCTCTATATTCTGGTCGATGTGGCTAACTACAGTCTCACTTACTCTCTCTGTGGCCGCGAAAATCACATGTCGCCCGACGATCACTATCAGGACTTAAAACGTATTATTGCAGCCGTCGGCGGTAAGGCGAGACGTATTACCGTGATTATGCCTTATCTCTATGAGAGCAGACAGCATAAGCGCTCCTCCAGAGAATCTCTGGACTGCGCTCTTGCGCTTCAGGAAATGGTGAATATGGGCGTAGACAATATCATCACCTTTGACGCCCATGACCCCCGTGTGCAAAACGCCATTCCACTGCACGGTTTTGAAACGGTACAGCCCGCTTATCAATTTATCAAGGGATTATTAAACCACGTAAAAGGATTACAGGTAGACAGCGATCATATGATGGTGATCAGTCCGGACGAAGGCGGTATGAGCAGAGCTATCTACATTGCCAACGTACTGGGACTGGATATGGGTATGTTTTATAAGAGACGGGATTACACCAAAATTGTAAACGGCAGAAATCCCATTATCGCCCATGAATTCCTCGGCAGCAATGTGGAGGGAAAAGACATGATCATCATCGATGACATGATCTCCTCTGGCGAGAGCGTTTTGGAGGTTGCTTCCGCCTTAAAGGAACGCAAGGCAAACAATATTTTTGTCTTCTCCACCTTCGGCCTGTTCACAGCCGGGCTGGATCGCTTTGACAAAGCCTATGCGGACGGTACGATCAGCCGAGTACTGACCACAAATCTGATTTACCAGACCCCGGACCTGTTGGAACGCGAATGGTATATTGACTGCGACATGAGCAAATATATCGCCTACATCATCGACACGCTGAACCACGACGCTTCCATCAGCGATCTTCTCAATCCCGTGGAGCGTATTCAGTCGATTGTGGCGAGATATCAGGCCGGGGAATTAGACTGATCTATATGTCAAACAAAGTTTTCAATACTACTGAAAACTTTTTCTTTCTCTGGTAAAAGTTTTCAGTAGAAAATATCTATTTCAGATAATCCATATAGACATGGGTGCACCATTTCCAATACTTACATTTTTTGTTCACACACGATTCCACCTTCCAACATTTAATCTTATGGCACAATACCCACACCCACATGACAGGAATGCATGCAATATATACCACTAAAAGTTGAGAAATAGTACAGATCTGCGAAAGGGAAGATAAAATGGAGCAGAATGTTCCTATGATGATTTCTTTGAGGGATTGGATATTCAGAAATAAGATTATCTTTCGTCTATATATCCTATTGAAAATACTTGTTTTTTACGAAATATCATGTTATACTGTGAAACGTTGGAGTTCCCATAAATACAGGGGCCGGCAAATATACACGGTGAGTTCGAGACCTTCCTCACCTAAAACAAAACTAAAGGAGACAACTAAACATGAAAACACAAAACACACAGGCAGTTTCGTTCCGAACTGCTCACTCTCACGCGCTTTTTCTGACGCAGGCGGCCATGATCGCTGCACTCTACATTGTACTGACCATCCTCGCAAACACCCTCGGATTGGCTAACTATATCATACAAGTTCGTTTTTCCGAAGCGCTCACCATTCTACCTTATTTCACTCCGGCCGCTATACCGGGACTTTTTATCGGGTGTCTGCTAAGTAATATCCTAACAGGCTGTGCTATGCCGGACATTATTTTCGGCAGTCTTGCCACCCTGTTCGGCGCGCTTGGCACTTTTGCGCTCCGCAGATGGAAATGGTGTACACCGATTTGTCCGATTATCGCCAACACGATTATTGTACCTCTCGTGCTTGTCTACGGCTATGGTCTCATGATGGAAGGCATGACCCTTATACAGTGCTTAGGTTTCTACTGCCTGACCGTGGGGGCCGGAGAAGTGATTTCCTGTGGTATTCTGGGAATGATTTTACTTACGGTGCTGGAAAAATATAAAGGGCGCATCTTTTAAACTGCGCCCCTTAAAAATCTTCGCCACACTACAAATTAACCTTATGAGAATAGCTTCTATATATTATGCATATGATACTATTGCTGAGACACGGTCATGCAGAAGTGACATTCTTGTCGGAATTTTATCCATTCCACTTGACACTTTTTTTTCGGCATGGTATAGTGATTTCAGTGATCGTGTTGCGGACACCTGCGAGGCCCGCGACCTATGAAGGCTCCTGCGGGAGCTTTCTTACATATAGGGGAATTTTATGGATACTACAAATGATAAACCTTTTTTAACTTATAATCAACAAATTCAGAAATTAATCGGTAAAGGGCTTTCCATCACTGACCCTGAATCTGCAATCGTCCTTTTGAAAAAACACAGTTATTTTGCCTTAGTTTCAGGATATAAAAATCCTTTCAAAGCCAAAAACGGCCTATACAAACCCCGCACCACTCTGGATGATATCTATTCTCTGTACATTTTTGATGACACACTACGAACAATCATCCTTCGCAATATCCTTAAAGTAGAGAAACATATCAAATCGCTGATATCCTACTCTTTTTGCGAAACTTACGGCGAAGACCAACAACACTATCTGGATGCCACAAAATACAACTATTCCCGTGCCAATCAAGCAGATATCAATGATCTTATCGGACGTTTGTCTAAAATTGTCTCAGATCCCAAAGATTATTTATATGTCAGCCATCAACTTAAAAAGCACGGAAATATTCCCCTATGGGTCATGATGAAAGCGTTGACTTTAGGATCTGTTTCCAAATTTTATAGTTTTCTTCCTCAAAGTATTCAATCTCGTATCAGCATTGAATTTGATTGCGTTACTGAAAATGAATTGGCACGAATGTTAGATTTACTGGCACGCGTCCGAAATGTTTGCGCCCACAATGAACGGCTTTTTAATTATCGCTATAAAAAAGGTGCAATCCACGATACCTTCATTCATCAGTATCTACACATTTCCAAAACAAACGAACAATATTCCAAAGGCAAGCGAGATCTTTTTGCCGTGATTATTGTACTCAAATATCTATTGAGCCATGACGAATTATGTCTGCTCATAGACGAAGTAGATAACGCGTTAAAGTCATTGCTGGCTTCTACCAAACAATTGCAACGGCTTCAAATGTATAAATACATGGGCTTTCCCACTAATTGGACAGATATTAAAGCTGCACCTCTGGGCATCCATACTCTACCTTAAATCTAATATTTCGGAAAAATACTCCCTCACCTGAAACAACTCCTCAAACACCCTCTCACTTAATTCCTGCATCTCCTCCGTAGCCGGCATCATATCCGGCACCATAATGGGATGCAATCCGGCGGCATGAGCCGACCGAATGCCGTTGTAGGAGTCCTCTATCGCATATGTATTTTCGGGCAAAACGCCCATGCGTTCGCAGGTCATCAGATAAATATCAGGAGCCGGCTTACTGTTTTTTAAAAGATCGCCGCCCACCACTGTCTGAAAATAATCATACAAACCGGCATCCTCCAGCTCCTGCGTGACAACGGCAGCCCTAGTGGATGAGGCCAGCCCAAGAGGAATATCCTCTTCTCTCAAATAGTCCAGTATTTCCCGCGCCCCCGCTTTTACAGGAAGCCCTTCCTTCTCCGTTATCTCATGAAAAAGAACCGAACTCTCCCCGCTAAACTTCTCATACGGAAAATCCTTCCCGTAATGCGCAAAGACAATCTCCTGTGTGCGCACCTTGTTCGTCCCGATACAGCTCATAAACACCTCTCCAATATCGGGAATCCCATATTTTTCTCCGATCCTCTCCCAACATGTAAGGACAAGTCTTTCGCTGTCAAAGATAGTGCCGTCCATATCAAAGACCACCGCAATATTTGACCTGTTCATCCGCTGTTCCTCCGCCCTAATCCTTTCTGATATAGGAGATAAACTGATTGCCGTTTTCCTCAAGCCACTCCGTAGAGTCGTTCATGCCCCTCTTTTCCAGCGTCCCGTCTACGGGGTCCATAACCACAATGTTGAGTTCATTAAATCCTACAATCAATACCGCGTTGCCGTCCTCCAGTGTAGCCAGCACCGGAATGTCCTTATTCACATAGTACAGCACCGCGTCCAGACTGCATCCTGACAAATCCAAAATCGTACAATTTTGCAGATCGCCCTCTAATATATCAAACACGGTGTCTCCCTGATTCAAGCGTCTCTGCGTATTTCTCGAAATACCTTCATACTTTAAAATCGTGTCAAGGCAGACCGCGAGCGACCCCTTCGTTTCCGTTACCTCATTCTCCGTGATCGCCATAATCTGATTCCGCGTGCTTCTGGTATCTCTCTTCCAGACATAGTCTCCGTCGTCGTCCACCACCACACCGGCCGTGCGGTATGCCAAATCTACCGCTTTCCCGGGATTGACATAGATATCCTCTATGCCGTTTTTCCCATATACATAAAAATATTTTTCGGAAGTCTCGCCTGCAAGCTCCCCAACCGAACGGTTACCCTCAAACAAAATTTCCTTAGGCGTCAAATGTTTCATTGCGCGTCCGTCTATCTCATCCTTTACCGCAATCTGGCATATTGTTTCATAAGTTTCCGTAACAACATAGCTGAGTTTATTGAGCCCGCTCTTGACCTCCTCCGTATTCATAATCTGATCGTTTTCCGCGGGCACATAGTTTTCGCTTTCCTCATCATAGTTCACCCTGAAAAGGGTAAGTTGATTTTCCTCAATCTCACTGCCCACCACATAGACATTTTCCTTCTGATAGGTTTTGAGGATATCACCGTCATCGTTTTGGATTTTCAGGCAATACATAGGGAAAGTCGTAATTCCTGTACTATTTTCCCTGACATCCCGTTCCCTTGCCAGTCCGTAAACCAAATCCTCCTCCATGAATCCTTCTACGGAAATATACTCACCTGCACCTGCCCGAATCTTTGTCTGATTCTGTGTATTCAGATTCATCAGGACAAGTTCTTTTGCCGCATAGAGATCATCACCATTCTGCCAAACCAACATTTTATTGGACTCCGAAACATGATATCCGCCCTCTCGCAATCCCGTCACCACTGTCCGCACTTCAAGAGACTGCAAATCAACCGCATACACATTGCCGCCCATCATAAAATAATAACTGCCTGTCCTGCTCAGATAGGAAAGCTTCCCGATATCTGTTTTCAGCAGTTCATAAGATTTATCATAGGGGATATATGCCATCTCCTCCACAGTATTTGCAACACTGTTATATCCGTAAAGCGCTACGCCTACACACCCCTCATGCCGTCCTCTGTTCATATAGCCATAAACCAGAAATATCGTATTTCCCGTTTCATCCACTGTCAGCACACGGATATCATGATGGTTGTATGCGCTCCTCTCATCCAAAAGTTCTTCGGTATTTCCATAAAAACTGAAAAGCCTTGCCAGCTTATTATCCGTCACATTATAGCTGTAAAGCTTATCCGCCACCGTAAAGACAAACACATTGCCGCCGTCGCTCTCCTGAAGCGTCACCTTGTCCCCCGTTATCCCCAGCATAATCTTATCATTGACATAGACCGGCGCCTCTTCGTCAAAGATCTGCTCCATGTCCCTCTCAAAATCCAACAGATACATCCGGTCCGGCGTGTAACGGATTCTGTAATATTCTTTCACGCGAAAATAGTCCGTCTGTTTTCCCTTTTTTATATCTGCCAAATATTCTATATTGAAGGCGCCCGTTTGCTCCGCAAGCTCTCTGATAATAATACGAGGCTCTGTCGTCCTCTCAACCGCCAAATCGCCCCATGTCACCTGATTAAAATTGGAGTGTATTGTCACCTTGCTAAAAGTAGTATTGTCCCCTTCTGCATTGGATTCCAGATATTTTGTCAACTCTACCGCTGCTTCTTTGTCAAAAGTCCGGTTATGAAAATCCATGATATAATCCAGTTTCTCCTGAATGTGGAAAGAGTCGCTTAAAACAATCCGGGAATAATAGCGGATGGGCGTATTCTCCTTCGGTGTGACCAGAAAAACCAGCATGTATTCCGTATCATTTTCTATCAAATCCTTTAAGGTGATCGAAAAAGTAATCTCACCGTCTTTTTCCTCATATTTCTCAACCGGCGTGCTCTCCACCAGACGTTCACCGTCCATGCTTCGCACCTCAAATCCGATTTCGTCAATTTGACGTCCATAGGTATCTATCTTTACATTTATTTTCCGGTCAGCTCCGACGGGCTGAAGGTTGTCCCGCAAATAGGCGCACTCCATATTCTGGGCATAACCATGCAGACTCCCCACCCTATATGCACCCACATACATGGACAATACAGGGTAGGTCGCCTCTCCCATCTCCGTTGTCATATCCGTATTTCCCTGATTCATCACTTTGCTGAGAATCATCAGCGCAAGCGCAAAGATACATCCCAGGCAAACGCCTTTTATAATCGCTCTCTTCATAGGTTTCCGTTTCTCACCATACTAACATTTTATGCACATTTTAAAATTTTAGAATTCCGTTTTCGGTTATATGCCGTCTCTTATAAATTTCATAACACAGAAGAACCTGAACCAAATCGGCGGCAGGTTCCTCTTCACCGGATTCCTTCAATTTATCTATCGTAATCTGGGTCAAACGATAAATCTGCCATTTATCGGGATACTCGTCATAGATTATGCTGCCTTCATAGTCTAACCGGTCCAGAATCCCCGCAATCACTTTCTGATATTTCTTCGCTTCCACGGGATACATTTCCTGTAAATATTCCAGATCTCTCGTCACCGTATCCTGCTCCTGATAGAAAAGCGGCATCGGATAGGTCATATAAAAAGGTAAAATTCTTGTTTGTCTCATCTGCTCACCATGATAAGTAATCATTTTATTTTATCATATGGCGGTATCTCTGAAAAGTGCAGAATGATCAGGGGGACGGTTTTATCCGTCCCCCTGTGTCGACTGTTATCATTTCTGTACGGTCTCTATTCTGGCCACAGCCCTTCTTAATGACATCTCAGCCCTGCGCATGTCCGTCCCCGGCGCATGCTCTCTGATACGCTCCTCTGCACGGGATTTTGATTCCTCCGCGCGGCTCACATCAATCTCCTCCGGCCACTCAATGATCTCGGCAAGCACCGTAACCTGATCCGGAAGCACCTCGGCAAAACCCGCATGGAGCGCTGCCTCTGATATTTCCTGATCTTTTGTAATCGTCAGGATGCCGGGTTCAATGATCATCGTCATTGGAATATGTTCCTTATAGATTCCGACCTCGCCCTCGACCGTATTAAACTCCACCATGGACACCTGATCTTCATAAAATACCCTGTCCGGTGTAATGATCTTTAATGTAAAGTTTCTACTATCCTCAGCCATATATTACCTGCTTTCTTCGACTGTCTATATGGTCTCTTACTTCTTAACACGCGCAACCACGTCGTCGATACTTCCCGCATTCAGGAAATAGCTCTCCGGAATATCGTCATGCTTGCCTTCCAGAATCTCCTTGAAGCCGCGGATTGTCTCGGAAATCGGTACATACTTTCCGTTCATTCCGGTAAACTGCTCCGCCACATGGAACGGCTGGGACAGGAATCTCTGTATCCTTCTCGCCCGGGCAACCACCAGCTTATCTTCCTCAGAAAGCTCGTCCATACCGAGAATCGCAATGATATCCTGCAATTCTTTATACTTCTGCAATATCTCCTGTACGCCTCTGGCTACCTGATAATGCTCTTCCCCGACAATTCTGGGGTCAAGAATTCTGGAGGAGGACTCCAACGGATCAACCGCCGGATAAATACCCAACTCCACGATGGAACGGGAAAGTGTTGTAGTCGCATCCAGATGGGCGAATGTAGTCGCCGGAGCCGGGTCCGTCAAGTCATCCGCAGGCACGTATACTGCCTGAACGGAAGTGATGGAGCCGCTCTTCGTGGATGTAATACGCTCCTGCAATGCGCCCATTTCCGTTTGCAGTGTAGGCTGGTAACCCACGGCGGAAGGCATACGTCCAAGCAATGCGGACACCTCGGAACCTGCCTGGGTAAAACGGAAGATATTGTCAATGAACAACAGCACATCCTTTCCGCCCTTGTCACGGAAATACTCCGCCATAGTCAATCCTGTCAGACCAACTCTCATTCTTGCTCCCGGCGGCTCGTTCATCTGTCCGAACACCATCGTCGTCTTATCAATAACGCCCGATTCCTCCATCTCATGATAGAGGTCGTTACCCTCTCTGGTACGCTCGCCTACACCCGTAAATACGGAGTAGCCGCTGTGCTCTGTAGCAATGTTACGAATCAACTCCTGAATCAGCACCGTCTTACCTACGCCAGCGCCGCCAAACAGACCGATCTTACCACCCTTCTGGTAAGGACATAACAGATCAACGACCTTGATACCCGTCTCCAAAAGTTCCTGCGTCGTGGACTGCTCCTCAAAGGTCGGTGCCGGTCTGTGAATCGGCTCATGTCCCACATCCGTGGGCGCGGGTTTGTTGTCAATCGGTTCTCCCAGAACGTTAAAGATACGTCCCAGCGTATTTTCTCCTACAGGAACTGTGATGGGAGCGCCTGTTGCAACCGCCTCCATACCTCTCACAAGTCCGTCCGTCGGACCCATGGAGATACATCTGACGGTATCGTCACCCAGATGCTGTGCCACCTCCACAGTCAGCTCTCCGCCGCTTTTGAGCGGAATTCTGATTGCGTCATTGATCTCCGGCAGATTGCCCGTCGAAAATTTAATGTCCAGTACGGCACCGATGATCTGAGTGATCTTTCCAAGATTTTCACTTGTTTTTACTTCTGCCATCTCTTTTTCCTTTCACTCATAGTATTCAGTAATGTGCAACTACGAGATCGCATTTGCACCTGCTATAATTTCTGTTAATTCCTGCGTAATAGACCCCTGACGTGCTCTGTTGTACATCAGTGATAAGTGATCTATCATTTCCTCAGCATTGCTTGTTGCGGAATCCATCGCCTGCATTCTCGCACCGTTCTCGCTCGCAACCGCTTCCACCAGACCGCCGTAGATCAAACTGGTAACATATTTCGGAATGATCATATCAAGCGCCTCGTCATCCTCCGGCTCGAAGTTCATCATCGCCTTGCTCTCCGGTTCTTTCTCGGCCTGCTCCTGCGCCGGAGCCTCCACCGGAAGAAGTTTTAATAAGGTGGGCACATGTACCACAGTATTTTTAAATCCTGTGTAAGCAAGGTATATCTCGCTGATCTCACCCGCCGCATAAGCCCCCAGCAATTTGTTGCTGATCGCCATGGCATCCACGTAGGAAGGCTCCTCAATAATCTCCGAGTTTTCCTCCATAATGTGATACCCGTTGCGGTTTAATGCGTCCTTTCCCTTCTTGCCGATCGCGTAAATCTCCAGTTCATCCTTCTTGAAGCCACCCTGCGTGATCAGCTTCACCACGTTGGAATTATATCCTCCTGCAAGACCTCTGTTGGAAGTAATCACAATGACCGCCTTTTTCCCGGATTCACCTTTTTGCAAATACGGATGATTCAGGTTGCCGGTCTTAGCCAGCATGGAAGTCACTGTTTCATACATGCAGTTAAAATATGCCTTCGACTGTTCTGCACGCTGTTTCGCCCTCTGTAGTTTAACGGTAGAAACGAGTTTCATAGCTTTGGTAATCTGCTGTGTACTCTGAATACTGCCTTTACGCCTTTTAATGTCTCTCATTGAGGCCATAGCGTCACCCTCTACTTTCTGCTATAATTACTTAAACTGCGCCTTAAACTCTTCAATGGCTTTCTTAAGCTTCGCATCTGTCTCGTCGTTAATTTCCTTGTTCTGCGCGATTGCGTTCGGCACCTCAGGATATTTCGTGTCAAGGAACTCGAAAAATTCCGTTTCAAATCTGGTGATATCCTCAACCGGCACATCGAGCAGATACTTGTTCGTCACCACATAGATGATGATAACCTGATACTGTACCGGCATCGGCTTATACTGCGGCTGTTTCAGAACTTCCTTGATTCTCTCACCCTGTGCCAGCTTCTCCTTCGTGTCGGCGTCGAGTTCCGAACCGAACTGGGAGAATGCAGCAAGCTCTCTGTACTGCGCAAGCTCTGTACGAATGGGGGCTGCAATCTTCTTCATCGCCTTGATCTGCGCTGCGCCACCCACACGGGATACGGAAAGACCCGCATTTACTGCCGGACGGAAACCGGAATTGAACATTTCTGTCTCCAGATAAATCTGACCGTCAGTAATAGAAATTACATTGGTAGGTATGTATGCGGACACATCGCCTGCCTGTGTCTCGATAATCGGAAGCGCCGTCAGCGAACCGCCGCCGTACTCCTCGCTCATTCTTGCCGCACGCTCTAACAGTCTGGAGTGCAGATAGAATACATCACCGGGATATGCCTCACGCCCCGGCGGTCTCTTGAGCAGCAGGGAGAGTGTACGGTATGCAGCGGCCTGTTTGCTCAGGTCGTCATACACCACAAGCACATCCTCGCCGTTCTCCATCCACTCCTCACCGATTGCACAGCCCGAATACGGAGCAATGTACTGTAAGGGCGCCGTCTCACTGGCTGTAGCCGCAACTACGGTGGTGTACGCCATCGCGCCATACTCTGTCAGTGTTTTTACAATGGAAGCAACTGTGGACGCCTTCTGTCCTATCGCAACATAGATACATTTCACGCCCTGTCCCTTCTGGTTAATGATGGTATCAATGGCAATCGCCGTCTTACCGGTCTGTCTGTCACCGATGATCAACTCACGCTGTCCTCTTCCGATGGGCACCATGGAGTCGATAGCCTTAATACCTGTCTGTAACGGTGTGTCCACAGATTTTCTTGTGATAACACCGGATGCAACTCTCTCAATCTTACGATATTTGTCAGTCTGGATCGGACCCTTGCCGTCAATAGGCTGGCCCAGAGCATTTACGACACGTCCGAGCATGCAGTCGCCTGCGGGCACCTCTACCACGCGCCCTGTGGTCTTAACGGTATCACCCTCGTTGATATTGTGCTGGTTACCAAACAAAACCGCACCTACATTATCTTCCTCAAGGTTTAAGATCATACCGTAAACTTCGCCGGGGAACTCCAAAAGCTCACCCTGCATTGCATTCTCAAGTCCGTGCACACGAGCAATACCGTCCGCTACCTGAATAACCGTACCAACCTCGGATACTTCCAGCTCGGAGGCATATCTCTTAATCTGATCCTTAATGACTGAACTGATCTCTTCTGGTCTTAAATTCATGGATCATACGCACCTTTCTTTATAATTTTCTAAATCTGTACCTTCAGCAGATCCTTTTGCAGCTCACTTAGCTTTGTGCTGATGCTGCTGTCGACGATTCTATCGCCAATTCGGATAACCATTCCCCCAATCAGGGACGCATCCACACTGTAACTGATCTCCATGGATTTATACTTTGTGGTGTCGAGCAGTTTTTTCTCGACTTCCCTGCATTGGTCACTTTTAAGCGGAACGGCTGTCGTCACTGTGGCGATGCCTATTCCCTTGTACTCCTTCACCTTAGCGATAAAATACGTCAGGATCTCGTTGATTTCCCTGTAACGGTCTTTTGAGATAATGATAGTGAGGAATCCAAGCAGCTCCTCGGATATCCTTCCCGCAAACACGCTTTTGGCAACCTCGATCTTCTCTTCCTTAATGATCTTCGGATGGTTCATCAGTCTGCCAAAATCCTCATTCTCTGCGAGGATTTTTTGAAGTTGTTCGATTTCCTCTAACAGGATGTCTATCTTACCTTCTTCCACCGCAAGGTCAAACAACGCGTCACCGTATGTCTTTGAAATCAGCTTAGCCATGTGCTTTCACCTATTTCCTTAAGCGTCTCTTCCACCAGACTGTCCTGTACAGTCGTATCAATCGCCGCATTCACGACCTTAGCGGCCATCATGGATGCAAGCACAACCATCTCGCGCTTTACCTCATCAGCAGCTTTCTTCTTCTCAAGCTCCGCCTCTACGCCGGCCCTCTCAAGGATTCTTGCCGCTTCTTCTTTCGCGTCCGCCACGATCTTATTTTCATTGGCCAAAGCCTTCTTTCTCGCCTCAGCGAGAATTTCCTCAGCCTCTTTGTCCACTTCTTTCAGCTTTTTCTCATACTCTTCTTTCAGCGCTTTGGCATTCTCCATGTCGGACGCCGCCGTATCAAGTTCATTCTTGATGCGCTCCTGTCTCTTTTCCATCATATCCCGCACAGGATTGAACAGGAAATGAGAAGCGATCAGAAAGAGTGAGAATACAGCTATAATCATCAGCACGGAATCCGCGATAAGCTGTAAGTCGAGGTCAAAGAGCCTCGGCGCCATCTCCGCAGACGCCATTACTAAATCCGCAACTGTCGCACTCAAGCGTTAGTCCCCCTTTCGTTAAAATGTGCATCATAGATCTTCGCTTTTACGGAAGTAAAGGCTTAACGAAGAGCAGCAGCATTGCGATCAACAGACCATACAGACCTGTGGTCTCGGCAACGGCCTGTCCAAGCAGCATGGTAGAGGTAACGTCGGACTTAGCGCCCGGATTTCTGCCTACTGCAGCCGCAGCGTGGCCGGCAGCAATACCCTGGCCTACACCGGGGCCGATACCTGCGATAACCGCAAGTCCCGCGCCAATCGCTGAACATCCTAAAATAAAATTGTTGTTAAATTCTCCCATTTTTCATTTCCTCCTTATTTTCGCGAATAAGCAGACTCAAAATGCGGCTTATTCGTGGTTTACAGTTTCTTACTCCTTCTTACTCCGTAGTACAAGCATCCGTAATGTACGTCATGGTCAACATACAGAATACATAGGTCTGGATCGCTCCCGAGAACAAATCGAAGTATACATGAAGCGCTGCCGGCCAGATGATCGCGATCTTTGAAAGAAGCGCGTACACCAGAGCCATCATAACCGTGCCGGACAAGACATTTGCAAACAGACGCAGCGACAACGAAATCGGCACCGCCACATCGCCGATGATATTGATCGGCGCCCAGATCGGCCACGGATCACACAATCCCGCAATCACACCTTTTACTTTCTGATATCTGAATTTGTTAAAGTGGATCAGCGTAAACGTCATGATACCCATGGGTAAGGTCACGCCGTAGTCCGCTGTCGGCGGCCGCAGTCCGAACAATCCGGAAATATTGGAAAGAAGAATAAATATGAAGATCGTGCTTATGTAGTTGCGGAACTGGGGGCTGAATTTCCCCATAACGCCGCCAACCATCTTGTCCAGCATCTCCACTACCATCTCAACAATATTCTGGAACGTTCCCGGAACATCCGAAGCATGCTTAATGACGCGGTTCGCTGCAATACAGAAGGCCACGATCACCAGCATAACAATCAACACACACACATGCGTGGTCGTGATCCAGACCGTCTGTCCAAAGAGTTGATAGGGAAAGACGCCATGAATCATAAAGTCGATATCCGCAGCTCCGGATAACATAATTCCCTGTCCCATCTTCTCACCTCCTTCTACACATTAGTAAAATATATAAGCTGTAACTGGCAAATCAATATGCCGTTACAAAATAGTGCCGTCCGAGATCTCCTCTTCCTGTTTCTCCTTGCCCGCCCGAATCCTGTGAATCAGCGGGTTTAAGTAAGCGGACACCTTCATGCCCATATAACCGCAGAATGCAAAAATCGGATTTCCAAAATTCGTACACATCAGCACGGCCAGCGCAGCCGCTATCATAAAATAACGAATGATATTCTGTGTGCTCACACTCTTTACGGCAGCCTTCTCCGGCAATTCCAGTCCCCGGTTCAGGGACCACCACATATGAAACGCTCCCGCCAAGGCTAAGAATATGCCGATCCAAAGCCCTATGCTGTAAGCCGGGTCTCTTGCAAACAACAAGAGCGCAAGTTCAAAAACAATGCCATATGCCAAAATGCCAATCCAAAGTTCCAACAGGGTCGGGTCAATCTTTTTCTTCATCGTTTCCTCTTATCCGCTTACTGCGCCTGCGAGTCTGCGCCGGCACTTCATAAATTTTTCTCGCGAACCGGAACACATTGGTAAAACCCGCCAGCGCTCCCACAAAAAAGAGCGCCACCATCCATATGTTCGTTCCAAGTTTCCTGTCCAAAAACATACCCGCGAAGGAACAGAAAAAGATGGGAACCAGCATGTTGACGCCAAACTGTGTAATCATAACCAAAGCCCGATAAACAGTTTTATTGTACTTCAAAGTATCGCCTTCCCAATCCGCAGAACTTCCCCCAAAGTCTAACAATAAAATTATACTCATTTTTGGTACTTTTGTCCAGTAAAATTATGAAAAAGAGTGAAAAAATGAAACAAATCATATAGAAACAGTAAGACAAATTCAAAGAATCCACATTGACTTTTCCCCGTTGTCGGTGTACGTTTAATAACAAAGCGGGGCGACCCGCTTGCGAGATCCGATTCGCGGACTCGAAAAACGAGACGGGGGATAATGATGATATGGCAGATCCAATTCTTTACCGCAAAAGACTGATTCCGGAAGAATGCGTACTACTTAAGGACGACCGGTTTCTTTACCGCGACGAAAAGATCATGGTGACTGCATGGAACACCTTGAAACCCCGCAAAGATATCCATCATGGCCGCTCCTGCTATTATTTGCAGGAAGGCATCAAAGTGAGCCGCTTCTACGACGCCTGCGACTCACTTCTGTACTGGTACTGCGATATTGTCGATTATGATTACCATGAAGAAACTGACACTTACATAATCACAGATCTGCTGGCGGATGTAATCGTCTATCCCGACGGCTTTGTAAAGGTCGTAGATATCGACGAGCTGGCCACCGCCAGAGAGTCCGGTCTTCTCAGCGAAAAAATGCTTCAAAAAGCGCTTCTGACGCTCAATCATCTGCTGCAAATCATCTATGACGGCAAGTTTGACGACCTACAGAAGCCTCTGGAACAATACTCCTAATAAAAAATATGTCCTCCGATCCGATATCTGGGATTGATTCCATCCACCGGCGTCCGGAAATAGACGCAGTTACTCACAGTGGTCGTGCCTCCCATGACTTCATCCGCCGCCTGATAGCAGGAGGCGGTAGCACGCCCTTCCGCAAGAGCTAACGCAAGCCTTCCGCTGGCCACAGGCGAAAACTGCCCGGATTGATATATAACGCCCGTTACTGTATCTGGATACACCGAACTCAACACTCGGTTGATCACCACCGACCCCACGGCCACCTGTCCTACATAAGGCTCGCCGCCCGCTTCACAGTAAATCAAATTTGCCAGCAAATACCGATCTCCCTCGGCGAAGCTCACTTCCGAAATGTCACGCCAGCTCGACTGTGCCGCCAATTCCGCCATGCGGATTTCCTCCGCAAGCTTTGCCCGGAGGGCCGAAAGGTTTTCCTCCTGCTCTTTTAACTGCTGCTCATATGCAAGTGCGGCTGCCTCCGCCTCAGATATTTGGTTTGCCGTCGCATTCAGGGAGCTGGAAGTCTGACTGACAAGTCCCGACACACGTCCCTGTTCCGCCACGACCTGCACCTTATAGTCAGCAAGCTCTTCCCTGTTTTTCTCCTGCTCCGCCTTTGCCAGCTCCAGCTCTTCCTGTTTCTGTTCCATAGCTGCCTGCGCGGCCTTATACTCATCCAGTACCTTCTTCTGGTAAGCGGAAAGCTGCTCCACATATTCATTTTTATTCAGAAAATCCGACAAACTCCCCGCAGAAAAAAACAATTCCATATAGAGATTACTGCTGCGCTCATAAGTGAACTGTATCTGCCTTTTCATCGTCGCATACTGTTCATCTTTCAGTGCAATGGCCACCGCAAGTTCTTCCTCCACCTGCGCGATATCCGCCTCCAGATCGTCGATCTCCTCTTCCTTATCCGCAATCTGCACTTCCAGTTCATTCAAATTATTGCTCACCTGAGCCAGCTCTGTGTTCAACGTGGAAAGCGTTCCCTGTAGGGAATCGTGCTGCTCATTTAACCCCTTCAGGTTTTCCTCCGTCTCGTCCAGCCGGTTTTCTGTCTCTTCCCTCTGCTGCTCCGCCTCTCTGATCTGCTGTCTGGTTTCCTCCGTAGCCTGTACAGAAAGCGGCATCACGCCGCAAAGCAAAAGCAGCGTCAGGCACATAGCCGATCTTCGTCTCATCTCCATAGCAACAACCGTCAACTTTCAATCTGATTGATTCTTCTCTGATGCTTCTCCTCGCCAGAAAAAGGCGTATCCATAAAGATATCTACAATATTAAGCGCAACCCTTTCCCCGATGATCGCCGCGCCCATGGCCAGTACATTGGCATCATTGTGTTCCCTCGTAAGTCTGGCAGATACCGGATCGCCGCAAAGCGCGCAGCGAATGCCCTTCATCTTATTCGCCGTGATGGAAATGCCAATGCCCGTAGTACAGATCACAATACCCCTGTCGCACTCTCCCGAAGCCACTGCCCTCGCCACTGCCGCACCGTAAATCGGATAATCGCAGGAATTCTTATCCGGACAGCCAAAATCCTTACACTCGAGTCCCCTCTCCTGCAAATGTGCGATTACTTTCTGTTTCAACTCATATCCGCCGTGATCACTTCCGATTGCTATCATCCTTTCTACCTCCTTATACATCTATCATTTTATGTCCGGCCGCCTTAAGCAGACGGTTCATAACAGCCTGAGATACGCCGTTCCCGTCAAAGCTCTCCGAGTAGATCAGCTCCACGCCCTCGTCGTCAAACTCCCGCAAGATCCGGTACAGCCCTCTTGCCACCGCGTTCACATCCGTTCTCTTCCCCACACTGCGCAGCACATCAGCCCGATATGTCCCCATCGTTTCATCCGTTGCGATAACACCTGTTCTTTTATTGTTTTTCCTGCCCTCTGCCAATCCCGCATTGATGTAATCCGTCACCGCAGGGACAGCGCCCCGCACAATCGTGAGTTCGCCTTTCGGCGCATAATGCCTGTATTTCATGCCCGGCGCTTTTGGGGCTTGTCCACTGTCGTCCGAAAAAAGCGTAGCGTCCTGCTCCACCTGCCCAAGCACCCCGGCGAGTTCTTCTTCCGTAACAAAACCCGGCCTCAAAATCACCGGCGGTTCCACCGTCAAATCTACAATCGTAGATTCCAGCCCCAACTCCACATCTCCGCCATCCAGTATCATCTCGATCCTGCCGTCCAGATCTTCCACCACATAGTCAGCCACCGTGGGGCTGGGTCTGCCGGAACGGTTTGCGCTGGGTGCAGCCACATAACCGCCTGCTGCCTCGATAAAGGTAAGCGCTATCGGATGAGAGGGCATCCGCACCGCCACTGTGGCAAGCCCGCCCGTAGTCTCCCGGGGAACCGCCTCCGACTTTTCCATAATCATAGTAAGCGGCCCCGGCCAGAACGCCGCCGCCAGCCTTTTTGCCGTCTCCGGCACCTTCCGCACAAGAGCGGGCAGATCCTCCATGCGTGCAATATGCACAATCAGCGGATTGTCGGAGGGACGGCCCTTGGCCTCGTAAATCTTTTTGGAAGAAGCAGGATTCAGCGCATCCCCTCCCAATCCGTAAACGGTCTCTGTGGGAAAGGCCACCAAGCCGCCCTCTCTGATAATTCTGCCGGCTTCCCCAATCAACGCCTCGTCTATATGCTGTTCGTCTATCCGAACCACTTTTGTATTCACTTGTTTATCCTTCTTTATTGAGATAGTTCATAACAGCCAGATGAATCGCCCATGCTGTTTTTTCCTGATAAAGTTCAGACGACAGCTTCTGTGCCTCCTCGTAATTGGAGAGAAAGCCGCACTCCACAATCACAATAGGCGAGGAGGTCTTCTTTAACAGATAGTAACTGTCATTCGGCTTTGCCTGCCTTGCGTTGTCGGGATCAATCTGGGCTGCGAGAACCTGCTGTATCCGCTCCGCCAGCGCCTTGCTCTCCTGACTCCCCTCGTAATAAAACACCTGGGCCCCGTGCACATACTCTTCATGATAACTGTTCTGATGAATGCTCACCGTCAGGGCCGGCTTTTTCTCTTCAATCAGCGCCACCCTGTTTTTCATATCCTGTACTTTTTTATTGGAAACGTTCTCATCATAAAGCCCCGCGTCGGTTTCTCTGGTGAGAACCACCTCCACATCCGCCGCCTCAAGAAATCCGGCCAGCTTCTTCGCAATTTTTAAGTTGATATCCTTTTCCAGACTGCCGTCCACGCCCACCTTGCCGGGATCGGCTCCGCCGTGTCCGGCGTCTATGACAACACAGGGTTTCTCTTTGACTTCTCCGCCTGTTGCAACCCGGCTCGAAGATACCACGCGCGCACCGCCGCGCAGAGTGAATCCCACCGCCGCGCACAATAACAGAAGCAGCACATTCCTGACAATTTTGTCATATTTTCCCGATTTTTCTTTCTCCATTCTTCACCAAACGCCAAACTTCTTTGTGCATATATATGAAGAAAGAAAAGGAAAAATTACGGCTGGTTCATATATTCCTCTATCACATCCCAGACGTTTTCCGACTCATGGCCAAGCCGCCATTCCGCCACGCCTGCGATATCGTAATTTTGCATAATGTTAAGCTTTACCCTAATGGAATCCGCATCCTCAAGCCACACCTGATACAGCGTGTCGCCCTCCTGAACCTCCCCGTAATTCTGACAGGTCGTCTCGTCCCATCTGACGGCAATGCTGTGATTCTCAACAAATTCCTGCGCCATCCCCATTGTCACAGCCTCGCTGCTTAAACCCTCCGGACCGGACTTCCAGATTCTGGTATAGAAGGGAATGCCATTGATCACCTTCTCCGCTGGCACTTCCTCCACCGTATTTTTGATGCCGTTTTCCACAAAATTGATGGAGGCCACAGAACCCGCCTCATCGCTTCCGGCATAATGCTCATCATACCCCATGATAATCACGTAATCCGCCACCACGCCCTGCTCGGCCCGGTCATAGTGATCCGTGTGACCCATAGGCACATAGTTGTCCACCGAAAGCACAATGCCGTATTCCCTACAGGGAACGGAAAGCTCCCTGATAAACTGGATAAAGGGTTCTCCCGCATCCAGACTGATATTTTCAAAGTCAATGTTGATGCCGTCCAGATTATATTCCTGTGCGGTAGCAATCAAATTGCGGATCAGATTCCATCTGCTGGATGTGCGGGAAAGCAGTTCGTACATATCCACATCCGCGCTCTCGGTCTCCACGTTGCTCACAAGCGCCCAAACCTCAAGTCCCATCCCGTGCGCCTTCTCCACATAGTCAGCCGAGGCAAAGCTGGAAAACCCTCCCTCGTTGCCGGTGAGCCTGAACCAGGTAGGCGAGATCACATTAAGCCCCTTTGTCTGCGCCACAACGCTATCCAGCGTAACGTTTCCATCCACACCGCCGATGACGTGCCAGCCCAGATTGATCTTGTAGTCGCGGGTATTGGACTCATAGGTGACAGGCTTGTTGCTCGGCGGCGGCTCCATCGTCTCCGTCGACTTTTCTCCCAACCGCTTGTTCTCCACATAGCCGATAAAGGAATCCTGCGTCTTCACCTTCGTCCATGTTTCCATTTCCTCCAGCACGACAACGGTATCTCCCTCGGAGACATCCGTCAGGATGTCGCTCTTAATGCCGCCCTGATATCGCACCTGCGTGTCCTTCGTGATGGGCGCGGTCTGCCGCTCTCCCCCCTCTGTGTAAATCTGGATACGGTTCGGCCCCGTAAAAAGCTCGTAGGTAAAATTAGAATACTGCTGTACAAAATCCGCCGCAATATAGAGCACGCCATCCTCGTAGCGGGAAAGTACATAGTCCAAATCCACACCGGCCGACTCAAAGTCCGCGCCGTAATCCTCGAGCCCCGTACTGCCAATCCAGGTCGTCCAATACCCCCACGGCTTTGCAAAGACCAACAATTCCGCTTCTTTATCCTCGTAAAATCTATCATTAAAATATTTGTGCACCGTAGCGATATCGAAATAACACCTGTTGTCAAATATTTTCGCATGTTCCTCTATCAATTCGTCCTGTAGGATAATGGCTGCGTCGTTATCCTCCTGAATACCGAAATATTCCGTTAAATCCGCCCTCTCTTTCGAGTAGGAGTACCGTTCCAGCAGCTTTGCTCCAAATCCTACCGCCGCAATCAATATAATAAGGACGATCGCGACTATCACCGGAATCATCTTTTTCATTTGTCCAGCTCCTTTCTGATCGTCCTATTATATCAAACTATTCCCTTTCAGTCATTAGTTTTTTTTGGTGTTTCAACCGACAGCGTTATTTAGCGGGAGCCTCCTTGTGCTGTTTCTGACTGCCTCATATACCGCATCCTCCAAAAAGAGCGATAAAAAACAATAAAATAACTCAACCGTGATATACTAACGGCATATGATATATAGGATGGAAATAGTTTTGAAGATGCTTCCGACATGCAGATAAATTTGAAAAATAACTGTATAACCTACTCGTTCCTTGTGAATTATAATTTGTGTACTCGAAAGGTAAAATCTGTTTCGTGTTTAGAAGAGAGTAAGATATGTTCTCCGACAGGCACGTTGCCCATAAGACCGTCTCCGCTTCCTAATGCTGCGAAGACGCAGATGTTATTTAAAAATTTCGCATGCCTCCTTTCCCTGCGGACTATCAGAAGACACCTTGTAGAGGAATTATACCCATAATCTGACATAAAATGCAAGCATTTTCTAAAATTATTAAAATTTTTTAAACACTTTCCGCGCGCTATTGACTAAAAGCGACGGCAGGAGTATATTTGCCACAAAGGAAATTCATTAAAAATTAAAAGAAAAGGACGCGACCAAAAGCATGAAAATAGAAAAAGTAAACGAGCAGCAGATTCGCTGTACTCTCACCAGAGAAGACCTGATGAACAGGGAATTGAAAATCAGTGAGCTTGCCTACGGCACAGAGAAGGCAAAAAGCCTCTTCCGCGAGCTGATGCAGCAGGCCGCTTATGAATGTGGTTTTGAGGCGGAGGATATCCCCCTCATGATCGAGGCCATCCCCCTGAATGCCGAGTGCCTTGTGCTGATCGTCACAAAGGTGGAAGACCCGGAGGAATTAGACACCCGTTTTGCGAAATTTGCGCCCTCCGTTCACGACGACGAATTTGACCCGGAGGAAAACGAGGACAACGAGGCGTTAATGGAAGCTTTTGCCGACAGTGCGGACGAAGTGCTGAATCTCCTTCGCAGAATGAACAATGCAGAGGAAGCGGAACGTCCCTCACATCCTTCCTCCCGGGAAGGCAGCAGGCCCCCCGTTGACAAAGAGAAAGCGGTAAGCCGCCTTTACTCTTTCCGCTCCCTGCGGGAAGTGTCCAGACTTGCACGGATTACGGGCCGTTTCCGTCAGGGAAACGACACGCTCTACAAGGATACAAACACCGGCGCTTATCTTCTTCTTTTGAATCCGGAGGCTGAGAAAGCCGACGGCTACAACCGTCTCTGTAGCCTGATTTCCGAATACGCAAAGTCAGAGAAATCCGTGTCCGCCACGAAGGCCTATCTGGAAGAGCACTGCGATCCCCTCATCAAGGACAACGCGTTGGAAGTGTTAGCCGGAATTTGACAAAAACCCCTGCTCACTCCGTTTGGGAGACGACGCAGGGGTTTCCTTTTACGTTCCTAATGCCATTAGCATTTTGATTATACTGCCGCGATCCTGCTCATCAGATCGCCCACTTCGATACCGTGCACCATGGCGGCTTCCTCTAATGTCTCTCCCTGCGCGGAAGGACAGCCGAGGCAGTGCATGCCGATCTCCATAAGAATAGGCGCAATATCCGGATTTGCTCTGAGCGCTTCCCCGATTGTCGTGTCCTTTGTAATATCTGCCATAATGATCCATTACCTCCATTCAACTCTTTTATCTAAGGATAGAATTCCAAGTACGCTTGAAAAAATACATCCCGCTTTCTGTACCAAATTGAATTATAGTAGAAAGCGGCAATTCCGTCAACCGTTCTTCCTCTCATACAGCGTCTTTTGCTTTATTGCACTTTTCACAAAATTTCCATTCTATTTTTTGCATTTGTATGAGAAAAAGAACAAAGGTCGTCTTGACTGTGATTCGCCGAATGGCATATAATATTCTTACCGATTCAGCAATGCGCAGATCAGTTGTGCAAAGCATGGAAGCCGGTTGTTTATACGTTACTTTTTAAAAATTTTAAAATAGGAGGTTGGTACAAAAAATGAGACCAGAATGGAAAGATTTTGTAGGCGGCAAATGGGACAAAGAAGTAAATGTCCGCGACTTTATCCAGAGAAACTATCACCCTTACGACGGTGATGAGTCCTTCCTGGCAGAGCCTACACAGAACACAAAAGACCTTTGGGCACAGGTTCTTGACCTGCAGAAGCAGGAGCGTGAGGCAGGCGGCGTATTGGATATGGATACCAAGGTGGTATCTACGATCACATCCCACGGCCCCGGCTATCTGGACAAGAGCAAAGAGACCATCGTAGGTTTCCAGACAGATAAGCCCTTCAAGCGTTCTTTACAGCCCTACGGCGGTATCAGAATGGCTGAGAAAGCTTGCTCCGACAACGGTTATGAGGTTGATCCCGAAATCAGCGAGTTCTTCTCTACACACAGAAAAACACACAATGCAGGCTGCTTCGACGCTTACAATCAGGAAATGAGAGCTTGCCGTTCTTCCCATATCATCACCGGTCTTCCGGATGCCTATGGCCGTGGACGTATCATCGGCGACTACAGACGTGTTGCACTGTACGGTATCGACAGACTGATCGAGGATAAGCAGGCACAGAAGGATTCCACCGGCCGCGTTATGACCGATGATGTAATCCGTCTCCGTGAAGAGCTTTCCGAGCAGATGACCGCTCTTAAAATGATGAAAGAGATGGCTGCTTCTTATGGCTGCGATATTTCCAAGCCCGCTTCCAACGTGCAGGAAGCTATTCAGGCTACTTATTTCGGATACCTTTGCTCCGTAAAAGAGCAGAATGGTGCGGCTATGTCCCTTGGACGTACATCCACTTTCCTTGATGTGTACGCTGAGAGAGACCTTGCGAACGGCACATTCACAGAGCAGCAGATTCAGGAGTTCGTTGACCACTTCATCATGAAGTTAAGATGCGTGAAGTTTGCTCGTACACCTGAGTATAACCAGATTTTTGCAGGCGATCCGGTATGGGTAACCGAGTCCCTCGGCGGTGTTGGCGTTGACGGTCGTCACATGGTAACGAAGATGAGCTTCCGTTATCTGCACACTCTGACCAACTTGGGTCCTTCTCCGGAGCCCAACCTGACAGTTCTCTGGTCCACAAGACTTCCTGAGAGCTGGAAGAGATACTGTGCGAAGATGTCCATCCAGACCTCTTCCATCCAGTACGAGAACGACGACCTGATGAGAGTAACACACGGCGACGACTACGGTATCGCATGTTGCGTATCCTCCATGGTTATCGGTAAGGAAATGCAGTTCTTTGGCGCACGTGCAAACGTTGCAAAATGTCTGCTGTACGCTTTAAACGGTGGTATCGACGAAGTTACCAAGAAGCAGGTAGGTCCTAAGTACCGTCCTGTTACCGGCGACGTTCTGGATTATGACGATGTAATGGAGAAATTCATCGACATGCTCGAGTGGCAGGCTGACGTGTATGTAAATACACTGAACATCATTCACTACATGCATGACAAATACTGCTATGAGAGAGCTGAGATGGCTCTTCATGACAGAGACGTTAAGCGTTATTTCGCAACCGGTGTTGCAGGTCTCTCCATCGTGGCAGACTCCTTCTCCGCTATCAAGTACGCGAAGGTTGAGCCCATCAGAGATGAGGACGGCATCATCGTTGACTTCAAGACCACCGGCGAGTTCCCGAAATACGGTAACGACGACGACCGCGTAGATGAGATTGCTCAGGAGATCGTTCACAAGTTCATGACAGCGATCAGAAGACACCACACCTACAGAAACGGTGTTCCTACAACCTCTATCCTTACCATTACTTCCAACGTAACCTACGGTAAGGCTACCGGTAACACACCTGACGGACGTAAGAAGGGCCAGCCTTTCGCACCCGGCGCTAACCCGATGCATGGTCGTGATACTCACGGTGCAGTCGCTTCCCTGTCTTCTGTATCCAAGCTTCCGTTCAACGATGCACAGGATGGTATCTCCAATACCTTCACCATCATTCCGGGCGCTCTTGGTAAAGAAGATCAGGTATTCGCAGGCGATATTGAGGTAGACTTAAATAAATAAGGAGTTGGGTAAGACTATGGATGACAAACAGATGATAGATGATTTTATCAAGATGATGGATTCCGGGATGGCGGAAGGTGTCGGCCATGTAAATGTTGATGTCGACGCCAAAGCTGACAACTCTAAGAATGTCCAGACCATGGGGTGCACGGATTGCTCCCGCACCCCGCTGGCCTGTAGCGTACCGACCCTCCACGAAGGATTGGACGGGTTGGAAGATTACAAATAAAAAGATAGGAGGACAATACAATGGCAGCAGCAACAGCTCAGGTAGATAACCTTGTAAATTTATTAGATGGATACGCAACAAAGGGCGGCCATCACCTTAACGTAAACGTGCTCAACAGAGATACCTTACTGGATGCACAGAAGCATCCTGAGAACTATCCTCAGTTGACCATCCGTGTTTCCGGCTATGCAGTAAACTTCATCAAGCTGACACCGGAACAGCAGGCGGACGTTATCTCTCGTACATTCCACGAGAGCATCTAATTAAAAGGTAATTTTTGTGAGAGCCCCGTAGTAATACGGGGCTCTTTATGGTATACTGTAATTAATTGAAAACAGTTCAATAGAAAGAAGGTTATGCAGATGCAGGGACGAATCCATTCCTTAGAAAGTTTTGGCACCGTAGACGGACCCGGCACCCGATTTGTGGTCTTCGTACAGGGCTGCCCTATGCGTTGTGCCTATTGCCACAATCCCGACACTTGGGAAATGAATGGCGGCACGCTGATGGAGCCGGAATATATTTTTGAGCAGTATAAGAGAAACGAAGCCTTTTATCACGGAGGCGGTATTACCGTCACCGGCGGAGAACCGCTGATGCAGGTGGATTTTTTGATTGATCTGTTTACGCTTGCCAAAGCTGAAAATGTACACACCTGTATCGACTCTTCCGGAATTGCCTACAAAAAAAATGCCAACCCGGAATGGCTGGCAAAGCTCGACAAGTTAATGACGCTGACCAACCTTGTCATGCTGGATATCAAACACATTGATCCCGAAAAGCATAAGGAATTAACTTCTCAGCCCAATGACGGCATTCTCGCTTTTGCGGAATATTTGGATGAGAAACATGTAGACGTCTGGATTCGTCATGTCATTGTGCCGGGTATTACGGACGATGACGAGTACTTGTATAAACTCGGATACTTTATCGGCGGCCTCTCCAATTTGAAAGCTCTGGATGCCCTTCCCTACCACACGATGGGCGAATCCAAGTATGAAAAACTCGGCATGAAATATAAACTGGCCGGTGTCCCCGCCATGGATAAGGATAAATTGATCGAAAAAAAGAAAGTGATTCTGGACGGTCTTCGCAAACGGCGGGAAGAATTGGGCATACACTGATAACAATCCACATAAAAAGGACGGTACGCAAAAGCAACGCCGTCCTTTTATCTTTATCATACTATAACGAAATCCAACGTTTCAAAGCCTCTTCCAGCTTCTGAATATCCACCGGTTTTGAAACATGGCCGTTCATACCGGCCTCCTCCGCTTTTCTGATATCGTCTGCAAAAGCGTCCGCCGTCATGGCCACAATGGGAATTTCTTCTAAATCCTTTCTGCCACAAGAACGAATCGCTCTCGACGCTTCATATCCGTTCATAATCGGCATCTGGATATCCATGAAAATCAAATCGTAGTAACCCGGCTCTTTCTCCTGGACGGCTTCCACGGCAAGTTTTCCGTTCATTGCCATCTCTACCTGAATCCCCACAATACTCAGCAGTTCTTTGGCCACCTCAATGTTAATCTCATTATCCTCCACCAGCAAAACCCTTCTGCCTGAAAAATCCTGTTGTTTGAAGTTCTCGAGATGCGTAGCCTCCCTTTCCTCATGCCCCTCTTCATGTCCCAGCACTTCCTTAAGAACCTGAATCAAACGGGATTTAAAAAGCGGCTTACCAATAAATGCGTCCACCCCGGCATCTGTCGCCTCCGACTCAATATCCGCCCAGTCATACGCCGATAAAATAATAATAGAGATATCATTGCCAAATGTTCTTCGGATCTCTTTCGCCGTCTCCAAACCATCTTTATCCGGCATCTTCCAGTCTAAAATCACGGTGGCAAATTTTCTGTCCTGTTCTTCCGCATGCGTAATGCGATCAATAGCCGCCTCTCCACTGAGCACATATTCTGCATCCATTCCGAGACTCTTTAGCATTTCACAGGAACTTTCACAGGACATCTCCTCATCGTCCACCACCAGTACAGGCAGCCCGTTATATGCCACAAGATCTGCATCCGTGGAATCATCCAGCTTCAGATAAACCGTAACAGTAAACTTAGATCCCTGCCCCAGCTGGCTCTCCACCTTGATATCGCCCTGCATCATACGTGCGATATTGACCGCAATCGACATACCAAGACCGGTTCCCTCAATTTTGCTTGTGCGGGAGTCCGCTGCGCGGGAGAAGGGTTCAAAAATCTTGTCGATATATTCTCGCTCCATACCGATACCGGTATCCTCAAAAGTAAATTCATAATAACCGTAATTAGTGATCGTAGACGGTTTCTCTTCTATGTAAATACTGATCTTTCCGCCTTCCGGAGTAAACTTAACCGCATTTCCCATGATATTCATAAAAATCTGTTGTAAATGCTGTTCGTCTCCAATCACATTCTCATGCTCCAATTTGGCAATTCCGGCGTTTAGCATAAGCCCCTTGGTTTCCATCTGCGTGCGGAACACCGTCATGAGACTCTCTATCGTATCAGAGAGATTAAATGCGTTTTCTGTCAGACTGACCTTACCGCTCTCAATGCGGCTCATATCCAAAACTTCATTAATCAATCCAAGAAGATGCTTCCCCGAAACCGTAATTTTACCGAGAGCATCCAAAACCCGCTCCTTCTCGTCGATATGTATTGTCGCTATGGAGGTCATGCCAAGGATGGCGTTCATCGGCGTACGGATATCGTGGCTCATTCTGGAAAGGAAATCGCTCTTCGCATGGTTTGCTACCTCTGCGCGCTCCACAGCCTGCTCAAGCATCTGCTTTTGTTTCTCCTCACGGCTGATTACATCGTCAATATTGCGGACAGCCATGGTAATCGCTATCGGCTCGCCGTTTCTTTCTTCCGCTGCGGTAATCACGATGGAGCACCATTCATATCCCTCACCGTCCGGTTTTATCATTTTGAACTGTTGTTCAATATGTTCCTTCTGCTCGAGATATCTTATCATATTGGACAGATCCAATAAATCCTTTAGCTGATCAAAATATTCCGGTTCCACCGTTCCATGACCGAAAAACTCATCCATAGCCACCCTGTAAGGTCTGCACATAACCTTACTTTCGCTTCGGGGATAAACCATTTCTACGGTTTTATCCAGCACATGAACATAAAAGATTGTCTTATAGGCGCGTGCCGTACTGTCCATAGCATTTCGATAAATCTGCGTCTGCTCCATCAAAGCCTGATTGTTCTTCGCATTTCCATATTCTCTGACAGCCTGAAAAACAAATACGGCGATACCAAGCAGCACTACAACTATGCTGATCGTTTGAAACGTATCGGTACCTGACAAAATCTCATCCTTCGATATGGTGAGAATTCCCGTCCAGCCATTGTCCATATGATGGAAATAGACATTGCGGACAATATTATCTGTAGGCGTAATATTTTCTAAAACGTGATTTTTCTGATTGCATACCGCATCTTCCCTGTAATTATTCACCAACGTCTGGAATTCTTCCTTGCTATAGTCCCAACAGGACTTATAGTAAAGCAGCGTTCCTTCCCTGTCCACCAGATAATAGGAAGCATCCTCGGGAAGCTCCAGATTTTTATTATACAGTTCAAAACAGCCGGGTTTAATATCAATCGCAAGAAAGCTTCCCGTTTCCGGCACCACCCTGCACATAGTGACAACCGGCAGACCTGTCGTAGCGTCTGTGTAAACCGGTGAAATATAAGTCTCTCCCTTGGCATCCAACGCTCCCTGATAATAAACCGTGTCTGTAAAATCATAATCGCTCATCGTTTCGGCTGCGGGATCATCCGACAAAACTTCTTTGGCATTGAAGGTTTTTCCGTAAACCCGGATGTTTTCCTTTCCGTACATGTCCGTCAGGCCATGTATAAAAGGATACAAGCCTTTCCGAAGCTCCTCGATTGATATGCCTTCTTTTTCTCTCTCCTCAACATAGTTCACACAGATTCTCAGAACCGCCTCACAGGTACGGAAATTACTCTCCTCCGACGAGGTATAGTTTTCTACCAGAGTCAAACCCATCTGGTTCGTATTGTCCCAAAGTGTATCCCGTAAAATAAAAGTGCAGAGCACGACAATCAGGATAAATGCGCTCAACACTATGATATTATTTCTCATTTTACCTAAAATTTGTATTCTTTTACTTTTTTTCATGATATTAAAATCTTCCCCTGTCATCCGCCTCATACCGGCAAAATTTGTCCTATCGGGATTGTGTTCTTTCACTTTATATTCTACTCACCGATTAGGGGAAAATCAAGACATAGCTATATTTTTCTACTTGTATATTGGCTCCTTTTATATTAAAATAAGAACATGGCAGATTGCTATTGCTACCAATCATTTTTAAAACATAAGGAGGATATTGTCATGGCATATGTAATCAGTGACGCTTGTGTATCTTGCGGAGCTTGTGAGGCTCAGTGTCCGGTTGGCGCTATCAGCATGGGAGACGGTAAGTTCGAGATTGATCCCGCTAAATGCATTGACTGCGGTTCCTGCGCAGGCGTTTGCCCGACAGGTTCTATCTCCCAGGGCTAATTGAAATCCAGTCAGGTGTTGGAAGGAACCGTCTCCCCAAAGCCTTACTTCGGGGGAAGCGGTTCTTTCTTTTTGCCTCGGGCAAATTTCTCTCCGGGACGGCGTCTTGCGCTGATCATCTCGTCGATCTTGCGGTAGTGTTCCTCGTCAAGCTTCCGCCTTTCCTCGTCTCTCTCCTCCTGCTGCCTGAACTGGTAATCCAGTTCTTTCAGTATGCTCTCCTTAATCTCCGTGCACATTTCCCTGTTTGCATTCTTGACCGCATCAGTCACCATATGTTGTAAGAGATATTGCAGGCGCTTTGCCTTTTTCTCCCGTTCTTCATCCAAAGCCCCCTCGTATTCCTTAAGCTCCTGCCCCTCCTCCGGCATTTCCAAAACCGTCTCCTTCCCTTTAGACATCGTGACCATATACTTTTTCGCTTTCTTCATGACCATATCCTCCACCTTTTCTTCTATTCTCTCCTCTCTCACATGCGCACTCGGCTGCAATTCCTTCTCACCGCTCTCTGCGGGTGTATATCCGCCGCCGAGGAAACCGCCGTCCCCCTGTAAAACCGTCCGTATTGCCTTAAGCTGTAATCCCTGCTCTTTGAGCTGCTTAATCCGGCGCAGCGTCTCAATATCCTTTTCCGTATAACAACGATGTCCCATCTCGTTGCGCCCAATCGACAACTTTAACTCATCTTCCCAGTAGCGGAGGACGTGGGGCTCCACCTCCACCTTCTTTGAAGCCTCCGAGATATAATAAATGCTATCGTTCATGTAAGTTCCTCCCTCTCCTTCTATCCTGTCTTCTGACTCTGCTTATGCGCGGAAAAAAAGAGACCCCCCATCTGGGTTGTCTCTTTTGTAATAGAATCTATTTTGCCAGGTTTGCAAATTTCGTGTAATCCGGCAGCCAGACCAGCTCCACCGTGCCGATCGGGCCGTTTCTCTGCTTCGCTATGATGATTTCCGCAATTCCCTTTCGCTCCGTATCCTTGTTGTAATAGTCGTCGCGGTATATGAACATGACCACATCGGCGTCCTGCTCGATTGCGCCGGATTCACGCAAATCCGAGAGCATGGGTCTGTGGTCGGGACGCTGCTCCACCGCACGGGACAGCTGGGAAAGCGCAATCACCGGCACATGCAATTCTCTGGCAAGAGCTTTCAGAGAACGGGAAATATCCGAGATTTCCTGCTGCCTGGAATCCGTGGATCTGCCGCTTCCCGACATCAACTGCAAATAATCGATAATGACCATTTCCAGATTATGCTCCAATTTATATTTACGGCATTTGGAGCGAAGCTCCGAAATGGTGATACCCGGCGTGTCATCTATAATCAGATTGGATTTACCGATCTCTCCTGCGCTCTCAATCAGCTTCTCCCACTCCGCATCCGTAAGATTTCCCGTCCGAATATGTTGGGAGTCCACCTTAGCCTCCATGGAAAACAGTCGGTTCACCAACTGCTCTTTCGACATTTCCAAACTGAATATGGCCACCGTTTTATTCTGTTTAAAAGCCACGTATTCGGCTATATTCAGGACAAAGGCGGTTTTTCCCATGGAAGGCCTTGCCGCCACCAAAACGAGGTCGGAAGGCTGCATACCGGAGGTCTTATAGTCCAGATCCAGAAAGCCGGTCGCCACACCGGTGACATTTCCCTTGTTATGGGAAGCCTTCTCGATGTTATCCATCACATCCATCACGATCTGCCGGATGGGGACGAACTCGCCGCCTCCGCGTCTCTGTACCAGATCAAATACCCGCTTCTCTGTATCCTCCAGAATGGCTTCCAGACTATCCTTGCCGACATAGCACGCATTGGCAATCTCTTCATTCAGGCGGATCAACCGTCTGAGCACCGCCTTGTCGGCGACAATACCTGCATAGTATTTCACATTTGCCGAGGTTGGCACCGCGGTAATCAGGTCCCTGATAAACTCAGGGCTGCTGACTTCTGAGGGCACGTCTTTCTCCCGAAGCCTGTCCTGCAGCGTCACCAGATCCACCGGTTTTCCCTCGTCATTGAGCTCTACCATCGCGTCAAACAAAACGCCATACTGTTTATTATAAAAATCCTCTCCCTGCACAATCTCCGAGGCCGCAACGATAGCATCCCGATCCATAATCATAGAGCCGATCACGGACTGTTCCGCCTCCATGCTGTGAGGCAATATTCTTTTTAATAATGCTTCTTCATTAGCCAAAATATCCCTCCGCTTCGGAGAATGCCCGCTCCGAGACTATTTTCTCTCACGCCTCAATCACTTTCACTTTCAACGTTCCTGTCACCTTGGGATGGAGCTTTACCCCCACCTCGTAAACGCCGAGCGCTTTGATCGGCTCGGCAAGCTGTATTTTCTTCTTATCCAACTCCAAATCACACTGCTCCTTCGCCGCCTGCGCAATCTCCTTCGAGGAGATCGAGCCGAATGCCTTTCCGCCCTCACCGGATTTCATCGTAAGCGTTACCTGCTTTGTCTCAAGTACCCCGGCCAGCTCTTTTGCCGCCTCGAGCTGTTCCTTTGCAATCTTATCCGCATTGGCCTTCTGAAGCTTTAAATCATTCCTGTTTTTCGAATTTGCCTCCACGCCCAGCTTTTTAGGCAGCACATAATTTCTCGCGTACCCGTCGCTGACATCCACGATTTCTCCCTTTTTCCCTAAACTCTTCACATCTTCCAGTAATATGATTTCCATAAATATTCCCTTCTTTCTTTTTACACAGCACACGAAGAATGCGCTTTTTGCATTCTTCAGGAGTTAGCTGCGTAGCAGCTTACTCCAGGTCCCCTTCCTCTATCATCGTATCCAACGTTCTCTTAATGCTCTCAATTCCCTCTTCAATTGTGCCGTTTTCAATCTGTGCCCCGGCCATATTCAGGTGGCCGCCGCCGCCCATTCTCTCCATAATAACCTGTACATTCACCTCGTCGATAGAGCGTGCGCTGATATAGATAATCCCATTGTATTTGGTGAGAATAAAGCTGGCCTTGATCCCTTTGATATTTAACAGCTCGTTGGCCGCCTGCGCCCCCACAATGGTGGGGCTGGCAACATCCTCACCCGTACACACGGATATCGCGTAAAAATGACGGTATATCTCCGCCTGGCTGACCGCATCCGCCTTCGCCTTATACTCAGCCGCATCATCCCGAAACAGCTTCCTGACGCGGGTCACATCTGCGCCGTTCCTGCGCAAAAAAGCAGCCGCTTCAAAGGTTCTCACCCCGGTTTTTGTCATAAAGTTGTTTGTGTCTATCATAATGCCGGAATACATGCAGTCCGCCTCCTCGGCACGCAGACGCAGGTCGTCGCTGATGTATTGCAGAATTTCCGAAACCATTTCACAGGCGGAGGATGCATAAGCCTCTATATAGGATAACGTCGCGTTCTCAATAATCTCTGTTCCCTGCCTGTGGTGATCCAGCACCACAATAGATTTACAGCGCTTCAACAGATCAGGACACTCCGTAAGGCTTGGCTTGTTGACGTCTACCACCACAAGCACCGCATTGTTCCCCACCATCTCGAGAGCCTGCTGACCGCCGATAATCATATCCTCTGCATAGTCATCATTGTCCCTGAACATTTCCACCATAGGCTGCATGGAGGACGTCACATCGTTCAAGACGATGTGCGCTTTCTTGTCGAGCGCCTCCGCGATTCTGTAGATACCTACAGACGCGCCGAAGCTGTCCACATCACCCATGCGGTGTCCCATTACATAGACCTCATCCTTGACGGAAATAATTTCACGCAGGGCGTGGGCCTTTACTCTGGCTTTGACGCGGGTGCTCTTCTCTATCTGCTGGCTCTTTCCGCCATAGTAAATCACATTTTCCGGAACCTTTACCACCGCCTGATCACCGCCGCGTCCCAAGGCGATGTCTATCGCGTTTCGTGCGAACTCATAATTCTGCGCATAGGACAAACCGTTCAGTCCCATACCGATACTGATCGTGACTGCCATTTCATTACCGATATTGACCGTCTTCACATCCTCCAAAATGTCAAACCGGCTCTCCTGAAGATGGGTCGCAGCCTCCTTGCGCATAATCACCAGATACTTGTCCTTCTCCAGCTTTTTACAGATGCCGTCCAGCGAGGCGATATATTTGTTCACCTTACGGTCAATTAGCGCGATCAGCAAAGATCTCCTGACTTCCTCCACGCTTTCAAGCGCCTCGTCGTAATTATCCAGATAAATGAGGGCCACTGCAAGAGATTGATTATCCACTTCCTGTAAAGCGATCTGTAGCGCCGTTTCGTCAAACAGGTACAGGGCGATGAGATACCCGTCATACCCCTTCGCCTCAATGATATCGCTGTTTTCCGCCATTTCTTTTAAGGAAATTTTCTTAAGCTTGGCCAGATAATTCCCGTTCTCATAATCTACCCGGCACTCTACTTCCGTCTCACCGTCGCGTCCGGGAAGCTTGTCCTTTGTAATGGAAGGAAAGAGAGTAGTAATGGATTTTCGATAGCCTTTCTCCTGATGTGTGATATGTTCAAAAGCAATATTGGTCCAAATAATTTTACCGGTATCGTCCAGAAGCGCGTGAGGAAGCTCAAGATCGCGTAAAAGCCTTCTTTGAATCTGCCCGTACTGGGTTGCAAAGCTGATCAGCTCATTCATGATGATCGGCTTATTATATAACATCATGGATAACACGATCGCAAAATAAAAAATTAAAAATGCGGTCAACACAAGCCCTGCCCGATAATCCAGCATATAGACTAAAATATCTACAACCGCAAGCAAAAATCCCAGATATAAGGAGGACTGCAGATACGCCTTCATCCTCCCCTTTAACTTCACTGTATTTTTCATCTTATTCCTCACAGAAGTTCTTCTCACACAAGTATAGCATTTTTTGCCAAATACCGCCACACCAATATATAGACCTTTTTTTATCAAAAGTGACATAATGTTGGGGTAACGCACCCGTTTTACAAAAGAAGAAACCGGACGCACACGGCGCCCGATTCCCTGCATTTCGATATAAAAATCAATCCTGTACGTAAGGCATCAAAGCAAGATGTCTGGCACGCTTGATCGCCACTGTGAGCGCTCTCTGGTGCTTTGCGCAGTTCCCGGTGATTCTTCTGGGAAGAATCTTTCCTCTCTCGGAAATGTATCTGCGAAGCTTGTTGCTGTCCTTGTAATCAATCACATTATCCTTACCACAGAAAACGCAGACTTTCTTTCTTCTGCGCATACCCCCCTTTTTCTTGGGGAAGTCCGGCTTGTCTGTTTTATTAAATGCCATAATAAACCTCCAATCTCGCGCCCAAAGCGCTCCTCTTAATTGAACGGCAGTTCTTCATCAATGCCATCCGGAATGTTCATAAAACCATCCCCTGCGGCTGCCGGGGCGGAATCATTTCTCTCAGCAGGTACATACCCGCCGCCGTTCGCCGCGGACGCATTCTTGCTCTCCGCGAACTCCTGATCCTCTACCACAACGTCCGTCGTATACACTCTGACGCCATCCTTATTGGTATAGCTTCCTGTCTGGATGCGTCCGGTGATTGCAATCTTTGTGCCCTTGTGGAGATACTTCTCGGCAAACTCACCGGATCTCCCAAACGCCACACAGTTGATAAAATCTGCCGTCTGGTCATCGTTATTGCGATTAAATCTGCGGTCTACCGCCAGCGTATATCTGGCAACCGCCGTCGCGTTCTCCCCCTGGGAATATCTCACCTCGGGGTCTCTGGTCAAACGTCCCATCAGTATAACTTTATTCATATAGAATACCTCTTCCTATTTCTCGTCTTGTCTGACGCACAGGTATCGGATGACGTTATCCATGATGCGGATGCGGCTCTCAATCTCGCCGGGAGCTGTGCTCTCTGCTTCAAAGCGAATAAAGTAATAAAAAGCCTCTTTCATCTTCTGCACTTCGTATGCGAGTCTCTTTTTACCCCAGTCGTCAACTTCTGTGATCTTCCCGCCGAATCTCTCCACTAAGGCTTTCACCTTCTCCAGAGTAGCGGCCCGCTCGTCATCTTCAATCTTAGCAGTGACAACAACGGCTAACTCATACTTGTTCATGCTTCTTTCCCTCCTTTTGGTCTCTGGCCCCTTCTTCAAAAAGGAGCAAGGATGTGGGGCTATACGCCCAAATTAATATATCACGGATTTATATAATACCATACTCATCCGAAATGTGCAAGAAATTTTTACCGGCGCGTAACGGCGCGCACATTCTTTTCCGCCTTTGGCCGGGGAATCATAATCTGATGGCCGCAGCCGACACATTTCAGACGAAAATCCGCACCAATGCGAAGCACTTCCCACTCGGCGCTGCCGCAGGGATGCTTTTTTTTCATTTTTAAGATATCGCCGACCTGAATGTCCATGCCCCGCTCCTAGTCGAGTTGTGAGAAGATCTCTCCGATGCTTCCCTGCACCACCAGATCTGCAATGCCGTCTCTGGCCGTCGGCGTCTTATTCACAAGCACCAGTTTGTTCCCATTATAATAATCCAAAAGCCCGGCTGCCGGATACACTGCCAAAGACGTACCTCCCACAATCAGCACATCCGCCTCGCTGATCGCGCGTATGGCTCCGGTGAGGGTATTCTGGTCCAATCCCTCCTCATACAAGACTACGTCCGGCTTGATAGAACCGCCGCAGTTGCATTTAGGCACGCCCTCCGAATCTGCAATATAATGCACATCATAAAATTTATGGCAGGACTCACAGAAATTCCGAAGCACCGACCCATGAAGCTCATATACCTTCTCACTGCCCGCCGCCTGATGAAGCCCGTCTATGTTCTGGGTCACCACCGCCTTCAATTTTCCTTCCTTTTCCCACTGGGCAAGTTTCTTATGGGCCGCGTTGGGCTTCGCGCCAAGGCAGAGCATTTTGTTGCGGTAAAAACGGTAAAACTCTTCCGTATTTCTCCTGTAAAAAGTATGGCTTAAAATGGTTTCCGGCGGATAGTCATACTGCTGATTGTAAAGGCCGTCCACACTGCGGAAATCCGGGATGCCGCTCTCTGTGGAAACACCCGCGCCGCCGAAGAAAACGATATTATCTGATTCATTGACCCATTGCCTAAGTTGTTCGATCTGATTCATTACTCCACCTCCCTAATTTCATGTTGCGGAGAATGCTGTTTTCCAAGCATTCTCCTGTGTGAGACCTAGTGCATCTTAGCGAAACAGCCTTTGCTGTTGAGCATTAGATGTACTTCTCACACGCTTCTCCGCAGGCCCAGCCTGTTCACCGCCGAGAAGATCGCCCGCACTGACGCTCTCGTAATATTGGAGCTGACCCCAACGCCATAGGTCACCCTGCCGTCGTCCGCATCCAAAAGATGGATATAGGCCGCCGCCTGAGAATTGGAACCGCTCTGAAGCGCATGCTCCTCATAATCCAGAATCTTAATGGCCACATTCAGCTCTTCCTGAAGCCCCCGCTTCACTGCGTCAATAGGACCGTTTCCGACCGCTTCAAAAGTCTTTTCCACCCCATTATCGGTATAGACCACCGTCACCTTCGTGTCGAACTCAGATTCCGTCTCTTCACTCAGGTCATCCACCCGCAATTTGCGGAAATGAATCGGCTCCTTTTTCATCAGATACTCTTGGCGGAAACTCTCCATAATCTGATCCGGGCTTACCTCTCCCTGCTTCTCGGAGATTGCCTGAATCACATTAGCAAACTCCCTGTGCATTCCCTTCGGCAGCTTAAAGCCGAAGTAAGTGTCCATAACAAAGGCTACGCCGCCCTTGCCGGACTGAGAGTTGATACGCACAATCGGTTCATACTCCCTGCCGATATCCGCCGGATCAATAGGCAGATAGGGCACCTCCCAGTATTCGCCTCCCCGCTCTTTCATCGCCTTCACGCCCTTGTTGATGGCGTCCTGATGGGAACCGGAAAAGGCGGTAAACACCAGTTTACCCGCATAAGGGTGTCTGGGATGCACCGGAATCTTACAGCACCTCTCATAAATTTCGATACTCTCGTTCACATGTTCAATGGCAAGTTGCGGGTCAATGCCCTGAGAGAACATATTGTAAGCAATATTTAAGATATCCACATTTCCCGTTCGCTCGCCGTTTCCAAAAAGCGTGCCCTCTACCCGCTCCGCACCTGCAAGAAGAGAAAGCTCCGCACTGGCCACACCGGTTCCCCTGTCATTATGCGGGTGGACACTCAGGATAATGGCCTCTCTATTTTCCAGATGCTTGTTCATCCACTCAATTCTGTCTGCAAAGACATTTGGCGTTGTCATTTCCACCGTGGAGGGCAGGTTGATAATCATGGGATTCTCCTTCGTGGGCCCCCATTCCCGCTGCACGGCATTGCAGATCTCTAATGCAAAATCCAACTCTGTGCCGGTAAAGCTCTCGGGCGAATATTCCAGAATAATCTTGCCTGGGAAGTTCGCCGCATGGCGTTTCACCATCTTAACACCCTCCACGGCAATGTTGATGATCTCCTCACGGTTCATATGGAAAACCACATCTCTCTGCAAAGTAGAGGTAGAATTGTAGATATGCACAATGGCCTGTTTACATCCTTCAATGGACTCAAAGGTGCGCTCCAAGAGCTCCTCACGGCACTGGGTCAACACCTGTACTACCACATCGTCAGGAATCATTTTCCTGTCCACAAGCTGCCGCAGGAAGTCATATTCAATCTGACTGGCCGCCGGGAACCCGATCTCAATCTCCTTAAAACCAAGTTTAATCAGATAATTAAAAAACTCTATTTTCTCCGAAACCACCATGGGATCGATCAACGCCTGGTTACCGTCGCGCAGATCCACGCTGCACCAAACCGGCGCTTTCTCAATCTCTTTGTTGACCCATTCTCTCTCGGGGTAATCTACCACCGGATTTCTGCGATATCTTTTATAATTTAACATGACTGCTCCTCCTTTTTTGCTTTATACGTGCAAAAACCCCGCTGTATACAGCGGGGTCCATCTGTGACGTTATTCTCCAAGACCGCTCTCAATCGCATTGACCAATGCTTTCAGGGCTTCCTCCTCATCTTCACCGTCACATACAAACTCAATCTCATCGCCACACTTGACACATGCCCCAAGCACGCTTAGGACGCTTTTGGCGTTCGCTGTATTTTCACGAAATGTAAAAGTTATCAGAGATTTGAACTGCATCGCTTCCTTACATAGGATGCCTGCCGGTCTTAGATGTAGCCCTGTCGGGTTTTTGATGACTACCTTTTGACTTACCATAACCTCTTCCTCTTTCTTAGATAATATAAAAAGTATATCATTTTTCTATCTGTATCACAAGTCCAAAAAACAATATTCCGAACGTATCCGATTCTTTCCTACAACAGTCTTTTCACACCGGGAATCTGTTTGAGTATCCATGTCAAAACACCCCCGGACACTACCACCGCCGCTACCCACACAGCACAGGCCGGGAAAATACCGACTATAGGCTTCAGATATTCAAATATTCCGCCCAGCTCCTTACGCAGAATATCTTCCAACAGCATAATGCCAAAAACCGTACTGCCTGCTGTGGCCGCGGCTTTCCTGATCCATTCAGGCAGCTTGTACTTCCCGCAGAGAAATTTAGCTATAAAATATGCTGCACAAGTCGGCAAGACAATCAGCGTGTTATGGAAAACCTCCTCCGTCTTTTCTCCCGTAGCCTGCATACGGTCCGTGGTGAGAATGCCGCATATCACAATGGCTATTGCTCCAACCGCCGTCAGGAGCAGCGCGTTTTTTCCCGTGTACCGTCTCTCGTCCAGCACATGTTCCAGCGCGTAACCCATAAGCGGATAAAACACACAATCCGTTGTGACAAACACAATGTTAAATTCCCTATGCATCGTGTACTGTCCGCCCCACAGAAGATATTCGAGAATCGGAAGGACTCCCACAATCACAAGCTGTAGCACGAAAAGATATCGATAATCTTCCGCCCGCATCATACGGACCATCTTCCGCAGCAAAGGCAGCATAACGAGAAAAGCCAGATACGCATACAGATACCAGTAGGCCGCCGCCTGTTCTTCGGAATAAATCCCCCTCAAAAAATCCACCGGATGAAATCCGTCCGCCACAGCGCGAAATGCCGCCCTCACACTCCCGGCTCCCATTGCCAGCTTATAACAGTATTCTACACAGGAGAAAAGTACCAAGGCAAGCAGTATCCGCACAACTCGTTTCCCATACAGCTCCCGGCAGCTTTCCTCCCGCCCCAGAAGCAGAGCCCCAGAAATCATAAAGAAAACCGGAACGGCAATTTTGCACAGGATAGACAAAAACACAAGCGGGTAATAATAGCGGTAGCTTCTCCCCACAGCCGAATACAGCATGAAGCCGGATGTCCATGTATGGTTAAAAACCACAAAGCATATCGCTATCACCCGCAATATTTCAATATGAACCAGCCCGCGTTTCATAGCATGCTATTTTGAATCAGCTCGGCGAGCTTCTTCGCCTCCGCATTGATGACCTTCTGGTCTTTTCCTTCTATCATAACCCTGACAAGCGGCTCTGTCCCTGAAGGGCGGATCAACACGCGGCCCTCTCCCGCAAACTTCTTTTCCAGAGAGGCAATGGCCTCCGCGATTTCAGGGTAATCCATAAAGTTCTCTTTTTTATGATTCGGCACCTTAGCGCCCACCAGCGCCTGTGGCATCACTTCCATGATCGAGGACAGCTCTGAGAGCGGCTTTTTCGTCTCCACCAGCACCTGCAAAAGATGCAGCGCACTGAGGAGTCCATCCCCCGTCGTATTCTCATCCAAAAAGATCACATGGCCTGACTGCTCACCGCCGAGGCTCGCGCCGATCTCTCGCATGCGCTCCAGCACATACCGGTCTCCCACTTTGGTCTGTTCTATCTTAATCCCGTTCTTTTCCCCCATCAGGAAAAATCCGAGATTGCTCATAACCGTGGCCACAATAATATTCTTTTTCAGTTTTCCCTGTTTCTTCATATGATTGCCGACAATCGCCATAATCTGATCGCCGTTCACAATGTTTCCCAGTTCATCCACCGCTAACAGCCTATCCGCGTCCCCGTCAAAGGCCAGCCCCAGCTGTGCTTTCTCATAAACCACCCTCGCCTGCAGCTCTTCCATATGGGTAGAACCACAGTTGGCATTGATATTCGTACCGTCGGGATTATTGTGGATCGCCACCACCTCTGCGCCCAATTCTTTCATAGTTTCCACGGAAGTATAAAAGGAAGCGCCCTCCGCACAGTCCAGAACAAGCTTTATCCCCCGCAGATCCACATTCACTGCCTTCATGGCGTGATTGATATATTCCTCCCTTGCGTCCGTGCGGTATTTGATCTTACCCACACTTGCGCCTGTAGGAAACTTAACGCCCTTCATGTCACTTTTGATCAAGCCCTCAATCTCATCTTCAAGGGAATCCGGAAGCTTATACCCGTTTCCGTCAAAGAACTTAATGCCGTTAAACTCTACCGTATTGTGGGAGGCAGAAATCACAACCCCGGCATCCACCTTATACTTTCTGGTGAGATAAGCCACCGCAGGCGTAGGAACGACTCCCACATACACCGCATTTGCACCCACGGAACACACGCCCGCCATCAAAGCGTTTGCCAGCATATCTCCCGATATTCTTGTATCGCACCCAACCATAATCGTCGGTTTATGTTCATTCTCCCTTGTCAGGACATAAGCGCCCGCCTGCCCCAGCTGCATCGCCAAAAGAGGAGACAGCTCCTCGTTCGCCACGCCGCGGACTCCATCCGTACCGAATAATCTGCTCATACGCACCTCCGTTTTTCTCCCTTTATTCCGCCTCGATGAAATGCACCCGTACCTCTGTGACGCCGCTTTGTTTCAATCTATCGTCTGCCACCGTTGCATTTACAGGAACCCAATAGCTGCCCTCTGCGAGCTCTTCCATTTCCTCCTGCGCCATCCACGTTTCCAGATCCACGGAAGCTGTGATGTCTTCCGCTGTAACCTCATTCAAAGCGCTCTGTAATCCCGCCAACGTGATACTGCACTCGTTTGCAGGTTCTGTAATCACTGCCTGATAGTTCTCAGGAAGGCCCTCGAATAAAATCCGTCCAACCGGAATCCTCACTGCCCGTTCCCGCTCCGCCTCTATCTTAGCGGTAACATTAATCCGGCCAACAAAATTATTTTCCGCCATCTCTACGCCATCCGGCAGATATTCGTTCAAATCTACAAGAACGGTCACATCCTCGGACGCGTCCGACACATCCAAAACCCCTGCGGGAATAGCAATCGCCTCCACATGTTCCAGAATTTGGGACTTGGCCGCTACCATAATCGACCCTTTGCTGAACTCAACCTCTCCCGTATACTGGTAACCGTTTTCCGGCGTTCCCGTAACTTCACAGACAACAGGCAGCGCCTTGAGTTCTAGAATCTCCACGTTGACCCGTACCTTGGTAATGCTCTTCTCAATATTTGCCGCTGTAATTTCTTTGCCATCCTCGTCATAGAGACGAATGTCGGAATCTGTTCCGATATTGTTTGTAAAACCGGAGATATCGACCTCCGCCTGCGCCTTTGCCACCTGCGAAATAACAGATTTCGGACCGGAAATCCGAATCAGGTTCTGATCCGTCGTGGTATCGCCCACCTTGTAGCCCTCACGCACCTCCCCCGTGGTCACCGGTTTGATCTGTAACGACCTGGTCTGCTTCTCCTCTATACTTAACCGCACATTATCGATATTGCCGCGTATACTGTCCAGCTTATCACTGTATTTGTTCGTGGACAGCTTAATCGGCACTGTGTCTACACTGGTCAAATCGTTGATATCCGCCACCGCCACAATATTGCTCTTGTCCAGCGAATCTATAATCGAACGGGGCGCCGACACCGTAACGGTATCGATCATGTCTGTCCCGTCCAGCACTTCGTACACCTGCCCTCTGTCAGTGATCAGATTCGCATTTCTGATAGTGACAGGCACATCCGCTACACGGTAAGATACAATGGGGTCATTGATATTGGTGACAACCAGCCACAGTAACGCAGCGCTGAGGAAAGAAGCAATTTTTAATCCCCAGTTTCGGGTAAGTCTATTCTTCATCCTTAACCCCCGCCTTTCCGATGCTCTTGCCCTTCCAAAGTTTCCGTTTTTTCTCCTCTGTCGGTTTATCCTGAATCCCCTGAAGCCGTTCCTTCAACCGGCTGGCATCCAGACCTCTTTCCAAAGCACCGCCATAGGCTACGCTGATCTTTCCCGTCTCCTCAGAGACAATCACTGTCAGGGAATCTGTCACCTCCGAAATGCCAACGCCGGCCCTGTGTCTGGTTCCCAGATCCTTACTGAGCGCCATGTTATCCGACAGCGGCAGGTAGCAGGTTGCAGACACAACCCGGTTTCCCCTGACAATGACCGCACCATCATGCAGAGGTGTATTGTGCTCAAAGATATTGATGAGCAGCTGGCTTGAAATAATACCGTCCACATCAATACCCGTTCTCTCGTATTCCCGCAGGGACTGTTCATGCTCAATCACGATAAGGGCTCCTGTCTTCACTTTGCCCATTTCAACGGAAGCCTTCACGATCTCGTTGATCGTCCGATCTGAAAAGCGGCCGTCTTCCCGTTTATTGGCGTCAAGGAAGGAGGCCAGAAAATTCTTGCGTCCCAGTTCCTCCAGCGCGGCCCGCAGTTCCGGCTGTAAAACCACCACAAACGCCGTAGCCGCGATACTGATAATATTGGGGACAATCCAAAGGATCGTATTCATCTTGCAGAGAGCCGCAATTACGATAAATACAAGGATGATAATGACGCCCTTCAAAAGCGCCCACGCCCTTGTATTTTTTATCCACACCAAAATGTGATATGTCACAAAGGTCATAATGATAATCTCTGCCACATCATTCCAGTGAACGGAAGGCATATGCAGTTTTGCGAGATAGACCCCGATCCAATTATTCAGTTGTTCCATCTCCCATCACCTGCCTTCTGTGTCATTGATCATCGGTGTTACTCATAGCGCGTCGGTCTTGTATTTCTCGAAGCGCCGCTTCTTGCCGAGTTAATCTGCTTCACTTTCTTATCCGGCTTCGCCACGGTAACCTTAGGAACCGCCTTCACATAATAATAATACTCATCATCCTCAAATTGTACTTTTTCCGTTCGACTATAATCTACATAAAATACAAAGAATTGTAATACCAGCGTAATCAGGAAAGAAATCACCGTGCCCAAAATCACGCCGATCAACGGCTGATTGATATCAAAAATCAGATCCCCCACCAGCAGTACCATGATATTCACCACAGCCCCCGCCGTCATGGCAATCGTCCACGCATAATCTATGCTCATACGGCGCAGAAGGTATACGATAACCACCGTGATCGCAAAGGCTGCAATGGTGACCACCATTTCCCGGTTCTTAAGCAACCCGTCAATAATAAACTTAAATTTGGCTGCCATCTCCTCATCCGCCATGGCCGCAATCACTGTCGCATTTTGCGTTACATAATGGAGCATGTAATAAACAATCACGCCGCAGGCCACAGAAACAGCCGAGGCCGGCGTCCCGATCAACCCCATAGACAGGGGAATCACATAGGGAATCCGCAAAAGGAAGCAGACCGGCAGAAGCGTCACCACCAGAGTATCCTTCGGTGCAAACCGCAGATACAGCAAAAAGAGCAGTAAAAAGCCCGCGCCGATCACCGCCGCGCACTCCAAGCTGAAAGTATAGAGGTGCAGAAGAACAAACACCGCTCCTATCAAAACAATAAAATTCGTCGGCATGAATGAGCACATAAGCGCCACAATCAAAACCACTGTCGCCCTGTCGATCGACTCCATATATCCCAGTCTGGAGTTGACCAGCGAAAGCGTAATGAGCGCCAGCAAAAATTTTAAAAGCGGTGTGATATACACTTCATATTTGCCGTATATCGTTAAAAGTATCTGTTTTGCAACCAGTAAAGTAGTCATTGTATGTTGATCCCTTTATCCGTTCTATTCGTTTCTGTACATGGAAGAAAGCCTGTGCAGGTTCATATAGTACGCCCGCAGGCTCTTCTTCGCCCTGCTGTATCTTACGGTGTACACTATGTAGGAAATAAGCGCATAAATGCCCACCGTCCCAAGATAATAGAACAGAACATTTTTAGCAAACTCCAAAAGATCCATCTTATAGATGTCCGTCATAAATATTTCAAAATCATAAAAAATGTACATAGCAAAAACCACTACAAATGCGATGGTTGCACTTATAATGGATTTAAGCACCTGCCAACCTATATAGTCGCTCCGAAAATAGCTGCCGATGTCAAGGCTCTTCTTTCCTTCCCGTTCCTCAAAGACAGCCATCTTCGTCATCAGAACGACTCTCTCTTCATTTAACATATACTTCTCCAATTTCCAAAAAATATTAATTCAGGAAACGCATCTTCGGATTATCCTTCACATCCTTTTTCTTCTCCGGCTTGGGCGCCTCAGGCTTCTTGATGCTGTTTCCCAGTTCATTCGCCATCGAGTTCTTACACTTCTGGCAGAATCGTCCCGTCATGATGGGCGCGCCGCAATTCTCACAGGTAAGCGTAATGCCGGAATCCGACGAAAGCTCCAGCCTTTCCTCTCTGAGCCACTGGTGAATCTGATTCGTGGAAACGTCACAGGCTTCCGCCACTTCAGGAATGGATGCATGGCCGTTGTCCTGAATGTATTTCTTTACTTCCTGAAATTTTTCCTCCATTCTCTCCCTGCACGCAGGACAAATCGGCGGTCCGGAAACATAGTTGAAAAGATTCCCGCATTTTCTGCAATTCCTTACGTTCATACTTCATCCTCCCTCAGATAATTTTTCATATGCCTCTCCCAATCGCGAGAGCCACGAAGTAAATCTTCTCTACACCCACGCTTTTCAGCTCGCAGCTCACAGCGTCTATCGTGCTGCCCGTTGTGTAGATATCATCAACAATTATAATCGTCTTTAATTTTACATCATTACGAAGAATTTTGAAAGCCTTTTTCAAATTATTTTGTCTCTGGGCGGCAGATAATTCTTTCATGGGCGCTGTTTTTTTCACTCTCCCTATCAAATCAGTGCAAACCGGTATCCCGGTGAGGGCGGAAAGCTCCCTCGCCAAGACCTCCGCCTGGTTATATCCCCGCTTGCGTTTTCTGCTTTTGTGAAGGGGCACCGGGACAAACGCATCCGCCCTGCAGGCCCTGATAAAATTTCCCAAAACCCTCTCCATACATGCGGCATAAAAAGCGGCATACTCTCTTCTGCCATGATACTTAAAACGGGCAATCGAAGCAGAAACGTCCGGATATGCAAAGAGAGCGCGGCCGCTGTTATAAAGATGCGTGCGGCCCGCACAGTCAGCGCAGTATTCTTTGCCGTCGTCCCCGATATGTTTTCCGCATTTCATACAACGCGGCGGCTTGATGTAAGACAAAGCAGACTCACATTCCCTACAGATCAGGGCATTCCACGGTTTGACAGGCCCGTCGCAGACCGGGCAGCGGCGGGGATAGAGAAGTGACAGAAGTGTATTCGGAAGTGTGGTCATAGAGTTTCCTTTCCAAAACCATTGACGTCTCCGTTTGCCATCGTGTTTATGACTTGATCGGCAAAGCCGGTATAACGCCTGTTTTCCTGATTATTGGCAATCATATCGAGAAGCGTCGAGCGGCTTCCCAGAATGGTAACGCAGGCCTTTGCACGAGTGACCCCCGTGTAGAGAAGGTTGCGGTTAAAAAGCATATGGGGACCGGACAGAAGCGGCATGATAACGGCGGGATATTCACTTCCCTGAGATTTATGTATGGTGACCGCATAGGCCAGCTCAATCTCATCGAGGCCGGCATAAGGATAAGTCACCCGCCGGTGCTCGTCGAACTCCACCACCACCTCTTTCGCGTAGTCGTCTATAGAGCGGATGACGCCGATATCCCCGTTAAAAATTCCCATTCCCTGATCAATCGGAATCTGATAGCGGCTTACCACCTCCCACGGAAGCTGGTAATTATTTTTAATCTGCATCACCTTATCGCCCTCCCGGAACAGGGTATCCCCGACATGGCACTCCCGTTTTTTCGCATCCGGGGGATTCAGATATTTCTGCAAAATACCGTTTAACGTCTCCACCCCAAGCTTTCCCTTGCGCATAGGAGTGAGCACCTGAATATCGTAAGGTGTTGCATCCACATAACGGGGAAGTTTTTCCAGAATCAGCTGGATCATATGCTTATAAATCACATTCACGTCATTTCTTTCCAGAAAGAAAAAATCCTTGCTCTTGTTATCCAGTACCGGTTCCTCACCCGCATGGATTTTGTGGGCGTTCAGGACAATATCGCTCTCCTGCGCCTGCCTGAAAATCTTTTCAAGCGTCACCGTCTGAAAGGCATGGCTCTTAATCAGATCGGCGAGCACCTGTCCCGGCCCTACGGACGGCAGCTGGTTCACATCCCCGACCATAATCAGACGCGCCCCTACGGGAACCGCCTTTAGCAGAGACTGAAAGAGAAAAATATCCACCATGGACATTTCATCTACAATAATTACATCCGCCTCCAGCGGGTTTTCCTCATTGCGCTCAAACCGGGCCGTTTTTCCCTCCAAAGCCGCCGCGCCGGAGAGCTCCAAAAGCCGGTGTATGGTACGCGCCTCATACCCGGTGGCTTCCGTCATTCGTTTGGCGGCCCTGCCGGTGGGAGCCGCCAGAGAAATATCCATTCCCTGCGAAAGAAAATAGCGGATAATCGCATTGATAGTGGTCGTTTTTCCCGTCCCCGGACCGCCGGAAAGAATAAACACCCCGTTTCGTATACTCTCCAAAACCGAACGTTTCTGTAGCGCGTCCAGCGTGATACCCAGATCCTTTTCCACCTGATCAATTTTTTTAAGAAGGGCCTCCTCCTCAGCCGGGAGAAGCTCTTCGCTGATATTCAGATCATGCAATAGCCGAGCGCAGTTTAACTCGGCGTAATAAAAGGTGGACGCGTAAACCCTGCGCTCGCTTCCGCCCGAAGCCGGCATCTTGATCACCAGCTTCTTATCCATCGCCAAATTTTGGAGCTGCGGCTCCATCAGGGAAGGGGCAATCTCCAAAAGTTCCCCGGCCTCCACCAAAAGCCTGTCCGCTGGAAGATAACAGTGTCCTTCGCCGCCCGCCCGCTGTAACGTATAGAGCAGTCCGCTTCTGATCCGGTAATCAGAATCGGTATGAATGCCGATTTTCGCCGCGATCTCATCTGCAATGCGAAATCCGATTCCCTGAATATCTTCCGCAAGTTTATAGGGGTTCTCCCGCATAATGCCATAGAGTCCCATCCCATAGGTCTCGTAAATGCGCAGCGCCAACGTGTTGGAAATACCGTAGCCCTGCAAAAAGGTCATGGCGTCGCGGGCGTCCCTCTTTTCGTAAACGGAAGCCGCAATTTCCCTTGCTTTCCGCAGGCTGATTCCCTTCACCTCCGCCAAGCGTTCCGGCTCCTCCTCAATAATGCGGTAGGTATCCGCGCCAAACGCTTTCACGATCCGCCTTGCCAGTGCCTCTCCCACACCCTTCACAGCGCCCGAGGAAAGATAGCGTTCCACGCTGACCTCGTCGCTCGGCGGCAGTATTTTATACTGTTCTATTTTGAACTGTTTCCCGTATACTTGGTGTTGGGCATAGTCCCCCTGCGCTTCGATCGTCTCGCCCTGATCCATGGTCTTAAAAAAACCCACGCAGGTGAGTTCCCCCTCCTGCGTGAGAAGATTTAATACCGTATATCCATTGTCTTTGTTTCGGTAAATAATGTGATCGATAAATCCCTTGATCGTTTCCATGAAACTCCTGAAGATTACAGGCCGTAATTGATCTTAGCCTGCTCATACAACATCTGTGCTAAAGAATTAGATCCCTGCGTCGCAGTCTGTTCCGAAATCTGCTGAATAACAGTATCCTTGAAATAGTCTACCATATTGGAAGCATAGCCATCTTCATCCTCGCTGAAAATGTCTACCGTTTTCTCCATTTCCTTATAAACCTGCTCCCACAGATATGCCTCAAACTGCTTGCACGCATCAAAGAGGGCATCGTCCTCCTTCTGCTTCGCCGCCTGATCCGCATTTTGCAGATTTTTCTGGAGCTGTTCTGCGGCCACGCGGTTCGTGTCTGTCATATAGTCTGTGTAAGCCGATAAGTTTGTTAAGTCGTTCATATATTATCTCCTATCGTTATCTCTTAAGGTTGTTGGCCACCTCAAGCATAGAATCGGATGTGGTGATGGACTTGGAGTTCATCTCATACGCGCGCTGCGCCACGATCAGATTCACCATTTCGTTTGCCACCTGCACGTTGGATCCTTCCAGATAACCCTGTATAATACGGCTCTTGTCAACATCATCCGCCGTATCCTCATTGATGGCACGGCCGCTGGCAGTCGTCACGGTAAAAAGCGTATTACCCACTCTGCTCAGACCTCCGGGATTGCTGAACTGGAACGTACCGATCTGCACATCAATCGGCTGCGGATTATTCTGTGCATCCGGATAGCAGATCTGGCCATCCTCCGTAATGGAAAGTTTGCTCGCTATATAATCAGCAGATAAAACAATCGCGCGTCCTTCGGAATCCAATACCGGCAAACCGTCTGAGTTGGTGAGCGCCATACGGTTTCCGGCGCTGATCGCCCATGTAAAATCACCGTTTCTTGTATAGAAAATCTGCCCGTCCTCTCCGCGCAATGCGAAAAATCCGTCACCCTCAATCGCAAATGCAGTATCGGAATCGGAGTCTAACAGGCTGCCCTGTCTGAAAATCTGATTGAGGGATGCGGTGCGCACACCCAAACCGATCTGGGAAGTCGTCGGCTTCGGATCCCCATTCGCCGTCGTAGTCGTGGAATGCAAATTCTGATACAGAAGAGACTTAAACTGCGCCACCTGCGCCTTATAGCCCACCGAATTGACATTAGCAAGATTGTTCGCTATCGTATCCACATTTGTCTGCTGTGCATTCATGCCGGTCGCTCCCGACCATAAACTCCTGACCATAGAATCCTCCTTATCACAATCAAAAAATCATTATTTTATCAGCTCAATTTGCCGTTTGTCACTGCCTGTTCAAGGGTATCATCGTAGGTGGTGATCACCTTCTGATTGCTTTCATACTGCCGCTGTAAGGTAATCATATTCACCATTTCTGTCACAACGGAAATATTTGACATTTCCAGAAAGCCCGAATGAATCTGGGTATTCGTACCAAGCTCCTCGGCCATCGCTTCCCTGTCAATCTCCGTCGCGCCGTCTACAGGCTGGAACAAATTCTCTCCAAACCGTTCCAGATAATTGTAATCTTCAAAATCGGTGACGTCGATAGTCGCAACGATCTCGCCCTCCTGAAAGATATCGCCGTTTGTGTTTATGCTGATATCCCGCCCCAGGTCCAGCTGGATTCTCTGACCATCCTCATCTAATACAAAATCGCCGTCATGGGTGGTCAGATAACCCTGCGCATTCATAGTAAAACTGCCGTCTCTCGTGTACTTGATGGAAGTCTCTCCCGCCTTATTCGTATACTGTACCGAGAAAAAACCCCTGTCGGTAAGAGCCAGATCCAACACATTTCCCGTTTCCTTGATCGGTCCCTCGGAGTAATCCACATAATTTTCACCGATCTTTACGCCGAGATTTAATCCGGTCTTACTGATTCTTCTTTCCATATATGTCTCGTTTAACGGATTGTTCGCCTCTGCCTCATCCACCGGCCTGTTGGTCGCCATCGGTCTGGGAAGATTACCCGCCTCAGACAAATCCTTGATCTTATAGGCAAGTACCGTATCAAAAGCCTCGCTCGTAGTGCCTTCTTTCTTAAAGCCATTGGTTGTGGCATTCGCCAGATTGTTCGTCAAAACATCCATCCTGTGCTGTTCGTTAATCATGCCTGTGTAGGCTGTGTACAATCCTTTAAGCATACCTTAAATACCTTAATCCTCTCTGTATCCTGCCAAAAACTCTACGTATTTTCCTGTGCCAATCGCCACCGCCGTCATGGGATCCTCTGCCGTCATGGTGTTAATGCCTGTCTTAGCTGCGATCAGATCCTCCAATCCACGAAGAAGGCTTCCGCCGCCCGTCAGGACAATGCCGCGGTCTGCGATATCCGCCGCCAGCTCAGGGGGCGTCTTTTCAAGTACGCTGTGAATCGTCTCCACAATCTGCACCGTCGTCTCATGCAGCGCCTCTTCGGTCTCCTCCGAAGAAACCTTGACGGTTCTGGGCAGTCCTGTCACCAGATTACGGCCTCTCACATCCATATAGTCTACTTCCGGCCGCTTGAACGCCGATCCGATTTTTATCTTCAAATCCTCCGCCGTCCGTTCACCGATCAGCAGATTGTGTTTTTTACGCATATAGCGCACGATGGCCTCGTCGAAATCGTCCCCCGCTATCTTAATGGAAGCGCTGACCACCGTACCGCCCAGAGAAATCACCGCAATATCGGATGTACCGCCGCCGATATCAACGATCATATTTCCGCAGGGCTTGGAAATATCAATGCCTGCACCGATCGCCGCCGCAATGGGCTCCTCTATAATGGAAACCTCTCTTGCACCCGCCTGATAGGTCGCATCCTCCACGGCCTTCTTCTCCACTTCGGTCACACCGCTGGGCACGCACACCGCAATGCGGGGCTTGCGAAACGTCTTTTTACCCAGAGCTTTCTGGATAAAATACTTCATCATTTTCTCTGTGACCTGATAGTCGGAGATAACGCCCTGTCTCAAGGGCCTTACCGCCACAATGTTGCCCGGCGTCCTGCCAAGCATGAGGCGCGCGTCCTCGCCGATTGCCTTGATCTTATTCGTATCCCTGTCGAAAGCTACCACAGAGGGCTCCTTCAACACAACGCCTTTGCCTCTGATATATACTAAAATACTGGCTGTGCCAAGATCTATACCGATATCCGTAAACTGCATTTACCTTTGTTCCCCTTCCCGAGAGTCAGTACCGTGTCATTTCATTCATCATATAGCCCGCAAACTCGCGCTTCGCGCTTACTTTTCCAATGCGGCTATTATATTATACCCTCATTGCAGTGGTTTTTCAAAGGTTTTTATCATTTTTTTCGAAAAAATTAAAAAACGCCAAAAACAGAACGGTTCCGTCCGTTCTGAATTCAGCATCCGTGCTCTTATTTTATTATCGGACGAAAGGGTAAAAATGTTTACCCATCGCGGCATTTCTTTGTAAAAATTTTTGATACAGATTTTTCCAGATATGTTATACTCTTTGCAGACACAGAACAGCGGCCCGAAAAGGCTTCGTACGACATGGAGGTAATGATGCGAACACAGACAGAACTGCAAACAAAACTGAGAGAAATCGACCACAAAGGCTACAAAGCCTACAAGGTCTTAGAAGGAGAATACGATTTCGGGGCGTACCGCCTCTGTATTGACCATGTACAGGGCGATCCCTTTGCCACCCCTTCTCGGGTGCGGATCGTATACCGGAATCAGGGAAATATTCCCACCGCCTATTTTGAGAGCAAACACCGCCGAATCGCAGTAGAGGATTATCTGCTCCGCTGTCTGCACCGGGCCCTGCGAAGCGGGGACGGAAGGGCCGCAAAGGGTTCCGGCAAAAGCGGTCTGGTGACAGCCTGCCGGGTGGGACAGGAAATTCTGGAAACCACTGCCATGCACATCGGTAAGGACGCGATTGAAGCGCGGATCGAGGTCGGTTTTCCCGCCTTCGGGCGGACGATTGCCGCAGGAGAGCTTTCCCAGATTCTTTTTCATCAGCTTCCCGATCTGGCGCAAAAATGCTTCCGTATGGAACCGCGCATGAAACAGGACTTAGACAAGGTGACTGCCCTTGCAGACGACCAGCAGTTTATCAGAGAGGCACTCTCTGAGCATGACCTCGCGGCCTTTGTGGCGGACGGCTCCATCCTGCCCAGAGAAAGCGGCGTGTCCCAAAGGCCCTTGAAAGACGCTGTTGTCTTCAAAAGCCCCGACTCTCTGGCCCTCACCTTAACGCTCCCCCACCGGGGAGAAGTGCGGGGCATGGGTATCCGCAGAGGTATCACCGTGATCGCGGGCGGCGGTTTCCACGGGAAATCTACCCTGTTAAAGGCATTAGAGCGGGGCGTATATAATCATATCGCCGGGGACGGCAGGGAGCTTGTCATCACCGACGAGACTGCTTTTAAACTGCGGGCCGAGGAGAACCGCTGTATCCATGAGACAGATATTTCCATGTTTATCAACAACCTGCCGATGAAGTCGGACACCACCCGTTTCCAGACCGAAAACGCCAGCGGCAGCACCTCTCAGGCCGCCAATACCGTGGAGGCTCTGGCCTCCGGCAGCACGGTGCTTCTCATTGACGAGGACACCTCCGCCACCAACTTCATGGTACGCGACACCCGCATGGCCACCTTGGTCTCCGACGAGAAAGAACCCATCACGCCCTTTATCCGCAAGATCAGAAGCCTGTATCAGGATCTGGGCATTTCTACTATATTAGTGGCGGGAAGCTCCGGTGATTATCTGTCCGTGGCTGACACCGTGCTGCAAATGGACTGCTACGAGACAAAGGATGTGACCGCGCGGGCCAAGGAGCTTGCGGTAGAATTGATTGAAGAAAAAGTACAAAAAAATAATTGGGTGAAAAAAACCGTCCGCAAAAAGCAGATTGAAAAGGCGCGAACCCACGGCTGGGATACGATCAGCTTAGACAAAAACGAGATCGATCTGCGCTATCTGGAACAGATCGTGGGGGAGAGCCAGACCGCCGCTCTTGCCTATATCATGCAGTATGTCCTTGACCGAATGGCCGACGGGAAAAAGACCATTCCCCAGTTGGCGGAAGAAGTTTCCCGGAAGTTGGAAAAGGAAGGGATTCTCGCCCTGACGCCGAAAAACTACGGGACAGGCCCCGCCGCTTATGTGAGGCGGCAGGAGATTCTGGCGTGTCTGGCGAGGTATCGGATGCTGTAAAAATGTGTAATGCATATTGAACCCTTTAAAAGACGGGGAAGATAGCTCTTCCCCGTCTTTTAAAAAGTATATCGCGGACCGTCAAACTGAACATGCGCACAGTTTTCTCAACTATTCAATCGTTTCAACCTCCATCGCCACTGCCTCTCCCACTGCACTGTCAAGTGCAGATTCCGTTATTCTTCGCGAGGTGTCCGTAATCAACCCTAAAAATGTCTGATCATACCGTGAAAAGTCCATGTTGACAATTTCTCCGTTCTCGCCAATAACGTTTACTGCAATCGTCGGATCATTTCCGGAATACCCCTGACAATTGTACTCTACCCTGTCTACCGGACTGCTGATCAGCTCGCATTCCTCCGCTTTCTTTTTTGCAAGCTCCGCATAGATACCGTAATCTTTTTCCAGCGCCGCATCATAGCCAAGTGGAACGCTTACCGCTAACTGTCTTCCATAGCCAATGTTGAAAAGCTCCCCTGTCACAGCATCTATCATATATGTCCATCTCGTACTCTCCGGCGTCTGCTCTTTCTGAAACAGGACATCGCCCGACCAAAAAGGACGGGGGAAGGTTTCCGTTCCCGAAGTGTAACTCATGTACACATAAGCGCCCTCCAAATCTAACCCAAAAACGTTATGCAAATATTGCGCTCCGACTTCCGCAGCCTCCTCCATTGTCAGATCCGTATCCGTAGGCGTCCCGATATTCAGGCTGTCCATGCTTACCGTATAGTTTACCTTTCCTGTTTCTTCGTTTTTTGTTTCTTCCTTCTCTCCCCCTTTTTCTTCTTCCGCTTTTTCCACGGACTGCGGCAATACTTTTTCCGGACTGTTCCAAACCTGATAGGTGGTGGGAACTTTCTCCACTTTTCCGTCATTCGCCGCCAGAGCCATTTCTGCCGCCGAGTTAAAGAGGATCGTGCCTGCGCCGATAATGGCAAATGTTGCTGCTGTCAATTTTAAAATGTTTTTCTGTTTCATAGTGAAACTCCTTTCTGATTTGTTTTGATAGATACACTATAAAACTGCTCTGTATCCAAAAAATATCAGAGTTATTTCAGACATGTAAAATGATTACATTTACTAAAAAAATTTTTCATTATGCAGGAAACGACAATTTCACCACCGTTCCTTTTCCCGGTTCGGAAACAAACGACATGTCCGCGTGATGAATCTGTACGATTTTCTCACAGATAGCGAGCCCGAGTCCTGCCCCGCCGGAAGCACGGCTGCGCGCCTTATCAACGCGGTAAAAAGCTTCTCTGATATGGGATATTTGCCCCGGTTCCATGCCAATCCCATGATCCTTTACTTCCAACACAACATTAGATTTCTCCAAATAGGCGGAAACACAGACTTCTTCTTCCTGCCTGCTTGCCTTGATCGCATTATCAATCAGATTATTGATCAGTATCAAAAGCTGTTCCATGTTTCCCCTGATAACGCATCTTTGAGACAACGCATAGGACAGTCTTATTTTCTTTTCTTTTGCCCTCATATACATCGCTTTTTCCGACTGCATAAAAAGCTCTCTCACGGAACACTCGCCATCTTTCATTTCATCCCTGCAAAACAATGCCATGTCAAGAAGCTGATAAGCCATATTCTGGAGCCTGTTGCACTCGGACATGATAAACTGCGTACATTCATAACGTTCTTCTTCCGACACAGGCGCCTTTTGCATGTATTCCGCATACCCGTAAATTGCCGTCAGCGGAATCCGCAATTCATGAGAGAAATTATCAATAAACTGCTGTTTCTGCTCCGCGGCCTCCTCAAGCTGCTTGATCTGCCTTTCCACCTGTTCTACCATAAGATTAAAATTGTATGCCACGCGGGAAATTTCATCCTTTCCATGAACCGGAATCCTGCTGTCATAATTTCCGTTTGCAATCTTTGCCGAAGTGCTGGAAATCTGTCTCAACGGGCGAAAAATGATATTTAAAAACTGAAAAAGAACAAATGACATCATAAGCATTGCTACGGCGCCGGTAAGAAAAAGAATGTTTTTCGTATGACGCCATGACTGAATGGTATCGCTCAAGTCTCCGATATACATAAGGCCGTAATCCTGCCATGGAGCCGGAAAGCTGCCATAAACGCACAGGACGGGGCGATTCCCATTTTCCATATAAACAAGCCTTTCCTGACTGTATCCTGTGTCCGGCGGAAAAATCATGTTATCCTCCGCCGCAAATCCGGGGCTTTCATAAATCCATTCCCCAGAAAAAGCCACCGCAAGTCCGTTTCCCTTTCCCTGTAAATACCGGGAATACAAACGCATTACATTATCTATATTTCCCTCCACTGAGTTTCCCCTCTGCTCCAACGCCTGCATATCTCCAAGTAACGACGACGCAATGACATAATGCTCCGCGAGACATTTGTCTCGGACAATGGAAAATTTATCTTTCAAAATCACAATGGAAACAATCAGAATCACCGAATTGAGGAGTACGGTAAAAAGAAACAGCACCGTAAAAAAAGTCTTTTTTTTCATTCACGAACCTCCAGCCGATATCCCAGTTTATATACTGTCTTGATATCATCTTCCAAGTGCAGTTTCTGACGCAGCCTCTGTATATGGACGTCCACAGTGCGAGTGCCTCCGTCAAAATCATATCCCCACCCACACCATATCCAGCAGTTTTTCTCTGGAAAGGGCAATGTTTCGGTTTCTAATCAGTACCTCCAACAGTTCGTATTCTTTCGGCGTACATTCGACCGCCGTTCCCTTCCGGAAAACCTGATGCCTCTCAAAATCACATTTCAAATCACCCATCACAAATTCTGTCTCTGCTTTTTTGGTCCGCCGCAATACTGCCTCTACCCTTGCCGCCAATTCCAGCATCTGAAAAGGTTTTGTCAGGTAATCATCCGCTCCCATCGAAAGCCTGTGTGCAATGATGTCCCGTTAGACTTAAATTTCTACGTATCAATTCATTAATGGAATTTTCATCCTCCACAATCAATATTTCAGCCAATTTTTTCACCCCTTTTTTGATAATAAAAAGTATAGCTCATAAATGTTTCAAAATTGTAAAAGTATAGTAAAAATTCCAAAGAATAAAATAGCCCCGCAGAATCCTTTTTTATTGCATAAAGTATTCTGCGGAGCTAAACAGAAACACATCTCTCACTGTTTTATAGATACTATGCTAAACCACTGCGCGTGCACATTTCTCATTCCTATGTTTATTAGGATGCTTTGAAAATTTTTACCGGCAAGAGGGGGGAAAAAGAATCCGCAACTGCGTTCTTCTTCCTCCCTGCTTATTCTGTATCTTTTGATATATCCGCAATCAAACGGTCAAAGTCGCTCTGATAGGTTCTATCTTGTAAAACATGGTATTTTTCAAACTCATTTTCTGCAAAGGCTTTGGCAATAGCAGTGGTAACCTTACCTTTATCATGTAAAATATCCTCTTCATTAAACTGTAAGAAGGCATCTAATCGACCGGCCCAATCTTTCATATACATAATGTTTCCACGACGAGCCTGCCTCTCTGCATAATCCAAATACATCGTCACAATCTCGTTCAAATTGGTCATCTCTGCTTCATTTAAATAGTTTTTGGCAATTGTTACATCCGACTTGCGAATACGTCCTTCAGGAGCATTTTTCCATGTGGTCAGTCCCATATTGGGTTTTGTACTGTCAGCTCGTCCATAAATCAACTCTGCCGCTGTTTGATGTGTTATGGCATAATGGAGCTTGTTCTGCACCGTTGCAAAAAATTCCTTCGTAATGGAGCTATGTACATCATAGTCAGCGCTGCATTGAGAATAGATGTCAGTAATTTTCTGATAAAAACGGCGCTCACTGGAACGAATGTCTCGAATACGCTCCAACTGTTCCTCAAAATAGTCTTTGCCAAAGAAGTTTTCAGGTTCTCGCAACCGTACATCATCCATTACATAACCTTTGATGATAAATTCCTTTAATACACGGTTTGCCCAGATACGAAACATAGTTGCTTTTCGGGAGTTGACACGATAACCTACTGCAATAATGGCATCCAGATTGTAGTAATTGGTATTATATTGCTTGCCGTCTGCCGCAGTTGTTTCCATTTTGGAAACAACTGAACCCTCAGCTAACTCGCCGGATTCAAAAATATTTTTCAAATGCTTGGAAATAGCAGCTTTCTGCACCTCGAATAGTTCTGCCATTTTTGCTTGAGTCAGCCACAGGTTTTCTTGATACAGTAAAATCTCAACTCGAACATCGCCGCTGTCTGTTTTATAAAACAAGATTTCTCGTGTTTCATAGGGGGTAAGTCCGTGTTCTTCACTTGAATTCATTTTCTATTCCCTTCCTATCCTCCACTCCTTTTTTTGCTACGGTTCTTATAGAAATTCGAAAAAAGGGGGGGAGCCTTACAGATTTTGATGATCGCCATATGCTAGCTCCGATTGTCTGTAACATGCTCCGCCGCCCTCTCCAACATCTTCTTCACGTACACGCCGGTGTAGGATTTTTTGTTCTTGGCGATCTGCTCCGGCGTGCCCTCCGCAATGACGGTGCCGCCGCCTTCGCCGCCCTCCGGGCCCATGTCAATGATATAATCGGCAGTTTTGATCACATCGAGATTGTGCTCGATCACCACCACCGTATTGCCGCCCTCGGCCAGCTTGTGCAGAATATCCACCAACTTGTGCACGTCCGCAAAGTGCAGGCCCGTCGTAGGCTCGTCCAAAATATAGATCGTCTTGCCCGTACTCCGCTTGGAAAGTTCCGTCGCCAGCTTAATGCGCTGCGCCTCGCCGCCTGAAAGCGTGGTGGAAGGCTGTCCCAGTTTCACATAGGAGAGCCCCACATCGTTCAGAGTCTCGATCTTTCTGCGAATGGACGGCAGGTTTTCGAAGAACGGAACAGCCTCCTCCACCGTCATATCAAGCACATCAAAAATACTCTTTCCCTTGTACTTTACCTCCAGCGTCTCCCGGTTGTACCGCTTACCGCCGCAGACCTCGCAGGGCACATAGACGTCGGGCAAAAAGTGCATTTCTATCTTAATGATACCGTCGCCGCCGCAGGCTTCGCACCGGCCGCCCTTCACATTAAAGCTGAACCGCCCCTTCTTGTAACCTCTTGCCTTCGCATCCTGTGTGGTGGCAAACAGATCCCGGATCTGGTCAAAAACTCCCGTGTAAGTGGCAGGGTTGGAGCGGGGCGTTCTGCCGATGGGTGACTGGTCAATGTTAATGACCTTGTCAAGCTGATCAATTCCCAGAATCTCCTTGTGTTTCCCGGGAATACAGCGGGCCCGGTTCAAGTCCCTCGCCAAATGTTTGTAGAGAATCTCGTTGACAAGGGAGCTCTTACCCGAACCGGATACGCCTGTGACACAGGTCATAACGCCGATCGGAAATTTGACGTCAATCTTTTTCAGGTTGTTCTCCTCCGCTCCCTTGACTGTGAGCCAGCCCTGCGGCTTTCTGCGCGTCTTCGGCACCGGAATCTGCAGCTTTCCGCTCAGATACTGCCCTGTGACAGATTCCTCCACCTGCATGATCTCCTCCGCCGTGCCCTGCGCCACCACTTCACCGCCGCGGCTTCCCGCACCCGGCCCGATATCCACGATATGATCCGCCGCCAGCATGGTATCCTCGTCGTGTTCCACCACAAGAAGCGTATTTCCCATATCGCGCAGATTCTTGAGTGCTGCAATCAGCTTGTCGTTGTCCCTCTGATGCAGACCGATACTGGGCTCGTCCAGAATGTAGCAGACGCCCACCAGACCCGAACCGATCTGGGTCGCCAGGCGGATTCTCTGTGCCTCCCCGCCCGACAGCGAACTCGTAGCCCTTGCCAGAGACAGATATTCCAATCCCACCTCCACAAGGAACCCCACTCTGGCACGGATTTCTTTTAAGACACGTTTCCCGATCAGCTCCTGCTGCGGCGTCAGCTGCATATCACCGATAAACTCATGCAGCTTGGCGACAGACATGGAAGTAATCTCAAAAATATTTTTGTCACATACCGTCACTGCCAGCGATTCCTTTTTCAGACGCATGCCCTTACACTCTTTACAGGGCGTAATCCGCATGAAGCTTTCGTACTCCTGCTTACTCCAATCGGAGCTCGTCTCCCGGTAACGCCGCTCCACATTTTTGATCACGCCCTCAAAAACCACCGGATAAACGCCACTGCCCCGCTGCCCCTCATAGTGCACGTTCACCGACTTGGTCGTACCGTGAATAATCATATCCTGTATGTCTTCCGGCAATTCACCGAAAGGCGTTTTCAGACTAAATTTAAACTCTTTGGCAAGCGCCTGCAAAATAGCGTTGGTAAAGCTGCCCTGATCGCCGCTGGACTGCCAGCCCAAAACAGCGATTGCTCCGTCCTCCAGGCTGACGCTTTTGTCCGGTATAATCAGTTCCTCGTCAAACTCCATCTTATAGCCCAAACCGAAGCAGGCCGGACAGGCTCCAAAGGGATTGTTAAAGGAAAAGCTTCTCGGCTCAATCTCACTGATGCTGATCCCGCAGTCGGGGCAGGCAAAACTCTGGCTGAACTGAATCGGCTCCCCGTCTATCACATCAAGTGTCATTAACCCTTCCGCCAGCGCAAATACATTTTCTATGGAGTCCGTCAGCCGCCGTTCTATCCCAGCCTTCACTACAAGACGATCCACCACAATCTCAATATTATGTTTGATATTTTTATCTAATTTAAAGTCCTCCGATTCCTCACTCAGATCATAGAGACTGCCGTCTATACGTACCCTCACATATCCGCTTCTGCGCGCCCGGTCAAAGACCTTCTCGTGCTGCCCCTTTCTGCCACGCACCACCGGCGCAAGCAGCTGAATTTTCGTCCCCTCTGGCAGCGCCATCACCTGATCCACAATCTGATCCACCGTCTGTTTTTTGATCTCCTTACCGCAATTCGGACAATGGGGAATCCCGATGCGGGCATAGAGTAGGCGGAAATAATCATAAATTTCCGTCACCGTCCCTACCGTTGAACGGGGATTCCGGTTTGTGGATTTCTGGTCAATGGAAATCGCCGGGGAAAGTCCCTCAATCCGTTCCACATCCGGCTTCTCCATCTGCCCTAAAAACTGTCTCGCGTAGGAAGACAGAGACTCCATATAACGCCTCTGCCCCTCCGCATAGATCGTGTCGAAGGCAAGGGAAGATTTCCCCGAACCGGACAGGCCGGTAAGCACCACAAACTCATTGCGGGGGATATCCAAATCAATTCCTTTTAAGTTATGTTCATTTGCGCCGCGAATCTTGATATATTCCCTTGGACGCATCTTGATTGTGTCTGCCATGTTCCTTAACCTCTTTTTCTCCTGTTTTTCTTTCTGCAAACCCAAAACTACTTGTCAAAATCTCTCAGCTTAATTTTCAGTTCTACCATCCGGTCACGCAGCTCCGCGGCGGCCTCGAAGTTCAAATCCGCAGCCGCTTTCTTCATCTGCTTCTCCACTTCCTTGATCAACTTTTCCAGCTCTTCCCTGCTCATGGACTCCGGGTCCTTTTCAAACCGCTGTTCTTCCTTCGCAATAGTCTTGGAAATACTGATCAGGTCACGCACCGCCTTCTGGATCGTCTGCGGCGTAATCCCATGCTCGTCATTGTATGCCTGCTGAATCTTACGGCGGCGGTTCGTCTCCGTGATCGCCACATTCATGGAATCCGTCATGTCGTCTGCATACATAATCACATGCCCTTTTGCATTTCTGGCCGCCCGTCCGATGGTCTGAATCAGGGAGGTGGCAGATCGCAAAAATCCCTCTTTATCCGCATCCAAAATGGCTACCAGTTCAATTTCCGGTATATCCAAGCCCTCGCGCAAAAGGTTGATTCCCACCAGCACATCAAATACATCCAAGCGCATATCCCGAATGATCTCGGCCCGCTCTAATGTATCAATATCGGAATGCAGATACTTGACCCGAATCCCCACATCGTTCATGTAGGACGTCAGGTCCTCCGCCATTCGCTTTGTAAGCGTGGTCACCAATACTTTTCCCTTATCCGCCACTACCTTATTGATCTCCGAAATCAGGTCGTCAATCTGTCCCTCCACAGGGCGCACGGAAACCTCCGGGTCAAGCAGTCCGGTGGGCCGTATGATCTGCTCGGTGCGGAACAGCTCATGGGCCGCCTCATAATCGGAAGGCGTAGCGGAAACAAAAAGCATCTGGTCAATATGGCTTTCAAACTCCTCAAAGCAAAGCGGTCTGTTATCGAGTGCCGAGGGAAGGCGAAACCCATAGTCAACCAACGTATTCTTTCTGGATCTGTCTCCCGCAAACATACCCCGTATCTGCGGAATCGTCATGTGGGACTCATCTATAATAATCAGAAAATCATCTTTAAAATAATCCAACAAGGTAAAAGGCGGCTCGCCCTCGGCCATCCCGTTCAAGTGTCTGGAATAATTTTCTATGCCGGAGCAAAACCCGGTCTCCCGCAGCATTTCAATATCAAAATTGGTCCTCTCCGAGATCCTCTGGGCCTCCAGAAGCTTGTCCTCCCCTTTAAAAAACTTCACCCGCTCGTCCAGCTCCTGTTCGATCACCTTGCAGGCAGTGCGGATCTTCTCCGGCGGCACAACATAGTGGGAAGCCGGAAAAATCATCACATGCTCCAAAACCGTGTGCACCTGCCCCGTCAGAGGGTCCGCCTCCGCAATCCGGTCGATCTCATCACCGAAAAACTCAATACGGATCAAATAGTCGCCGCCCTGCGCCGGACAGATTTCCAACACATCACCCCGTACCCGGAAACAGCATCTATCCAAATCCATATCGTTTCTGTCATACTGCATCTCAATCAGTCCCCGGATCACCTCGTCCCGGTCCTTCGTCATGCCGGGGCGCAGGGACATACTCATTCCCGCGTATTCCTCCGGGCTTCCCAGTCCGTAGATGCAGGACACGCTGGCGATCACCACCACATCCCGCCGCTCCGTCAAAGAGGCCGTGGCAGACAGCCGCAGTTTATCAATCTCATCATTAATGGAGGAATCCTTTGCAATGTAAGTGTCCGTGGAGGGCACATAGGCCTCCGGTTGATAATAGTCATAGTAGGACACAAAATATTCTACCGCGTTTTCCGGGAAAAATTCCTTGAATTCGCCGTAAAGCTGCCCCGCCAGCGTCTTATTGTGGGCGATCACCAATGTCGGTTTGTTGAGCGCCTGTATGATATTTGCCATGGTAAAGGTCTTGCCCGAACCCGTCACACCAAGCAGCGTCTGAAACTGGTTGCCCTCCTTGAAGCCTTTCACAAGGGCTTCGATGGCGGCCGGCTGGTCGCCGGTGGGTTGGTATTCACTGTGCAATATGAACTTATCCTGTCCGGTTGGCACGAAATTCACCTCCTTGAATCGCTCTCAGATCATAATGATTCGTATGATAGCATTTTCCTCAAAAGCAGCTTTGATTATAACATACCCCTTTAAATTTGTATAGCGTTTTTAGAACATTTGTTCCCATTCCTTTCCTTTAATGTTATACTTTCTTCAAATAGACTACTCTGATCGACAATCGGAACAGCTTTTAAAAGATCGAGTAGGAGGAAATTTCTCT
>DKUO01000007.1 GCA_002490705.1 Lachnospiraceae bacterium UBA7202
TGGGGTCACTTCATATTATCTATCCCAAACTTGCCGCTTAAAACCGCCCCCATATAATCGGTTATCTTCACCGCTCCCCACAGATTGGGATGGCCGTCGTCACAATTATCCTTATCCATCTGATAATCCATCTGCCGGTATACGCTCTGTTCATTAAAGCTGATAAAATCGCATCCGTTTTCCTCTGCATAGACTTGTACCGCCTTGCACATCTCAATATTGGCGGACACCGCCGGCGTAATTGTCAAAATAAGGGAGATACCCCTTTCCTTACACAATTCATTGATTTTATCCAAATATTCCCGCATCAGAGGCGCCATTTCTGCACAGTCGGCCTCCGATTCCATGTCATGCGGTTCAAAACCTTCGCCCTTCTCTCCGAGATAGAACCGCAGGGGCGAATATCCTTTCAGTTCGGAACGGCCCGCCATCGTCCGATACGTATAATCGTTTCTGTCAAACCCCTCCAAAAGCCATCTTTCATGATACCGCAGGTGGGGTAAGTAATAGTTCCACACATCCTGATTTTCGTCCAGTTCGCAGATAGTCCTGACCGCCTCCGCTTTGACGGGCGACCATTTCATAAAATCAAACGCCTTTCTGGTGGCGGTTTCATCCGAATTTAAAGGTTCGTCAACATAGTAGGGAAAGCAAAAATAGCATTCCAGTACCACGGCTTTTGGCGACTGATAGCGAAGCGCTTCTTTCAGCCAATAGTAGGACGTCACAACACCCTGTTCATCCGTGCTTAAATTGTAGGAGGTGATCCCGTACTGATTGTACAATTCCTGCGGTATAAACGATGTCACCCCATGACTGCTTCCCAGAAAAATCACATCCGCACTGTTTTTCTCCAGTCCGTAAAACCCGGCACAGGTGGTCGTCGTCGGCCAGTCCGTATCCGTAAAAAATTTCGGCGTAATCCATCTGCAATAGGCATGATAACATACCGTAAAAATCAGGAGAAATCCTATTACCCTTGCTGCAAATCCCATCTTTTTTTTCATTCGTTAAAATCCCCCGTAAATAAAGGCCTGCGCGTCATATCCCATCCCGTAGACGCCGTAAGTCATTACCCCGAATATGGCAATCAGGTATATGACCCACCTTACATATACCGGCTGTCTGAACACCAACTCCGAAAAGGAAACTCCCTGCTCCTGCTTGAGGCTGACCACAAACAGAATCAGGACGGATACCGCCAAAACCACCCATTCCTTCCAATCCAGAACTCCTCCGAGCAGCGCATCGTTGGTAAAAATCCAAATATTCCGAACCCGGAACATGCTCCCAATCATGAGAAGCCCCTTCCGCAGACTCTCCGCACGGAAAATAATCCAAGCCAGCATGACACACAGAAACGTCCAGACTCTGCGAATCCACAAAGCAGTTCCCGGCGCCCTGTCAAGACCTGATAGCTTCGCCGCTTTCCGCTGCAAATTCTGTGTCAGCTGCCCCGCGATCTGATAGGCGGCATGCATCATCCCCCATACCACAAACCGCAGGCCCGCGCCATGCCATATGCCGCTGACCAAAAAAGTCAATATCAAATTAATATAAGTCCTGATTTTTCCCTTCCGGCTGCCGCCCAAGGGAATGTAAATATAGTCTTTCAACCATTCACTGAGAGAAATATGCCATCTATGCCAAAAATCCTGAACGGAAACCGCCAGATAGGGATGGCGGAAATTGTCCGCCAGTTCAATCCCAAACAGATTTGCCACGCCCTTGGAAATGGAAATACATGCCGAAAAATCCGCATACAGTTCAATACTGTATAAAATGCCTGCCATCAGCACATAGCAGCCCACATATTCATAATCCAGGTCATAAACCCAGTCGACATACAAAGCCGCCCTGTCGGCAATCATCAATTTCAGAAAAAAGCCCCACAAAATCCGGTAGAAACCGCCCACCACCATCCTCTCGTCAAAGGAGTGCCCAGCGTAAAGCTGACCGGCCAGTTTTTCATAGCGCGGAATCGGTCCCTGCACAATCTGAGGAAAAAACATCACAAACAGCACAAATTTTGCCGGATTTTTCTGCGCCTCGATTCTGCCCCGATACACGTCCGCCAAATAAGATATCACCTGTAATGTATAAAAAGAAATGCCCAGCGGAACAATCCATTCCACGGGATTTCGGTGCAGCAGCACTTCCAACATATAATTCCCGTTCTTCCCGCACAGCCACGGAAGAATCAACAGCAAAACAGCCGCCGCCAGTATGCCCTTGTTTTTCGTCCGCTCAAGAAGCAGTCCCGCACCGTAAGCGGCCAGAATAGAAATCAAAATGACCGCCACTGCGCCCCGGCTTCCCGTAGCCTGCCAATAAAAAAGAATACTCCCGAAAAGCAATACAAGCCATCGGTATTTAAGGGGCAGAATATAGTATAACAGCAACGCCGCCAGCACAAACAGGTAAAAGGTTATCGAAAGGTATGTCATATCTTTTCTCCAAAGTAAGTTAACAGGTAAAAGCCCTTTATTCCTTCTCCACCCGCAGGATATCCCCCGCTTCCGGCGTTTCCGAAAGCCTTACATCAACCGTCTGCTTCGGGTGGGGACAGGATTCCATGGAATTCCCCTCCTCGTCATACATAGCTAATACCTGAACGGGAATGTTTTCCCCGTTCGGTTTCATAATCTCTATTTCGTCCCCGACGCTGAACTTGTTGCGCTGCTCGATTCGGGCGCATCCCTCTTCCGTCACCTCCCCCACAATTCCGAGATAGGTATACTCACTCACATAGGTGCTCTCATCATAGATCTGGGTCGTCTCATCGGCCTTTCCGAAATAAAATCCCGTGGTAAATTTGCGGTAGGTACATTTGGCAATCTCTGCCCGATACCAATCCATGTTGGCGCGGTACTGCTCTTCGGAGACAAAGTAGTCGTCGATGGCCCGCCTGTAGGTACGCGCCACCGTCGCTGCATAAAGCGCCGTCTTCATTCTTCCCTCTATCTTAAAGCTGTCGATTCCTGCCTCCACCAGCTCCGGGATATATTCAATCATATTCAGATCCTTGGAATTAAAGATATACGTGCCGCGGTCATTCTCAAAGACAGGCATATATTCTCCGGGTCTTGTCTCCTCCATCAGCGCATACTTCCAGCGGCAGGGATGGGTACAGGCGCCCCGGTTTGCACTTCGTCCGGTCAGGAAACTACTGAGAAGGCAGCGCCCGGAATAGGAGATGCACATTGCCCCGTGCACAAAGCTCTCTATCTCCATCTCCTCAGGAATATTGTCCCTGATCTCCTTAATCTCCTTTAAAGAAAGCTCTCTGGCGGACACAACCCGCTTCGCCCCCTGCTCGTGCCAGAAACGGTAAGTCATATAGTTGGTATTGTTCGCCTGTGTAGAAATATGTATGTCAATCTCAGGACATATCTCCCGCGCCAGCGTGAACATACCCGGATCTGAGATAATCAGCGCGTCCGGCTTCAGACGCTTCAGCTCGCCAAAATAGGTCTTTGCCCCTTCCAGATCGCCATTGTGCGCCAAAATATTAGCCGTAACATAAACGCGGACCTTTTTCTCATGGGCATAGGCAATCCCTTCCGCCATTTCCTCCATGGAAAAGTTCTTCGCTTTGGCCCGCAGGCCATAGGCTTCCCCGCCGATATAGACGGCGTCTGCCCCAAAAATAACAGCGGTTTTTAATACTTCCAAACTGGAAGCGGGCACCAGAAGTTCCGGTTTCTTTTTATCCATTTCTCTCCCCTCTTGTCACATAGCTCACCGTCACACCGTCGCCAATAGGCAGGACTACGGTCTCCAACCATTCATGATGAGTCAGCTCATAAAGATACTCCCTCATCCTGCTGTGAATCGTGCGGTTTCTTCTGGTCACCGCAAAACGGGATTCCAAAATATCGCCGTCCTGTAGCACATTATCGGAAACCAGAAGGCCGCCCGGCGAAAGAAGCCGCAGGACGTCCGGCAGGAAATGAGGGTACTGCCCTTTCGCCGCATCCATAAAAATAAAATCATAGGGTTCCGTAAGCTCTTTTAATATATCCGCCGCGTCGCCCGCAAGCAGCGTGATGCTCTCCTCCCTGCCCGCCCGCGCGAAATTACTTCTCGCAATGGGAATTCTCTTTTCATACTTTTCAATCGTAGTGATATGGCATCCCTCAGGCGCATATTCGCTCATCAAGAGCGCAGAAAAACCAATGGCACACCCCACCTCTAAAATAGACATGGGCTTTCGCAGCGCGAGCAGAAATTTGATCAATCCCTGCGTCTGCGTGCGTATAATCGGCACATTGGTTTCCAAAGCTTCCCTTTCTATCTGATCTAACAGCGGCGTATTTCCTCTATCCAGAGACGCCAGATACGCGTCCATGCGTTCCCCTGAAATCACTGCGTCGCCTCCTCTGCCTCCGGTGTTTGTCCTGCATCGGCATCTTCGCCTTCCTCCGGCGCATCCGCCGACATCACACTCAGCATTTCCTCCGTCGTCATGGCAGTGCTCAGATCATAAATGCCGGGCTGTATTTTGTTATGATTCTCCGACAGAAGTTCCTGAATCACAAAAAGATTGGCGTCCCGGATCAGGCCGCGTTCCTCCAACATTTTCCCCACATCTTTTGCAGAGACCGGCTCCTCCACGCTGACGCTGATCGTCCTCCCTTCCCCCTGGGAAATCGGCTCTTCCGTGAATACGCGGTAGCCGTATTCGTAAGCCGACGTGGCTGCTTTTATAATATACGTTATGGCAAAAATCAAAAATGCCGCCTTGACAATCAGCTCAAAAGTAGAGCCGATTACTTCCTTAATGCTCATAATTTCTCCTCATTCTATATCAGGCTTTGCTCAATCGGCTATTCGAAATCTATCTCCTCCGCTAACAGCATATAAACCTCCTGCATCATACGGCAAAAAGCCAGCTCCGCCCGCAAAAAGCTATCCACAAAAGGATTTTCCCGAAATTTCTCATACTCCTTTTCAAATGCCTCCATGCGCTCAAAAATATCGTCGCTGTCCGCCTCGTTCTGTAAATCAAAATTACGCTGCCTGAACTCGTTTACCTTCTCGTAGAGTTCCGGCTGTTTTTTTATTGTTTCCCGCTGGTATAGATACTCTTTGTATGAGTCTGAGGTCATAATTGTATCTGCAAACTGCTTCGTTGCCTCTATGATCTCCTTGTCTGACATGGTGTATTCTCTCCTTTAGTGAAATATAACTGATTCGCAACCTGACACGCGTCCACTCTCGAAATCGCATCTTCGATGCTTCCCGCCGCGCTGCGGCTAGACTTCCATAATAATAGGCAGTATCATGGGTCGTCTCTTCGTCTTCTTCCAGACAAAATCGCTCAGCACATCCTTGACGGTACTCTTTAATTTTCCCCAATCGGTCTTTCCCCTGTCAAGGCAGTCCTGCACGGCCCCATCTACCAGAAGTCTCGCCTCATCCAAAAGCTCGTCGGATTCTCTCACATATACAAACCCTCTCGACACAATATCGGGGCCGGACACAAGCTGATCGCTGTGTGACTCTAACGCCATTACTACGATCATAATACCATCTTCCGCCAGATGCTGTCTGTCACGCAGCACCACATTGCCCACATCGCCCACGCCAAGTCCATCCACCAGAATCGCTCCCACAGGCACCTTGCCGTTCACGACAGCTTTGTGATGATCCATTTCCAACACGTCGCCGGACTGTAGCATAAAGATATTTTCCTTGGGAATTCCAAGCTGCGCCGCAATCTTTGCCTGCGCCTTTCTGTGTTTATATTCCCCATGGACAGGAATTGCATACTTGGGCTTTACAAGCGAATAAATCAGCTTGATCTCCTCTTGGCAGGCGTGTCCCGACACATGTACATCCTGAAAGATAACATCCGCGCCCTTCATCTGTAGCTCGTTGATCACGTTGGTAACCGCCTTCTCATTGCCCGGTATCGGATGGGAGGAAAAGATCACCGTATCCCCCGGCATAATAGAGATTTTTTTATGATTGTTGCTTGCCATACGGCTTAAGGCGGCCATACTCTCACCCTGACTCCCCGTGGTGATAATAACGGTCTTCTCAGGCGGATAATTCTTAAGCTCTTCCACGTCAATCAAGGTCTTGTCGGCAATCTGCAAATAGCCTAAATTGGAGGCCGTTTCAATAATATTGATCATACTGCGGCCTTCCACCACAACCTTTCTGCCGAACCGTTCCGCCGTGTTGATAATCTGGCGCACCCTGTCCACATTGGAGGCAAAAGTCGCAATCAAAATACGGGTATCCTTGTGTTCCAGAAAGAGAGAGTCAAAGGTTTTTCCAACCGTCTTCTCAGAGGGGGTAAACCCAAGTCTCTCCGCATTCGTAGAATCGCACATAAGCGCCAATACACCCTTTTTCCCGATCTCTGCGAATCTTTGCAGGTCGATCACATCCCCAAATACCGGCGTATAGTCCACCTTAAAATCTCCCGTATGCACCACCACGCCGGCAGGAGAATAAATCGCTAACGCCGCCGCATCCACAATACTGTGGTTGGTCTTGATAAACTCGATCCGAAACTGTCCCAGATTAATTGACTGCCCAAACTTGACGACCTTTCTCTTGGTCGTCTTCATCAGCCCATGCTCTTCCAACTTGTTCTCAATGATACCCATAGTCAGCTTTGTCGCATAGATAGGTACATTCAGTTCTTTAAGTACATAGGGCAGCGCCCCGATGTGATCCTCATGTCCGTGGGTGATCACAAACCCCTTCACTTTGTTTGCGTTGTCTTTCAGATAGGTGATATCCGGTATCACCAAGTCGATTCCCAGCATCTCGTCTTCCGGGAATGAAAGCCCGCAATCCACCACAACTATGCTATCCTCATATTCAAAGGCAGTAATATTAAGCCCAATCTGCTCAAGTCCGCCTAATGGGATAACCTTCAGCTTATCCGCTGAATTTCCTTGTTCATTTTTTTTCAAAAAACTTCCCTCCATTTTTACTGAATAATATCTACGTCGTCCATCATGCTTTCAAACACAGCTGCCACTGCGTTTAATTTCTCATCGTCCTCAACGATCTCGTACACTGCCTCCGAATCCTCAGGCGCGGAAACATCGCACAAAATAAGCGCTTCTCCGTCTTCGTCTTCTGAATCTGTCACAAGAAGATAACTCACGCCGCCGATCATCGTCTGCTCCAAAATGTAAAAATCGACAGCTTCGCCTTCCTGCGGCGTAAACGTAACCTTTTCCATCAACCAATATCCTCCGTGTGACGCGAGTCGAGATATCCCTGTAAAATAAAGCACGCCGCAATCTTGTCCACATATTCCTTACGGTCTTCCCTGCGGATCCCGGCCTCCATCATAGCCCGGTCAGCCGCAACGGTTGTCAGCCGTTCATCCCACATCACAACGGGAAGCCCGGTCCTGCGCTCCAGTTTCTCCTTAAACTCCAGCGTAAGTTCGGCCCGCTCCCCCATCGTATCATTCATATTCTTCGGTAAGCCCAGAACAATCTTTTCCACTTCATACTCCGCCGCCAGCGCCTCAATCCGTGCAAGCGTCTGCCTGAGCTTATTTTCATCCTTGCGTCTGATGATTTCAATTCCCTGCGCTGTAATCAGTAACGGATCACTGATGGCTACGCCCACCGTTTTGGAACCGAAATCCAATCCCATAATCCTCATATGTTTTCCCGCGAACTTTTACACAGTCTTCTTAATAGAGTTCTTGATATATTCCACGAGCATTTCCTCCACAAGCTCATCCCTTTCCACCTTCATAATAAGGCTTCTCGCGTTCTTGTGGCTGGTAATGTAAGTGGGATCGCCGGACATGATATAGCCAACGATCTGGTTGACCGGATTATACCCTTTCTCCGTCAACGCCTCATACACCGTAGAAAGCACCAATTTAACGCCTGTCTCCGGCTCTGTCTCCACAGTAAAAAACTGTGTATTTTCTAAATCCCGATCCTGCATATTCTCACGCCCTTATCTACCGTTTATTATTGCCTTCCTTATCTGCGCCCATTCGCAAAATAATTTCTTTTCTCGCGCAGGATATCTCATTCCGCAAAGCATACTCTCATAATACCCTATCAATTCCTAAAATTCAATGCATAAAATCGAGCAAGCTCGATTGCGAGATCCGCTTCGCGGCCTCGAATAAACTGCGCTGCTCCAACCCCTCTGTTCTACCGGCGATCCCACAGAAGAAGCCTCGCGTCCTCGGAGAGCGCAGGCGGCACTGCGCCCGGCCGCGCAAGATAGAATCCCTGCAGGAGATCCACATCGAGCTCCAAAAGCTTCTTCATTTCCGCCCCTGTCTCAATTCCCTCCGCGATAATTTTCATATCCCGTTCATGGGCATACTGTACAATATTCCGCACAATCTGTTGTTTATTCTCATCTACATCAATGTCACGCACGATGGTGACGTCAACCTTCACGTAATGAGGATTCAGCGTCAGGAGATTTAATTCGCTATTGTATCCGCTTCCGTAATCATCCAACGCAAAAATGCCGGTAAATCCTTCCGCCGCGCTCTTCTTCCGAATCAACTCCATTTCCAGATTTTCCGTCTCCGTGATCTCGATAATCACCCGGTCCTGAAGCTGCCCGAAACGATCATGGTATTCCTTCTCGTCTTCCTCCGTCATATCCTCGTTGGCGATAGAATTGATAAACAGGAAAGCCGACTGCGGCACCGCCCCCTTGTCGAGAAGCGCCATATAGCTTTCAGTCGCCTTAAACATAGTCAGCTTTTCGATCTCGCCCATAAGGCCCTCTTCTCTGGCGATCTGCAATACCATCTTCGGTTCGCGCAGGCTTGGCATATCCACACGCATCAACGCCTCGTACCCATAGACCTCGCCGCTGTCCGCCCGAAAGATCGGCTGAAAATGATAGGTGATCTTGCCCGCATCCATCATCTGATGGAATTCCAACCGGCTTTGATCCTCAGACATCTGCTGTTTCCAAGCCTCGCTGTCAAATTCTTTCAACTTGCCCTTCTTGGTGCGCTTCACCTGATACATCGCAAAATCGGAATACTTCATCAGAGCCGAAAGATTGTCGCTGTCCTCAGGATACCACGCAAACCCACCGGATGCGCTCAAGCCCATATTCTGCCCGTCGGGCAGCACAAATTCCACTTCTCCAATAGCCTGATACAATTTGTCCAGCGACTTTCTGATCGTCTCCCTATCGTCAAAACCATAAAGGAGAATCTGAAACTCATCGCCGCCCATACGCCCGCACAGCGTACCTTCCGGCGTATTCTCCTGAAAACACCGCGCCGCCGTCTGTATGTAAAGATCTCCAAAATTATGGCCAAATCTGTCGTTTGTGGTTTTTAAATTATCCAAATCAATCATAAGCAGCGCCGCGTGTTTCATCACCTCAGGCTGCCCAAACAGCTCTTCCGCTTCCCGTCTAAAACCCTGCCTGCCGTAAAGCTTTGTCAGAATATCGCTGTCCCGCTCCCTCTCAATCTGCTTCTTCTCAAGGGTAGAAGCCGTGACGTCCTCCAAAAGACCTACCAGCTTATTTCCATCCTGCGTCGTCGTAGAGCGCAGGTACTTCACCTTGCCGTTCTCCTGCTGCATTGCGTAAATCGTGCTTCCGTCCTCGGCCGTTCTGGATGTGATATTTTTCTTAATATCCGCCTTGATCTGGCGAAATTGATCCACTGTCAGATTGTCAATATCCACATTTTCCGCACCCATCAGCGGAAAATAATTTGCAGTCACATAAACCCGGTCGGAGCCCTCCCTCAGTTCATAACCAGCCAGATCCACGCTGGACATACGTATGATCTGCATAAACCGGGTCGCGGAATCCGCAACTTCCTGCTGCATCTGCATAATCGCACTGGAAAACTGGTCAATCTCCCGGATGCCCGTACTCGGAAGCGAAAGCTGCGCCCCCGTCTGTTTCGCCTTTTCCACTTCACCCGAAAGCATGTGAATCGGCTTGGAAAGGCGGTAACTTACCAGAAAAATACCAAGCAGTCCGATCAGGATCGTCCCGACAAAAGAAGCCATGAGCGTTCTCTGTACCTGAATGGCAAAGGCATATAGATCGTCTTCCTTTGCGAATCCGACCAGATACCATTTGTCAGAATCAAAAGGCGCATTCCTGCTGTAGAGAGTCATGCTTCTCGCCGCACCGTAATATTCGTTCTCCTCATCCTGCACTGCCATTTTTTTCTGATCCGTAAACAGGAACTTTAACTCGTCCATCCCGCTGCCGGGCAGTCTTTCACTGGACAGGACCACCGGCGAAAGCGCTCCCTCCTCTGTACCGCAGGCAATCATATAGGAACCGTATTCCCGCTCTAAAAGCTCTCCACTGGGTAGCAGCGTCTGTAAATAATCCGCCAAAATCTCCACACCGATCACGCCATAGATCGTGCCGTCCGGCAGAATTAAGGGTTGTGAATAGGCAATGGCCTTCCTATTGTCCCCTGACAGGCTGTAAGTCTGTGTAGTCCAGTAACCGCAAGCCTCTGCGGAAAGCTTTCCCTTTCCCTCAACCGCCGCCTGATAAGGCTTATGAAAAAAGGGCTGGTCTATGCTGTCGGCAGTTGAAAAAACAGGCTGCCAGCTGGTATCCGTAGCCAGATATCCGGCACGCACCACCGCTACCGGGGCTCTCTCCACCAGAATATCCGCGTGGAGATCCGAGGGCATAGACTTCGGGTCAAGATCGCGCAGATAAATACCCTGCACCGTCTCCGGCGCCGCTTCACCAAGCCCTTCCGTATTGATGAGCATAAAAATTCCCGACACCTGCTTACTGTACATGGTGTCGATCATATCCTGACAAACTTCATTGATCAATAAAGCGCTCTCGCCCGACTCGGCAAACCCCGCCGCCGTCATTCCCCTGTCGGCAAGAATCTCCTGTAGACAACTGTCCACTTTGTCACTGATCACATTTAAATTTGACCAGTTGATCGCCATATCATTGGCCAGATAGCTTTCCCTGTTTTCTACCTGTTTGGATAAGATGTCCCGCGCATTCCTGTTGAGCGTCTGAATGACGCCGCCCACAATCAAGCTTCCCGCCATGAGGAGCATTTCCACCATCAACACCAGCAGGAGGGAACGAAGCGCCATCCAAAAAATTGTTCTGTCTTTTCCCTTGTGACCAGACATAGTTGTTTACCTGTTGCTCTCTTGTAAGCTGTTTACTGCGCAAAGGCCTGCAAGCTCTGTAATGTCTCCTCATACCACGCATCAAAATTGTCGTCCAGCTCAAACTCCGCTACCGACTCTTCCATGCTAAGTCCCTGCGCCATCTTGCCGACAACGATCTCCCTGTCCGCCGCCGCCTTGTCGCTGAGAGAGTATTCCAGAATATTTCTCGCCTTGTTACCGCCTTCAAAAGCCTTTGTCGTATACATTTCATTGCTGTTGACCATATCCACGCCCACGTTTAAGGTCTTCAGCATACTGTCCTTGATCTCCGCGCCGCTTCCCGCAATGGCGTCTTTATTATTTCCGGTTTTCGTCACAGGCAGATAACCGGAATCCACAGAAAACTTAATATTTCTCTCATCCGCCGTAAACCATTTCAAAAATTCCACGCAGGCATATACCTCCGCTTCCTCTCCCTTGGTCACCACCATGCCGGCGCCCTGCTGCACTGCATAGTCGCCGCCCTCAAACTCCGGGCAGGCCAGCACATCCATCTCAATCGGGTAACTCTCGGAATCGCTCACGCTCACCGTGTCCGGGAAAAAGGACACGCTGGAACTGGAACCTACGTAGGCAATGATGTTTCCCGTCTTGATATCATCGCTCCTAAAGCGCCCTGTCGCCGCAAAATATCCCTTAATATAGGGTATGTAATAGTTGTCCCACAGCTTGCGCGCCACGCCCTTATCAAAGTTCAGTGTCATTTTACCGTCGGAAACCTGAAAAATCTCCTGTCCCAGCTGCATGCTGCCGATCAGCATATAATTAGCCATGGCGTCGCGGCCGAACAGCGCCTTACCGTCATCCGGCACATCCGGCGTCTTAGCGTCTGTCCATTCATAATACTTCTGAGCCGTCGCAACCAGACTCTCCATGTTGGCCAGATCGTCATACGCCGCTCCCGTCTCCGCCGCGAATACGTCCCAGTCCGTCTTATTCAGGACAAGCACCTCCAGAGATTTCGCCGTGGGAAATATCTTGATCTCTCCTGTCCCCGCAAAATCTCCCTCTTTCATATAGCTGTCTATATAAGCGCTTTTCTCTTCTTCACTCAGATAATCCTTGAGGTCCATAACCTGACCCATTTGGTCAACAGTGTATGCCGTGTCCGCATAAGCCATAAAGATGTTCGGCACCTCATCAGCGCCTACCTCTCCCTGCACCGCCGCAAGGACATTGGTCTCCAAATCGTTTACAGAGCCCTGGCTGACACTCTTTACGATAATTCCCTTCTCTGCGCCAACGGTCTCATTAAAGTCCTCCACCAAACTGTCAAAGGCGCTCAGCTGATCCCCGTTATAATAAGTCCAAACCGTAATCGAGGTCGGATTCTTCGGATCAAGCGGCGACTTTTCGCCGCAGCCCACAACTGTGAGTGCAAGACACAAAACGCAAAATGCACATAATATCCTCTTTTTCTTCTGTATAATCATAGCAATTCCTCCAGCCACACTCCCCCTATTTTGATCTCTTTATCATAACAGAATTTTTCGGTTTGGTCAACCGTGTGAGAAGTACTTCTAAAGCTCAGCAGCAATGGCTGCCTCGCTAAGAAGTACTAAGTCTCACACCCTTATACATTCTGCCCCAGCATAATATCTTCCTCAAGAAAATCTCCGAGTCTGCACATAACGATACGATTCCGCAGATTTTCCTGCTTTGCGGCCGCCTTCGCCACTTTGATATAATTAGGCGTGTGTCCAACCCAATAGAGGATCCCGTCCTTTTCCATGGTCTCCTCAAAGAGAACCTCCTGTATTTTTCCCACAAAAGCCTCCCTGTACGCGCGGGACATCTCCCGCTCAAGCGCTATCAGGCATTCGCTCCGCGCCGCCTTCTGCGCCTCCGTAAGCTGGCCCTCCATCTCGGCGGCTCTCGTGCCCTTTCGGCGGGAATATTTGAAGATGTGCATTTCGTAAAAGCCCACCCGGCGCAAAAACTCCTCCGTCTGCCGGAACTCTTCCTGTGTTTCCCCGGGAAAACCCACAATCACATCCGTGGTAACAGCCGGATCTGCATAATATTTCCTCAACAGCTCCACCGCGCCGTAGTAAGCGGCCGTATCGTACCGCCGGTTCATCCTGCGAAGCACCGTATCACTGCCGCTTTGTAAGGAGAGATGAAAGTGGGGGCAGACTTTCGACAGCGCGCTGATCCTTCTCGCAAAATCTTCCGTCACAATCCCTGGCTCCAGAGAGCCCAAACGGATTCTTTCTATCCCTTCCGCATCAGAAAGCTTTTCAAGCAGGGGCAGAAGCTCGCTCTCCCCCCGGTCAACACCGTAAGAGCCGATGTGAATCCCTGTCAGCACAATCTCCCGGTATCCGGCCTGTGCCATTCCCTTCACTTCCTCTAAAATATCTTCCTCTCTGCGGCTTCTGACCCGTCCTCTGGCATAGGGAATGATGCAATAAGAGCAGAACTGGTTGCACCCGTCCTGAATTTTAATATAGGCGCGGGTGTGCTCAGCCGTTCTCCTCAAGGTCATTTCTTCGTAGGGAACGCGGGCAATGTCAATCTTATCGACTGTCGCCGTCCCGCTTTCCTTTCTCTCTTTCAAATATGCTTCCAGAATCTCCACCAGATCCTTCTTGCGGTTATTTCCAATAGCCAGGTCCACCGCCTCATCCTTTTCCACGTTCTCCGTCCCTGTCTGGACGTAACAGCCCACCGCCACCACAACGGCGTTCGGATTTTGCTTTTTTGCCCGGTGCAGCATCTGTCTGCTCTTCCTGTCCGCGATATTGGTGACCGTACAGGTGTTCACGATATAAATATCTGCCGCTTCATCAAATGGTACAATTTTATATCCCTTTTCTTGTAACATTTGTTGCATAAAGTCCATTTCATAGGCATTTACCTTACAGCCCAGATTATGTAATGCTACACTTTTCATAGTAATCCCCGCATTTTTTGTATTGTTTTATCATTGACTTTTGCTCTTCCAACATTTAGTATAATAGCCAGAAGGTATAAAAATCAAAGGAGGTAATTCCGCAATGAAAACAGTACAGATTTCTTTAAATTCTATCGATAAGGTTAAATCTTTCGTGAATGATATCACAAAGTTTGATTATGATTTTGATCTGGTATCCGGCAGATACGTTATCGATGCGAAATCTATCATGGGTATTTTCAGCTTAGACCTTTCTAAGCCGATCGACCTGAACATCCACGCTGAGGACGGCACGGATGAGGTTATGGAAGCGTTGAAGCCCTACATCATGTAAGGTTGGTTCTGATTCCATATGAGTAGGAAGACAGTTCGAAATATTTTCGAACTGTCTTTTTTGTCTTTATCTTACGCCTGTACCACAATCACCTCATCCGTCTCCAGCGCCTTTGCCACCAGCTCCTCAATTCCCTCCTGCAAATTCTGCTCATGTCTCTTGATCACATTCAGATTCGGCTTCGTGACCGGATGCTTGGCCACAAAAATAGTGCAGCAGTCCTCATAGGGTAGAATGGAGGTTTCATAACTGTCGATTTTTTCCGCAATGTCCACAATCTCCATCTTGTCAAAACCGATTAACGGCCTGTAGACCGGCATGGTGCAGACTTCGTTGGTCGCCGCAAGGCTCGCCATGGTCTGAGAAGCCACCTGCCCGATGCTCTCGCCCGTAATCAATCCAAGACACTCCGTCTCCTTCGCGATATGTTCTGCAATGCGCATCATATAGCGGCGCATGATAATCGTCAGCTCGTCATGCGGACATTTGTCATAAATATAGAGCTGAATATCCGTAAAATTAATCACGTGAAGCCAGACCGGCCCCGCATAGGCGGCAACCTTTTTCGCCAAATCCACCACCTTCTGTTTCGCCCGCTCGCTGGTGTAGGGCGGCGCATGAAAATACACCGCGTCGATCTTTACGCCCCGCTTGGCAATCATCCAGCCCGCCACCGGAGAATCAATTCCCCCGGAAAGAAGCAGCATCGCCTTTCCGCCCGTACCCACGGGCATACCACCGGGACCGGGTATGACCTCTGAATAGAGGCAGATCTTGTCCCTTATTTCCACATGCAGAAGAATGTCCGGCCCATGCACATCCACATGCATTTCCGGGTAAGCGTCCAGAATCACACCGCCAAGCTCCACATTGATCTCCATGGACGTAAGTGGGTAATTTTTGCGCGCTCTTCTTGCTGCAACCTTAAAGCTTTTATTCCGGTCCTGATACACATCCGCCATATATTTCACCACAGCCTGTCCCAGTTTCTCGAAGCCCTCGTCCTCCACATAGACCACAGGACAGATACCGGAAATACCGAAAACTCTTTTCAGATTTTCCACCGTCTCGTCAAAGTCAAACTCCGACAGCGCATCCACATAGATGCGCCCATCCGTCCTGCGCACGGAAAACTCTCCCTCCGCCTTTTTCAGCGCGTACTTGATCTGCTTGACCAAAGCCTCCTCAAAGAGATATCGGTTCTTCCCCTTGACACCGATCTCCGCATACTTAATTAAAAATGATTGATACATGTAATACTCCTTTTTAAGAACATAGCTACAGCAAAGCGGCGCAGCACGCCTTGTGTCTGGCAGATACGCCGCCACTACAGCCCTTCTGTTGTTTTTCTTTTCCTCTTCGCAGATTTTTAATGCCTCGTATACCGCCTCAGCTTCGGCACTATCTCTTTCAGATTCTGACAGGTATAGGCAATTTCCTCGCTTGTTGTAAAGCCGGAGAGACTGAAGCGGATCGTGGATTCCAACAGCTCCCTCTCCACACCGATCGCCTTCAGGGTAGCCGATGGCTGCGGTTTATGCGCCGCGCATGCGCTGCCGGCGGATACATAGATTCCCCGCTCCTCCAAGGCATGTAAGAGTACCTCGCTGCGAACGCCCCGGAAAGATGCGCTGACAATATGGGCGGCTCCCTCCCTGCCCGGGCAGCCATTGATCACCACATCATCCAATTGCTTGACCCCATTAGTCAACCCTTCCCGCAGTGCATACATTCTGTCCACGTCAACTTCCATATCCTGATACACCAGCTCCGCCGCTTTGGCAAAGCCCGCAATGCCGGGGAGATTTTCCGTCCCGGACCGCAGATTTCTCTGTTGTCCGCCGCCGTAAACGATAGGGCTTACTTTTGCCCCCTCCCTCATATAGAAAAGACCGACCCCTTTCGGCCCATGAAGCTTGTGCCCGCTCGCGCTGAGCATATCAATATGCATTTTTGCCGGATAGATTCTTGTCTTTCCAAATCCCTGCACCGCATCCACATGGAACAGCGTCTTCGGATTTTTTTTCTTGATAACCGCCCCGGCCTCCGCGATGGGCTGCATAGTCCCGATCTCGTTGTTCGTATGCATGATGGAAACCAGAATGGTGTCAGGTCTGACCGCCTGCTCCAATTCCTCCAGAGAGATCCTTCCCTGCCTGTCAACCGACAGATAAGTCACCTCAAACCCCTGATCTTCCAGATAAGCCATGGGCTGCAATACCGCCGGGTGTTCAATCTTTGTCGTGATCAAATGGCGGCCTGTTCTGTGATTCGCCATAGCCGTGCCAATCAGCGCAATGTTGTCTGACTCCGTGCCGCCGGAGGTAAAGAAAATTTCTTTCTCATTCACTTTTAAAAGTTTCGCGAAGGTTTCATTCGCGTATCTTAAGTAAGCTTCCGCCTCCAACCCTTTATGGTGCAGACTGGAAGGATTTCCATAATCCTTGCACAGAATCTTGTGCATCAACTGCGCGACCTCTTCAAAACAAGCGGTCGTCGCGGAATTATCCAAATACACTTCCATTGCCGTTGTTTCCTTCCTAAAAAATATATGATAAAACTACCTAGTCTATTTTATGTCATTTCACTCCAAATGGTACAGTAACCATGACAACACCGTAAGGCCTGCCGTCTCGGTCCGCAGTATTCTTTTTCCGAGCGTAACCGGCATAATTTCCGCCGCCAAGGCCTCCTCCACCTCGCTCTGTTCAAACCCGCCCTCCGGGCCGATAAAAACCGCCACACTCTCGCCGGGCTGTATCGCCTCTATGATTTTCCTCGTGTGCGCCATATCGCCCGCAAGTTCATAGGGAATAAGTTTCACATCCATCCGGCGCGCATAAGCCACCGCCTCCCTCATGGACATAGGCTCTCTGACTCTCGGAATGATCCCCCGCCTGCACTGTTTGGCCGCCGCCTCCGCAATCCCCTGCCAGCGCTTTACTTTCGCCGACGCTTTCTTTTCGTCCAGTTTTACCACACACCGTTTTACCGCCAGCGGAATCACCTCAAAGACGCCAAGCTCCACGGATTTCTGGATGATCAGCTCCATTTTATCCGCTTTCGGCAGTCCCTGAAAGAGATAAATTTTAGAGGGCAGTTCCACCCCCTCTTCCCTGATAAACCGCAGCGTACAGATCACGCTGTCCTGCGTAAACTCTTCGATGCCGCATCGGTACTCCCTGCCGTCCACTCCGTTTTTGACCGCAATCTCCTCGCCGGGCTGCAGCCGGAGCACATTTTTAATATGATTGACATCGCTGCCCGTAATGATAATCTTTTTATCCAGAATCTGTGATGAATCCACAAAGAATTGATGCATGATAAGTCCTTCTATAATCGTTTCCGCCTTCTGTCTACTGCTCTTCTTCCATTGCCCGCTTTATACGCCGTCTGTGTATACGCTTTACAATCCTCACGACAAGCGCAAACATCAGCACTCCCAAAAGCGCTCCGGAACTGTCAATCAGCACATCCGAAAACCGCCCCGAGCGCCCTGCCACAAAAAGCTGGTGTATCTCATCCGTCGCGGCATAGACAGCCGCCGCAAAAAAAGCCGTTATACCTCTTCGCAAAAAACTCATTTCCCACTGTCCAATCCATATGTAGAGAAGGACAGACAAAACCCCGTACTCGGTCATGTGGGCCGCTTTTCTGACAAGCCCCTCAATGGTATCGGCGATTTCCTTCACCCGCGCATCGCTCAGATCCAAATGAAAAAAGGTTCTGGTCGAACTCACCATATGAAAGGTGAAGCTCTCACTCACCGCGCCGGATTCCTCTTTCGTCTGCGCGGAAAATGCAAAAATCACGCACATCCACACGATTGCCAGCACACCCGCCAGATTCCGAAGCAAAAACATACCGAATTTTTCTTCTGTCTTTCTCATAACAAACCCCATTCCGAAGCCGCAAACTGCAAGTCACAGGCTTCTCATTTCTTTATGGCCGTCACCGATACCCACTCGCCCAGATGATTCACCTCAAGAACCGTAAGCCCTGCCGACTCCACGGCCTGTCTCACCGTCTCCTCCTTGGCCTCAATGATCCCGGAAGTAATATAGACGCCGCCGGGTTTCAGGCAGTTTACGGCCACAGGCGTAAGAGGCACCAAAACATCGGCCAAAATATTTGCCGCCACGATATCATAACACCCGTTACCGACTTTATCCTGTATCTCTTTCTCCGTGATAATATTACCGATGAGCAGGTCAAACGCCTCATCCGCAATCCCGTTGGCTTCCTTATTCTGCGCCACAGCTTCCACCGCGCAGGGGTCCAGGTCTGTTCCCACCGCATGTTTCGCCCCGTACATAAGCGCAATGATGGAAAGGATGCCGCTGCCCGTCCCCACATCCAGAAGCTCTGTCTCCGGGGTCAGGTGCTTTTTGATCTGTCCGATGCAGAGCCTTGTAGTCTCATGCATACCCGTACCGAAGGCCGTGCCCGGGTCAATGTGCAGAATTTTCTTATCGCGGTCCTCCGGCTTCACCTCTTCCCATGAAGGAATCACCAGAAGATCATCTATGTAGAATTGATGAAAGAACTGTTTCCAGTTATTGATCCAGTCAATGTCCTCCGTCTCGGACACCGTAACGCTGCCCTCCCCGATTTCCATAAACTCTCTTACCTCGGACAGCGCTTCCTCAATCCTTGCAAGCACGCTGTCCTTATCCGCGCATTCTCCGTCCAATGCAAGAGAACCGTCCTCCCTGATCTCCGCGAAGAAACTTAGATAGGCAACCCCGTCGTCCTGCTCCGGTTCCGGCAGAATATCAACAAACATCCGTTCCTTGTCAAGCGGTGAGAGCGGCACCTTGTCCTCGATCTGCGCGCCCTCAAGACCTCTGTCATAGAGCTCGCTGATGATGAGATCTTCCGCTTCGGCAAGGGTTTTTATTCTGAACTTCATCCACTTCATAAACCGGCTTACTTCCTTTCGCTGATCTCCAAAAGCTTCTGTTTAAGCTCGTTCTCCATGGTCTGCATCTCCTGCTCGGCAATCCTTCTCTTCTCCCTGCCGTCCGCCTGAATCTTCATCACCTCATCCAGGGTGGAAATCAGGTTCGCATTGGTATTTTTCAGCGTTTCCATATCAATAATGCCGCGCTCTGACTCCTTCGCGCTCTCAATGCTGGCCGTCTTTAATACTTCCGCATTTTTCCTCAAAAGCTCGTTGGTCATATCGGACACTTCTCTCTGAGCCTTGGCCGCCTGCTCCGCATGGGTCACCCCAAGGGCAAGCACCATCTGGCTCTTCCAGAGAGGAATGGTGTTTACTATCGTTGACTGGATTTTCTCCACCATCATGGTATCGCTGCTCTGTACCAGCCTGATCTGAGGCGCCGTCTGAATAGATACCATTCTTGTGAGCTCCAGATCATGCAGTTTTTTCTCAAAACGATCGCAGAGCGCCTCCAGATCTCTCGCCGCCTGCGCGTCCTCCGGCAGGCCGCTGGCTTTCGCCTTCTCCAAAAGCTGGGGCAGCTCCGTCTCTCTCGTCTCTGCAAGCTTCTTTTTACCTGCCAGTATATACATGGAAAGTTCTTTAAAATAGGTCAGGTTCAGATCATACATCTTGTCCAGAAGGGAGATATCTTTTAAAAGCTGCACCTGATTATTTTCAAGCGCTTCACAGATTTTATTTACATTGGTCTCCGCCCTGGCGTACTTCGCCTTCATGGATTCCAGCTTGTGGGCGGGCTTTTTAAAAAGACCGAGAAATCCTTTCTCTTCCTCCTCGTCAAAACCCTTTAGCTGGGTCACCACATCGGAGAGCATTTCGCCAACTTCTCCCAAATCCTTCGTCTTGACGTTCTCCAATGCATTCCCTGAAAAATCCGCCATCTTTTTCTGCGTACCCACGCCGTACTGCAAAATCGCCGTTGAGTTATGCAGGTCGATCTGCTTTGCGAACTCCTCAACCTGACGTTTTTCCTCCTCGTTTAAGACAGAGTCGTCCAATTCCTCTTTGATATCCTTCGCCTGAGGAATTTCAGTCAAAGGCTGCTTTTCCTTCACCGCGTCTTCTACCTCACCGAAAACCAGCGTAGGCGTTGTCTCTTTAAAATCCATCTTAATATCCTCCATTTTAATTATAATAAATATATATTGCACGCTTACCATAAAATCGTGCTATCGTCCGATTCCCATATTCCTCATCCGGATCATACCACCCTTCAAAAAACTGCGGGCCAATCAGACATACCCACTGCTCTACAAAATCTGTATGTATTTCTACAATATCTTGGTCGCTCTCCTCAATCTGCCTGTAAATATTCACGCAAAAATCTGAATACTGTGCAAACATGCCTGCCGAAAGCTCCCTGTACTCCGCAATAAAAGGAATTCTATCCCAATCATCTCTTTCTAAAACCAGCAGAGTTGCCAAGAGAAAACACCCAATACATATGGTATCCCGATTCACTATTTTTTGACTTACCGTACTATATTTTCTGTCTAGCCATCCCTTTATATATAACATTCCTATAAAAATATAGAGATAAAAGGCAGTATCCGAAATAAAATTTCCCCGCATTAAGATTTCGTACACATCATATCCATATCCAAGCATTGCCGGAAAAATAATACCGCTCACAAATCCAAAAAGAACAAGAACAAACAGTCCTGGCAGTTTAAAATCAAATCTGTTCTGTTGTCTCTCTGACGAAAATACAAATCCACAAAGCAAAATCACAATAATCCAAAATACCGGATTCGAGACAAAAGTTTCCCACCGCTCAATTGTATACTTCACAGACATTTTACCTGCATATATAACATCTCTTATTGTTATTGCTTTTCCTGCCCCCAGATAATTTCCCGGAGCCAAACCATTGATAATTGCCCCCAGCAGAGTAATACCCATTACGATACAGGGCACTTTCAATTCTCTCCTATCAATAATTCCCCACACAGCCACCATTAAATAAAGCGCACAGCAAAAAGCTGCAATGCTCAGTGTCCCGCCGCTTCCTAAAAATCCAAGTATAGACGCAACTATATAAAGCAATAACTTTTTTCTTCCGCCTTCCTCACACAGCCCAAAGGAAAAAGATACGATCCCTAATAAAATCAAAGATGTAATCATCAAATACTGGATCGACGTAATAAACCAATAAAAAGCTTCGTGCCATTCATAGTAAATCAATCCGTTAAACATTGCCAAAAGAGCACAGTAAAACGGCAAAACTCTTTCTCGAGGAAACCCCATGAGTTTATGGGCCACTGCATAGAGAAACAGATACAATACCCCGTAAAAAAACAACAGACTGCAAAATTCAAAAACTCTGATTCCCCATAAATCGCAGTTAATAATTCCAGAAATAAAATATCCTAAAAAACTTGATGTATAGCACCCGCGAAAAGTCTTATAATATTCAATCGTCCATTTCATCGCCATATAAAACAAACCATGACCCTCCGCCAGTGTCTCCTGTGCATAAAACGCATAATGGAAATCATCCTGACAAGGATAAGCATACCGTGTGATCATCAAAGACGGTACGGTCAAAACCAAAACTGCCAAAATAAATATGCCCTTTTTTCTCATCCATTTTAACATTTACAATAACCCATCCTGTTTCATCATCGTATGTAGCACCGAGATATCCGACTGGATATCCCACGCCTTTTCCCGGAACAGTTCATCCAGAAATTTCTCAAAGGCTCCGTTGATATTGTCAACCGCCGTCTCGATCTCCCGTTTAGTCTGCGCCACATTTGACAGATCCGGCTGCCCGTCCAGATCCCGGTAAGCCTCCAGCAGCTTCTTCGTCGTGGGCAGATAAAAGCTTAACATCTTGCGGAGTTCCGAAGCCAGCTCCGGCTCCTCCTCCACCCGGTCAAAAATTCTCGTAACCAACGTTTCCAGACGGTCCAGTTTGTCTGACATTTCCTCGCCGGGTATCTCGTCGTTGCACTGGCGGATGAGGCGCACATAGCTCTTACCCTCTTCGATCACTTCCGCCGCTTTGCCAAGGCGCTCTTTTTCCTGTTGCTTTCGCTCATCAGCCAGCTTTTCTGTCTCGCGGTTTTTCTGCTGCTCCTCATAATCCTTCTGGGTGAGCATATACTGGTCGTACATTTCATTGCTGGCAATCAGGCAGGTTTCTTTCTGATCCAGATGAGCCTGCTTAAACATGTCAAGCTGTATCATCTTTTTTAAATCTTTGACAATGAACCGCTCGCTTCTGCCTGTTCGTTTTGCCATCTCCTGAATGGAGCAGTACAGCTTATCCTTCACCATACCCACATATCTTTTATAACGACTCGCGCGACCTAAAAGCCGCGCCCCATGGGTGCCAAGGCACAGGCCCGCCGCCGTAAAAATTCCCGATATGACCACCGGAACCACAGAAGCGGAATACAGAATCAATTCGCTCACCGATCCAAGCAGGGCAATGGCGAATATACCCATCACGCCATAGCCCGCTCCCGCATACACCACACCGGATACAGATCCTTTCGGCGTGCGCTGAAACAACCGTGTGTCAAGCCGGGCATTGGGTTTCCTGTACTCCGGGCGGTTCACATAGGTACCCGCCGGCCTGTCAGGCGTATTTTTGACAAACCCCTGCGTCACATCGTTTACCGCACGGCTGATGCTGTCTCCCACGACTCCCACAGTGCGGTTTACGCTCTCGCCCACTGTCTCTACGGTGCGGTTCATTTCCCGCACCGTAGAGTTCAAGGTTGCATTCACGGTGTCGCCAATGTTTTTTCCAAGATTTGTAAAATCCCCCGTTTCCACGGCGTGCTGTACCTGATCCCGTATATTCTCACCGGTCCGATACCACTCATTCTTGTCCATACTCCACGCACCCTCTATATTCCTCTTTATCCCAAATATTACAGATCCAGGTACTTCCCTGATTGAAGACGATTTCTTCCCCGCTTTCGTCATAGAACTTCGCCGGCGTGAAATCACCATCATAACGCTTCCAAGTCCCTTTTATCACCTTTCCATTTGTAAATACAATAGCGTCCCCTTCGCCGTGTACTTCAAAAGCCAGATAGTCATGAGCATCCCGCACTTCCCCGTGGCAATACTGAAATACCACATTGCTGACAGTAAGCTGACCGCCTGTAAGCTCGTCGATCTGCTTTTGACCGTCCTGATAGCGGTAATACAGCTGGTCGTCCTCATGATACTCAAAGTACGGATGGTACGCGCCGTAACCACCGGCATTCTGACCCGTTTTCCCGCCCGGATAAATATAGGAAGCCTCCTCGTTCTCCGCATACTCCGCCCTCACGTTGTCCGCCGCAAAGAGGAAGGGAGGCACATAGGCGTCGTCATAATTCCAATCATAACCAAGTCTTTCCACCGCTTTAAAAAGACCGTCAATCATCAGATAACCTGTAAATTCCGTGGCCTTACCCGGCCGTTTTACCCGGTCAAAAGCTTCGCTCGCCGGATTGTGGATGCCCTCTACCGCTTGGCTGACATTATAATAATTCGGCCGGTTAATCAATTCCTCCACATAAGGCACTGCCAGTCCCCAGTTACAGTAAATAGCCTCATATCCCATCGCCTGATAGACATAATAATCCCGGCTCGACCGGACAGGCCCGATCCGATCCAGATCGTCAAAATCCTCAAACACTCCCATAAGACGGGTAATACGGCCCTCCACCGGCGCTTCGTAGATAATTGCCGCACGGGAAAGTCCGTACTGCGGCAAAGCCGGCGCATTGTTGGGTATCATCACCGCAATGGGCCGTCTCTTGGCCTGCTCAACCTTCGTCCACTGGCCGGTCAGATAACTCTGAATCTTGCCATCCTTTTCCACCCGTTCTTCAATCACTAAGGAATCCGGTTCCTCCTCGGGTTCTTCCTCCTCTTCCGGTTCAGGCTCTTCCACCTCCTGCGGTTCAATCGGTTCTATTTCCAACTGCGGTTTAGGCGCTGTTTCTTCCTCTTTTCCGCAGGACGCTGCAAAAAACATGAACAAGCAAAAAATACTTATCAACAGGGAAATTTTCCCTTTTTTCTTTCCAGTACACTTCATAGGTTTTTCATTCTCCTTGCTTATCTTTTATCGTCTTGGTCAGTATCTGTTCCTATAACTATTTTATACTACCACAAAAATGCAAGAAAAGCCACGAGAATTCTCTCGTGGCCCGCATAATAACTATCCTTTTAAACATGTATTCCTAAAATTTGAATTTTTTCTTCTTTTTTCCGCCGCCCGTCTGATCCTCGGAGGCTTCTGCGGATATGTTCTTCGCCGCATTCAACGAATCGCCCGTATGCTCGTCAAATTGTTTCAAAAGTTCTTTCGCTTCATGAGAAAGTTTATCGGGCACCTGCACCACCAACGTCACATAATGGTCGCCGCGCACATCTTTACTGCGCAGGGAAGGAACGCCCTTGCCTTTGAGACGTACCTTGGTGTCCGTCTGGGTTCCGGCCTTCACTTCATAGATCACCCGGCCGTCTACGGTGTCGATCACGATCTCACCGCCCAGCGCCGCAACGGCAAAGGACATAGGAACTGTGGAATAAATATTCTCATCCTGTCTCTGGAAGATCGGATGCCTGCCGACTACCACCTCAACCAAAAGATCGCCTCTGGGTCCGCCGTTTGTACCCGGTTCCCCCTTATCGCGGATACGGACGCACTGTCCGTTGTCGATGCCGGCCGGAATGGAAACCTGTATCTTCTTTTTATTTGCAATATAGCCGGTACCCCGGCAATCAGGACATTTGTCCTTTATCACCTTACCCGTTCCATGACAGTCAGGACAAGTCTGCACGTTTCGCACTGTGCCGAAGAAAGACTGGGAAGTGAAAACCACCTGTCCCTTACCGCCGCACTTACTGCACGTCTCAGGGCTGGTTCCCGGCTTAGCTCCCGTGCCGTGGCAGGAGGTACACTCATCCTTAAGCGTCAGTTCAATCTCCTTATCCACACCAAAGACAGCCTCCTCAAAGCTGATCCTAACGCTGGTCCTGATATTTGCGCCCTTCATGGGCCCGCTGCTTCTGGAGCCGCTGCGCCTGCCGCCGCCAAACAGATCACCGAAAATATCCCCGAAAATATCCCCGAAATCAGCGCTGTTAAAGTCAAAGCCGCCAAAGCCGCCTGCACCGCCCGCACCGTCGAAGGCGGCATGACCATACTGGTCATACTGCCTTCTCTTTTCAGGATCGCTCAAAACTGCATAGGCCTCCGAAGCCTCCTTGAACTTTTTCTCCGCTTCCGCGTCCCCGGGATTCATGTCAGGGTGATATTTCTTAGCCAGAGCTCTATATGCTTTTTTTATGGCGGCGTCATCAGCGTTTTTCTCTACGCCGAGCACCTCATAATAATCTCGTTTCTGTTCTGCCATGACCTAAGCCTTTCCGATTTTTAGACTTCTCTGTAGTCTCCGTCCACAACATCGTCCGCTGCGCCGCTTTCCTGAGGGCCTGCCTGCTGCGCACCGCCCATATTACTCATATCCGGGCCGCCCTGCGCCTGCTGCATGTTTTCATACATCTTCGTAAACAATGCCTGTGCGGAGTTCGTCAGCTTCTCTTTCGCCGCTTTCAGCTCATCAAGCTGGCTGTCCGTAAGCTCCTGATCCTTCGTCTTCTCCAAAATATCCTTCACTGCCTGTAGGTCTGCTTCCACGCTTGCTTTCTCGGAAGCGTCAATCTTATCGCCGACCTCATTCAATGCCTTCTCCGTCTGGAATACAAAGGAATCTGCATCGTTTCTGGTATCTACCGCCTCTTTGCGCTTCTTATCCTGCGCCTCATACTCAGCCGCCTCTTTCACTGCCCTGTCGATCTCATCGTCGGACATATTAGAACCTGCTGTGATGGTAATATGCTGTTCCTTGCCTGTGCCCAAATCCTTGGCGGATACGTTTACAATACCGTTGGCATCAATATCGAAGGTAACTTCAATCTGCGGTACACCGCGCATTGCCGGCGGGATGCCGTCAAGACGGAACTGTCCGAGGGACTTGTTATCCTTCGCGAACTGTCTTTCACCCTGTAATACGTTGATATCCACCGCAGTCTGGTTGTCGGAATACGTAGAGAACACCTGACTGTGCTTGGTGGGAATCGTGGTGTTTCTCTCAATCAATCTGGTAGCGATACCGCCCGCCGTCTCGATAGACAGTGACAACGGCGTTACATCCAACAGAAGGATCTCACCTGCGCCGGCGTCGCCCGCCAATTTACCGCCCTGAACGGATGCGCCGAGAGCCACACACTCATCGGGATTCAAAGATTTGCTGGGCTCCTTGCCCGTGAGCTGTCTCACCTTCTCCTGCACAGCCGGAACTCGAGTGGAACCGCCTACCAGAAGCACCTGACCGATATCTGCATTGGTCAATCCCGCATCCTTCATCGCATTCTGTACAGGCACTGCCGTTCTCTCTACCAGATCGCTGGTGAGTTCGTCAAACTTCGCTCTGGTCAGATTCATGTCGAAGTGTTTCGGGCCTTCCGCCGTCGCTGTGATGAAAGGAAGGTTGATATTCGTCGTTGTCGCGGAGGAAAGTTCCTTCTTTGCCTTCTCCGCCGCCTCCTTCAATCTCTGAAGAGCCATCTTGTCATTGGACAGATCTACGCCCTCTTTTGCCTTGAACTCGGCAAGCATCCAGTCGATAATCTTCTGGTCAAAATCATCGCCGCCCAGATGGGTATCGCCGTTCGTGGCGAGCACTTCGATTACGCCGTCACCAATCTCAATGATGGACACATCAAAGGTACCACCGCCCAGATCGTAAACCATAATCTTCTGCTCTTTTTCATTGTCAAGACCGTAAGCCAGCGCCGCTGCCGTAGGCTCATTGATAATACGCTTTACATCAAGGCCCGCAATCTTGCCGGCGTCCTTGGTCGCCTGTCTCTGCGCGTCGTTGAAATATGCGGGTACCGTAATAACCGCCTCTGTCACTTTCTCGCCCAGATAGTTCTCCGCATCCGCTTTCAATTTCTGTAAGATCATTGCGGAAATCTGCTGCGGTGAATACTTCTTGTCATCGATGGTACGGCCTCTGTCCGTACCCATATCTCTCTTGATGGATGCGATTGTATTCTCTGCATTGGTGACCGCCTGACGCTTTGCAGGCTCACCCACAAGCCTCTCCCCGTTCTTTGTGAAGGCCACAACGGAGGGTGTGGTTCTTGCGCCCTCTGTATTCGCGATTACAGTGGGCTTACCGCCCTCCATAACTGCCACGCAGCTGTTTGTAGTTCCCAAGTCAATACCGATAATTTTACTCATAGTTTTCTCCTCCTATTTCTAACTAAATTTATTTTTTTAAGATTACCGAGGCTGTGTTTTACAGCCTCGAGAGTGAGATTTAGAACTTCTCCGCGAAGCAGCCTTTACTGCGAGTGGCTAGAAGTTCTTCTCACTCAACGACTGCCACCATACTATGTCTGACCACGCTGTCCCTGTAAGTATATCCCTTTTGCAGTTCCTGCGCGACCACGCCGGATTCAAACTCATCGCTCTGCGTCTGCATCACTGCGTTGTGGAATTCGGGATTAAACTCCTCTCCCACCGCCGGAATCGGCTTTACATCCAAATTTTCCAACTCCGTCATAAGCTGCTTATAAATCATCTGCATGCCCTGCGCAAGAGCACCGTCCTTCTCCTCCTCGGAGACGCTTGCAAGCCCTCTCTCGAAATTATCCACCACCGGCAGAATCTTCTCAATCACGCTCCTTGCTCCCGTCTCAAACATCGCCGTCTTTTCCTTCTCGGTCCGTTTACGGAAGTTATCGAATTCAGCCATCTGACGCTTCACCCGGTCTTCCAGCTCCTCAACCTTCTCCTTCATGGCGTCCTGTTTCTTATCTTTTTTCTTCTTTTCCTTCTTATCCGCCTTGGGAGTCTCCTCTGTGTCTACCGCATCCTTGGCCGCCTCTGCGTTTTCCTCCGCCGCCGCTTCGGATATTTCCTGCGTCTTGGTCTCTTCCTGCATCGTATCGACGTCCATCTTCTCTTTGTTATCTTTTTCTTCTACTGCCACGCTTCCTCATCCCTTTCCCGGTTCTCTTGCTCCGTATTTTGACTGTATTAGTCATTTTCTTATTTTTTATATAAATCATCCAATTGATGCTTTAACAGCTTCAGGTTACTCACCACTTTTTCATAGTCCATTCTTCTCGGACCGATAATGCCAATGGTGCCTTTCATGCCCTCCTCTAGTTCATAGGTTGCCGTCACAACACTGCAATCCTTCATGCCCGCCACCGGCGTTTCGCTGCCGATGTAAACCTGTATACCCGTATTGTTATCAGCCGACAGATTATCCTGCACCAGCTCGCTTAAAAGCTGTTTCTCCTCAAACGTGGTAATTAACTCGCTGGCCCGTTCGTGATCCGCAAGTTCCGGATATTTGAAAAAGTTTCTGGTGCCGCTGGTATAGATCTCCAGATCTTCATCCGCCTTGATCGCTTCCGCCACCGCATCTATCACGCTCGCCACGATCTCGCTGTGGATTCCCGCCTGCTGTTTCATCGCGGCTATCATACCCAGATTAATCTCCTCAAGCGAAAGCCCGTTCAAATGGGTGTTCAAAAGAATATTCAACTTAAGCAGCGTCTCGTCGCTTAGCTCCTCCGACACCTCGATCATCGAGTTCTTGATCACGTTTCCTTCCACCACGATCACTGCCAGAATATGCTCGACATCCACACGGGAAAGCTGGATAAATTTCAGCTTATTACGGTGATACTGAGGCGCGGAGATCATTGCCGCATACTCGGTGTTATTGGCAAGCACCTTAGCGGCCTGCTTCAGGAGACGGTCCATTTTATCTTCCTTCTCCAGAAGCGACTCCTTCATCTCCTCCACTTCCCGTTCTTTCTCCTCCATCATTCTATCCACATAGAGACGGTAGCCCTTATCGGAAGGAATCCTGCCGGCGGAGGTGTGGGGCTGTACAATATAACCCAGCTCCTCCAAATCCGCCATCTCGTTGCGGATGGTCGCGGAACTCAGATTCAGATCAGTATACTTGGAGATCGTGCGGCTGCCCACCGGCTCTCCCGTCTCCAGGTAATTTCGGATGATGGCTTGCAATATGATATATTTTCTTTCGTCCAGCTGCATACCATTTCCCTCTTATCAGATTATTAGCACTCGATTCGTTAGAGTGCTAACATCTTCTAGTAGTAAGTTATCACTTAAGATTTTTGTTGTCAACATCTGAATGGAAAAAATTTATAAAAAAAGAATGAAAAAAAGACAGTCAGCTTAGTATATCCCAAACTGACTGTCTGCATTCCCAACCATAGTGGCAATGATTAAATAGAGAAATGTCCTCTCTCTTCGCCGTTGATCACATAGTATACAATGCTCTCCTCGGGCTTTACATAGAGCTCTACGCTCTTGAAGTCACCAACTTTTTTCTTAAGGTCATACTTCCATACATCCTTGGCAATCTTAACCAGCTCCTCTGCGGAATAGGTCTTGCCGGAAAACTGTACGTGAATGGTCTCCTTCACAGCTGTCTTCTTGGCCGCCGTTGTCTTAGCCGTCTCCTTCTTCGCTGCCGCGGGCTTTCTACCGGGCTTTTTAGCCGCAGGTTTTCTGCCGGGTTTCTTAGCAGCAGGCTCCTTTACCTCTGTCTTTGTCTCCGCCTTTACTTTCTCTGCTACAGGCGCAGCTTTCGCCGCAGGTGCTGCCACTGGTGTTGTCACTGTCGCTGTCTTTGTATCTGCCGCTTTCGTAGCTTCCGGTTTCGCAACCGGCTTCTTGATCTCTGCCATAAGTATTCTCCTTCCCCGCTCCTACTTATAAAACTAAATCAACTTTTTCATATGTGTATATTATCCCAATTATGCAAGACTGTCAACCAACAATCTGTAACAAATAGTTAATTTTTATTATAAAATCTTATACGAATTGACAGAAAACCCTTGCAAAATCCTGTACTTTACGAATTCAGGACAGCATAAAATAAAAAAGCACCAGCGCCCCAAGCGCAATACGATACCATCCGAAAATTTTAAAATCATGTTTTTTAATATATCCCATCAGGAATCGGATCACAGCCACGGACACTGCAAAGGCCACCACCATTCCCACCGCCAGAATGACAATCTCATTTCCCGTGAAGGCAAAACCGAATTTGACAATCTTCAATAGGCTTGCTCCCAGCATCACAGGTATTGCCAAAAAGAAAGTAAATTCCGCCGCAACCGTCCTTGATACGCCGATCATAAGCGCACCCAGTATGGTTGCCCCGGAGCGGGACGTTCCCGGAAAGACAGCCGCAATCAGCTGAAAAACCCCGATCAGCAATGCGGTTGTATAGGTGATCTCCCCCAGTTCTGTTATCTTCGGCCGCATGGTTTTATTTCGATTCTCAATTATGATAAAAGCGACGCCGAAAACAATCAGAGCAATTGCCACGCACCACGGATTATAAAAAAGCGCGTCCAGCACATCGTCAAAGGCAAGCCCCACCACCGCCGCCGGAACACAGGACACCAGAATTTTAAACCAAAGGGTCAGGATGTCTTTCTGCACCACCGGCTTTTCCCGGAAACGAAAGGGAAAAATCTTATTCCAAAAAAGAAGTACCACCGCCAAAATGGCTCCCAGCTGAATCACCACGAGAAACATTTCCCAGAATTCCTCGCTCACATTCAGGGTCACAAATTCATTCAAAAGAATCATGTGCCCGGTACTGCTGATGGGAAGCCATTCCGTGATACCCTCCACAATGCCGAAGAGCACCGCTTTTAAAATTTCTATGATATCCATGCTTTGTCCTTTCTCTTTTTCTTACTATTCTATGTGTCGCGCCGATCAAAAATCCTTTTGATTACCCGCGTAAATACTCCAGCAATTCCGCATAGCATTCCTGCGCGTCAAGGTAGCCCTTCTCATAGAGCGCCGTCATTTTCTCCTTATCCTTCTCTATTCTGCCAACTTCGCTTTTCTGTTTCGGGCGGATCACGAACAGCTCTCCCTTTTGCCGCTTCTCCTCAATATATTTCACTGTCGTATTATAAGACAAATGTCTTTCCCGCATCAGTTCATATACCTTCGGATAACGAAGATAACGCGCCCTGATCAGGGCAAGCTGCGCGCCGACGGGCTCCCTGACAAACCCCTCCTCCTTGGTCATGATGACCACATTCTTCCGGTTTCCGTCCCGCATGGACTTTCTCACCGGAATGGGGTCGCTGATGCCCCCGTCCAGATACAGTTGCCCGTCTATCTCCACGTTCCGGGATACCAACGGCAGGGAACTGGACGCCCGCACCGCCGTGATATCCTTGCGCACATCCCGAATCGGCAGATAGACCGGTTTTCCCGTTCTGATATCCGTCGCCACAGCAAACGCTTTTCCTTCATATTTTGCAGCGGCGTCATAATCGTATGGGTCCAGATAATTGGGAATCAGGCTGTAACTCATATCCACGCCAAACAAATCTCCCGTCCGCAACAGACTCCACGCCCCACAATATTGCTTCATATCCAAATAATTAACGCTGATGCGCAAGGAGCGTCCTCTCTGTCCCGACATGTAGTTGCACAGATGACACGCGCCCGCCGACACACCATAGCAGTCGGAAAACAAAATCTCCTTGTCCATGAAGAAATCCAACACACCGGCGGTATAAATTCCCTTCATACCCCCGCCCTCTAAAATCAATCCTGCCTGGTACATCATAAAAACATCCTTTCCCGTTTTGTTTTAGTACATCTCCCTCATAAGTTTCCGAAAAGCGTCAAGGGAGCGCTCCACCTTCTCCGTATCAATACAATAGGCGAGCCTGAAATACCCCTCCACACCAAAACTGTCACTGGGCACGACAACAAGGTCATACTTCTTCGCCTTCTCGGAAAATGCTATTGCATCCGCCTCCGGCGCCTTCGGGAAAATATAGAAAGTGCCACCCGGACGCACACACTCGAAACCAAGGTCTGTCAGTTCCTTATATAAAATATTCATATTCGTCTCATAGACCGAAAGATCCGCCGTCAGGTCAAGCACCTCGGCCACCGCCAGCTGAATGATGGAGGGCGGGCAGTTGTGCCCCGTTCCTCTGGAAATCTGACTGCACATCACACTGATTAATCCTGCATCCGTACATTTTGGATTCACCGCCACGTAGCCGATCCGTTCCCCGGGAAGGGAGAGGGACTTGGAAAAAGAATAACAGGAAAGAGAATTGTCATAAAACGCCGAAGGATAAGGCGAATCTACCCCCTCAAACACAATCTCTCTGTAGGGCTCATCGGAAATCAGGAAAATATCATGTCCGTACTGCCTTTGTTTCTCCTCCATAATTGCCGCAAGCTTCTTGATTGTCTCCGTGGAATAAACCATTCCCGAAGGATTGTTCGGCGTATTGATCAGAACCGCCGCAACCTTCTCCGTAAGCATCTCCTCAAAAGCCTCAAAATTAACCTGAAAGCTCTCCGTATCCGCCGGCACCACCTTAAGCTTCGCCCCGGTCAGATTCACATATGGATTGTACTCCGGAAAATAAGGCGCAAAAATAAGAACTTCATCCCCCGGTTCCGACACGCACCGCAGGGCGTGGGCGATAGCGCCCGCCGCGCCGGTGGTCATGAAAATATGGTCCCCCGTATAGTTCATCCCAAATCTCTTGTTGAGAGAAGCCGCCACCTTATCCCTCACAGACGGAATTCCCAGACTCTGGCTGTAGCCGTGAAGTTCCATGGGATTCCTCTCCTGTAACATCTTGATCATAATATCCGTAAATTCCTGAGGCACCGGCACGGAAGGATTACCGAGACTGTAATCAAACACATTCTCATAGCCGATTTCCTTTCCTCTGGCCGTAGCAAACTCGGAAAGCTGACGGATCACCGATTTCCCTTTTAACATATCTTTGTACTTCTGTACGATCATTCCCGTTACCTTCTTTCTCTCTTCCTTTTTTAACCTTTTGTCTCCCAGCTCATATGCAGGCCCTAACGCGCTTTCAGATGGATCAGCTTCCCGAGGAAGTCTCCCCAGAGCGGCGGTATATTAATGCCCGCATAGTGCAGGGTATCTCCCTTATACTCGGTCTGCCCGATCTCCGGCCAGTCCGCCGCGTTCTCGATCACATAGGTTTTGTCCGGATCAAGCCCCGGTATGCAGATTCTTCTGCTGTGGAAATTAGGCCTGTTCAATACCTGAATATACGTGACAAGCGCCTCGCTCTTGTCCTTCGCCACCACCGCATAGCAGTCATAGAAATGATTCTCGGCATAATGGGCGATACGGTAGTAATCTCCCTGACGTACCAGATCATTATATTTATGGTACATAGCCACCTGTTCAGGAATCATTTCCCGGTCCTTTTCGGGAATCTTCGTCACGTCCAGCTCATAGCCGAAGGTGCCCGCCAAAGCCACGTAGCCTCTGGTCGCAAAAGGCGTCGTCCTGCCGACCGTATGGTTGGGACAGTCAGACACATGAGCGCCCATTGTGGAAAGCGGATAAATCATGGCCGTACCCGCCTGAATGGACAGCCGCTCCACGGCGTCCGCGTCGTCAGAGCACCAGATCTGCGGGCTGTAATAGAGCATACCCGGATCGAACCTTGCGCCGCCGCCGGAACAGTTCTCCAAGAGCAGATTCGGGAAATCCCTTGTCAGACGGTCCTGCATCTCATAGAGCGCAAGAGTCTGTCTGTGTATCAGCTCACCCTGCCTGTCCGCCGGAAGGCCGTAACTGCCGAAGTCGGAAAGCTGTCTGTTCATATCCCACTTCACATATTCAATATTGGCACTTCGCAGCACAGCCGCTATCCTGTCATAAATACAGTCGCGCACCTCCTTGCGTGTCAAGTCAAGGACATACTGATTTCTGCCAAGGCTTCCCACCCTGCCGGGAATTTGAATGGCCCAGTCAGGATGTTCCCTGTATAAATCAGAATCAGGAGAAATCATTTCCGGCTCTACCCAGATACCAAATTTCATTCCCAGCTTGTTGACCTCGTCCACCAAATATTTCAGACCGCCCTCGATCTTCGACTCATTGACAAACCAGTCGCCCAGACTGGTATTATCGTCGTTTCTGTAGCCAAACCACCCGTCGTCCATCACTAACATTTCTATCCCCAGCTTGGAAGCCTGCCTTGCAATCTCCAGAAGCTTATTGGTATCAAAGTCAAAGTAGGTTGCCTCCCAGTTGTTGATGAGAATAGGCCGCTTTTTATCCTTATACACGCCCCGAATCAAATGGTTGCGGTAGAGGTCATGGAAATTTCTTGTCATGCCGCCCAGCCCCTGCGCGGAGTACATGCAGATGACCTCCGGCGCCTGAAAGCTGTCGCCCGCCTCTAACTTCCAGCAAAAATCCTCCGGATGAATACCCATCATGGCGCGGATGCTGCCAAACTGGCTCTCCTCGATCTGGGCGAGGAAGTTTCCCGAATAGACAAAATTCATGGCATAGACGTCCCCGGTCTCCTCCGTAGCCTTCGGGCTCTTCCACGCCATAAAGGGATGCTCCTGATGACTCGACTCGCCGCGCACCGATCCCACACTCTGCTTGCCCTTCCTGATCGGATAAGTAGAAATCGCCCGTTCCCTTGCCCAGGAACCGTGCAGGGTGATCATTTCATAACTATCGTTATCCATATCAATGCAGGCGGACATTACTTTTGTCAGATAAACAGCCTCTCCGCCTTTATTGACAATGCGCACACTCCTCGCGATGGCGTCTGTATCTGCAAAGACCGTGTACGACAAAAGAATCTGCAATTGCAGCACCGCATCCTCGCAGACGATCTCCAATGTTCTGCATTCGTCCTTCCCTCCAAAGGTCGCCGGCAGTCCCGGCAGCGGTTCCTTCCCGTCATAAATGCGGTGCGACACATAGGAAAGCGACACGCCTGTATGCCCCGACATCGTGCGCACGGAAAGCGTTCCGTCCCTGTAATCTCCCAGATTATGGCCCGTGTACTCCATCGGGAACGTGTCCAGAAAAGAAGTTCTGTCCCTGTTGTTCTCCGACGGCACAAAGGGCGGTTCCCCGATCCGCATCAGATAAGCCAGATCATCGTCCGAGAGTTTTCTGCCATAATAGACATGTCCCAAAAAATTCTCCACATCCACCACGCCGATGCAATAGCTTGTACGGGGCGTATCCAATTTAAAAATCCGGTTCTTTTCATTGTAGGTAATATTCATGGTTTGGATATCCTTTCTATTCGTTATCCTCCGCCCACACAAGGGCACATTTGACTGCACGCTTCCATCCTCTGACAAGGGTTTTTCTCTTTTCCTGTTCCATAGAAACGTCAAACCGTTTTCCCAGCTTCCAGTTTTTGCGGATTTCCTCTTTATCCTTCCAGTAGCCCACCGAAAGTCCCGCCAGATAGGCAGCTCCCAGAGCCGTGGTTTCAATACAGTCGGGCCGGTGCACCGCCTGTCCTGTGATATCCGCCTGAAACTGCATCAGGAAATCATTGGCGCTGGCGCCGCCGTCCACCTTAAGCTCACCCAGAGGAATGCCGGCGTCCTCCTCCATTGCCTTTAGCACATCCATCGACTGGTAGGCGATCGACTCAAGCACCGCCCTCACAAAATGTTCCTTCTGACAGCCTCTCGTAATCCCTACCACAGTACCTCTCGCATAGGGATTCCAATAAGGCGTTCCCATTCCCACGAAAGCCGGCACCACATAAACGCCATTGGTGTCCTCCACGCGCATAGCGTACTTTTCGGAATGCTGCGCGATCTTCATCATCCGCATTTCATCCCGCATCCACTGTACTGCCGCTCCCGCCACAAACACGCTGCCCTCCAGCGCATATTCCGGCTTCAAGGAATCTCCCGCCGCAATGGTAGTCAGAAGCCCGTTCCCGGAAGCAATCGCATCCCCGCCTGTATTCATCAACAAAAAGCAGCCTGTCCCATAGGTGTTCTTCACCTGTCCCGGCGAAAAGCAGCACTGCCCGAAAAGTGCGGCCTGCTGGTCGCCCGCTGCGCCCGCTATGGGAACCGCCGCGCCGAAAATACTGCTGTCGCTCATACCGAACACCGTACCCGACGGTTTTACTTCCGGCAGCATCCGCCGCGGAATCCCCAGCATGGCTAGAAGCTCCTCGTCCCACGTAAGCGTGTGGATATTGTAAAGCATCGTCCGGGAGGCGTTGGTGTAATCGGTCGCGTGCACAGCCCCCTTCGTCAGATTCCAGATCAGCCAGCTGTCCACTGTGCCAAACAGTAACTCTCCGCGCTCCGCCCGCTCACGCGCGCCTTCCACATGATCCAAAATCCAGACAATCTTGCTCCCCGAAAAATAGGCGTCCGGCACAAGTCCTGTCTTGGCCCGTATCCGTTCCGTATAGCCCTGGCTTTTCAGTCCGTCGATATATTCCGCAGTTCGCCGGCACTGCCACACAATTGCGTTATATATCGGTTCGCCTGTTTCTCTGTCCCACACGATCGTGGTCTCACGCTGGTTCGTAATGCCGATCCCCGCAAGCTGGGACGCCTCCGCGCCTATGTTCGCCATCGCCTCAATGGCCACGGCAAGCTGGGACGCCCAAATCTCCCTCGGATTATGTTCCACCCATCCGGCCTGCGGATAAATCTGGGTAAACTCCTTCTGGGCCATACTGCATATACTGCCTTTTTTATCAAACAGGATACAGCGGGAACTGGTCGTCCCCTGATCCAGCGCCATAATATATTTCTGCATAACCGCCTCCGCATCTAAGTATATAATATCCGACCGGGATTCGTCTATAGAATAAAAACGAAAACATCTCTTATTTGTCTTCCCTATTTTAAAAAACATGCTACAATATTTGAGGTGAGTTTTCCGGCAATCATATAGCAGGCCGCTCCCCAGAAAAATCCCGAACAGGAAAAGAGGTACTGTATGAGTATTTCAGTTGTATTACAGCAAATGGTTATCATATTTATTTTAATCGGCATCGGCATGGTTCTTTTCCGGCGCAGACTTCTCTCGGAAGAAGGCTCCAAACAGATTTCGGGCCTGATCATCAACGTCACCAATCCGGCGCTTTTAATCTGTTCCGCTCTGGACGACGGGCCAAAGGCTTCCCTGCGCGAGCTGGGTATCGCTCTCGCCGCCTACGCCGCCGTCTTTGCCATTCTGATCGCCGTTGGTTTTTTACTCCCGTACCTTCTCCGTGTACCGAAAAACCTTCACTATGCTTATCAGATGCTCACTGTTTTCGGCAACGTAGGCTTTATCGGCATCCCTTTGGCCTCCGCGGTTCTTGGCAGTGAGTCCTTGATTTTTGTGTCGATTTTTAACCTGCTCTTTAACCTTCTGATCTACACCCTCGGTATCTCCCTGCTGCAAAGGGCAGTCCGCGAACAGATGAAGGAGGGCGCAGCGGTTTCCGCAAAACAACCAGACAAGACGCTGACACAGATCTCCTCCGGCCGCCTGCAAAAGCTGGTAAACGCCGGTACGATTTCCGCCGCTGTTACGATTATTTTTTATCTGGGCAATTTCCACGTGCCTGTCATTATCTCCTCCGCCCTCTCCTACACCGGGCGCGCCACCACCCTGTTATCCATGCTGGTGCTTGGCGTTTCCGTAGCGCAGATGGCGCCCGGAGAAATTTTTTCCCATCCGAAGCTCTACCTCTTTACCCTGCTTCGTCAGATCCTTGTGCCCATCGGCTGCATACTTTTGATGCGCAGCCTGATTGACAACAAGCTGATTCTGAACACAATGCTTTTGATGGCCGCCGTTCCTGCCGCCAATATGCCCCTTATGCTCGCCAAGCAGATGGATATGGAAACCGAGGCGATCTCCCAGGGCATTATCCTGACCACCGTCTTGAGTCTGGTGACGGTGCCCATGGTATGCCTGTTCCTGATTCCCTGACAAAATCGCGCCCTCTTTCCAGACCTCGCCGCGGGAATGACAAAAGCCTCTCTTTCGTGCACAATTCTACAATTACCGACATAAAATAGAGTAAAATCACATAGGATAGTCAGTTATGTATTATTTATTTTTTGCTCTACTTCTTGTCGCCCTTCTCGGCTGTATTTTCTTTCACTGCCACCGCAAAAAAATTATCTGTAAGGTAAGCCATATGGACTGCTGTGCCAAATGTGCTCTCTTAGACGAATTGGTATATCCCTTCGGCTATCGGTTTCACTGTGACTGCGGATTTTTTTCTTCTACCGTGGACGCTCCGCAGAAAGCCGCCGGATACACCTGGCTCTACGATTATATGGCGCCCCGTTTCCAGATGGTTTTTGACGCTCTCCCGGTCTATTTCAATTACCGGGGCAGAACCTGGCTGATTGAATTCTGGAAGGGCCAGTATGGCATCAATACCGGCGCGGAAATCGGCATATACCATGCGGATACCATAATCCCGGAAGCAGATTATAAAAAGACTCTGTTCTCCTGCGCAGAGAGGGATGAAATGCTTGACTGCACCTTCCGGCTGTGCAATCGCGAAAACGACTGTGTCAGCAATGCCGGACGCCACTGGTGGCTCACTGCCTTTCTGGTGGGATGCTTCTCAAAACCCGCGAATCTGTCTATGGAATCCTGCATCCGTTTCCCCAACCGGGAAATGCTCTGTGCTTTTGTGGAGGGATTAAAGCGGGCAGGCTGCGGACAGGACGGCATTTCGGTAAACGGCTTAAGCGTCTGCTTTTGTTTCTGTGAATGTCCCGAACATTTTGGGCCGGTCACGCGCTTCCTGCGCTGCTTCTCCCAGTGGAAAAACAAACTGTTCTGTAAACTTTATCTGTGGGTTACCAGGCCCTTTGTCTGCACCGAGGATCGGATTCTGTACCTCTATTTTTACCTTCCCGTCGCATTCCGGCGGCTTCTGCGCCTGCGCCGTTTCAAAAAGCACGGCCATAGGCCGCACTGTAAGGAGCGTTGAACATGGGTGCCGATGCGCGTCTTAACCGCGCCTTTCTAAACGCACCCATGCTTCCCCTCACCAGCCGCTCCCGCTATGTCCTCATGAGCGACTGCCACAGGGGTGTTGGCAATTCCTCCGATAATTTCCTGAAAAACCAGCACTTGTATTTCGCCGCCTTAGAGCACTATTACCGGCAGGGATTTACCTATATTGAACTGGGAGACGGCGACGAGCTGTGGGAAAACAGAAACATCAAAAATATCATGGATATCCACAGCAACGTTTTCTGGCTTTTTCAACAATTTGATCAGGAAAACCGGCTGTATCTGATTTACGGCAACCATGATATCGTAAAAAGAAAGAAGAGGCTTAAGCCTCTTCTTTCTCCCCTCTGTTTTCATGAGGGAATCATTCTCACCACCGGCACTTTGCCAAACAATGCACCCCGCGTTTCCCTCTACCTGACCCACGGGCACCAAGCCAGTCTGCTCAATTCCACACTCTGGCCCCTCTCCCGCTTCCTTGTCCGGTATGTCTGGAATCCATTGGAAAATTTAGGCGTGCTGGACCCCACCAGCGCCGCAAAAAACTACCGCGTAAAAAATAAATGCGAAACCCGCCTGAACCGTTGGGCGGAAGAAAACCGCCGCACTCTGGTCACCGGTCACACGCACCGGCCCATTCTTCCCGCCGAGCCGTCACGCTACTATAACACGGGAAGCTGTGTCCATCCCCGCTGCATCACCTGCATTGAAATTGAACAGTTTTCCATGACTTTAGTCAAATGGTGTATGAATGCCAGAGCCGACAGCACCCTCTACGTGGCCAGGGAAGTTATTTCCGGCCCTGTTCCTCTACGATCTGCACCTTAATCATATTGGTTGTGCCGGAAATGCCAATCGGTATCCCAGAGGTGATAACTGTCAGATCTCCTTTCTTTAACAGTCCTTTCTTCGCAGCCGCCGCAATGGCCTTGTCAAAAAGCACATAGACGTCCTTCTCTTCTTTAATCAAAAGCGGCGTCACGCCCCAGCTCAAGGCAAGCTGCCGGCAGACTTTTTCTGTGGTGGTACAGCTTATGATATCGCTCATAGGGCGGTAACGAGATATCATTCTCGCCGATCTGCCCGACTTAGTGACTGTCACAATGGCTTTGGCGTTTAAATCGAGGGCTGTCGTGCATGTGGCATGGCAAATGGCATCCGTGATATCCGGAGTAGCCTCCCGCTCCAACAGGAAAAACCGTTTGCGGTAATCCACATCCCGTTCGGTGCGCTCTGCAATCCTGACCATCGTCTTCACCGCCTCCACAGGATACGCCCCCGCCGCCGTCTCCCCCGAAAGCATAATCGCGCTGGTGCCGTCGTAAACTGCGTTGGCGACGTCGGTGGTCTCCGCCCGTGTGGGTCTTGGGTTTTTGATCATAGATTCCAGCATCTGCGTGGCCGTGATCACCTGCTTGCCAGCGCGATACACCTTTTTGATAATCTCCTTCTGAATCACGGGCACATCCTCATAAGGAATTTCCACGCCCATATCGCCTCTGGCTACCATGACGCCGTCGGACGCCTCTATGATATCGTCAATATTCGTCACGCCCTGCGCATTCTCAATCTTTGCAATAATTTTAATATCTTCGCCGCCATTTTTCTCCAACAGCTTTTTGAGCTGTAAAATATCCTCTTTCTTTTGCACAAAGGAAGCGGCAATAAAATCGACGTCCTGCTCAATGCCGAAGAGAATATCCTCCCTGTCCTTCTCACTGATATAGGGCATGGAAAGATCCACGTCCGGCACGTTGACGCCCTTGTGGTTGGAAACCGTTCCGCCGTTTATGACGCGGCACACAATATTGGTCTTATCCACCTTTTCAACCTTCATCTCAATCAGGCCGTCGTCAATGAGCACCCGCATCCCCTCTTCCAGATCTTCATAAAGTCTGTTGTAGGTCACGCTCACAATCTCCTTTGTGCCCTCCACCTCATCGGCGGTCAGCGTAAAAAGCTGTCCCTCCTCCAAGACAACCTTTCCCTCTTTAAAATTCTTCACACGAACCTCCGGCCCCTTGGTATCCAGAAGAATCGCCACCGGCCTTCCCACTTCCCTGCGAAGTTTTTTCACCACATCCATTCTCCTCTTGTGGTCTTCGTAAGTCCCGTGGGAGAAGTTGCACCGTGCCACGTCCATGCCCTCCTCCATCATCTGCCGCAGCACTTCCTCATGATCCGTAGCCGGCCCTAACGTACAAACTATTTTTGTTTTCCGCATCATTGCCTCCCTTTTTTAATCGTCTTTTCTCTATTCTACCCATTAGTTTATCATATTCCTTCCTAAAAGAAATACCCGTTATCAAAGAAAATATTCTGGTCATTCACAATCAAACAGGATAGACCAAAAACGGATATAAAAAGAGACAGACTCCTACGGCCTGCCTCTTTTCTTTTTACTTTTCTGTTTTCCGATACGAATTCAGATTCCCCGGAAGGTAAAACTAAAGCTCATCCTTTCGTCCGTTTTCAGATGATACTCAGGATGTACCGGCGCGCCCCAGCTGTTGTCGCCGCCGACGCCCATCTGTCCGCCCGCCACGCGCACCACCGTGTAATGCACCGGCGGCAGCTCATAGGCATGTTTTGCGTTCTCAATCTCGTGGGGCGTATAGGGCAACGCCGAAAAGTTCAGGTTCTCTCCCGCAAAGAGCATACCTCTTCCCCGCCTGTCCGTCACCTTCGCCCAGCGGACTTTTGTTTTATTGCCGCACTCCTGCGGCACAAGGTAAGCCGCCATGTTATCCGCCACCTGATTCCGGTAAATTCCCAGTTTCGCGCCCTGATCCCTGTCCGCATAGGTCTCCTCGGGACCGTTCCCGTACCACTCTAACCGGTCATAATCAGCGTTCAGCTTGAACAACACGCCGAACTCCGGCATATCCGGCAATCCCTTCACCGGATCGTAGGTGAGCGTCGTGTGAATACTTCCGTCGCCATACACCTTATAATTAAGCTGACAGCCTGCCGACGGCGTGGTCTGAAGATCATAGAGATAGGTCACGCTGACATGATCCTTCTCCTCTGTGACAATGGGATTCTCATATGCCTCCCCCGGCACATCCAGCTTCCGCCCTACCTTTTTGCATGTTGCATAAAGGCTCGCCAGCTTCCACTGTCCCTGTCTTCCCGTCATATTGTTACCCTCATCGTTGTCCGTGGGCGCACGCCAGAAATTGGGCTTCGGAATCGTCTCCAACAATTCCTTTCCCGCGTAACGATAAGATACCAGCCCGCCGGAAGCCACCGAAAAAAGTACGTCAAAGGATTCTCCCCGCACACCGACATTATCATTGCCCCATATAACGGTAAGCGGCTTTTTCTGTCCCGTGACAGGCGCATCCACTTTCCCGATCACCGCCTGCCCGAAAGCCACTTCGTGACCCGCCTCAGCCCAGAATTCGTCCTCCCTCAACAGGAAGGAAACCGTCACCGCATACTCTCCCGGCTCCTCCGGCACCGCAAAGGGCGCAGGATAGGAGGCTTTCTGTCCGGGCGCAACCGAAATTCCTGTCAGTTCTTTTCGCTCCACCCTGACGCCGTCCCGCAAAAGCTCCGCCGTACATCTGAATTTATCGGTGGAAACGAAAAGATTTTTATTCCACACTTCAAACTGATCCTTCGCAACCGTCACCGCAATATTCTGGTAATTATATTTTACCGCCTGCATCTTGGGGGACGCTTCCCGTTCCCCGCCGTAGGCAATGCCGTTTCCGCTGAAATTATAGTCGGTAGGCCGCTCTCCGAAATCACCGCCGTAGGCCTGAAACCATTTCCCGTAACGGTCCTTTTTGTAAATACTCTGGTCAATATAATCCCAGATAAAGCCGCCCTGATAGCCGGAATTCTCCTGATCCGCCAAATCGGTGTACTTATGCATGGCACCACAGGAGTTACCCATCGCATGAGTATACTCGCAGCAGATAAAGGGCTTCCCGTCCCCGTTTACCAGATACTCTTCTATGTCCGCCACCGTGGCATACATGCGGCTCTCCATATCGGAGGAATCATTATAGCGCCTGTCGTTAAACACGCCCTCATAATGCACCAGTCTGGTGTCGTCCAGCTTGCGGAAAAGCTCGGACATTTCATAGATGGTCTCTCCGCCGTAGGATTCATTGCCCACAGACCAGATCAAAACTGCCGGATGGTTCTTGTCTCTCTGATAGCAGGAATTGATACGGTCAAACATCATATCCTTCCACTCCGCCTTATCGTCCGGCACGACAAAGGACATATCCTTTTTCCCCTTCAGATAAGCGTCCCATGTTCCGTGGGACTCCAGATTGCTCTCCGCGATCAGATAGAGCCCATAACGGTCGCAGAGCGTATAGAGCCGTTCGTCGTCAGGATAGTGGCAGGTACGGATCGCATTGATATTGTTGCGCTTCATGGTCACAATATCCTTAAGCAGCTCCTCATAGGATATATGTCTTCCTGCCACGGAACTGAAATCATGGCGGTTTGCGCCCTTAAATACAATCCGCTTCCCGTTCAGAAGCATTCTCTTATCCTTCATTTCAAATTTGCGAAATCCTACAAGCTGGGAAACACACTCCAACGTCCCGCTCCCATCCGCACATTCGATTTCCAGCTGATATAAATAAGGCTCTTCCGCACTCCACAGCTTCGGACTCTCAATCGTCTCCTCAAAAGAAAGCTCCGCCTCTGCTTTCTGCTCTCTCTCAAAGACTGTCGTCTCACCGTCTCTTAAACGAAACTTGCAGAGACCTTCTCCCTTTGTCTTACAACGTACGGTAAGATTTGCCTTATCAAACTCTTCTCCCGCAAAGATAGTCCTGACCTCCAGATCTTCCACATGCAGGGCCGGAACCGCATACAGATACACACTTCTGTAAATGCCGGAAAAGCGATAAAAATCCTGATCCTCGCACCAACTTGAAGAAGTCCATTTAAAAACCTGAACCGCCAGTTTGTTTTCTCCCTCATGAAGATACGGCGTAAGGTCAAACTCGGAAGGGGTAAAGCTGTCCTCACTGTAACCCACATAAGCGCCGTTACACCAAAGCGCCATACCGCTCTCTACGCCCTCAAAAACAATGCGGATATCCTTCCCCCGCATACGCTCAGGTATCTCAAAATATTTCACATAGCTGGCTACTGGATTGAAGCGCTCGGGGATCTGTCCCGGAAGAAGCTCCTCCCTGCCATCCCAAGGATACTGGGTATTGACATATTGTGGTATGTCATATCCCTCCATCTGAATATGGGCCGGCACACGGATGTCCTCCCACGGCCTACAGTCGTATTCCTCTTTCTCAAATCCCTTTACAGCCGAATCTATATTCACCGCATAAGAAAATTTCCAGACGCCATCCAAAGACTGTGTCAAACTGCTTTTCCCGCGCGCCGCCTCACCTGCATTTGCAAAGAAATGCAGGGCAGCACGCGCTGGAAGCACATTTTCCTTGAAAAAGCGAGGATCTTTCACTTTGTCATAATCAAACTGTGCCATCGTATATTAACTCCTTTTACTTGACTGCTCCCGTAATACCTTCTGCGAACGCATTCTGTAAGCAGAAGAATACAATCGCGGTAGGCAGCGTACAGATCAAAACGGCCAACATCAGCATACCATAGTCCGTCACATAACCCTGTGTCAGATTCGCCACTACCATAGGCATCGTCTGACTGGTGGCATCCGTCATGATTACCTTTGGCCACAGATAGCTGTTCCATGCGTTCATAAAGGTGATCGTCATAGCCGCCGCATAAGTAGACCTCATGGTTGGTATAAACATCTGGAAGAAAATGCGGATCTCGGACAGTCCGTCAATCCTCGCCGCCTCCATAATGTCATGGGGGAAAGACCTCGCACTCTGTCTGAACATCATGATCAAAAACGGCGTGGAGATCGTCGGCAGAATAAAACCGATCGTCGTATTTAACCAGCCCGCTTTGGAAAACATCTGGAACAGCGGAATCATGGTCGCCACAAAGGGAACCATCATTGCCAGCAAAATAACGCTCATAACCCCGTCCTTCACCTTGTCATGGTAAATCTCAAAGCCGTATCCTGCCAGAGAGCTCACCACAAGAGACACCAGCGTCAGAATCACCGAATACTTAACGGAGTTGGCAAACGCGCCTCCTACATTCTGATTTGCCAAAAGATTTTTCAGATTCTCCAGAAAATATGTCCCGGGAATCAGCCGTCCGCTGATGACTTCCGCACTCTTGTTTGTCGCCGCACTTACCATCCAGTACAGCGGGAACACCGAGATAAACGATACAATAATCAGGAATACATACATAAAAAAGTTTCTAACCTTTGCCTTAGTCACGCTTATCACCTACTTTCATCTGCAGGAATGCCAGAATGGCAACCAGAACCAAAATTAAGAAGGACATTGCCGCCGCATATCCGAAGTTCGGCACATACTTAAATGACATATTGTATATGTAATGTGACATGGTAATGGAGGCATTTGCGGGACCGCCGTCCGTCAGGTTGACCGACTCATCGAACAGCTGCAACGTACCGTTCGTGGACATGATAGCCGTCAGCAAAATAGTAGGTTTCAAAAGCGGCACTGTAATGCGGAAAAAGGTCTGAACCGCCGATGCGCCGTCTATCTTTGCCGCCTCATAAATCGAATATTCAATATTCTGCAATCCCGACAGATAGAACACCATGTTGTATCCCGTCCACCGCCACAGAAGGGCAATGATAATAACGATTCTCGCACTCCATACATTTGTCAGGAACGCATAAGGCTGATCCAGAATCCCCAGCTTCACAAACAGCAGATTGATGATACCGTTGTTGGCAAACAGGGAACGGAAGATAACTGCGTACGCCACCAGAGAGGTCGCGCAGGGCAGGAATATCATCGTTCTGAAAAGGCCCTTAAATTTCAAATTTTTATTGTTCAGAATAGACGCCAGAATCAATGCGAAAATCAACATGATCGGCACCTGAATAATCAGATAGAAAAATGTATTTTTAATGGACTGGATAAATACCGTGTCCTGAAACATTCGCGTATAGTTCAAGATGCCGCACGATTTCATCGCCGCGCCGACACCGGTTTTAAAAGATAACAATAAGGCCCTGAACATCGGCACGAAACTCATAAAGAGAATCAGCAATGCGCCGGGCATCAGGAATACCCACCCCGTCAGATTATGTTTTTTGCTAAGTGTCATTTTTTTTGGTTTGCTCAAGAAATTCCCTCCTTCTCTTTACCTTTGGAGAAAAAAAGGGGAACAGCCTGTTAAACTATTCCCCTGATTTGTTGTCTATCGTACCCGTTCAAACCCTGTTTAACCGAATCAGCCTCCCATGTTGAAGTTTACGGTATCTTCTGCCGTCTTTAACTCCGTGTCAAGATCAGAACCGTTGATGTAGTTGGTAAGCGCTACCGCCACCGCATCACGAGCCTCATAGTAGTAAACGCCTGTGATGTTAGAAGGAACCTTGGTGGAGAAATCAACGATCTTAGCGGAAACTGCGTCGCCGCCAAAGAACTCATTGGGTGTTGCGTATGCATCGGAATCACCTGCGGGAGCCCATGTTGCAAGAGCGCCGCTGGAAAGGATGTTGTCGTACAGCTCTGTGCTGCCTGCAAAGGTGCTTGCAAGGAAATCTGTCGCTAACGCCTGATCCTTACAGTTCGTTGTCACTGCCCAAGAAGAACCGCCGTTGTTGGAGTAGTTGGTAGCATTTGCAGCACCTACAAGGCTGGGCATATTGGTCAGAGCCCAGTTGCCTTTCTGATCTTCTGCTGTCTGAATGGAAGCCATGATCCAGCATCCGTTGATGGTACCTGCTACGTCGCCGCTTACCATGGAGCTGATATACTCATCCCAGCTGTTTACCTCAACCAGAACACCTGCATCTTTCAGGCTCTTGTAAGTCTCAAGAACGATCTTTAAGGTATCGTTGCCTACGATGTTAGCCGTGCCGTCTGCATTGAAGAGAGAAGAGCCTGCGGACTGCATCATCATCATGAGCAGATCGCACTCACCTGCCTGCATGGAGATGAGGGGCTTGCCTGTCGCTTCCAGAACCTTCTTACCATTCTCAAGATACTGGTCAAAGGTAATGTCTGTGAAATCATCAATGGTCAGACCTGCCTGCTCCAGAATATCTGTACGGTAGCATGCCACTACAGCGCCGTTATCAAAAGGAACGCCGTAGTTCTTTCCGTCTACCACGGAGTAAGCTGTCTTACCTGCTGCAAACTGCGAGAAATCAATGCCACTGTTTGTCAGATCAGCACATACGTCCGGGAAGCTGATTACGTTCTTCTGGAACGCGTTATCCTGCATCAGGAAGATGTCAGGTAATGTGCTTAAGTCGCCGGAAGTAGCCGCCGTGGTAACCTTGGTCTGAATATCCTCCCAAGGAGTCTCAACCACATTCAACTTGAAATCCGGATGATCCTTCTGGTATACCTTCTCGGCCTCGTACATTGCATTTAAGTTGAATGCCGGGTCCCAGCACCATACTGTTAATGTGCCGCCGCCTGCTGCCGCATCCGCTGCGGGGGCTTCCTCAGCTGCGCCGCTGTCCGCTGCAGGAGCTTCCTCAGCTGCAGGCGCTTCCTCTGTTGCTGCTGCACCACTGTCTGCTGCGGGTGCCTCAGCAGAACCACCGCCGCATCCTACCAGTGAAAGAACCATTGTGGATGCCAGTAAAGCTGCCAAAATCTTTCTTTTCATTTTTACTTCCTCCCGTTTCTTTTTTTGTGCACTTTGTGCACTGTTCTGCTTCGTTTTTCTCAATCGAAAAGAGTCTTTCGTCATTTTGCATAACTATATGACCCTTTTAATTGAGGTTACATATGCATTATAACTCTATACAGCTTTCGCGTGTTGTTATCAAAAACCAAAAAAAGTGCAAATTCGACCACTAATTTGCGCCTTAATCGTTTAAGCTCACATAAATACCGCATTTCCTTTTCTGTCTCACGACAAAAAAAGGCATTAACTACCACCCCTTATAGGCGGAAATATTATAATTGAGCAATTTTGTCTCATAATTCTCCGGATGAATTTTCCACTGGTAAGGAGTAATCCCCAAAACCTTCTTAAAGTTACGGTTGAAAGTAGATACAGACTGAAATCCGCATTTTTCGGCCACTAACTCCATGCTGTCCGTACTCTTCTTCATATATTCACATGCGCCCTGAACCCGCACCAGATTCAAGTAGTCCGTGGGCGTCATATTCATCGTTTTCTGGAAAACCCGCCTGAAATTGGTCTCGGACATATGGCTGACCGCCGCCAGATCCCCTATGGTCAAATCCTCTGCGTAATGCTTTCCAATAAAATGCAGAGCAACCGTTACATGGGACGCCCCAATGCTCTGTTTCTTTACCCTTCCAGCAGGTTTTTGATTCATCCTCGCAATATTGATAAAAAGCGACAAAAACATACCTCGTACACTCTCTGTATACAGTTCCTTTTTATAACGCATTTCTTCCATAATACTGCGAATCAATCCGCCCATTTCAGAATATTGGGAAGCATCCAGCACCCAAGCGCGGTTATTGATAACAGCCGCCAGTTCATCGGCAAACATCTGATTCTCCCGGTACGCGTCTCGAAGCAATTCTTCCACATCTATAAAAAGATACTCCCATTTACTGTAGGAAAAATTTTCACTATCCGTATTGTGCGGGTAGTTCTTTGGAATAATCGTAAACATATTTCCCTGATAAGGCACAGATTCATCATCCAGCACAACCATGCCTTTTCCGTCATAGCAGAAACCGATCTCCATATAGTATGTTGCAAAATAAATAAC
>DKUO01000009.1:0-922 GCA_002490705.1 Lachnospiraceae bacterium UBA7202
AAACTGGTGCCTTTTTTCATGTGCGGAAAGAGAGGAAAATGGAATGAACTTAAAACAGAATTACCTTACAGAGTCCGGCTGCTATAAGGCGGGGAAACACATCATCGTGCAGGGGTTTATGATCCACTCGGTGGGATGCCCGCAGCCAAAGGCGGATGTGTTTATGAAGAACTGGAACAGGCCGGATGCAAACGCCTGCGTCCACGCCATCATTGAGCCGGGCGGGGATGTGTACCAGTTGCTCCCGTGGGAATGCCGGGGCTGGCACTGCGGGGGCGGTGCAAACAATACCCATATCGGTGTGGAAATGACGGAGCCTGCCACCATCAGATATGCGGGCGGCGCGTCATGGGTGGAAACCGGGGACGGGGAGAACACGAAAGCCCATGTGCTTGCCACCTACAGATATGCAGTGGAATTGTTTGCATATCTCTGTCAGCAGTTCCATTTGGACCCGCTTGCAGATGGTGTCATTATCAGCCACAGCGAGGGGTGCAAAAGGGGCATTGCCAGCAACCACGGCGATGTGGAGCATCTGTGGTCTAAGTTCGGTCTGACGATAGCGCAGTTCCGTAAGGATATCAAAGCGGCAATGGAGGGCGGCACGGCGGAGGATTCCCTTACCGCCATTATGGGGAAAGCAGCAGCAACGGCGGAGCAGATGAAATCCTATCTGAAAAAGAAGAATCCATCCGTGGCACAGTCTGTACTGGATATGATCCCGCTCTACCTTTCGGAAGGGGAGGCAGAGGGCGTGAGGGGCGATATCGCCTTTGCACAGTCCTGTCTCGAAACCGGGAACTTCACTTTCTCCGGCTCTGCGGTCAGCTTAAAGCAGAACAATTTCTGCGGCCTTGGGGTGACGCAGAGGGGCAAAACCGGGCTTTCTTTTGATACACCGCAGCTTGGCATCCGGGCGCAG
>DKUO01000009.1:1232-52092 GCA_002490705.1 Lachnospiraceae bacterium UBA7202
GCACCTCAAAGCCTACGCCTCCACGGATAAACTGCGGAATGAAAAGATTGATCCACGTTTCCGCTATGTCATAAGGGGCTGTGCGCCTTACGTGGAGCTGCTTGGGCAAAAGGAAAACCCGCAGGGGAAAGGCTGGGCTGCAGGGGAGAAATATGGGGAGAAAATCCTCTCCATCCTGAAAGCCGTCAAGGATGAGGGAAAAGTGCAGTTCATGGAGAGCCTTACCATTTCCGCGCCTTACATGGTGCGCGTATCTATTCCCGACCTGAATATCCGCAGAGGCCCCGGAACGTCATACCCAAAGACGGGTAAGTTCACGGGCGTGGGTATTTTTACCGTGGTCGAGGAAAAAGACGGCTGGGGGCTTCTCAAAGCCTATCAGGAAAAGCGGGACGGGTGGATATCGCTGGCATTTGCCGCAAGGATATAGATGGAAAGGAAGGGGAATTTATGCAGGAAATAAAAACTGAAAATGTAACGGTGCCAGTCAGTGAGAAATATATGCTGACCATCCGGGAGGCATCAGTCTATTTCAATATCGGGATTAAGAAGATGAGACGTCTGGCGGAGGATAATGCCGGACGTTTCGCAGTTTTCAGCGGGAACAGGTATCTCATCATCCGCGCGAAATTTGAGAAATTTGTGGAGGAATGTTCCGCGTTATAAATCCCTTTTATTTGCCGTAAGTAGTTGACTTTTCCCGGCTTTAGAGTGATAGATGTCATGACCGGAAAAACCGGCCACAGGAAAGGAGGAAATGCCAAAATGAGAAAACCGTCACTTGCACAGAAAGACGTGCTGAACCCGGAGGAGGCAATCGAATATTTCGGCTTCAGCAGGAGGAAATTCAACAGGTTCCTAAAAGACGGGAAATGTAAAAAGTACACTGCTTTATACGGCAGGCGCAGACTGATCCTGCGGAGCGAATTTGAAAAATATCTGGAGGAAAACCCGGAGGTAAAGGAGGGACTGTTAAATGGCGGGAAGAGCAAAGTCACGGCGTGATTCCAAGCACCGCGTCCTGCGCAGGGGGGAATCCATCCGCGCGGACGGGAAATACCAGTTCAAGTACCATGTAAACGGAAAGCCGCATTTCGTGTACAGTTGGCGGCTGGAACCCACAGATACCCTCCCGGTGGGAAAGAAACCCTGTTTATCGCTGCGGGAACTGGAAAAGCAGATCGGATATGACCTTGATTCCCTTTCGGACCCTCTGGGGAAAAACATTACGGTTGGGGAGTTGGTGGAGCGGTACCTTGCAACGAAAACGGCGGTCAAGCCGAACACGCTCATGAATTATAAATTTGTGCAGAACGTCCTCAAAGGCGAAACTTTTAATGACAAAAAGATTTCACAGATAAAAACATCGGATGCAAAACTGTTCCTGATAAAGCTCCAGCAGGACGGGCGGCATTACAGCACCGTCAAGACCGTACGGGGCGTCCTGCGCCCGGCTTTCCAGATGGCGGTTGACGATGACGTGCTGCTGAAAAATCCCTTCGGCTTTGAGCTTGCCGGAGTGGTGGTCAATGACAGCATGACGAGGGAAGCCATTACAAAAGAGCAGATGCGAAAGTTCTTAAAATTCGTGCATGATGACAATGTTTATTACAAGTATTACGAAGTGGTCTATATCCTTTTCCACACAGGGATGCGTATCTCGGAATTCTGTGGATTAACGCTGCGGGATATTGACTTAGAAAACAAGGTCGTTAATATCGACCACCAGCTCCAGCGGACTTCCGACATGAGGCTGGTCATTGAATCTACAAAGACGAATGCGGGGACAAGGAAACTGCCCATGACGGAGGATGTGGCGCAGTGTTTCCGGGCGATCATTGAGGACAGGGAAGAACCGAAATGCGAGAGGGTGGTGGACGGCTATGCGGGATTCCTGTTCACAGACAAGAACGGCTACCCGGAAGTAGCCATGCATTGGGAACACCGCTTCAACCACATGGTCAAGAGGTACAATGATATCTACCGGGTGCAGATGCCGAACATCACGCCCCATGTCTGCCGCCATACCTACTGCAGCAACATGGCAAAATCCGGCATGAATCCCAAGACGCTACAATACTTGATGGGGCATAGCGATATCGGGGTGACGTTAAATACCTACACGCATCTTGGCCTGGAGGATGCCACAGACGAGCTGAAACGGATGGAAGAACTGGAGAATGCTAGAAAGGAGCTGGAAAAGAATAAAGAGGAGAAACCTGTGTCACAGAAAATGTTCCGGGCAATCTAATAAAGAAAGAACAGTCTGCGCCCTGCTTCGGCAGGGCATTTTTTATGGATAATGGATAATATGATAATTTTCCTTTTTAATAATTCTTGTAGAGTCGATATTTTAAATAGTCAATATAAATGGTATAATTCTTTTTAGGATTGTTTCTATTTGAAATTTAAGTAAGAATAAAATTGATATGAATAAATATGTAATAAGGGGATTTATTGGATGGAAACTATTGAATATCTTTTTAAGAATCTTGGTATAGAAGAAGGGCAGGTGAAAGAACCCGATCTGTTTTTGAGAAATTTTCTTTATACAACAATAGCCGCTCGTAAAGACTTACTGGAAATCAGTGAAAGACAGCGATATATCGAAAAAAGAATCAAAAAGGAATCCGATCACGATTCATATTATTATAAAAAGCTAGAATACTTTAGAAAAATAAATAAAGAAGCAAAAGAAGAAATTGTAAAATACATATGTTATGGACAAAAGGACTATGTTCAAAAAATAAAGATTACATACAATGACTTAATTGATAGGGATGCTGAAAATAAAATGTGGTTGTATGGGCGCATATATGATTATAGATTGAATGCTCGTTTTTATGATTCGGAATATGACTTTTCTTCATGCGTAAAGTTCTATAATATTCCAGGAGTTGGGTCCTTAGATTTTATGTCTAACATTGAAAAACATATTAAACTGAAAAGAACAAGTTTGGAAGATTACAATCAAGAAATAATTAGATTAGTTGATGAAAGTAATATGGTTTCGGATATGAAATTGCGTGTTGAATCAAATTATCATATCCATGTACGCAAAGAAATATTTGAGACTATGGAGGTGTTGTTTAGTGAGAAGAAATATTTGGCATTTATTACAATGGCAGCAATTCAATTAGAAGGAATTTTTAATGATTTGGTTGGTATTAGATTTGGGCGAAAAGAAAAACAGGGTACATTGGTTGAGAAAGTAAGTAGAGCATTTAAGGATGATAGCTTTTTAAAGTTGATTTTGTATCCATATTTTGCATTTGATATACCTAATTTGAGAAATGAAATAGCACATAAAGGAATTGTGGAGGTACAAGATATAAAGCAAACGGCTTATAATTTAGTCTTGGATTTGAATTGTATTCTTTATGTGACGGAAAGAGCAAGCACAGATAAATTCAGGAAATTCATTAAAATTTATGAGAAGTTGATAGGAATAGAAGAAAATAGGGAAATTGCAAATTGTATTGCAAATGAACTTTATAAGAGCAAGGATATTGCATATGAATTCTTCTGGGAACTTTTACTAGATCCAGAAATGTATAAAGAGGAATTGGATTATTATATTCCAGATGATTTGAATGAGGATGAGGTATGTTTAAAAGATATTGTCTATTTTATTTCTAGTCAAGTAAAAGGTGAGGCATTTTGGGATGTTTTGTTGGAAACTTGCGATGAGTATTTATTAAGAGATAAAAAACAAGATAAAGAATTAATTAGTTTTATTGAAAATATGGAAAAGCGGTATATAGGAATTCTTGAAGGTACAGCTAAACAGAAATGTTGTCAGGTAAATGCAAAGTTAATGGAAATAAAAAGAAGTAATGAATAAGTTGATATTTCAATAGGTTAACGAAATTTAATTGAATGCAGAAAAAAGTTCTATGAACTTTTAAATATCTGTTTCGGTAAGAATCTGATTTATGCTAAAACCCCACAGTAGTAAAAACCCCCAATTCCTACTACGTTTTTACTACGATTGACGGAATCAATATGCCCCGTTTTGCCTCGATTTGCTTATTTCGTTACATTTTTCACAATCTCCACGAAAAATCCAAACCCCGCAAATCGTGCCAAAACACGGCAAATCAGAGCATTTCAGGAGGAAAAATAAACATGATTTCGATACTTTTTGTGTGCCATGGAAATATTTGCAGAAGCACCATGGCCCAGAGCATCCTCACCCACATGGTAAAAGAACGCGGATTATCCGCCTCCTTCTACATCGACTCCGCGGCCACCAGCCGGGAGGAGATCGGCAATCCGCCTCACTATGGGACTGTGGGAAAACTTCGGCAGGTCGGTATCCCGCTGGTGCCCCACAGGGCGCGCCAGATGACGAAGCAGGATTATAAGGAGTTTGATTACCTGATCGGCATGGACGATGCCAATGTCCGTAATATGGAGCGGATTGCCGGCGGTGACCCGGAGCACAAAATATATAAACTTCTGGAATTTGCGGGAAGCGGCAGGGCCATTGCCGACCCTTGGTATACGGGAAATTTTGATGTGACTTATGACGACGTTATAGAGGGTTGTGAGGCCCTGTTACAGAAACTTCTCTCCTGAGAGCGGGAACAGGAAGGCATATATTGTCGCAAGTGGTTTGATTTCTGTAGCGAATAGAAGTTATTTTCCTTAAGAAAAAGGGAAAAACGGCCGATATTTATTACAGTAAAGCCGGATGTGTGAGAGAAAAGGACACGAAACCGTGAAATGCCATAAGACCATTAGACAGGGAGAGGAAAGGATGCAGATCAGAGCGAACGATACGGGAAATCAGGGAATCAATATAAATGTTCAAGAGCAGGCGAAGGCAGGAGAGAAGAGCGGACAGAAAGCGGCAAAACAGCAGAGAAAGGCGACTATTTTTGCGGGAGATCTGCCCTTACATAAGGATTCCATCACGCTGCGCAGACAGCAGGCGCAGAAAAAAGCGATGGAGTTTGTACAGAATGCGTGGAGCGCTGATCGAAAGACTGACCAGAGTATAGCGGAATATGAGTCGCTTGCGCAGGACAAGAAACAGGAGATCAAGCTGAATCGCGACAAAATTTTGGAATGCCGGGACAGAAAGGAAAATCTGCGGGAAGGCTATGGCGTGGAGAAGGATTCTCAGGAGCAGAAGGACCTGGAACTTCTGGAGCGTCTGCATTATCCCAATAACGGTCAATTTGCAGAATTTGATTTTACAGAAGAAGAGCAGGAGAGACTGAAGGAATTAGAGAGCGAACCGCTGACAGAATACCAGCAGAAATGCCTCGAAATTGATGGTGAGGAACAGATATTCAAGATCCGTGCAGGCAATGCAGAATCGACTCTTGAGGCGTATAACGGCGCAGTCAGATCCATCAAGCAGGAGCGTCTGAAACACCACGAAATGACAGATGCGCAGAATAATGCGAAGAAGGTGATGGATGAGGCGAGCAAGGATATTCAGGGAATGATCTGGGACGAGGCCAAGGATCAGGTGGACGAAACCTACGAGGAGCAGAGAGAGGAAGCGAAGGAGAAGGCCGAGGAGAAGGAAGAGCAGGAGGAAAAGATCGAACTTCGCAAGGAACAGAAGGAGTTGATGGAAGCCCGGGTTGAGGAGATCAGGGAAGACAGCAACGAGGCGGAAGCGGCACAGAAAAAGCAGGAGCGGGATGCCAGAGAGGAAGCCGAGCTGTTGGGCGATATGGCGGATGCGGGTCTGAATGTGGCCGGCGCAAGCGATACGGTGAAGGCTGAGATCAAGGATATGTTGAACAAGTTAAAGCTTGTGGAGGCTGATATCAAGGGGATAGAGGTTGACGAAGAAGTATAGACATCATTAGGAGGAAATCATGAGAGTTACAAGAAACTACAGAAACGGTATGGTAAATTTCAGAAAGAATAACAACAAATCGGAGGTGGAGTCTTTGGTGAACACCTTGCGGCTTAACAGCGCAAAAAGACGCTCCAATACGCTTTCCAGTATTCTGGGCGGCAGCAGCAAAAGCGCTTCGGCAAGCGGCCGGTTTGACACAAACCGCCTGTTTGACAGAAATACGGTGACTTCCACTGAGAAACCGCAGAAGTTCTATTATGATATGCAGTACCATGCAAAACAGGTAGGGGAGTATGCGGATGCTTTGCAGAGCAGTAATAAGGATTCCAAGGAGGAATCTATCTACGATAAGGCGAAAAAGAGCGGCAGCACGGAAGAAATCGTATCGAATATTAAGAGCTTTGTGAACCAATACAATAATATGTTGGAGGATTTGGAGGAGTCCGGCTCGAGATCGGATACCATACTTCGAACCCAGTTTGACACGCTGGCCAGAGCGGCGGAAAAGGATCTGGCTGCTACGGGTGTGACCAAAAGAGCGGACGGAACTCTTGAAATCGACGAGAAGAAGCTGGAAGCGGCGGACGTAGAAACGTTGGAAAAGGTGTGGGGCGGAAGCGGTTTTTCTTTAAAAGCAGGCGCCAAGGCGGGTACGGTGGAAGCGACGGCGGAACGCAACATCGAGGCGGAAAAGAGCAGTACCTACAGTCCTTTTAACAGAACAAACCTGTACGGCAACAGCACAAGAAGCTCGGGGAACTATTTTAATTACAGGAGATAAAACGGGTCGATATGTTGGAGCATGTGAACTGGGTACAACAGAATGAAGACTATGCCACAAGATATCATGTGCTTCAGTGGAAAACTTCTCATTTTCACGAACCCTATTCCCGTCATGTATCGGCAGGCATGAAGCAAAACCAGAGCGGGGGAGCTGTCTTGCAAGCAAAGGAAATACAGAGCGAGACGGAGGGTCTGGGTCTCGGGCAGTCTGACCGGGCCGGAAGCGGCAGGCTGGGAATTGGCCTTGGTTTGGAGGAGTCTCTTGCAAATGCCGTTGCGGGAAATGAGAGAGGGCGTGACGGAGTGACGATATCCGCTCACGGAGCAAGGGTGCAGGAAGCCGGGGCGGAAGCGGTGCAGACGGCAGTGCAGAGTACGGTTCTTGTGCGGATGCATGCGCTGGAAAATACGGTGACGCCAGCTTCCTTAAAGGAAACGGTAAGCGATGCTGAGCACAGAGAACAGGCGGACAGGGAAAATACGACAGTAGCGCAGGCAGGCCGTGGGAATATTCGTAACCGCCTGCGGGAGAGCGCGGCGCGTCTCATGGAAGCGTACCGGAGACAAAAAGAAAAAGCGGCAAAAAAGATACCGCTCATGCAGATAAAACCCCAAAAGCAAGAGGAGAAAGTACGGAAGGGAACAAGGACGGCCGACAGGGAAGCCATGCTTGCCATGCAGGCCGAGAATCATTACCTTCTGGATTCTTATGATCAAAACGGAAATTACAGTATGCTGGGGAAAAAATAATATCAGGCCCGTCTGACAAATTTCTGTACAAATTTCAAAAAGGCGCGCACATAAAAGGGCTGTAAGGCCTTTTTTGCGTTTTGCAACTCTTTTCGGATCTCTATATGCTGCGGACAGTGTTTTTCACAGGCGCCGCATTTGATGCATTGAGTCAGGGAAGAAGTGTCCTTCTTCAGTGAGGTAATCTGCGCGTATTCCAACATTGTGGTGAACTTTTTTTGCGTTGCGCTCTGGTTGTAACAGCGGAAAGCGGTGGGAATGTCTACGCCGTGAGGGCAGGGCATACAGTAGCCGCACCCTGTACAGCCTACTTTGAGGGTCTGATTGATTTTGGAGCGCACTTTCTCTATCAGATTGTGATCCGCCTCCGTAAAGATGCCGATTCCGGTTGTATCAGCGGTCTTACAGTTTTCCGCAACCATGGCGGAAGAATTCATGCCGGAGAGAACGCAGGTGATTTCCGGCTGGTCCCATAACCAGTTCAGAGCCCATTCTGCCGGTGTGCGTTTTATTGGATAGTCTGCAAAGACTTTTTGGGCGGCGTCGGGCAGATAAGCAGTTAAGCGGCCTCCCCGCAGGGGTTCCATGATGATCACAGGGATATTTTTGCTGTGGGCGTATTGCAGGCCCTCCCTCCCGGCCTGTGTGTGTTCGTCCATATAATTATACTGAATCTGGCAGAAATCCCAATCGTAAGCGTCAATAAGGGCTTTGAAGGTGGCAGTGTCGCCGTGGAAAGAAAAACCGATATTGCGGATAGCGCCGGATTTCTTTTTCTCTGCGATCCATGTGTCAATGCCGAGACGCTTTAAGCTGTTCCAGACTTCCACGTCAAACAGCATATGCATCAGATAGTAATCGATGTGGTCTGTTTTCAGGCGTTTGAGCTGCTCCTGAAATAATTTTTCTATGGAGGAAGCGTTCTTCAGAAGATAATAGGGCAGTTTGGTGGCGATGTACACCTGATCCCTACAGTGATTTCTCTCCAGAATGGTGCCGAGCGCCTCCTCGCTGCCGCCGTAGATATAGGCGGTGTCAAAGTAATTGACGCCGTTTTGGATGGCGAGCAGGATTTCCTCTTCGGTTTTATCCAGATTGATTCTGCCGCCGGAGCTTGTAAACCGCATACAGCCGTATCCGAGAATAGATACTTCTGTGCCGTCTTTCATTTTTCTATATTGCATAATGATCCCCATTCAGTGTTTTGATAGTCAATTTTGTTATAATAATTATAAGAAGCTTTTTGGGAGAAGTCAATGATTATGCGTCCTGCTCTTATCTCAGAAATTATCAAAATTCTAATAAAAAGTTAATAATTCTTTCCTTGTTTTTCGATGATAATCGGTATATATTAGGAAAATGAACGGAGGGTATACAGATGACAGGAAATCCATTTTTCCCATTGGAAGAGATGGGATTTGACGCCGAGGAAAACCAGATGATGGTGATCCCCAAGGTGGATCATGCAATATATGAACAGCGCAGAAAGATGGTAGGAACCGTGGTGGACTACAAGGAGATGCGGATGCGCTACAGTTGTGCGATCAAGGAGGTGCGGACGAAGTTCGACGTGCTGAACTCGGAATTTAACGTGCGGTATCGGAGAAATCCGATTACGTCCATCAATTCCCGCTTAAAGAGCAGTGCCAGCATTATGGACAAGCTGAACCGCAAGGGGCTTGACTTTACCGTGGAGAATGTGGAGAAGAATCTCTACGATGTGGCAGGGATACGGGTGGTCTGTTCCTATGTGGACGATATATACGGACTGGCCCAGGCTCTTGCAAAGCAGGACGACATTACGGTGATCCGGGAGAAAGATTACATTAAAAATCCGAAACCCAACGGATACCGCAGCTATCATATGATTGTGAGCGTGCCGGTATTTTTCTCGGATCAGACCAGAGAGATGGCGGTGGAGGTGCAGATACGCACAATCGCCATGGATTTCTGGGCAAGCTTGGAGCATCAGCTCAAATATAAACAGGAAGTGCCAAACCAGAAGGAGATTGTGGGAAATCTGACTGTATGTGCGGAACAGATAGCGGCCATTGACGAGCAGATGTGCCAGGTGAGACGGCAGATAGAGAGGTCAGAGGATCTGCCCACGGAGGAGGAGATTCTTCTGGAAAAGCTCCGCAAGATTGATATCGCGGTTGGCGAATAACATACTAAAATATTTTACAAAATATTAAAATAAATATTGATTATAGGAGGACTCTCTGGTATAGTTTTATATAAGGGAAACGGTAAGTTTCGGATAACAGGAAACAGGGAGACGAGTGGGCAGAGAATGTCCCGGCGTCTCGGAACGGAGGGTTAGCATGAGAAGGAAAGGGCTTACGGCCTGCGGGCTGAGCGTCCTGCTGGCATTTGGACTTATGGCATGCGGCACTTCCCAGAGCTCGGGGGAGCAGGCGCAGGAGAGCACAGGCACGGATGCGGCAAAGGCGGAGGAAGAAACGGTGGGTACAGAGGAGGACAGTAGCGTCGGTGAACAGCCGGCAGATTTGGATTTTACAGTGAATTACGACGGTATTAAGACGGCGAAAATCGAGGCTGGCGTCAGCGTGCACGATCCCTCGATCATTAAGGCGGACGGGAAATATTACATATTCGGATCGCACATGTCCACGGCTGTTTCGGATGATCTGCGCACATGGACGTCTCTGGGAGACGGTTATAAGGTGAAGGATCAGATCTACTACGAGCTGATGGCGAACGACGAGGCATTCGCCTATGCGGGAAGTAAAAAAAGTCTTATTCCCACAGACGACAGGGCATGGCATGTGTGGGCGCCGGATGTGATTTACAATGAGGAGACAGGGCTGTATTATCTGTATTTCTGTACTACATCCACATGGAATGCTTCAAATCTGTGCTATGCCACCAGCGAGAAGATTGACGGGCCTTATGAGTGGAAGGGCGCGCTGATTTACTCGGGATTTACGCTGGAGACACTGGACGCCACGGATGTGACGGAATATGTGGACCGGGATACGGCCAAAGACAGATATATTAAGAAAAGCAATGAATATAACTTTAACAAATATCCCAATGCCATTGACCCCACGGTGCTCTACGACGGGGAGGGAAGGCTGTGGATGGTATACGGTTCCTGGTCGGGCGGCATGTACCTTCTGGAGCTCGACAAGGCCACGGGCGAGGTGATTCATCCTGAGGAGGATGAGGCCAACCGGGTGGACCCTTATTTCGGGAAGCGGCTGCTCGGCGGCAATCACAGCTCGATTGAAGCGCCCTACATCCTTTATGATGAGGAGAGCGGGTATTATTATCTCTTTGTCTCCTACGGCGGACTGGCCAGAGAGGGCGGTTATCAGATTCGCGTGTTCCGGTCCGAGACCATAGACGGAGACTATGTGGACATGAACGGGGAGTACCCGATGGATACCAACAACCCGGAACATTATCCTTATGGACTGAAGCTTTCCGGCAACTATATGCTGCCAAGTCTGGAAATGGCTTATATGGCGACCGGCCACAACTCTGCATTTATCGACGACGACGGGAAAAAATATATTGTGAATCATACCCGTTTCGATAATAAAACCGAGGAGCATGAGCCCAGAGTGCACCAGTTCATCGTCAACGAGGAGGGATGGCCCTGTATGCTTCCCTACGCAACGGACGGCGAGACGGTGTCAGAGAGCGGATATGAGGCGGCTGATGTGGCAGGCAGATATTATGTGATTAATCAGGGAACTGCCATTGACGCGGAGATTGCGAAACCCTTCATCCTCTATCTGGACGAGAGCGGAAAGGTTTACGGAGACGGCGTGGAAGGCAGCTGGGAAATGAAAGACGGCTCCTGCTATATGAAAGTGTCCTACGGGGACGCAAGCTACAGCGGCGTATTCTGCCGGATGAACGACGAGGCGGGAACGGAAGTGATGACTTTCAGCGCAGTGGGGAACAACGAGAGTGTCTGGGGCGTGAAATACTGAACCGGGTCCGTGAAAATCAGGAAATAGAATCAGAGAAAAATATGAAATAAGAAACGCCTGTGGGATTTCTCCTACAGGCGTTTATCATATGTATGCAGTCTCTTTTATTCTGCCTCTTCCATGGGCGCGTAGTGGATGTTGACTTTGATATCCTGCCCGTAGTTACCGAAGGTCTTGCCGAAGATGGTGAGGCCGCCTACGTGTTCCGCGTCGTCGTCCACAGCCAGACGGAAGCGGAGACTGCTGCGGTAGTCCAGCTGGAAGCTGTCTATGGTCACATCCGAGATTTTTAGGCCATCGATAAAGGTGCCCTTCCGGTTGATCACAAGAAGCTTCAGGAGACCGTATTGATTCCAGTTGGGGAACCACCAGTCCGGTGTGAACAGACCTCTCGAGTCACCGAAATCTCCGGGTGAGAGCCAGTTTCCGATGCACACATCGTTTAGGTAAAAGGAAATATCGGATGGCCATACATTGTTGACGCCGGGGGCCTCGGAACTTAATTCCGCCGATATGGTGAGCTGTGTGATCTTCTGGAAGCTGGGGATAAAGTTGGGAATATTGTACTCCACAAATCCCTTCGTAAACCATAGGATATCCGCACTGTAGCGGTCGGGATGGTCAAAGTAACGGGAGTCGTCCACCTCACCGATAATTGCTTTGTCTGAGGCGAGGCCGCAGGTAGGGCAGATGCGATAGACGGAATAGTGGCCTACCTTGATATCCGTACTGTAGACGTTCAGAATATCTTCCTGCCGCTCAAGGTCAATCAGAATTTTGTCCAGATGCACGGAACAGATCTTTTGGTTGCCATGTCCTGCCGATTCACTGGAAATAGAAATCAGACCGCAACTCTCCAATTTTTTGATATGGCTGGTCAACGCGCCGTTGGTGATATTCAGGCGCGAAGCCAGCTCGTTCATACTCATGCTGTTGTTGTCCAGAAGAATGTTTAAAATCTCGATCCTGACGTCGGAACCGAGCGCTTTAAAGATGTCCAGACCGTCGTTAAGTGAAGTGATATGTAACAAAGTTGATTCCCCCAAAAAAGATATCTTTAAGTTAATTTAAAATACTATATTAACACTAAAATTATATACAAAAAAACTGCTTTCGTCAATTATATCTAAATAATTTTATGATAAATTACAAAAGAAAAAGGGGGATTATTTTACAAAATCAAAAACTATTTACTTTCCATTCACTTCATCGAATATTTTTGTAATCTCTGCCGCCGGCTCTTTGGTGAGCAGGGATATCGCCACGTTCACAAGCAGTGCGACGATGAAGGCCGGAAGCAGTTCATAGATGGCGAAAGCGCCGCCGAGTCTGGCAATACCGTACTTCCAGACAAATACCATGATACCGCCGGCAATCATACCTGCCAGTGCGCCCTGTTTGTTGGAGCGTTTCCAGAACAACGCCAAAAGCACTACCGGTCCAAAGGCCGCACCGAAGCCGGCCCAGGCGAAGGAAACGATGCCGAAAATGGAGCTGTCGGGATTCTGTGCAATGAACACGGCCACCAGAGAAATGGCGATTACCGTGATTCTTGCAATCAACAGGGAGGTTTTTGTGTCCAGCTTCTTTTTGCCGAAATCCTGCACCAGATTCTGTGAAATGCTGGACGCCGCGGCTAACAGCTGGGAATCTGCGGTTGACATGGTTGCCGCCAGAATACCCGCCAGAATAACGCCGGCTATTAATGCGAAAAGAATGCCGTGGGAACTCAGGACAGAAGCAATCTGAATGATGACTGTCTCAGAATTGCTGCCCTCCAGCACGGGAATGATGCCTGCCTGAGAGAGACCGTAGCCGACGACGCCGATCAGCACGGCAATGGACATGGAGATTACCACCCAAACGGTAGCGATCCTTCTGGAAAGGGTCAGCTTATTCTCATCTTCAATCGCCATGAAGCGCAGCAGTATATGGGGCATGCCAAAATATCCGAGTCCCCATGCCAGCATGGAAGCGATCATAAGAGGCGTGTAGGGGGAAGCGGTGCCGGTCTGCGGTGAGTAGGTCTGCACCAGACTTAAATAACCGGGAAGACTGCCCACTGCGTCCATTACACTTCCGAAACCGCCTGTCACAACAGCACCAAAGCCCACCACAATGAGAAGGGCAATGCTCATGGTGATGCCCTGGATCAGGTCGGTGGTGCTTACTGCGAGAAAGCCTCCCAGCGTGCAGTAGAGAACGATAACCGCCGCGCTTAAAAGCATGGCCACAATATAGTTCATGCCGAAAAGCGTGCTGAAAAGCTTACCGCAGGCAGCGAAGCCGGAAGCAGTGTAGGGTACAAAGAAAATTACAATGACTAACGCCGCAATACAGGTCAGGATATGTTTGTCGTCGCCGTATCTTTTGGCGAAAAATTCCGGTATGGTAAAGGAACCGATGCGGCTGGAGTAACGGCGGATCCTCTTAGATACAAAGAGCCAGTTTAAATAGGTGCCCACAGCGAGGCCGATCGCCGTCCAGCCCACCTCGGCAAGGCCCGACAGGTAGGCCAGACCGGGCAGTCCCATCAGAAGATAGCTGCTCATGTCGGAGGCTTCCGCGCTCATGGCGGTTACCAGAGGGCCAAGCTTACGGCCGCCCAGATAAAACTCAGAAGCCTGTGTATTTTTCTTGGAAAAAGTGATACCGATATAGATCATCACACCCAGATAGACAATGATTGCGATGATAATACAGATTTGCGATGCCATAATATTCCTCCTCATCTTGTGTTGCTTTAACGTAATCCTTAGCTATTATATCGGGTTTAAAAGGAATGCGCAATAAAAAAGTGGGTAAATGTGCCTGTGTGTGGCATCTTCTATTGATTTTATGGGAAAATTCGCATATAATGTCATTATCTGCACTGTGTTTTTCAGGAAATGCAGTGGCAATGAGAGAAGGAGGATACAATGGGGGCGGCAGACAGGAAAGAAGGGGCGATTGCCCATTTTCAAGAATTGTGCGATAATGCGGTGGCTTTGCAGGAAAAATTTTTGATGGAAAGGCTTGCGGAAAATAAAGATACGGAGTACGGGAAATTGTTCGGTTTTGAAGATATTCATTCTGTGGAGGAATATCAGAAGGAACTGCCTATCACTTTCCATTATGATTATGAGGCAATCATCGAGCGTCAGGTGGAAGGGGAGGAAGGCCTGCTTACAATAGAGAAGCCAATCTATTACTGCATCAGCACCGGGAGCACGGATTCGCCTAAGTATGTGCCGATCATAGAGAGAGATCTTCTGACGCAGAAATTCTATTGGGAAGATCTGCTTAAGGAATCGATTCGAAACCAGATGCCGGAGGCTTCGGAGGAGGAGCTGTTTGGCAGGATTTTTGAGACAGGGGAATTCCGTCGTGGCTTTATGCCGGACGGGACGATGTGCGGTGTGAGAGCCGGCGCTTTGAGCCGTTATCTGGAGGAGAAGGGTGAGTTGAACGCCGACAGGTACACAGCGCCTATGGAAGTGCTTTTCCCGGAGGATAAGGCGGAAGACATGCTGTATGTGAAGCTGCGCTTCGCATTGGAGTGCAGGGATGTGACGGCAATACACGGCGTTTTTGTAAACCGTGTAGTAGGAATGCTGCGCTATGTGACGGATAACTGGGAGGCTTTTCTCTCGGATATTGAGACGGGTGAGATCAGCGACTGCTTTTCCGTGAGTCATGAGTGGGAGGTCTATTTGAAGGAGCATCTTCCCGCGAACCCGGAGAGGGCGGCGGAGCTTCGGGCGATACCCATGGATGATCTGGAAAAGGGGCTGGTGAAAAAAATCTGGCCGAAAATAAAGTATGGCCGGTTGATCGGCGGCAGTATGTTTGCGCCCTATATGGATCGATTATGGATGTATGTGGACGATCTGCCGATCCACTATTTTACATATGCGGCTTCCGAAGGATGCTTCGGCATGGCCAGAGGCATCAATGAGGGGGACGCCTATTATGTCCTGCTTCCCGACACCTGTTTTTATGAGTTCCTTTCGGAAACGGGAGACGGGGAGAAGATTTACACGATCCGCGATGTAGAGGTGGGGGCAAAATATGAGCTGTTAATCACCACTTTTTCGGGAGAATACCGCTATGCCATCGGCGATGTGATAGAGATTGTGGGATTTGAGGGACAGGCGCCGATTGTGCGTGTCTGCTACAGAAAGAGTCAGGTAATCAACATTGCGGACGAAAAGATGAATGTTCGCCAGCTGGAAAATGCGATGCGCAAATTCCAGCGGAGAGCGGAGTGTGTGGCGGAAGGATACTGTGTGGATGGGGATTATTCCAAGAGGAGGCCCCGTTATATGCTCTATCTGGAACTGGCGGAGGGAGAACTGTCGGAGGATGCAGAGGAATTGTTGGATGAGTGTCTGATGGAGAGCTGCTCGGGTTACAAGAGAGACAGGGAACTTGCGGAGCTTGACAAAGTAAAGATTCAGATGATTCCCCGAGGCGGGTTTAAGGCGTATGGCAGGTTTATGGCGAAACTTGGACACCGGAAGGATCAGGATAAACCTCTGCGTATTCTCGTGACGGAGGAGCAGAAAGCGTTCTTTGGCGGTGCGCTGATGACGTAACGGAGACTTGCAGGGAATGAAATCGACGGGGATTTTAGAGCATGAAATACAGGACAGCGCAGACTGCGGTCTGTTAAGGGGAGAGGATTTTTCCCCTCCGGAGTGGACGGACTATGTGCACGGAATCTTGCGGGAGCGGCAGCTGTCTGTGAAAGATATTATTTTCCGCTGTAATCTGGAACGCAGCTACGGTTACCAGATTTTTAACGGTACGCGCCGTCCGACCCGAAATACGTTGATGATTTTGGTTTTGGCGCTGGGGCTTGATGCGGCGGAGGCGAGACGGATGTTCGAATTGGCGGGACGGGCGCCGCTCTATGCAAGGTGCAGGCGCGATGCCGCCGTATTATACGGATTATCCCATGAAATGACGGAATCTGAGGTGCACGAACTTTTGCTGGAACTGGGCGAAGAGGGGCTACTGTAAAGGAATAGAAAAAGGGTTATTGTGCAGCTTTGCACACCAAAACAGAGTATACATATGCTAAGATAAGTCAGAACTTTGTTGTGAGCCATTGGGCAAATACCCAAACCGGCTAAAATAAGAAAAGGGAGGATTTTGGCTTATGAAAAAATTTCTGGCAGAAGGATGTATACTGATAACCCTTGCATTGGCGCTTACCGCCTGCGGTGGAAAGGAAGAAGCGCCCGCAAATGCCGTGCAGGATTCGGTAAAGGAAGGCGGCGATGCAGACAAGGCAGCCGCGGCGGAGTTGAAAGAGATTACGGTGGAGGAAGTCGGAACCTTTTATCTTCCAGAAGAGTTCACATTGGAGGAATCCGGTATTAGCGAGGAGGGACTCCCCAAGGGATATGCCAGCTTTGTGAAAGACGGGATGTATGTGGACGGCAGCCGTTTCGGGAAAGATGCCTATGACGCGGCGGGACTTCCGATTCCGGAATCGCTGGAAGAGTATTCGCAGCGGGATGGTGTAAAGAATGGTCTCCCGGATGGCACGGAATTTAAAACGGATTCCTATGGCAGCCTGTACGCGGAATATACGGTGGACGGCCGTTACTGTTATCAGGTGTTGAAAATGGGAGAGGAATCCTGTGGGGCAGTGATATTCACCTGTGATGAGAAGGAAAAAGAAGAGGCAGAGAAACTGGATTTTGCCCTTTGGCTTAGTAAAATGCAGTTAAAATAGAATAGAATAGAGAGAAGACATTTGGATAAGAAGAACGATTTTATCAGACAGTTCCAGGCGGATTTGGAAGATGTGCCGCTACCGGAACGGATTGTCTCCCGCTGGCGGCCGGAGAACTGTCTGTCCCGCAAGGAAGACGGCGAAGTCTGGCTTTTGCGGGATGCGGAAGAGAAACGGTTCGTTTTAAAGATTGATAGTGCCGGCAGACGAGATCTGGCAGGAGAATTTGAATTGCTGCGGCGATTTCCGCCTGAATTGAAGGGAAGAGTTCCGGAAGCGGCAGACTATTTTGAGGAAGAAGGGGTGCGGTATCTGGTACGCACGTGGATTCCCGGACGTTCTCTATCCCAAATACAGGAAAAGGAGGGCGTCTTTTCCCCAGAACAGTGTGTTCAGGTGGGAAAGGCGCTTTGTCTGTTGTTAGAGCAGATACACGGGATGGAACATCCGGTTATCCATCGGGATATCAAACCGGAGAATGTAATTCTTTCCTCGACGGGTGAGCCATGCCTGATAGATTTCGACATAGCGCGGGAATATAAGAGCGGACAGGGGACTGACACAGTTTTTATGGGAACGCGCTGTACCGCCGCGCCGGAGCAGTACGGCTACGCCCAGACGGATGAACGGACCGATCTGTACGCGCTGGGCGTGACGCTGCGTTATATGCTTACAGGCGCCTACGAGCCGGAAGCGTTAGAGCGGGCCGCCTGTCCGGAGAGATTGAAGTGCTGCCTGCAAAAGGCGGCGGCATTTTCGCCCGACGACCGTTACCACTCGGCAAAGGAATTTCGACTTGCCCTGACTGGCGAAGCAGACAGGGGAAGAAAACGGTGGCTTCTGCCGGCAGCTGTCTGTGCGGCGGTCGTGATTGCGGGAACCTTCCTCTGGCGAAGCGAAGGCGTGAGGGAGCAGGAGAACGCTGCCTATGTGGAACCCGAAGCGGAGAAATCGGTGGTTTTTGACAATGCGCTTTTAGAGCAGGCTGTCCGGGCGGAGCTTGGGATGCCGGAAGGCAGCGTAACGGAGAGCGACCTTGCGCGGGTGGAGCGGCTGGCGGTGGTGGGATGCAGCGTTTTAGGCAGGGAGCAGAGTTTCCGCTACGTGATATACAGTTATGTGGACGATGTGCCCAGGGAGGGGGAGCCTTATGGAGATATTTCCGATCTTTCCCTTCTGACGAAGATGCCGAATCTGCATGAGTTGTATTTATGTGGGCAGCAGATCGGGGATCTGACACCGTTAAAGGAGCTTCCGCTCAGGCGGCTGTATCTGTGCGATAACAATATCACAGACTTTACGCCCCTTGCGGATATCACCACACTACAGCTTCTCTATATCGGCAATAATCCGGCGAAAGATTTAACGCCTCTGGCTTCGCTTCCTAATTTGAAGGAACTGCTTCTTGACAGCAGAGAGTGGGATGATCCGGTTGACAGCTTTGCGCCGCTTGGCGAAATCAGCCAGTTGGAGTGGCTGTCCATGAATAACCGTATTCCGGCCGATGGGGACTGGTCGCCGCTTGAGAAGCTGGACAACGTATCGGAACTGAGACTGTGGCATCCGCCCGTGGACAAGCTTGCCTGTTTGGGAGAAATGGACAGCCTGGCTTCGCTGGCGGTCGGGGAGTTTCCGGAGGAAGAACCGGTGGCGATCTACGCGCCGCAGATAACGGATTTCGCCATACTAACCGGCATGGAAGACTTGGAAGTGCTGAGAGAACTTACGAATCTACAGCACCTTGATCTGGTGGGTATGGAGAATGTGTCTTTAGAACCCTTATCGGAACTCAAGTTTTTGCAGCTGCTGTCCGTGAATGTCTGTAGCGGATTAGACTATTCCGTGCTGGCCGATCTGCCTTCCTTGCAGGAGGTGCATGCGTGGGATAAGCAGGCGCTTGCGGAGATAGAGGAGACCTGTCCGGACAGGAAGTTTGAACTGATTGCGCAGGGGAGCGCGAAAGAATAAGGGAGGCGAGTCATATGAACGACGATAAGACAGCACTGCCGAAAGCATTTGCGAAGAGGATGCGCAGGCTTCTCGGCGGCGAATACGATTCCTTCGTGGCAAGTTATGAGGAAGAGCGGCAGTACGGACTTAGACGCAATCCCTTAAAGGGATCGGAAGAAGAGTTTGACAGGGTGATACCCTTTCCGCTGGAAAAAATTTCATGGGCGCGGGAAGGGTATTATTATGACGCCGAATTCCGTCCGGGACGGCATGTGCTCCATGAGGCGGGCGCGTATTATATTCAGGAGCCGTCCGCTATGGCGGTGGCGGAGGTATTAGAACCAAAGCCCGGTGAACGGATTCTGGATCTATGTGCTGCGCCGGGCGGAAAGAGTACGCAGATAGCGGGTAAAATGCAGGGTAGGGGATTGCTGGTTGCCAATGAAGTGATCGGGGACAGGGCGCGGGTCCTGTCGCAAAACGTGGAGCGTATGGGCATCGCGAACTGTGTGGTGTGCAGTGAAAAACCGGAGCGCATGTCGGCGCGCTTTCCGCTTTTTTTTGACCGGGTTCTGGTGGACGCCCCCTGTTCCGGAGAAGGGATGTTTCGCAAGGACGAGGCCGCCGGAGAGGAGTGGAGCCCGGAGGCGGTGGAGAGATGCGCTGAAAGACAGGCCATGATTCTGGAGGAAGCGGCTAAGATGGTAAGGCCCGGCGGCGTGCTGGTCTATTCTACCTGTACGTTTTCCCCGGAGGAGAATGAGGGAACCGTCAGCGCTTTTTTGCGCGCCCATGAAGAATATTATATAGAAGAAACGGTTCTGGAAAATCTCTTTTCTCCGGGCAGAGGCGATTGGATTGACGCGCCCGCCGCAGGGATCGAGCATACGCTGCGTCTGTGGCCCCATCTGATACGGGGAGAGGGCCATTATGTGGCGAGATTGCGAAAGAGAGGACAGACGCCAGTGGAAATGACGGAACGGGAGACGCAGGGTCTGACGACGGAAAACGGGAAGTTATGTAAACTTATAGAAAATTTCCTGCGGGAGGAACTGGGGATCAGAGCCTCATGGCTGGCAGAACATTCGGGGCGGATCGTTAGGTTTGGAGATCAGATTCATCTTGTGCCGGAGGAAATGCCTTCTCTTGAGGGCGTCAAGGTTTTGCGGCCGGGCCTGCATCTGCTGACGGAGAAGAAAAACCGCTTCGAACCGGCCCATGCTCTGGCCGGGACTCTGTGCGGAAAGGATACGGCAAAAAGCAAAGCGCTTACAGAGGAGGAAGCGGCTGCCTATCTGCGGGGAGAGAGCCTTCGCTGTGGAGAGGAGAGAGGATGGACGGCACTCTTCTATGAGGGATATCCGCTTGGGTTTGGAAAGGCCTCGGGAGGTCAAATGAAAAATCATTATCCCAAGGGGCTTCGCATATCTTTTTAATATCACATTTTTGCATTATGGGCTTGTAAAATGATTTTGCATGGAATATACTAGATATAGATTTTTACAAGGGATAAACCACTTTGGCTTGTGTAGGGAGTTCTTTCGATGTTATTTTCCAGTGTGGGATTTTTATTTCGGTTTCTGCCGATTTTTATGATAATCTATTTGGCATTTCCTAAATACCGCAATTTTGTTCTTTTGGCAGGAAGCCTTGTCTTCTATGGAGTGGGAGAACCGTATTTTGTTCTGCTGCTTCTTTTGTCTGTCATGGTAAACTACGGATTTAGCCGGTATATGTTCTGGGAACCCAGTTCTCCCCAGTCTCACCGCAAAAAGAAAGCGGCGAGGCGGCGTAAGCGCGCGCTCATCTTTGCCGTTGTCTTTGATTTGAGCGTGCTTTTTGTTTTTAAATACTGGGATTTTGCTGCCGGAAACATAAACAGGCTTTCAGGGCAAGGACTTTTACCTCTGCTTTCTCTGGCGTTGCCGCTGGGAATCAGTTTTTACACATTTCAGATGTTATCTTATCAGATAGACTGCTACCGCGGCACGATTGCGGCCGGGGAGCGCGCAAAGTTTGTTCCCTTTGCCACCTATGTCTGTATGTTTCCCCAGCTGATCGCCGGCCCCATCGTGCGTTACCAGGATGTGTCCGGACGTATGGGGGAGAGAAAAGTGAGGATTCGTGACATCGAGAACGGTCTGAAGCTTTTTACCATGGGATTGGGCCTTAAGGTGATTCTGGCCAATCAGATCGGTACGCTCTGGAATGTGATCATGACGGCGGGAGCGGGAAGACTGCATGTGCTGGTGGCATGGCTCGGCGCTTTCGCCTATTCCTTTCAGATTTATTTTGACTTCTGGGGATACTCGGTGATGGCTATGGGGCTTGGCAAAATGCTGGGATTCTCCATCCCGCGCAACTTTAATAATCCCTATGTCTCCCGCTCTGTATCGGAATTTTGGAGGCGGTGGCATATAACGCTGGGAAGTTGGTTTCGGGAATACGTGTATATTCCTCTCGGCGGAAACCGCAAGGGGAGTGCGAGGACGGTCCTGAACCTTTTAGTAGTCTGGGCGCTTACCGGTCTTTGGCATGGCGCCGACTGGAATTTTGTCCTTTGGGGTACGATCTTTTTCCTGCTTATTTCCCTGGAAAAGAGGACGTTCGGGAAATGGCTGGAGAACAGTAAGGTGCTGGGCCATATCTATTTGATTCTGTTGATTCCGGCAACGTGGGTAGTGTTTGCCATTACGGATATGGGACAGCTGGGAGGGTATCTGGGCAATCTGATCGGCTATCATAAGGAGGAGATTCTGGTCGGCATGACACAGCTTGTCAGATATTTGAAGGAATACGCCGTGCTAATAATAGCGTGCGTTATTTTTGCCACCCCTCTTCCCGGGAAATTGTATTGGAAATGGAAGGACCGTTGGTTCATGGTTCTCCTTTTGCTTATCGTCTTTTGGTGGTCGGTTCGCGAGATCATTTCGGGAAGCAATAATCCGTTCCTGTATTTTAGATTTTAACGTATGAACGAGGCGGAAAATGATTAAAAATAAGATGAGAACTTTTCTGGAAATCATATATAATTGTCCCTTTGTTTTGCTTGTGATTATCACGAGCATCGTTTATTTGTCTTTTTTTGATGAAACGGGCATACTAAGTTTAGATAAAAGTATAGCGGCTTTCCGAATGTACGAGAGCGACGTTTTCACGTCTGAAAAAGAAGATGAACCGGTAAAAAATGATGAAAATACGTCCGAAAAGATATTAAATATTGAAAGCGAAGCGGAGGAACAAAAAGAAGAAGCGATAAAGGATACTGACGCCGCAGAGGAAAATGCAGGATTGTGCAAGGAAGAAAATGGCGCAATAGAAAAAGAAGCAAAACGGAAAATCGACATTGCAAGTCTGGAAAGGGAGAAGAATAGGAAAAAAGAGGAAAACCGGGCTACGAAATTTGTGGAGTATACTCCGATAGAGACAGATTCCCGGTATTACTCGGATGCAGGAAAAGTTGCATTGACGACGGAATATGACTATGTGTTAGAAAACGAGAGTTATTTTAATGATGCGGTTTTCCTCGGTGATTCGCGTACTTTGGGTATAGCGGACTATGCGGGACTGGACGGCGCAGACTTCTTTTGCGATAACGGTATGACCATCTTCAAGCTGCTGGAAGACACGGGAGTGACTTATCAGAAGACGGGAAAGAAAGTGGATTTGAAGAAGGCTTTGCAGGAGAAGCGTTATGGTAAAATTTATATCATGCTGGGGATGAACGAATTGGGGTATGGCAACACCCACATGTATTTAAGGCAGTATATGGAGGTTCTCGATCAGCTGAGGGAGTGGCAGCCGGAGGCAGTGATTTATATCATGGCAAATCTTCATGTGAGCCGTGAGAAGAATAATATGGAGACAGAGTTTAACAATATCAATATCAACGACAAAAATGTGGCTTCCGCAAGGCTTGCCAACGGCAGGGATATCTTTTATCTTGACAGCAACCCGCTGTTTACCGACGAGGAGGGATTTCTGCCGGATGATTCCACTTTTGACGGGGTGCACCTCTATGCGCAGCATTACGAAAAATGGAGAGATTTCCTCTGTGAGCATGGCGTAGAAAGAGCGGCGGGGGAACAGGAAACCGAAGCGCCGGAGCAGAGAGAAGGGCAGGAGGCCGAAGCGCAGAACGGACAGGAGGGTGCAGAGGATGGAGGAGACGCGGCTGAATAAATATCTTGCCTCCTGCGGTCTGTGTTCCAGACGGGATGCGGATAAACTGATAGACGCTGGGAAGGTTTTCGTAAACGGCGTGAAAGCACAGGCGGGTAGGAAGGTAGGGCCTGAGGATATTGTTGAGGTGGAAGGGAAACGGCTGCATGGGCCCGATGAAAAGACGGTGCTTGCTTATTATAAGCCGGTGGGAGTGGTCTGCACGGAGCGGGACTCCCATGCGGAAAGGATACTGACGAAGGAGATCGGCTATGGCAGGCGTGTGACTTACGCGGGAAGGCTTGACAAGGATTCGGAAGGGCTGATTCTGCTCACCAACGACGGCAGCCTGATTGACGCCATGATGCGGGGAAAAAACGGGCATGAGAAGGAATATATCGTAAAATCGGACAAACCCTGGAGAGAGGCGGAGATCGCGAATATGCGGGAGGGCGTGTATCTGGAAGAACTGGGACAGACCACTCGTCCCTGTAGGATTGAAAAAATCGGGGATAAAACGCTCAAAATGATCCTCACGCAAGGGTTGAACCGACAGATCAGACGTATGTGTGAGACACAGGGACACCGGATCAGCAGTCTTAAAAGAACGCGCGTTATTAATATTTGCCTTGGGAACCTAAAACCGGGAGAATACAGAGAACTTACAGAGAAAGAGCGGGAAGAGCTGTATCAAAATTGCGGGCTCTTGACGGGGAATCGAAAAGTGGAGAAATAAAATTCCATGTGAAGAGGCCGGAAAATCGGCGGGAGGTGCGGATGGCAGAAAATAAGATGGAACGTATGCGTGAGCTTGTCCTGCTCTTAAACAGGGCGTCAGAGGCTTACTACGCGAAAGATGAGGAGATTATTTCTAATTTTGAATATGACAGGCTTTATGATGAACTGACGGCGTTGGAGGCAGAGCTTGGCGTTACGCTGGCGGAAAGTCCCACGGTGCAGGTCGGTTATGAGGCGGTGGAGGAGCTGCCCAAGGAACGTCATGAAACGCCCATGCTTTCGCTGGCAAAGACCAAGAGCAGGGAGGAGCTGCGGGATTGGTTAAACGGCAGGGAGGGGCTTCTCTCATGGAAGCTTGACGGCCTGACCATTGTATTGACCTATGGAAACGGCGCGTTACATAAGGCGGTGACAAGAGGAAACGGCGAGGTGGGCGAGGTGATCACCAACAATGCCAGAGTGTTTCGCAACATTCCCCTGACCATTCCCTATCAGGGAGAATTAATTCTGCGGGGGGAGGCCGTGATTACCTACAGTGGTTTTGAAAAAATCAACAGGGAGATTGAGGACGCTGAGGCGAAATATAAGAATCCCAGAAATCTGTGCAGCGGCAGCGTCCGACAGCTGGACAACCGGATTACGGCGCAGAGAGGCGTCTTCTTTTATGCGTTTTCGCTGGTGAAGGCGGAGGCGGATTTTCACAATTCCCGCGCGGAGCAGTTCGTGTTCTTAAAAAAACTGGGATTTGACGTGGTGGAGTACCGTCTCGTGAATCCGAACAACATTTTAGATAACATTAGTTATTTTGAGGAAAAGATTCAGACCTATGATGTGCCGTCGGACGGACTGGTTTTGACCTATGAGGATATGGCATACGGCGCGTCTCTTGGCAGGACAGCGAAATTCCCCCGGGATTCCATTGCCTTTAAGTGGGCCGATGAACTGCGGGAGACAAGGCTTTTAGAAATGGAATGGAGCGCCAGCCGCACGGGTCTGATCAACCCGGTGGCCATCTTTGAGCCGGTGGAGCTGGAGGGCACTACGGTGAGCCGGGCCTCCGTGCACAATATCAGTATTGTGCGGGGATTAAAATTGGGGATCGGCGACAGGATTACGGTCTATAAGGCCAATATGATCATTCCGCAGATTGCGGAAAATCTGACCAAAAGCGATTCCCTCGAGATACCGGAGGTTTGTCCCGTCTGCGGGCAGCCGACCCGTATCGGTCAGACGGGAGACGCGCAGACGCTTATCTGCGATAACCCGGATTGCGACGCGAAGAAGATCAAGTCCTTCACCCTGCTTGTGAGCAGGGATGCCCTGAACGTGGACGGCCTGTCGGAGTCCACCTTGGAAAAGTTTCTGGCAAAGGGATTTTTGCACGAATTTGCGGATCTGTTCCGACTGGAACGGTTTCGGGAGGAGATCACGCAGATGGAGGGATTCGGGGAGAAATCCTTCCAAAATATGATGGAAAGCCTCGAGAAGGCGAGAAAAACCACGCTGCCGCGGCTTCTTTACGGGCTGGGGATTGAGAACGTGGGCGTTGCCAACGCCAAGCTGCTTTGCAGGCATTTTCAGTATGATTTGCAGGCACTCCGGGAGGCTGACGAGGAAGAACTGGCAAAGATAGACGGCGTCGGCGAGGTGATTGCGAGGAGTATTTATGCCTATTTTCATGAGGAAAAGGCCGGGGAGCAGCTGAAAAACCTTTTGGGAGAGCTGGAGATAGAGAGAGAAGCCATACAGGAGTCGGAACAGACCTTAGCCGGCATGAGTTTTGTGATTACCGGCAGTCTGTCACATTTCGAGAACCGGAACGCCATGAAAGAGGAGATAGAGAAAAGAGGGGGTAAGGTGACCGGCAGCGTGACGGGTAAGACGGTCTGCCTGATCAATAACGACACGGCCTCTTCCTCCTCCAAGAATAAGAAAGCCAAGGAATTGGAGATACCGATCCTGTCCGAGGAGGCGTTTATGGAGGAGTATCTGAAAAAATAACAGGTGAAATGAAACGGACGGAAAATCAAAGAGTGGAAGGATACAACATTTATAATAAATTGCTTCTACTTTGAATGAAGCGAAAGGAATGATAAAAAAAATGAGAAAAAGAAGAAAGAAGAAAAGGCGTGTCGGCGCTATAGCTGCGGGCATTGTGGCTGTAATATTGACTGTCGCTTGTTGTATATGTGTACTTACGTTTTTGACCAATGGTGTTATGAAGGCAGACGCTGACTCAGCAAACGCTACAGCGCATTTTGAGAGAACTACAGTTTCTGCTATAGAAGAAGTACGAGATAAAGATGATGAGGTTGATCCACCTATTGACGAATCTGCGCCAGTGTCTGAACCTGAACCAGTTCCTGAGTCTGAACCTGAACCAGTTTCTGGGCCTGAACCTGAACCAGTTCCTGAGCCTGAACCTGATCCTGATAACAAAACAATATCGTTCTTTGGTGATTCTATCACTACTTACAGTCAGTACAATAGTAATTTTTATACGACATACCCCTATGGTGATGTTGATGATGTCAACAAGACGTGGTGGATGCAGGTAGCAGATAGAGGGGGATATACTTATCTTTCTAACAGTTCTTCAAGCGGCAGCTGTGTCGTTAAGAATGGTGATTTCTCGGGACAGTCCGCAGAACGCGTTGATTTTCTGGACGCTAACTCTGGAACTGTTATAGTGTTTATGGGAATGAACGATTATACTGGGTTGAAGGATTTGGATAAATTTGAAGAATCTTATGTAACAATGCTAAACAACATAAAGAGTAGATGTACTAGCGCTGATATTGTATGCTGTACCCTTTACCCTGTTTCATTATTTGAAGCAAATAGACCTGTATCTAATTACAACGATATAATAAAACAGGTAGCAGCGGACAATGGATGCAAAGTAGTTGACTTGGCAGGTCTTGATATGAGTGCGGCTGCAAATATGACGGGAGACGAAGTTCACCCTACATACAATGGCATGACCGCTATTGCTGATCTTGTGCTCGGTGTTTTACAAGAAAGCAATATCACACCAAATCCAAATCTATAATCCAGGATTTTACAATATTTCCCTCACATCGTAGGGCGTGGTCTGGTACACGTAATAATTAAGCCAGTTGGAAAACAGAAGCTGCCCGGCGGAACGCCAGTTGACCACAGGCTCTTTTGTGGGGTCGTCGTCCGGGAAATAGTTCACCGGGATTTTGGGATTCATGCCTTTTTCCATGTCTCTGGCATATTCTAAGGCCAGTGTGTCGGCGTCATATTCCAGATGGCAGGTGACGAAGAGGTGCCGGCTGTCTTCGGTCTTGGCGATCGCCACGCCGGCTTCGTCGGAAACAGCCATCAGTTCCAGATCCGGCACGGAGGCGATCTGTGCCGGCGCAATCGTCATAGCCCGGGACTGGGGTGCGTAAAAGATATCGTCAAAGCCCCGGAAGAGGGGAGATTTTTTCTTTAAAATATGATGGGGATAAACGCCGGAGAGTTTTTCGTTCAAATCCTCCCGGTCTAAGCCGTAAAAGTAATACAGGGCGGCGTAGGCGCCCCAGCACAGATGCAGGGTGCAGTGCACATGCGTGCGGCCCCACTCCATAATGGTACAGATTTCGTCCCAGTAGGCAACCTTCTCAAACCGGACATGATCAAGGGGCGCGCCGGTGATAATCATGCCGTCAAACTTGCGGTCCTTGATCTGGTCGAAGGTGGTGTAGAAAGCCTCCATGTGGTTGGAATCCGTATGTACGGGCGTATAGCTGGCTGTCTGCAAAAACTCCACATTCACCTGAAGCGGCGTGTTGGAGAGCTTTCTCAGAAGCTGTGTTTCGGTTACTTCTTTTGTGGGCATCAGGTTCAGGATGAGCACATCCAGCGGACGAATATCCTGGTGCATCGCCCGAAATTCTGTCATTACAAATATATTTTCCTTCTCTAAAATGCCGGTTGCCGGCAGTAAATCAGCTACTTTGATGGGCATGGGAATCCCGCCTTTCTCTTTTTTGTTCCTGCATATCATATCATAATCTGCATGGACGTGCAAGGCGGCACGGTCAGGTCGTGGGCATATTTACCAAAGGCGCAAAGACAGGGAGCGTTTGTGAGAAAGCCGGGTTTGACAGAAAAAGGTTTGCATAATTCTGCTTTTTGCTATATAATCTATTTGTATTGTTTGACTTGATTTTCTTGAAGGGGAACGATTGCATTATGGAGACGGCATATCAGAAAGTAAAAGTACACAATGAGTTAGAATGGTGTCAGGTGAAGGACATGGCAACGAAGGAGAAGATAGAGAAAGTGCTTCTAAAGCACCGGGTTTCCTATTTTGTAAAATGGGAGAAACCGAAGTTCTTTTCAGGCGATACCTTTGGTGCGTGCGTATTCTGTGTCAATCAGCTGCAGAAGGAGAGCGCGGACGAGGCCATTGAGGAGCTTGCGGATGAGGTGAAGGAAAAGATTCGATTTATCAACCGTAAAGTGGACAAGACATTTTATTAAGACAAAAAGACGCGCCTTATGACGCGTCTTTTTTCAGGTTTTTCTGGGCTGTGGAGAGCATCAGCTTGATCCGGTTTAATTGGTTGACCTCGCTGGCGCCGGGATCGTAGTCGATGGCCACGATGTTGGAGCTGGGATAGCGTTTCCGCAATTCCTTGATGACGCCTTTGCCCACTACATGGTTTGGCAGGCAGCCGAAGGGCTGGGTGCAGACGATGTTGCTTACGCCGCTGTGGATTAATTCTACCATTTCTCCGGTGAGAAACCACCCCTCGCCCGTCTGATTGCCGATATCGACGATGGGTTTCGCGTAGTCTACCAATGTGCGGATGTGTACCGGCGGTGTGAAATGTTCGCTTTTTGCGAACTCTTTTGCCGTCTGCGCCCGCAGTTTTTCAAGAGCCTTGATGCCGAGAGTTGAGATCAGGGCCGTTTTCTTTGAGGTGCCGAGATAATCGGCTTTATAAATCTGGTTGTAGAAGCAGTAGAGCATAAAATCTAACAGATCAGGCACCACGGCTTCAGCACCCTCGCTTTCCAGAAGCTCAACCAGATGATTGTTGGCGGCGGGAGCGAATTTTACGAGAATTTCGCCCACGATACCCACACGGGGCTTTTGCAGGTCCTCGTGGATGGGAATGGCGTCAAAATCCCGTATGATCTGACGGCACATCCGCTGGAACGTTAAGTAGTTCATGGACTTTCTGGAAACAAATTCCCGGCATTTCGTTACCCATTCGGCGTGCAGGGCGTCCACGGAACCGGCTTCTTTTTCGTAGGGCCGCATACGGTAAACGCAGCGCATGAAAATGTCGCCGAAAAGGGCGCTGTAGGCGGCCCGCATGAGAAGGTCAAGGTTCATATGGAAGCCGGGATTGCTTTCGATGCCTGCCAGATTGATGGAAATAACGGGAATCTGTGACATTCCGGCCTTTTCCAGCGCGCGTCTGATAAAGCCCACATAGTTGGTAGCGCGGCAGCCGCCTCCGGTCTGGCTCATGATGATGGCTACTTTGTTCAAGTCATACTTGCCGGAATGCAGGGCGTCCATAATCTGCCCCACCACCATCAAGGAAGGATAACACGCGTCATTATTTACATATTTTAAGCCCATATCCACGGCGTGCCGGTTATCGTTGTCGAGCACTTCAAAGTGATAGCCGCAGGCATTAAAGGCGGCCTCCATGATCTCAAAGTGGATGGGCGACATCTGCGGGCAAAGAATCGTATAATCCTTCCGCATTTCTTCTGTGAAGGCTACCTTGTTGATAGCGCTGGAGTGGATTTTGCGCTCTGCCGCCTTTTGTTCCCTGACTTTGATGGCGGAAAGCAGAGAGCGGATACGGATTCTGGCCGCTCCCAGATTGTTGACCTCGTCGATTTTCAGGCAGGTGTATATTTTGTCCGAGCCTGAGAGAATGTCGTTTACCTGATCTGTGGTGACCGCGTCCAGACCGCAGCCAAAGGAGTTAAGCTGGATCAGATCCAGATCTTCTCTGGTCTTTACAAAGCTGGCCGCCGCATAGAGTCTGGAGTGATACATCCACTGGTCAGAGACGATCAGCGGTCGTTCCGGCTCCGCCAGATGGGAGACGGAGTCCTCGGTAAGCACAGCGATATCGTAGGAGGTAATCAGCTCGGGGATACCGTGGTTAATTTCCGGGTCGATATGGTAGGGGCGTCCCGCCAATACAATGCCCCGTTTATGGTTTCCTTCCAGATAGCGCAGAACCTCCTCGCCCTTATCGCGCATATCCTGTCTGGCAAGGGCCAGTTCGTTCCAGGCATCCTTCGCAGCATTCATAACGTCTGTTATAGGAAGCTCCTTAAATTCTCTCGTCAATGCCTCCGTGACAGTCTGTAGGCTTTCAAAGGACATAAAAGGATTGCGGAAGGCCACTTCTCCGCGCCCGATTTCCTCCACGTTATTCTTAATATTTTCGGAATAAGAGGTGACGATGGGGCAGTTGTAATGATTGTTTGCGTCATGGAACTCATCCCGCTCGTAAAAGAGAGCAGGGTAAAAGATAAAATCCACCTTCTGCTTGATGAGCCAGGAAACATGGCCATGCGCCAGCTTTGCGGGATAGCATTCCGACTCGCTGGGGATCGATTCGATGCCGAGCTCATAGATCTTCCGGTTGGAAACGGGCGAGAGCACGACGCGGTAGCCCAGCTTCGTGAAGAAGGTAAACCAAAACGGGTAGTTCTCGTACATGTTCAGCACTCTTGGAATCCCGACAGTGCCCCGGCTTGCCTCGTCGGCAGGCAGTGGTTCATAGGAAAAGTAGCGTTTCAGCTTATAGTCAAAGAGGTTCGGCACGCCATTTTCCTTTTTGGCGCGGCCAAGGCCCCTCTCACAGCGGTTGCCGGAGATATACTGACGGCCTCCCGTAAATTTGTTGATGGTGAGACGGCAGTTGTTGGTACAGCCCTTACATTTTGCCATACTGGTCTCGAACTGTAGATTGGTGATCTGTTCCAGATTTAGCATGGTGGTCTGGCTGCCTTCCTGATAGTGATCTCTTGCGATTAAGGCCGCGCCGAAAGCGCCCATAATACCGGCAATATCCGGCCGGATCGCCTTGCAGCCTGCGATCTTTTCAAAACTTCGAAGAACCGCGTCATTGTAGAAGGTGCCGCCCTGTACCACGATATTTTTTCCGAGGGCAGAGGCATCAGAGACCTTGATTACCTTGAAGAGCGCATTTTTAATGACAGAGTAGGCCAGTCCCGCGGAAATATCGGAGACGGAAGCGCCCTCCTTCTGCGCCTGTTTTACTTTGGAATTCATGAATACGGTACAGCGGGTGCCAAGATCAATGGGATGCTCGGCAAAGAGCGCGGCCTTCGCAAAATCCTCCACACTGTAATTCAGGGATTTGGCAAAGGTCTCGATGAAAGAACCGCAGCCGGAGGAACAGGCTTCGTTCAGCTGTACGCTGTCCACGGTCTGGTTCTTGATTTTGATACATTTCATGTCCTGCCCGCCGATGTCCAGAATACAGTCCACTTCCGGGTCAAAGAAAGCGGCGGCGTTGTAGTGCGCTACGGTTTCCACCTCACCGTCGTCCAGCAAAAAGGCGGCCTTCATCAACGCTTCGCCGTAGCCGGTGGAGCAGGAGCGGGCTATTTTCACGCCTTCTGGAAGCAGATGGTAGATTTCCTTTAAGGAGCGGATAGCGGTCTTTAAAGGGCTTCCGTCGTTACTGCTGTAGAAGGAGTAGAGAAGAGAGCCGTCCTCGCCTACGAGGGCAACCTTTGTAGTGGTAGAGCCCGCGTCAATCCCCAGAAAGCAGTTTCCGTGGTAGGAGGCAAGGTCTCCCGTTGCCACGTGATGGGAATTGTGGCGGGAGAGGAAAGCATCGTAGTCTTCCTGTGAGGAAAAGAGCGGTTCCATACGCTCCACCTCAAATTCCATCTTGATATCGGAGGAAAGCTTTTCGTTCAGCTCCTTCATGGTATAGTGAGCTTCCTCCTTCGCGTTCAGGGCGGAGCCGATGGCGGCGAAGAGGTGGGAATTGTCCGTATCTATAATATGGGCGTCGTCCAGCTTCAGGGTGCGGATAAAGGACTGCTTTAACTCCGACAAAAAGTGGAGCGGGCCGCCCAGAAAAGCTACATGTCCGCGAATCGGCTTGCCGCAGGCCAGGCCGCTGATGGTCTGATTTACCACAGCCTGAAAAATGGAGGCGGAAAGATCCTCCTTTGTGGCGCCCTCATTGATCAGGGGCTGGATGTCCGATTTGGCAAACACGCCGCAGCGGGCCGCTATGGTGTAGAGGGAATGATAATTTTTGGCATATTCATTCAGACCGGCAGCGTCCGTCTGTAGAAGGGACGCCATCTGGTCGATAAAAGAGCCGGTTCCGCCCGCACAGATACCGTTCATTCTCTGTTCTACGTTGCCGCCCTCAAAATAGATAATCTTGGCATCCTCGCCGCCCAGTTCAATGGCCACGTCCGTGACGGGCGCAAAGGTTTGCAGTGAGGTGGATACGGCAATCACCTCCTGCACAAAGGGGATTCCCAGATGATTGGCCAGCGTAAGACCGCCGGAGCCCGTGATCATGGGATGTACCGTGAGATTGCCAAGTTTTTCATAAGCCTGCGCGAGAAGCCCCTGCAGGGTCTCACGGATATTGGCAAAATGTCTTTGATAATCGGAAAAGAGTATCTGATGCCTGTCGTCCAAAATGGCAATTTTGACGGTGGTGGAACCAATGTCAATGCCGAGGGTGTATTGCATATCACTCATTTCTCGTTCACTCCTTTATTGAGGTTGAAAAGGTTTTGGAAGCAATTACCTTTTTACTTATTAAAATGCGTTTTTCCACATACCCTGTCATTGTACGACACAGTTTTACAAATTGCAAGTCTCCAATTCTTAGAAAAACATGAAGTTTTCGGGAGCCATTTATTAAATTTTTATGACAGCGCTTTTTTTCAGATTGCGCCGTTTACTTTTAAAAAGAGGAATGCTATATTATATTATATATTTTTAAGGGAGAGTGGAACATGAGTCCTTTTGAACGAAAATTTGGAAAATATGCCATTCGGAATCTTTCTTTTGTGCTGGTGGCCTGCTATGCGGTGGGGTATGTGCTGCTGATGATGGACAGGACGGGGTTAATCACATCGTATCTGACGTTAAACCCTTATGCGATTCTGCACGGGCAGATCTGGCGGCTGGTGACATGGATATTGATTCCGCCGAGCAGCGGCGGACTTTTGTTTACGCTGATTATGTTGTATTTTTATTGCTCTATCGGCACTTCTCTGGAGAATGTCTGGGGAACTTACCGGTATAATGTATATATTTTTTCAGGTATGTTGTTTACCATTGTGGGAAGTTTTCTGCTGATGGGGTACTGCTACCTTTTCAAGCCGGAATTCGAACTGTCGGCAATAGCGGGTATGTTCAGCACCTATTACATCAATATGTCCATTTTCCTGGCCTATGCGGCGACCTTCCCGGAGGCGCAGGTACTGTTGATGTTCATTATTCCGGTCAAGGTGAAATGGCTGGGTATCATTTATGCGGTTCTGCTTGCGTTTGAGTTTCTGGCTTCGCCTGTCTACGTAAAGTTTGTGATCGGCGCTTCCCTGTTGAATTTTGTCGTATTTTTCTTTACCTCGCGCAATATGATGCATCTGAATCCGAAACAGATCCACAGACGGCAGGAGTTTAAGCGGGATGTGCGGAGGAATACGGGGATCACGAAGCACAAGTGCGCGATCTGCGGCAGAACCGAGGTGGACAGCCCGCAGATGCAGTTCAGGTTCTGTTCCAAATGCGACGGAAATTACGAATATTGTGAAGAGCATCTTTACACGCATACGCATATCAAACGACCAAAATAAGAACAACTGTTATTGTAAAGCGAAGAGATAGATGGAGACGAAAATGGGGCGGGAAGCGGAATTTGCCATAATTTTGGAGGAAATAAAGAAAAAAGCGAGGGCCGGGGGAAATTTTATTACCGGTGAGGAGATCAAAGAGGCGTTTTCGTCTCTTTCTCTTTCGGAAGAGCAGTTGGAAATGGTGTATGCCTATCTGCGGGAGAATAAGATCGGCATAGACGAGCCTGTGGATGCGGATATCGGTCTGGAGGAGGAAGAGAGAAATTATCTGGACGCTTATTTGGATTCGTTGAAAGCCCTTCCGGAAGTTTCGGAGGGAGAACGGGAGGCCATCACCCTATCCGCTATGGCGGGGGACCGGGACGCGACGATGCGGCTGACGGAGCTGATGCTGCCCGAAGTGCCTCAGATCGCAAAGCTCTACGCAGGACAGGGCGTCGGCCTGGAGGATCTGATCGGCGAGGGCAACGTGGCGCTTTCCCTCGGCGTTACCATGCTGGGCGCGCTGGAACATGCAAAAGAGGCCCAGGGTATGTTAGGGAAGATGATCATGGACGCCATGGAGGACTGTATCGCGGAAAACGCGGCGGCAGAAAAGAGCGGACAGAAGATCGCCGACAAGGTAAACAAAGTGGCGGATGCGGCCAATGCGCTGCGGGAGGAACTGCGCAGGTCGGTGACCGTGGAAGAGCTGATGGAGGAGTCTGGGCTTTCCAGAAAGGCCATTGAGGATGCAATCCGCGTCAGCGGCGATAAGATCGAGTCCATCGAAGGGAAGTAAGGAGAAGACAGGTGGAAGCGGAAAACAGGGATTATAAATACTTCATGCAGGATACGGGATCGGTATATCTGGGCGCGAAGCTGAGCTATGCCGAGATTTTGCAGGATGAGATGGTAAATTTTAAGTACAAGAGCATTGTGGAGCACTATATCTTTAAAGATACTGCCCCGGAGACTACGCTGGAAAGCCAGCTTTACTATATGACGAAGGAACAGTTCTCTTACAGGACGTATCAGCAGTTGAAAGCGCGGGTGAAAATCAGCGTTCTGGAAGAGAAAAAGTCCCTTTTCGGGAAGAAAAAGACGGGCTATGTCACAAAGACGATGCCGCTGTCCGCTTTTGCGGATATAAACCTTGCCCAGAAGAAGGCGCAGGGTGTGGTGATACAGGAATTGATTTTATCCAAATTGGGTTTGATGGCTTTTAGCGTATAGGTTTTATCATATTTTTGCAGATGTTGAAAGGTCTTGTCAAAACAATCGCTTTATGATATCTTATTTTAGAAAGAATTTATAAAAAAAACATAAATTTGCGATAGGATATTGACAGTAATGTACAAAAACGATAAAATTTCGACAGCACAATATGGTACATTAGGTGATTTTGCTTATATAATATTGGGATATCGGAAAAAGACAGGATTCTTTTTCGTTACGTTTTGAGCGGAAAAGAATGTTGTCTTTTTGTTGTATAGAAAAAATAATACGGAGGAGAGGAGATAATGCAGAACTACATTTGGATTCTTGTACTGATTTTTGCGGTCGCTGTTATTACCTATCTGAAAAGTACCAAAACGAAGGAAGAGGAGAACAGTGGCGACGAGAAATATCTGATTGGAATGGGAGGTATCTATAAGGGCCAGACTTTTCCGATCGGGAAAGAGATTGTCATCGGCAGGGATGTCAACAAATGCGGCATCATCTATCCGAGCGGCACGAAAGGCGTTAGTTCCGTACACTGCAAGGTGAAAATTGAGAATGAACGGGTGGCTTTGATTGATTTGTCGTCCAGTTATGGAACGTTTCGCGATAACGGGGAGAAACTGTCCCCCAATATGGTTTACTATTTAGGCCCCGGGGACGGTTTTTACGTAGGCGATGCGGAAAATGTTTTTGTGGTGAAGTAGGAGAGGAGGAGTGGGAAGATGAATCGGGATACAAAGGATATCTTTCATGGAAAGAAATTTAAGTGGTCAAATATTTTCTCGGGTTTTAATGCGGTGAGGACAAAGGAGGAAAAGGAACGGCAGTTTATGTCGGGACTTCCGGGTAATGTGCCCTATGAGAGCGACATGATACAGGAGTGGACTCCGCCGTTTCTGTTTTATAAGTTTTTTATTTACAGTCTGGTGATGCTGGTACTGATTTTTGTATGCGGTTATATGTATGGCTTCGGAAAAGCGCTTCTTGTGAGCGCAGCGCCCTATATGATCCCGGTGACCATGCTGATTCTTATATGGGAGTTGAATATCCCACGGAATATTTCGGTTATGGATATCTTATACATAGCCGTTTTCAGTGGCATTATCGCCTATTTTGTAGTTTTCTTTGTTCAGGATATCACGGGAATAGGTTATATGGAGGCTTCTGTCTTTACAGTTCCACTGCTCACGGTTGTGGCGAAGACCCTTCTGGTATGTATTTTTCTAAGGAAGAAGAGCAGAGGCTATGGCTTAAACGGTCTGGCGATTGGCGCGGCGGTGGGCGCCGGTTATGCGATACTGACGCTGGCGGACGACATGTACTATCTGGCGGAGTATGCCGGTGAAATTACTGGTATCATGGGACTGATCGTGGTGCGCTTTGTCATGGTCCTGGGCGGCGACATTGTATGGACTGCCGCGATAGGCGGCGCGCTTGCGTTGGCTAAGGGAAAGGAAACTCTGAAGGCAAGGCATCTGGGCAACAGCCTGTTTTTGATCTGCCTGATCGGCACCTATCTGATAGAGGTGCTGTGGAATTATGATATTACCGATTTCTTTGCCCGTTTTGCGGACAGCAATGTGGCGATGGGAATTTACACGGTTTTGTATGTCTATCAGGGCAAAAGCCTTCTTTTGATGATCCTTTCGTGGGCGCTGCTTTTATTTATTGCGAGAAAGGGAGTGGAGCAGGCGCTTGACATTGCGGGGCAGGCGAAAGCCAACAAGAGAAACTGGGACAGCAAAATCGCGGCGAATTATTCCGGGAGAGTGGATGTTTTCGGGCTGGATGGCGTACATGCGGGAAAAAAATTTACGGGCGGAGCGAATACGTTGGTTTTTGGCCGGGATAAATCCTGTAGCATCAGGTTCGCAGGGGATACCAAGGGAATCAGTTCCCTTCACTGTGAGATCAGAAAGCAAGGGGATCAGTATGTGCTGATTGATAAAAATTCCTCTTACGGAACATTCTGGAAAAACGGGGAGCAGCTTGAGCCCGGGAAGCCGTATGTCCTACAGGATGGTATGGAGTTTTATCTTGCCTCGGAGGAAAACGCCTATAAGGTAGGCATCAAGAAAGAACAGGCTGCGGCGTTACAGGGTGAAATGCACTATGGCAGGCGGACCAACGAGATTGATGGTGTGGAGGAATCGGGACAAAATGTCTATATTGCCTGCGCTATCGTTCTTGCGGTTACCTTCCTCGCTTTCTATATGGTTTCGGACGGTTTAGCAGGATTGTCCGGCGGACAGACGCAGGAACAGGAGGAAGAAGCAGAATCAGGTGACATTTATGGAGTATGGCAGTCCAATGAGGCATTTGATATAAAAGGGCTCATACTCAGTAACATAGACAGTGTGATGGGCATGGCTGAAATCGAACTGCTTAAGGAAAGTAAGGCAAACGGGATTACAATTACGCAGGATGGCATGGCCTACTGTACTTATAATGGGAAGACCATTGACTATGCGAAATTTACATGTGGTATTGTGGATGAATCCACCGTTCATCTACAGTGGAGTTATACTGGCAGTTATGTGAACGCGGGTGTCGGAGTGGGGATTGCATCGGTGGGGATCAATACGCCGTCAACCTATGAAGCTGGCTTTGATGTCAAATATCGGGTAGAAGGAAATACTTTGTATCTGGAGTTCCCGGGAATGAGTCTGGAGCTGTATAAGTAAACGAAACGAAGAGAATGGAGGAAACGAACAGGATGGAAATGAAAAAATGCGAAAGAGGACATTATTATGACGCGTCGGTACATGCGGAGTGCCCTTACTGCCTGAATGAAGGCAACGGGGGAAGTATGGAGAGAACAATGGCTTTAGATGCAGCGGCAGGAAATGAAAAAACGATGCCGTTAAGCTCGTCTGCTTCTGATAGGAATGTGACAAGACCGCTTTTTGCCGCCGTGCAGCAGGCCGGAGACGATGATGGCAGAACTGTTGCCTTGATCCAGAGCGATATGGGCATCGATCCCGTTGTGGGGTGGTTGGTCTGCCTGGCGGGAAAGGAAAAAGGAAGGGACTACAGAATCCATTCTGATAATAACTATGTCGGACGCAGCGAAAAGATGGATATCTGTATCCGGGGAGACGAGACGATTTCGCGGGAAAATCAGGCGGTTATCACCTACGATACCAATGACAACCGTTATTATTTTTCGCCGGGGGACGGCCGCAGTATCGTCAGGGTGAACGATAAAGCCATTTTTCAGACTGTGGAGCTGAAGGCATACGATAGGATTACAATTGGTAAGACGGAGCTTTTATTTATGCCCTTATGTGGAGAAAAATTTGCATGGGAAAACGATTCGGAATCTTAAGGAAAAGAAAAAGAGAAAAAGAGACAGAAGCCACGATTGATCTCGGATATGAAAAAACATATCAGATTGAAACGCCGGAGGGTTGCGGCATAGGGATCGGAAAGCTGCATGGAATCGGCAGAAGGAACCAACAGCAGGATGCTTTCGGCACCTCGGAGTTAAAGGAAGAGGTGATAGAAAGCAAAGGCGTTTTGGCGATTCTGGCGGACGGTATGGGTGGTCTTTCAGACGGGGAAAAGGCAAGCATGGCAACGGTTATTTCTTGCCTGAATTATTTTGAAACGCACAACATGGATGAAGAAACACCGGCCTGTTTTGTGGAGATGGCGAAAAACGCCAATATGGAGGTTAAGGAGGTGCTCGGTTCCGCAAGCGGGTCGAGCGGTTCCACACTGGCGGCGGCTCTGGTAAAGGAGCGGAAAATATTTTGGGTGTCCGTGGGGGACAGTAGAGTTTTTCTCTGGCGAGACGGGGAGCTTACGCAGATCAGTCAAGACCATAATTATGCGGCGCAGCTTCGTGAAATGGTAGAGGCGGGAGATGTAGACGAGGAGGATGCGAACAGCGATCCGCAGAGGAATGCGCTTACCAGTTATATAGGAATCAGTTCGCTGGAGCAGATTGACTACAATGAAGAGGCTATAGAGGCAGAAAGCGGTGACAGAATCCTGCTGCTCTCCGATGGCGTATATAATTCCGTGACAGAGGAGGAGCTGGCAGATTCCATGCAGTTGCCGTTATCCCGGGCTATGATGCGGGTAGGAATGCAGGTGGAAGAAAAGAGGAAAAAGAATCAGGATAACTATACGGCAATCGTGTTGGAGATCAAATAGCATGGAGGGCACGAAACGGATGATCACTGGGAAGGGTTATACTGACAGGGGCGGCAGGGAATACAATGAGGACGCCGGCTTCTTTTGCACCGCGGACCACAGGGGATATGCTGTTATGGCGGACGGTCTGGGCGGCCACGGCGGCGGTGAAAAGGCCTCCCAGGCTGCGGCGGAGGTGTTGAAAGGCAGAATCAGGACCTGGCCGGCGGATCAAATGCTTACCAAGGAAACGGTGGAGCAATGGTTTTCTGAGGCGAATGAAGTCGTTATGGGAATGCAGACAGAAAAGTGTCAGATGAAGACCACGCTGTCTTTTCTATGCGTTGACAGGAAGGCAGGGGTTGCCTGTCTTGCACATGTGGGAGACAGCAGAATTTATTATTTTAAGGACAGAAAATACGAGTTTTGCACATTTGACCACAGTGTATCCAGAATGGCAGTTTTGACAGGGGAAATTGAATGGGAGGATATCCGTTTCCATGCGGACAGAAATAAACTGATACGAGCCATTGGCAAATCAGAGGATGTGAAAGTGGAACTAAAGGAAATTCCACTGGACGTGGATGAGGAACATTTCTTTTTGTTGTGTACGGATGGATTTTGGGAATATGTGACGGAGGAAGAGATGGAAAAAACGTTGCAGTCCGCGAAATCGCCGCAGGAGTGGCTCAGAGAAATGAAAGAGTGCTTGAAAAAAAAGGTGAAAAAGGACAACGACAATAATTCCGCCATTGCGGTCTGGATAACAGAAGAGAAATAAGTGTGAAAGGAACAGAAAAACATGAAAAAAATACAAGCGTTGGCAACAGTTTGGTTGGGGGTTCTCATCCTATGTTTTGGAAGCGTACAGACAGTTTCGGCCCAAAATACGTTACAGATCGGCATAGACCAGTATGAAGTGACAGACGAGGGAAAGATATCCGTTTTTGTGAATCAGAATGAGGCGGATGGTTTTACGCCGTCGAAAACAGACAGCACCCTTTTGATCGGTAAGAATCCTTTGCAGATAGAGGATATTAAATCTTTTCGTGAGCTGAAGGAGCCGATCACCTATCTGTGTCTTGTCGACATTTCCGGCTCTATGACGGAGGATGGCATAACGCAGACGAAGAATGTGTTGCGTCAGCTTGTGGAAGCGAAAGATGCCGATGATAATTTCTGCATTACAACCATGGGCAATGATGTGAAATCTTCCGGTTTTTTGTCAGATCAGGAAAAGCTGGCAGAGATGATCGAGGGGATTGAGCGTGTCGGGACAGAAGACACCAACCTGTACTATAGCATTAACGAAGCTTTGAATGAGTTGAAGACGGACAAGGCGGTACATAAGAAAAGATGCCTGGTGATTTTTTCAGACGGGGAAGATGACCAAAAGAAAGGCATTACGCGTAAAGAAGCAGAGGATGCAGTAAAAGAAAGCCATATTCCTGTATTTACAGTTATGCTTACGGGAAACAAATTGAAGGATGCGGAGGAGAGCGTCAAGATATTGGGCAGCTTCGCCAGAAGTTCTGCGGGCGGGGAGCATTACGCACCGCCTTTGGAGACGGATATCGCCTATGAGGATATCTGTGACATGATTAACATCCGCCTCAAATCCAGCGTTGTTGTTGTGGGCAGTCTTGAGGAAATAAAGGAAGTAGGGGATGATACGGTATATATTGGGGTGACCTTGTCCGATGGAAAAAGGGAAGCGTCGGATGGCATCACGGTTCCGGCAGGGACGATTTTGGAGGCAATCGAGGCTCTCGACGAGGCCAGAAAGGCCGCAGATGTTAAGGTGACGGTGGTGAATGAAAACAACGGAAACGAAAAGGAGGAGGCCCCTGTTCCAGAGAAAAAGCTGGCTAAAAAGTATGTCGTCGGCATTGCAGCGTTGGTGTTAGTGTTGTTGATTGCTTTGCTTACTATTCTTGTCCGGAAAAATGGAGAAAACAGATACGACGAAGCGCCGGAAGAAGACGACTATGCGGGAAGAGCATTGGCAGAGGCGGCGGAGAATAGTTCTTACGGATCTGTTACAGTGGCGTCGGAACAGGTTGAAATGAACAATACGCAGGGAGTGCCTGGGAAGGGAAAAGACCGGGTACGGATTACTTTGTTTCAGATTGGGCCCGGCGCGGCGGAAAATCACAAGCTGACGGTAAAAGACCGAGTGACAATAGGGAGAGACAGAAACTGTCAGTTGTCTCTTCCAAACGACACGGCGCTGTCAGGCAGACATTGTTCGATTCTGTACAGGGACGGCAGCGTGTATGTCCGGGATGAGAATTCGACAAACGGAACCTTTGTAAACGGTGTGCCGATTGTCGGAGAATATAAAGTGGAAATGGATGATATTCTGCTTCTGGGTTCTTCTGAATATCGGATCACATGGGAATAAACGCGATATGAATTACAATAATTTATGTCCAAATTGTATGCGGGAGATACAGCCCGAAAGAAGTACGGTCTGTCCGTATTGCGGCTGTATCGTGGAAAACGGACCAGAACTTACCCATCAACTGAGGCCTTTTACGATTTTAGACGGTAAGTATCTGGTGGGAAACGTATTGGGTGAGGGAGGATTCGGGATTACCTATATCGGCTGTGACCTGAATCTTGAAATTAGGATTGCAGTCAAAGAGTTTTACCCGAACGGTTTTTGCAGAAGGGAATCCGCTGTCACGAATATGGTATCCGCATACGGCGGATCTCACGCGGAAGCTTATGAAAAATGGAAGGGAAAATTTGTAAGAGAAGCGAAAAGCCTTGCGAAATGTTCCCATCTGCCGGGTATTGTGGGCGTGAAGGATTTCTTCGAGGAGAACAATACCGCATACATCGTAATGGAATATCTGGAAGGAGAAACATTAAAGGAGTATATAGACAGGCAGGGAGGAAAACTGCCGGTTCCGCAGATTTTGGAGGCTATGGAACCAATTATGGCTGCTCTGGCGCAGGTGCATATGACAGGCTTGATCCATCGGGATATTAGCCCGGATAATATTATGATAACGACAGGCGGCGCTATGAAGCTTTTGGATTTCGGTGCGGCGGTGGATTTCATGAAGGGGGAGGAAAAAAGCCTCTCCATTATGCTGAAGCCCGGTTATGCCCCGGAAGAACAGTATCGCACAAAGGGAAAGCAAGGTCCATGGTCGGATGTGTATGCGCTGGCGGCCACGATTTACAAATGTATTACAGGTATTACACCGCCCGAAGCGATGGAGCGCTTGAGGACGGATGGACTGGTGGCGCCTCGAGAGATGGGAATCGTCATGGCTCCCTCCGCGGAAGCGGCGCTGCTAAAGGGAATGAGTGTCTATGCAAATGACAGATATCAGACGATGGAAGAATTCCATCGGGCGTTGACGGTAAGAACGAAGACGGAAAAGACAATAAGGCCGCGGATGCCGGTTGAGACGGTTTCGATTCATGAGCATAAAAGGGGAAATGGTTACGGCGGGGCAGTAGGAATTGCGGCCGGCGCTGCGGTTTTGCTGATTGTGTTTCTTATTCTGACGGTTTGGGCAGTCGGACAGGGGGAGCAGCAGGAGTCGGCTGCACTGCCTGTGACAGAGGGAGTGGAGGATACTTCCGAGGATGCTGTAAAAGAGGAGGAAGGAGAAGCTCCTTTGGAGACTTCGGGGCAGGAGTCAGCGGAGATGCAGAAAACGGAAACAGCGGAAGAAGAGAGCGTAACATACCGTTATGAATTTCTGGTAGATGATGTGACATGGTATGAGGCCTACGAGGATTGTGTGGCAAGGGGTGGGCATCTGGTGACGATCGAATCATCGGAAGAATTTGAAATTTTAACGGAGCAGCTTATGGATCAGGATATGGAACGCTATATTTTCTGGATGGGCGGAATGCGTCTGGCAGAGAGCCGTGATTACCATTGGGTTGACGCGGAGGGAAATCCTGGAGAACTTTTGCTAAACGGCGAAGGCGCGGGGGAATATCAGGACTACTGGTTGGAAGGAGAGCCGAGTTATCAGAGTGGGGAAACCCAGGAGCGGTTTATGATGCTTTTTTATAAGCAGGATCAGGGAAGATGGGTGTGGAATGACGCGACGGACGATCTATTGTCGGAAGCGCCTTTTTATGAGGGCAGAATTGCCTATATCTGCGAATTGGGAAGTTGATTCCGGCAGACAAAGTGACGGACAGACGTGAAGTGTATTTTTTGATTTGAGGAGAACAGGAAAATGGATGTTGAAAGATTATGTATGGGATGTATGAAAGAGCTGAAACAGCCGGGAATATGTCCGAAGTGCGGCTATAATCCTGCGGCTGTGAATACAGAGGGGCATTATCTGAAGCCCTATACCATCTTAAACGGGAAATATCTTGTGGGCAGGGTGCTTGGCGAGGGCGGTTTCGGCATTACCTATATCGGATTTGACCTTAACCTGGAATTGCCGATTGCCATTAAGGAGTTTTATCCCAACGGCTATGTCACGCGGGAAGGCGATGTGACAAGTATGGTAAGCGTTTATCGTGGGACCAATATGGAAGCCATTTCCAAGTGGAAAAGTAATTTTATCAGGGAGGCGAGAACCCTTGCCAAGTGCTCCCATTTGTCCGGTATTGTGGGCGTGAAGGATTTTTTTGAGGAAAATGGCACGGCGTATATTGCGATGGAATATCTGGAAGGCATGACATTAAAGGCGTATGTGAAGTCTTGCGGCGGAAAGGTGGAAGTAAACAGTTTGCTGAAAACATTGGAGCCGGTTATGACTTCCCTTGCAAAAGTACACGAATCGGGATTGATTCATCGGGATATCAGCCCGGATAATATTATGCTGTTAGAGAACGGCAATATGAAGCTGTTGGATTTCGGTGCGGCAAGAGATTACTCGGCGGAAAATGAGAAGAGCCTGTCCGTTCTGCTGAAACCGGGTTATGCGCCGGAGGAGCAGTACAGGACGAGAGGAAAACAGGGCCCGTGGTCAGATGTGTACGCCTTTGCGGCGACCATTTATAAGTGTATTACAGGTGTTACACCGCCGGAATCCATGGAACGGATGCGGGAGGACGACTTAAAGAAGCCGTCAGAACTGGGCATAGCGATTTCTCCACAAATGGAGGAAGCCCTGCTTAAGGGAATGGCTGTGTATGCAGAGAACAGATACCAGTCCATGGCTGAGTTTATGAACGCTTTGATGGCGGGCAGACAGCCGATGCCGGCAGATCAGCCGACGCCGGCGGCCGCAGAGCAGGTTCCGCAAAGACAAGAGTTTTCTCTGCCCGCAAAACCGACGCAGGCGGGGGAAGCAGCCGGCGGACAGGGAACGGCCGTAGATAACGCGATAAATTTTTGCAAAAAAAATGGCGTTGCGATTGCTGTGGCAGGCGTTTTACTGGTGGCAGTGATTGCTGTATTGGGAAGCAGGAAGAATGGGGAAGAAAAGCCGGCGGCAGATATGGAAGATACTCAGATAGAAACCGTTGAAATGCCGCAGCAGGAGGAAGAAAAAGAGGAAGAGGAAAAGAAAAACGCAGAGGCGGAGGCGGAGAAGGCGAAAGAAGAGGAAGAGAATAGAAAAAAGGCGCTGAGGCTTTTGGAAGATGGCAAGGCAAATTTTGCGCAGGGGAATTACGGAAGTGCACGGGAGCTTTTTGCAGAGGCGAAAAGTTTAGCGCCGCAGAACGTGGATATCTATCTTGCGGAATGTGATTTGTATTTACAGCAGGACGATTATTTGTCGGCGGTGGGCGCTCTGAAAGAGGGAATTGCACAGACAGGAAATATCATGTTGGATACAAAGAAAGATGAGCTGATGGCGAGCATTCACTTAATGAGACAGGAAAAGTATCAGAATGGCATCATTCGGGAGATCAAGACTTACGATGAGGAAGGTCTGATAATGGGTCGGAGTTTATATGACGAGTATGGAAATTTGTTAGAATGGAGCGAGTATACTTATGAGGATGGTGTTTTGGCCTATGAGATTGTCTATTATGAGGATGGCGAAAGAAAGTTCGGTTTTACCTATAATGAGGATGGAACGGAAGATGTATACACCGCCTATGACCGGGATGGCCGGATGACAGAAGTGTCTGTCGCGGAGTACACAGATAATGGTCTGCTGGCTCAAAAGACATATTATGAGACACAAGGGTTGTCCAGACAGTCAGGAATGAATGACGTATATGCGAACGGGGTGAAATGGTGGATGGCTTATGAATATGACGGAAACGGAAACTTGATCAAGGATATCAGTTATAATAAAGACGGGTCTGTGAGCAGCTGGCAGGAATATTATTATGATGAGAATGGCTATGCGATAGGTTATAGTGCATTTTATGCAGACGGTGTGATGAATGGTCATGGTGAAAACTTCTATGATGCGCAGGGCAATCAAATTAGTGTCGTTGAGTATGATGAAAACGGGAATGTGAACAAAAAGAAGGAGTATGAATATGATCCTGCGGGAAACTGGCTCAGGGAAAGGGATTATTATGGGGATACGGAAACGGTTTCCGACGAGCTGGAATATGTGAATACGTATGAGTTTTATTAAGCAAGTTTTTTCGCATTTTTTTTAAAATACCGCTTGATTTTGACAAAATTTTTTGTTACAATTGCTTTTGTAAAATTCCCCTTTTACACTGAGCAGGTGAAAGACTTTTTTTAAGCCCTTCACCTGTTCTTTTATTTCTACGTGCTACTTCGACAATAAAATACGGTCGTTATCTAATTGCTTCCCCGCGCGGATTCTGAACTGTTCTAAAAGCCCGTCAATGGTGAGATTTTTCCGCTCATCCCCCGACACATGAAATACGATGCGTCCCCCGTCCATCATGAGGGTACGGTTCCCGAGAGAGAGGGCCTGATGCATGTTGTGGGTCACCATCAGGCAGGTGATATTCCGTTCGGCAATGATTTTTTCCGTGAGGGACAGCACCTTGTCTGCCGTAGCCGGGTCGAGGGCGGCGGTGTGTTCGTCCAGCAGAAGGATGCGGGGCGTCACCATAGTTGCCATTAGGAGTGTGAGCGCCTGCCGCTGTCCGCCGGAAAGCAGTCCGACGGGCTGTTTCATGCGATCCTCCAGTCCCATGTCCAGAAGGGAGAGCTGTTCCCGGAACCGGGTCTTTTCCTTTGCACTGATCCGGCTGAAGTAGGCGTGTCTGGCGGTAGAAGCCCGCAGATAGGCGAGCGCCATATTCTCTTCGATGGTCATATGGGGCGCCGTCCCCTTCAAGGGATCCTGAAAAAGATGGCCGATCACTTTGCTTCTTGTATGTTCTTTGGTGTAGGTGATATCCTCGCCGCCCAGTATGATCCGTCCCTCATCCACATAAAAGCTTCCCGTGATGGCGTTAAAGAGGGTAGATTTTCCCGCGCCGTTACTGCCGACGATGGTGGCAAAATCCCCGTCTGCGAGAGACAGGCTTACATGATCCAGCGCCTTTTTTTCGTTGACGGTGCCGGGGTTAAAGGTTTTGGAGACTGCGTCAATGGTCAGCATCTGCGTTCCCTCCTTTCTGTACATGCCGGGGGTTATTGCTTCGCATTTTGTAGAAACGGTATTTTTCCTTCAAGTAGGGGAAGGAAATGGCAATCGCTACGATGATGGCGGAAACCAGCTTGAGGGCTTCCGCAGGTACGTTCAGGCGAAGCGCCAAGGCTACGATGAAGCGGTAGAGGCAGCTTCCGAGAACCACGCCGATTACCTTCTTAAACATGCCTCCCTTTCCGGTCAGCGTCTCCCCGATGATCAGGCTCGCCAGAGCGATGGTCACCATGCCGGTGCCAAGATTGATGTCGCAGGATTTCTGGTATTGTCCGAGAATCGCGCCGGACAGAGCAGTGAGAGCGTTCGCGATACATAAGCCCACCGTGATCATAAACAGCGGGTTGATGCTGGATGCCCGCACCATATGTTCGTTGTCGCCGGTGGCGCGGATGGAGAGTCCAAGTCTGGTGTTCAAAAACCACGATAAGGCAATGCCGATCACCAGCACAATCGCGAGGACGATCAGGAACTTATACCAGGAATCATACCACGGAGACAGGATTTTGTCTTTGGCAAGACTGAAAATGGTGTCGCAGGCAAAGAGGTTTACGTTGGAAGAAAAATCCATTACCGCGATGTTGATGGTGTAAAGTCCGGTGTTGACAATGATGCCGGCCAGAATGGAGGGAACCCCCATTCTGGTCTGCAAAAAGGCGGTGATAAAGCCGGAACAGATACCGGCGCCCATTGCGGCGAAGAGGGCCAGAAATGGATGGCCCGCCAGCGTCACCATGGCGCCCACCGCGCAGCCTAAGGTGAAACAGCCGTCGGTGGACAGATCCGCAATATTTAAGATGCTAAACGAGATAAACAGCGCCAGCGCCACCAGAGCGTAGATACAGCCCAGCTCCAGCGCGCTCTGCAAAATGGAAAGTGTAAACAGGGAACTCATCTTAATTAAATTCCTCCGCAGTTTGGATTTCTACCAGATTGGAGCATTTGTCCGCGAACATACTGTAGTCAAGTCCAATGGCCTCGGCGGTTTCGGTGTTCACTGTGGCAATGCCGTTATCCATGGTCTGCACGGCCATGGAAGCGGGATCTTTGCCGTTTGCCAGAATATCGACTGCCATGTCGGCGGTGGCGGTGCCCAGTTCCACATAGTTTACGCCGTAGCCCATGAACGCGCCGTTTAAGGCGAAGGAGTCCGCACCGCCGTAGTGAGGCACCTTGGCGTCGATGAATTTCTCATAGATGGCAAGCTCCGCCGTCATCACGTTGTTATCGGTTGGTGTAAATACTGCCTCCGCGCCGGAGGCGATCAGGGCGTCCGCCGCAAGGGAGATTTCCCCGTTGTTGGTGCCTGTTTTTTCCACCACGGAGATCCCTTTTTCCTCGCAGTATGCCTTCGCGGCGGCGATGGCGGCGGTGGAAGAGTCCTGGCTCTTGTCGTAGAGAAGGCCTACCGTCTGGATATCCGGGTCAGCGGAAAGCATCAGATCAAAGACCGCCTCCGTATTTAAGGCGTCCGAAGTCCCGGTGATGTTGGAACCGGGGGCGTCCATGGAAGCTACCAGTCCTGCGCCTACGGGATCGGAAACGGCGGAGAAGACTACGGGAATCAGACTGCCGTCCTTCCTCGGATTTTCCGCCGTGGCATTCTGCATGACCATGGCAACCGGCGTGGCAACGGGGATAATGAGATCCACATCGGAGGCGATCAGGTCAGTGGCGATCTGATTCATGGTGGTGGCGTCCGCCTGCCCGTTGTAGGTGTAATTTTTGTAGTCAAAGAAAATGTCTGTTTCTTCGGTCTTTTTGTCAAGTTCCGCCTGCACAGCAGCCACAATCTGATTCAGGGAAGCGTCGTCCACGTACTGCACGATGCCGACCTTGTAGGCCCTGCCGGTTTTGCCGTTGGAAGCGCCGGAATCCTCGGAACTGCCGGATGTGCCGCAGCCTGTGAGGGCAGCGGTGAGAACCGCGCCTGCCAGTAACAGTGTGATAGATTTCTTTTTCATAATAGTGTTCCTCCTTTTTAGTTGGTGACAAAAAAACCGCCCCAGACAAAAGTCTGAGACGGTAATAAACAAGGTTATTATCGCGGTACCACTCAAATTGATGCGGGAACGCAGTCCCCGATCCGCTCTTTCCATATACGATCATATATGCCGCCTTGGTAACGGGTGCGGTTCCCGCCGGGGGCTACTCTGTCGGCATGTAATCTAACATTTCAGCCCGGCCTCGAAAGTCCATTCGGTACAAGTGCCATGCCGTCTTCCACCAGCTGACGGCTCTCTGTAATGGTTAACCCATACGTACTACTCTTTCTCACAGGTTTGTGCTATGTGTTTCTGCAATTAATTTATTCCACAATAATACTTTTGTTACGCATTGTCAATATTTTTTTGCGGTATGTTTTGCGAGTCTGCCAAGGGTATGCTACGATAAGTAGCAGAAAAAAGCGAAATGTAATCTCTGATTGCTTGTAATGCAACCTGCGTTTTCCTATACTCGGCGTAGCAAAACAAGAGAATGAGAAGGAGGATTCACATGACATTTGCAGAAAAATTGAAACAAATTCGTAAGCAGGCAGGAATGTCGCAGGAACAGCTGGCGGAAAAGCTTGGCGTATCGAGACAGGCGGTCACGAAATGGGAAACGGATGGGGGTATCCCGGACATTGAGAATCTCATAGCGGTTTCCGCGCTGTTTTCCATTTCCATCGACGAGCTCCTATCAAATGAAAAGGGAACAAAAAAGCCGGAGGAGTATCTTTTTGAGAGCGTGACGGAATATGACATCGACGAGCCAAAACGCTATGATATGAAGTTCAGAGGGGCAAAACAGTTTGTATTGTCCTGCTATGAGGGTGAGAAAATCCGCGTTCGTCTGGCCTCCGACACATACGCCGCGCTCCAGACGGATTTCAAGGTCAGAATCGATATGGAGGTGGTCTGCCGCTCTTTGCACGGAGAGATTGCAATCAATCAGGTGTCGGCAACCTCAAGAATCCGTATTCCGGAGGGCACGGCTTTCACCGCAGTCACAAAGGGGATCGGCACAAGCATTTCTTATGAAAAGGATGGAAAGCAGACGGAACGGTTTGACACCCCGGATGCGGAAAACGTGATTGAGTTAAACGGCATGAAGAGCGAGCTTGTGATCTGTGCCGTAAAGGAACACCATGGGACAGTAGCCATATAGGCCGTTACACGGCCGAATGGCGGATCTGCAATTTTCTTGCCGGATTTTATGCTGTATGGTAGAATGGGTATTCGGAGGAAAAGCCAATGATTACCATGGAGCATGTGTGCAAATCTTATAAAATCGCGAAGAGGGACGCAGGTTTTGGCGAGGCGATTAAGGCCCTGTTTCACCGGGAGTATGAGGTCATCCATGCTCTCTCAGACGTTTCCTTTACGATTCGGGACGGGGAGATGGTGGGCTACATCGGGCCAAACGGCGCGGGAAAAAGCTCCACCATCAAAATCCTGAGCGGCATTCTGACGCCGGATGGCGGCACTGTGACAGTGGATGGCAGAATCCCGTACAAAAACCGCATAGAGCATGTGAAGGAGATTGGTGTCGTGTTCGGACAGCGGTCACAGCTTTGGTGGGACGTCCCCGTTGCCGATTCTTTTGCCTTATTGAAAGATATCTATTCCATTCCCAAAGAAACCTATCAGAATAATTTGGAGGAGCTGACAGAGCTGTTAAATCTTGCAGAGCTGTTGCGCTCTCCGGCAAGACAGCTGTCTCTGGGACAGAGAATGCGGTGCGAGATTGCGGCTTCCCTGCTGCACAGTCCTAAAATTTTATTCTTGGACGAGCCTACCATCGGACTGGATGCGGTTTCTAAAATAGCGGTCCGGGAATTTATTCAAAAACAGAATGAACGGCACAAGACCACGGTGATTCTGACGACGCACGACATGCAGGATATCGAAGCGCTGTCACAGCGTATTATTCTCATTGGAAAAGGGAAAATCCTGATGGATGGGACGCTGGCGGATATTAAAAGGGGCGATGCGGGCATCGACGAGACGGTGGCCGAGCTTTATCGCGCCTATGATATCTAGGGAGGTGCGGTGTGAAAAAATATCTGTCCTTCTTTCGGTTGAGCTTTACAATGGGGTTGCAGTACCGGGCCGCCGCACTGGCCGGTATCGTGACGCAGTTTGCATGGGGATTTTTGGAAATTCTGGTGTTTCAGGCATTTTACAGGGCAGAGCCGGAGGCGTTTCCCATGACCATGTCCGCAACGGCCTCCTGTTATGAAGTGACTTTT
>DKUO01000016.1:0-24353 GCA_002490705.1 Lachnospiraceae bacterium UBA7202
TTATCGCCATTAGGTGGACGTCCCATTTTCTTTTGCGCCACTTTATCACCTCACTTTCATGCGCATATATATCATACACTAACATGCGCATGAAAGTCAACAGAAAAGGAAATAATTAAAATTTTTCCCTGTAATTTTCCTTTGCTCCACACTCAATTTTGCTGTGGTTATTTCTCTGCTTAGGGTTTTATTCGACTATTTTATTTCCCGATCCGATGTGGTATGATAGGTAAGGTTAAGGAATGGAGATGACACGATCATGAAAAAGCTAGGGAGAAACGACGCCTGTTGGTGTGGCAGCGGGAAAAAATATAAAGTCTGCCACATGGAGATGGATGAGAAAATTGAAGGATATGCGTTGCAGGGACATATTGTCCCGAGTCACGATATTCTTAAGACGCCCGAACAGCTACAGGGAATCAGGGAGAGCAGTAAGCTGAATATCGCGATTCTGGATGAGATTGAGAAACAGATTCATATTGGTATGAGCACGGAGGAGATTGACCGTCTTGTCAGCGATATGACAAAGGAGATGGGCGGGATTGCGGCGCCGCTTCATTATGAGGGATTTCCGAAGAGTGTCTGCACTTCCATCAACGAGGTGGTATGTCACGGCATTCCCGATGAGAACCGGCTGCTCAAAGACGGCGATATCGTCAATGTGGATGTATCTACAATCTATAAAGGATATTTTTCGGATTCCTCGCGTATGTTTATGCTGGGCAATGTGCCGGAGGAGACGCGTAAGCTGGTGCAGGTGGCAAGAGAATGTATCGACGTGGGGCTGGCGCAGGTAAAGCCGTGGAATTTTCTGGGTGACATGGCGCAGGCCATTAACGATTACGCGAAGAAGAACGGCTATTCCATTGTGCGGGAGATCGGCGGGCACGGCATCGGTCTGGAATTTCACGAGGAGCCTTTTGTCAGCTATGTGACGCCGAAAGGGACAGAAATGCTGATGGTACCGGGGATGGTGTTTACTATTGAACCCATGGTCAATATGGGAAAAGCGGATATCTATATTGATGATGAGGACGGCTGGACGGTCTACACCGAGGACGGGAAGCCTTCCGCACAGTGGGAGGTAACGCTGGCGGTGACGGAGGATGGATACGAGATTTTGACATACTAAAATTTTGGAGAAAAGCATATAACGGAATTTCGTTTGGCACAAGAAAAGCCAGAGCGCATCGGGAAAAAGAGCGTTCTGGTTTCTTTTTGTTATGGAAAGCTTGTGCAATATTCCGATATTGCAAATGGAAACGTGATTTGGTATCGTGAGGATACAATCTTTGGAGACACATTAAAGTATACTTTATTCCGCACATTCTCTGTGCGGGTCTACGGCAGATCGCCGCTGGATTCCAAATGTTGAAATGAAAAAGAAAAAGAGAAAAAAGGAGGTTTTTATGCGAGAATTTATGACAAGACTGTCAGATTATATTAACGAGTGGAGAGAAGACCCTGAGAGAAAGGAAAACCAGCTTTCCGTGGTGGTGATCGGCGCCGTGGCCGTGGTAATTATTGTGCTGCTGCTTCTGCTTTTGTGGTGGGGATACAGCGCGCAGGAAAAAAAGAAAGAGGAATCGGCAAGGAGGGCAGCCGAACTACAGGCTGCGCAGGATTTGCAGCCGGAGCAGGAAGGGCAGGATACGCAGGAGGCTGGACTTGTGGCGGTTACCCATGAAGAAAAGATGGAGGAGTATATGTCCATGGATTCCGGGGAGGAGCTTCGGCAGGAATACCTTACGAACACCAATGCATTGGCGGAGAAAATCAAGGAACTGCAATCCACGATGGAGCAGGCGCAGAGAGAAATTGCGTCGATCGTCAAGGAATATCAGGGCGGGGATGCAAAGGTGACGGAAAAGCTTGCCGTGTTGGAGAAAGAGACGGAAACTGTGGTGAAAAGCATAAGCGGGCTTGAGACAAAAATGGAAAAGCTGTCCGAGGTAATACGCACATTGGACGGAGAAAAGATTCCGATGATACAGGAGCAGATCGGAGGGCTCAGGAACGAAATAGAACAGACACGTACGGATATGGCGGGCATCCGGGAAAAAATAAAAGCGCTGGAAAGAGAGGATAAGGAGCTTTGGAAGCGGCTGTCTGAGGTGGAAAAAGATTTGGAGAAGGCGCTGGGAGAAAACATGAAAGAGATCGACAAGCGCGTGGACCGTCTCGGCGATGATATTGATGATTTGGAGAGAAAATTTCAGGCCGCATTGGAAAAGATGAATGAGAGCCTGAATGAAAGAATGAATACGATGGCCTCGGAAGCGCTTGCCTATCGCTATGAGGAGGAGACGAATACGCTTTATCTGATGCCGAACCGGGAGAACTGAGAGGGGTAAGGAGGAAAAACAGTGAAAAGACGGATTGGAATTTTAGCGGCTGCTTTGTGCGCCGGATTATGGATGACAGTGTTGGCTCCGGAGGGGAATTCGGTGGTACAAGCAAAAGAAGAAAGTACAAGAAATGCGGGGCCATTACAGATGCGGGAGCCTGCCTCCCGGGGAAATCTGGTCTATCGGGACGGTGGAAAGGAGGCCGTCATATATGCGGCGGATTTTTCCTTTCTGTATGGGAAATTGTCTGACGTTTCAGGGAAGGCATTTGATCCGGCGGAATATACACATATGCACCGGTGGGAATATCAAAATAGAGATGATCGAGTTCATACAAAATATTGCGTTCTCTGCGGAGATACATTGACAGATGTGCATAAGGCGGAGAGCGAAGAGGACTGTGTGATATCTGTCGGGGGAGAGGAATATCCGGGCAGGCGTTTTCGATGTGCCTGCGGGTATCAGTGGGAGAAGGAAAAGGCGCATGTGCTGACCTTTGATATGGTGGATGAAACATGCCACCGAAGCAGATGTCTTTTGGACGGCACAGAGTATTGTCAGGGGTACGAGCCTGTCGAGGAGGAGCATTACGCTTTTTCTATTACGTCAGACTCATCCGGGACACATCATATCAAAACCTGTATTGACTGCGGCTATCAGACGGAAGAGGAGACAACAACCGAGCCGTCAGCGGACGAGATATCCGATGAGGAAACGACGATGCCTGAACCGCCGGAGGCAGAGATGTCCGATGAGGAAATAGAAGAGTCAGAGCCGGAAAAGCTGCTGGTATTGGAGGAGAATGGTCCTGATATGGCCGGGCCGTATGAGGTATCCGTCTCTGGAAACGACTGCGCCGGTGAGGAGGAGCAGAACGGGATAGAAGGAAAAGGGGAAGAGACTGCGGATGAAGGAGGAGAAAAATGACGAGGAAAAGATTCTTAACAATGATGTTGGTTTTGACAGTGGCATTCGGGACTTGCGGGGCAGCCTTGGCGGCGGAAGAGCAAGGCACTGCTGAGAAAGAGGGGTTAAAATCCTACGGAAAAATTACCTATCAGGACGGAAAAGATCAGGTGGTTATTGATTCACAGGATTTTTATAAGCTGGAGGAGCGGATCAATCTGTTTAAACAGGGGGTGACGAATCAGCTCAATGAAATGAATACTTATTTTACGACGGGAGAGGGCGTGTCTGTTCAGACGGATGCGGATATCCGCGTTGCGCACACAGCGCCTTCCGGCGAGTGCGCCGTCGATCCGGTCAGCCTCGATTTCGGTACAATTTTGGAAGGCATTGCGGCCAGCCAGTCCGTGCCGTCTGACGTGACGGCGTACGGTTATCCGGCAGGTACGGCGCTTTATAAGAACGCCGATGGAGCTCTGACGAGCGACAGCCCCCAAAAAGGGGCGGAGCAGATCAGCGTGACGGCGGCCTCTGCAAAAAACCTGTCTGCCGGCACGGCGGCGTGGGTTGACGGGAAACTCATTTTGGGGACGGGTGAGGATAATAAATCCTATTATGAAAACAATAAAGAATTAAAAACGAGCAGAGGCACTTTCACTGTTTACGGACATGGAAGCACAGCAACCGTAACCCTCGGGCAAAGGCCGAGAACGGTAGTCTTATACGGCTGCCGTACGGGACATGGCGGGTGGACGCTCGCGCAGTTTCAGATATACGATAGTGTGAACAATTTGCAATACAGATATATGATGAAAAGTATAGAGGGGAGCGAATATGGGTATGCAAGCGACATAAAGATTACGGATAATGGATTTACGTACACTCAGAATCTCGGCGCTTCGGACGATACTATACTCTCGTCAGCCGAATTAAATTATTATGTTATTTATTAAAATGGGCGGTAAATTACCGGGAATTGACAATCGCGCACCTTTAGGATAGACTGGAAAATTAGAAGGAAAGTGGAAAGGAAGCGTGTCATGAATAAAGGAAAATATTATATTACAACGGCGATTGCCTATACTTCCGGTGTTCCGCATATCGGGAACAGCTACGAAATTGTGCTTGCGGACAGCATTGCCCGTTTTAAGAGAAAGGACGGCTATGATGTATACTTTCAGACGGGCACGGACGAGCATGGACAGAAGATTGAGCTGAAAGCGCAGGAAACGGGCGTTACGCCGAAGGCCTATGTGGATCGTGTGGCGGGAGAAATCCGCAGAATCTGTGATGCGTTAAACACCTCTTATGATAAATTCATCCGTACCACGGACGATTACCATGAAAAACAGGTGCAGAAGATATTTAAGAAACTGCACGATCAGGGAGACATTTATAAGGGATACTATGAGGGGATGTACTGTACTCCCTGCGAGTCCTTCTGGACGGAATCCCAGCTTGTGGACGGTAAGTGCCCGGACTGCGGCAGGGAGGTGAAGCCTGCAAAAGAAGAGGCATATTTCTTTAAGATGAGCAAGTATGCGGACAAGCTGATTGCGCATATCAATGCCCACCCGGAATTTATCCAGCCCGTCTCCCGTAAAAACGAGATGATGAATAATTTCCTCCTGCCGGGCTTACAGGATTTGTGTGTGTCGAGAACCTCATATAAATGGGGTATTCCCGTGGATTTTGATGATAAGCATGTGATCTATGTGTGGATGGATGCGCTGACGAACTATATTACAGGCATCGGGTATGACGCTGACGGAAAAAGCAGCGAACAGTATCAGAAGTTCTGGCCTGCCGATTTGCATCTGATCGGTAAGGATATTATTCGTTTCCACACGATTTACTGGCCGATTTTCCTGATGGCGATGGGTGAGCCCTTGCCCAAGCAGGTGTTTGGGCATCCCTGGCTTTTGCAAGGGGATGGCAAGATGAGTAAGTCCAAGGGAAATGTGATTTATGCCGATGATTTGATTGATTTCTTCGGTGTGGATGCCGTGCGCTATTTTGTGTTGCATGAGATGCCTTTTGAGAACGACGGTGTGATTACCTGGGATCTTATGGTGGAACGTATGAACTCCGACTTGGCAAACACGCTGGGGAATCTGGTCAACAGAACCATTTCCATGAGCAACAAATATTTTGGCGGCAGGGTGGAGAATAAAAAAGTCGGTGTAGATGCCGGCGCGGAGGATGTGGACGCTGACTTGCTGCGGGTTCTCACAGATACTTATAGCAGAGTGTCTCGCAAAATGGACGAACTGCGGGTGGCGGATGCGATCACGGAAATTTTTACACTCTTTAAACGCAGCAATAAATATATCGATGAGACGATGCCGTGGGCGCTTGCCAAGGATGAGACAAAGCGTGACAGGCTGGCGACGGTGCTCTACAATTTATCTAATGCGATATTAGTGGGGGCCTCTCTTTTAGAGCCTTATATGCCGGAGACTGCGAAGCGGATTTCCGAGCAGATGAATGCACCTCTGGTTGATTTCGCGGTGTTGGAAAAGTGTGCAGAAGAACAGGACTGCGCTACAGCGTCGACGCTGTATCCTTCCGGCACGCAGGTGACGCAGACGCCCGAAATTCTTTTTGCAAGGCAGGATCTTTCGGAAGTAATGGAGAAGGTGGAAGCGATGTTTGCCAGGAGAAGGGTGGAGGCGGACGCGGAAGCCGGGTCTGGTATGGACGAAAAATACGTGGAGCTTGCGCCTAAGGCGGAGATCTCTTACGAGGACTTTGAGAAATGCCAGTTTCAGGTAGGATTGGTGCTTTCGTGTGAGGAGGTGCCAAAGTCCAAAAAGCTCTTAAAGTTTAAGGTACAGGTAGGAGGCGGCACAAGGCAGATTCTTTCGGGGATCAAGCAGTATTATAAACCGGAGGAGCTTGTCGGGAAGCGGGTTATGGTGCTTGTCAATCTGAAGCCAAGGGAAATTGCGGGACAGATGTCCGAGGGAATGATTTTGAGCGCGGCGGATGAAGACGGTAATCTTGCTGTGATGACGCCGGAACGGTTCGTGCCTGCGGGATCGGAGATTTGCTAAAGGGAAGGCGCTATGGTGGAAAAACAGGAATTTTATTTTGGCTCGCGGGACGGCGAGCACAAGCTTCATGCAATCAAATGGATTCCAGAAACAGAGAAGCCTATCTGTATTTTGCAAATTGTGCACGGCATGTCGGAATATATCGACCGATACGATGCGTTTGCGCGGTTTATGGCCGGAAAGGGCATTCTTGTGGTGGGCGATGATCATCTGGGCCATGGGTTGTCCGTCAAAGAGGGAGAAATTCGGGGCTATTTTTGCAAAGAGGACGCGGCCACGGTGCTTGTGCGGGATGAACACCGGCTCAAAAAGATGATGCAGGAGCAGTATCCGGGTATCCCATATATCATTTTGGGTCACAGTATGGGATCGTTTATTCTGCGCAATTATCTGACGCGCTATGGCAGCGGCATAGACGGCGCAGTGATTATGGGAACGGGAATGCAGCCCAGACGGCAGATAATTTTTGCGTGGACGCTTGCGACGGTTCTTGGTATTTTCGCAGGGCCGAAGCATGTATGTACGTGGCTGGATAAAATATTGTTCGGCGTTTGTGACAGAGGCCTTCAGGCGGGACCGGAGGATTCCGGAAGCTGGGTCAGTGTGAATCCGGAGAATGTAAAAGCCTACCGACAGGATCCGATGTGCCAGTTTGTGTTTACGGCAAACGGATTTCAGACGTTGATGAAACTGATCTGGAATTTATATGATACAGAGAAATTAAAGCAGATGCCAAAGAACCTTCCTGTTATGTTTGCATCCGGACAGGAAGATCCGGTAGGAAATTATGGCAGGGCTGTGGAGAAGGTCTTCCGTTCTTTTGAAGAGCTTGGCATGGAGCAGGTGCAGTTAAAGCTTTATCCCGGCGACCGGCATGAAATACTGAATGAAGCCGACAGGGAAGATGTATACGGGGACATTTACCGTTTTATTTTGCAGAATGTCACCTGATTTGAGGAGAGAATATGAAGAAATTTTTGAGGCTCCTGTGTCTGGCGGCGATCTTGTGCGTGGGCTATCTGGCTCTCACACAGCCGCGCGATGGACAGGCTCCTGCGATCGAGAATATCGGGTCGGAAGCGGAAGAACTTGCGGGTCAGGTGAAAGGGATGTATGAGGAGTATGGCTCTGCGGCAGTGGAACAGGCTGACGAAGCCTTGGGAGATGCGGTGGAACAGGCTGATCAGGTGATTGAAGAGGCAGTGGACAGCGCCGTGGAAGGCGCAAAAGAAGGATTTTTACAAAGCATTAAGGAGAGTGTGAGCAGTTTTTTTGACGGCTTATTTGCAGAGACAGATTAGAGGTAAGAATGGATATAAAAAGGGATTCTGCAAGGCGGAATTCCTTTTTTCAGTGAAAAGGAGGATGGCATCGCCGGGAATACTTTATTGGCGGATGCATATACTAGATATCTGAAACGCATGTTTTTGAAAACAATAGTTTGGAGGGCAGCATATATGAAAATTGCATTTTTTAGCACAAAACCTTACGACAAAATCTGGTTTGAGCCCATGGGAAAGGAGCATGGGTTTGAGATTCATTTTTACGAAGCGCCTTTTCATGAGGAGACGGTTTCTTTGGCAAAGGGATATGACGCTGTCTGTATTTTTGTGAACGACTATGTCAATGCAGCTATGATACAGCAGCTCTACGATATGCATGTGAAGGCGCTGCTTTTGCGGAGTGCCGGGTTTAATCATGTGGACGTGAAGGCGGCGGAGGATAAGATACAGGTGCTCCGCGTGCCCAGTTATTCGCCGGAGGCGGTGGCGGAATTTGCCATGGCGATGCTCATGACCGTGAACCGTTACACGCACAAGGCCTACAATAGGACAAGGGAGTTTAACATGAGTCTGTATGGCCTCATGGGCGTGGATTTGTATCACAAGACGGCCGGCGTTGTGGGTACAGGTAAGATCGGGCAGGCTATGATCCGCATCTGCAACGGGTACGGCATGGAGGTTTTGGCCTACGACCCCTATCCCAACAAGGACGTGGAGGCGGAATACGTGTCGGTACAGGAACTGATGGAGCGATCGGATGTGATTTCCCTGCACTGTCCGTTAACCTCGGAGACGAAACACCTGGTCAACGCGCAGACAATTGCAAATATGAAGGACGGTGTGTATCTGGTCAACACTTCCAGAGGGGCGCTGATCGACACCGATGCGCTGATTGACGGGCTGGTAGATGGAAAGTTTGGCGGTGTGGGTCTGGATGTTTATGAGGAGGAAGAAGGAATCTTTTATGAGGATAAGTCGAATGAGATTATGCGGGATGAAAATCTGGCGCGGCTTATGACTTTTCCCAACGTGTTGATTACTTCGCATATGGGATTTTTCACGAAAGAGGCCATGCAGGCAATCGCGAAAGTGACGCTGGAGAACGCCTATGCGCTGGAGAATGGACTGCCTCTGGTGAATAAGGTGGGCAGCGAGGCGGCGAAATAGTCGCTGTAGGTTGTAATTTTAAAAAAAATACGTTAAAATAAAAAGGAGACTTAAAAAGGAGCAGCGGATTGTTTTGGAAGTGCCGTATCAGATCAGAAACGCATATCGGGATGAATGGGAGGATGCCATGGCGTTGGCATGGCGGACTTTTTTACGGTTTGAGGCTGATGTATACTCTCCGGAGGGCGTGAAGAATTTTGAGAATTTTATAACAGATTCCACACTCTACCGTATGTTTGTCGTAGGCTCGTACCAGATGTTTGTCGCACTGGACGGAAAGAAAATCGTGGGAATGCTTACCCTGCGGGACGGGACGCATATTTCTCTGCTCTTTGTGGATGAGAAATACCATAGGAGAGGAATCGGACGGGCACTTTTGCAGTATTTGTCTCATTATCTTTTGACTGAGGTACAGGCTTCGCGTGTGACGGTAAATTCTTCTCCTTATGGGGTTGAATTTTATCATAAACTTGGATTTCGTGATTTGCGTCCGCAGGAGAAGAAGGACGGTATTATCTACACGCCGATGGAGTTTGTATTGTGATGGGTTTAGGGACGGGGGAAGAGTATGGAGTATATTAAAAGTAAAGACATTTACCTCTTGATGAGGGATATTTTGAAGCTGATCAACCCGACCCTGATGGAACACGGATCGAGGGTGGCCTATATTGTTTATAAGATGCTTCAGGAAGAAAACAAATACGAGGAGTTTGAGCTTGCGGATATTGTGATGGTTGCGACGATGCACGATATCGGCGCCTATAAGACGGAGCAGAGCAGGATCAATGATATGCTGCAATATGAGACCCGGGACAGCATGGCCCATTCGATTTATGGATATTTGTTTTTTAAATATCTGTCTCCGGAGCCCGATCTGTCGAAAGTGATCATGTATCATTGCAGAGATTATGACAAGCTGCAGACGGTTGATTATATTTACAAGGATGTGGCGGCTTATATCAATATTGCCGAGAAGATTGATATTTATTCCAATACTATGGGTGCGCAGTTTGATCCGCGTATGTTTCAAAAGCAGGCGGGTACGAAGCTTTCAGCTGCGGGGCTGGAACGGTTTTATCAGTGCGACGCGAAGTATAATATACTGGAAAAGATAAAAAGTGATGAGTATAAGGCGGAGCTGGATGAAATTGCGGAATACATGATTTTTTCCAATGAGAATAAAAAGAAGTTTTTGGACATGTTGATTTACTGCCTTGGTTTTGTTCGGGAAGGCATGGTGCTTGACACCGTCACAACCATCTGTATCTGCGAGGAGATTGCGTCCCGTCTGTTTCTTCCCGATCACGAGCGGGAAATGATTTACTATGCGGCGTTGGTGCATGATTTGGGAATGATTGCCATATCGCAGGATATCGTTATGGCGCCCAGAAAGCTAAAGCCCGAGGAAATCAAGCATGTCCGCACTCACGTGAAGATAGCGCAGGAAAAATTAGAGCATAGGATGGACGCTGATATCGTGAGTATAGCATTGGCGCATCACGAGAGAGGGGATATGAGCGGGTATCCCAAACGGCTGGGTGAGCAGAAGATCAGTATCCAGCAGGGAGTGCTGCAGGTGGCCGATGTGGTGAGCGCGCTGGTCAATAAAAGAAGCTACAGGGATGCGGTATCAAAACAGCAGGTACTGCGTTTCCTGAGTGAAGAGACGGCAAAGAAGCGGTTTAAGAGGCAGATCGTTACGGTGCTTTCGGATTCTTATGACGAGATCATGGACCGTGTGAAGCAGGAAACGGCTAATATCCTGAAAATGTACCAGACGCTTAATATGCAGTATCAGCAGGTAAACAAAAAATATAAAATCTAAAATAGTTTGTTTTTTTACATATTTTAAATTTTTTATAGTTTTTCATATTTCTATGTGATAAAATAAAAGTTGTGATTTTTTGGAGAAATGTCTGATGGGTAAATTTTTTGATATGGACAGCCCGATTATGCGGTTCTTAAACCGTGTGGGCGATTTGATGATTTTAAATCTGCTGATGATAGTCTGCTGTATTCCGGTTATCACTGTGGGAGCAGCATTTACGGCGCAGCATTATGTACTGCTTAAGATTGTCCGCGATGAGGAGGGGTATCTTGTCAAAGGCTTCTTTAAATCTTTTAAGGCGAACTTTAAGCAGGCTACCCTCATATGGCTTCTGATGCTTTTGGTGGTGGCGGTTTATATCGGAGATATTTGGATTTTCAACTATTCGGGATTGACTTTCCCGAAACCTCTGATCATAGCTGTGGTGGCAGTGGCAATCCTTCTTTTGATGATTGCGGTATATGTGTTCCCGGTGTTGGCCAGATTTGAAAATTCCATAAAAAATACACTTAAGAACGCGATGCTGTTGGCTTTTGCTAATTTGCCCAAAACGATTCTGATGATAGCGTGCTATATCCTGCCCCTTGTGCTGGCGTATTTTTCGACATACGCGCTTCTCTTTATCTTTTTGTTTGGCTTTTCAGTACCGGCCTATGTTGCAGCGTGGATTTACAGTGGTATTTTTAAAAAGCTGGAGCCGGAAACGGAGGAACTCACCTCCGATCTGGACTTCTCCCTGAAAATAGACGAGGAGACAAAAGAAATCGATGGATAATCAAAACAAGTCGAGCGTATTGCAGTGGCTCGTTCCGACGGGAATTATGCTGGCTGTTGTAGTGGGCATGCTGGTCAGCTTTTCCTTTAAGAGCAATAAGGAGGCTGAAAGTGCCGTGCTGAAAAGCCTGGTTGCTTCGGCGGAAACCTATGGAGAGCGTTTTCTGAATCGGCTCGACGGCGTAAGTAAGGCGGGAGAGCCTGTCAGGATACTGCTTGAAAACGAAGGGGTGCAGGATGGCGAGCGCGTAGAGGAACTGCTTGGCGTGGCGTCGACTGCGGCCGGCGTGGAGACGGTTCTTTTCAGTGATGATAAGGGGACGGCGGTTGACCAGAGAGGAAACACGCTTAATATTAGCGAAACGGCATGGTTTCAGGAGGTTCTTGCGGGGGAGCGGACTTATATCTATGCGAAAGAGGTAGCGTCTATAGCGGTGACGAAACCTATTTCCACGGAGGGGGGACAGAGCTATCTGATTCTTCTCTATCCGATGAGCCAGTTCGCGGATATGCTTATGAACTCCGGGTTTGATTCCTCCAGTTTTTTGGCTGTCGCAGATATGGAGGGAAATGTGCTGGGAGCAAGCGGCTCCTCAACCAATGGCTGTTTAAAGGACGGCAATCTTTTCTCCGCACTTGAGCCGGAAAACAAGGATAATGTCAGAGTGCTCCGCAACCGTATGGGCAACGGTTCCCGCGGCAATCTTGATATGCAGACCGGAAGCCAGTCTCATGTGCTAACTTTTGTGCCGCTGGGCAGTAACCGCTGGGATATGGTGCTGGGCGTCAGCGCGTCTTACGTGGACAGACAGTCCGGTTATCTGCGCAGCACGACTAAAAATATGGTAGTGTCCCTGCTTATTGTGATCGTCGTATTCTTCTGCATCGTTATGGTGATCAATATTGTCGGCAAGATCCGTAGCAATGAAAAGAAGCGGGAACTGGAAGACAAGGCGGATACGGATCTTTTAACCGGCCTTAACAATAAGCTTGCAACGGAACGCAAGATTAAGGATTACATGGCGCAGAACCCGAATAAACAGTCCATGATGTTTTTGTTTGATATCGATAATTTCAAGAAGATCAACGATACCATGGGACATGCGTTTGGAGACGAAGTGCTGCGGTCCCTTGGAGTGCAGATTGGAGCGATTTTCCGCGCCTCCGATATTGTGGGACGCGTGGGCGGCGATGAGTTTATGGTTTTCCTGAAGGATATCACGAGCGATGAGGATATCATGAAAGAGGCGGGAAAGGTGGAGGCCTTCTTTAAGAGCTTTCAGGCGGGCGAGTATGTGAAGTATAAGGCGACGGCAAGTATCGGCGTGGCGATTTTCCCGCAGGAAGGCGAAGATTTTGAGACACTGTACAAGGCGGCCGACCAGGGATTATACAAAGCGAAAAAACGAGGGAAAAACCAGTTGGCGTTTTATCGGGACAGAGCGTCGGCGGAGCAGGCGGCAGGAAATTAGAGGGAAAAAGCAAAAGATATGCGGGGCATTGGAAAACTGTGCACCGCATTCTTGTTTTTTGTCAAGATATCCGTCAACTGTTTTACTTAAATGTTAAGTAATATAGAAAAGTTTATCAAAAATGTATGAAAAAAATTAAAAAAATGGTTGTCAATATGGGAAATATGTGCTAGACTATCATTACGAAAACGTTTAAGTAAAAAGCGTTTCGTGTTACCATTACTTTTTTCAATTTATTAAAGGAGGAAATGAAAAAGTGAAAAAGAAAGTAGTAAGTGTTTTACTGGCAACAACTATGGTTGTTACGCTTGCTGGCTGCGGCAATAGTGGCGCTCCGGCAGCAGAAGCTCCGGCAACAGAGGAAGCTCCTGCTACAGAGGAGGCTCCGGCAGCAGAGGAAGCTCCTGCTACAGAGGAGGCTCCGGCAGCAGACGCAGAAGCAGAAGCTCCGGCAGCAGACGGCGAGCTGGCTTACAGCGGCGAGATTTCCATCATGCACTTCTCCACATCTGAGGAGTCTGAGGGTAACGGCGGTTCCGACGGTTTCAGAACATGCCTTGCTAACTGGCAGAATGATCACAGCAATATTACTCTGAGCGAGGAAGTTCTTGCAAACGACGATTATAAGACACAGATCGCTACACGTGCAGCGGCTGACGATCTTCCGGATGTATTCCTGCTTCAGGGTATGAATACCATCAGCTGGTCCGATCAGGGTCTGGTATATGACCTGACAGACAGCATCAAGAATTCTCCGTATGCTAGTGAGTACAATATGGACTATCTTGTACCTTTCACAGCGGGCGGCAAGTATTATGCTTATCCGGCTCTGACAGGTGGTACATGTACAGTAGTTATCTACGATGAGGCTATGTGGAAAGAGGCAGGTTTCGATTCCTTCCCGACCACATGGGCTGATGTTGAGAAGGCAGCTGAGTACTTCAGCGGTCAGGGCATCGACACCATCGCATTTGGTAACTCCGGTCAGTGGCAGCTGAACTCCTGTTTCGTATCCTGCCTTGGCTATCAGTACACAGGTACACAGTGGTTCTCTGATATCATTGCAGGCACAGGCAACTTCGAGGATCCTAACTTCGTAGCAGCTCTGACAGAGACACAGCGTCTGTTCCACGACACCAACATCTTCAACAAGGACTTCAACGCAGTATCCAACGAGGATGCTCGTGAGTACTACATTTCCGGTGAGGCGGCAGCATTCATTGGCGGTAACTGGGATGCTTCTTACATTCAGGCTACTCTGGAAGGTGATCCGAAGAAAGACACCACCAAGTTCGCAGTTCTTCCTCAGGCAGCAGACGCTACCAAGTATGAGAAGTTCCAGAACATCGGTCTTGGCTATGGTATGGCAATCAGTGCTAAGGCAGCACAGGATCCTGATAAGCTTGCAGCTTGTATCGACCTTTGCCAGTATCTGACAGGTCCTGCATTCTCCGAGTATGTAGGCGCTAACTATGCACTGGCTGGTTTCTGCGGCTCTGATGTAGATCTCTCCGCATTTGATCAGTACACACAGGATTTCTACAACTTCTCCTATGTGGACAACAAGGGTTGTGAGATTTATGACTCCTATGTAGACGGTTCTGTTTGGTCTGTACTGAACACTGAAATGCAGGAAATGGTAAACGGCGACAAAGATCCCGCAACCGTAGCTGCGGATACACAGGCTGCTTACAAGACTTACTTAGGTCAGTAACCGATCAAGCTGAGAAGGTTATTGTAAGATAAAGGTAATACCGCCTGGGGAGATTCCCCGGGCGGAACTTTACCGAGAGAGGTTTGATTCCGGCGAAGCGGCAGAGAAGGTCTTCGTTTCGCTTTTGGGGTACGTCACAAGATGGGTACTAAAAAGGAAATGGGGGCGATTCTATGCTGAAATCTATTAAACCAAAAGGATGGGTGGTAGCTGCATATCTGGCTGTGCCCGTGGCGCTGTATGTGTTCACGGTATTTGCACCGCTTCTTGCAGCTCTTTTTTATAGCTTTTTTGAATGGAAGGGCGGTCCGGTTAAGACCTTTAACGGACTGGCGAACTATGCGCAGCTGTTTAGCGACGAGGTGTTCTGGAGCTCCTTCTGGCACAATATTTTTCTGGTAGTGGTATGTATCATCGGACAGATCGGTCTGGCATTTATCGTAGTGCTGCTGATCAATTCCAAGGTAACCAAGCTGCAGGGTATCCACAGGACGTTCGGATTCTTCCCGAGCACGATCTCCGCAGTCTGCATTGGTTTTATCTGGCAGATGATTTATGATTCCAAGAGAGGATTGTTGAACTGGTTCTTAGAGCAGATTGGCAGACCGGATAAGCAGAAGGTATGGCTTAACGAGCCAAGCTTGGTAATGCTTCTGGTATCCATTCCTCTGATTTGGCAGTTTATCGGTTATTATATGGTGATTCTCCTGTCGGCGGTTTCCTCCATCAGCACGGAGGTTTTGGAGTCCGCGGAGATTGACGGCGCAACAGGGATTCAGCGTGCGCGTTACATAGTATTACCTTTGATTAAGAATACTCTGCTTGTATGTATTACCCTCTGTGTTGCGGGTAATATGAAAGCGTTCGATAATATTTACGTCATGACGGCGGGCGGCCCCGGCTACTCCTCCATGGTTATGGCAATGTATGGATATAAGGTTTCCTTTGAGCAGTCCAACTTGGGTTATGGTTCCTGTATTTCGGTCGGCATCTTTGTTCTGGCGTTGGCCGTGATCGGCGGATCGCAGGTTCTCATGAACTACTGCATGACGGATCGCTATGACCGTGAAGAAGCGAAGCGCCTGAAGCAGATCGAGAAGGAAAGACAACGGGCGATCAAAGCCCGCAAGGCTAAGGCGTAAGGGAGGGAATCGTTATGGCGAAAGAAATGGCAATGACAAAGGTAGAAGATAACTCGACAGGCACCAAAGTAAAAAGAGGCGTGCTTGGCGTAATTATCAATCTGGTACTCTGGATTTTTTCACTGACCTGTATGTTCCCTCTGGTGTGGATGCTCTACTCCTCCCTGAAGGAAAAGAGAGTATTTAATGCAGACATCGTCGGATTGCCGAAGGAGCCGACGCTGGCAAACTACATAAAGATTTTATCTAACAAGGACTACAAGCTGATGCAGTCGGTGGGCAATTCCGCGCGTACCACAATCTTGTCGGTTCTGCTGATTGTACTGATCGCGTTTATCGTGGGTTATATTCTTTCGAGAATTGATTTCCCGTTAAATAAACCGCTGTATGTCATGTTCCTGATGGGAATGTTGATTCCAATCCACTCTCTGATGGTGCCTATTTACATTATCTTTTCGAGACTGGGCCTGTCCGACCATTGGTATACACTGTTGATGCCCTATGTCTCGTTTGCCCTGCCTATGTCGATTTTCCTCGTGGAGGGTTATGTGAAGGGAATTCCCACGGAACTGGAGGAGGCGGCGGCCATTGACGGTTCCACTTTTTCCAAGACACTGTTCGGGATTATCCTGCCGGTCTGCAAACCGATTTTGGTGACGGTAGCGATTATCAACGTATTCAGCTGCTGGAATGAGTTCTCCTTCGCTTTGATCCTGATTAAGCAGAGAGCGCTCTATACGGTGCCGCTTGGTTTGAAGCAGTTTACGGGACAGTTTACTTCGGACTATCCGAAGATTATGGCGGCTATGTTAATGACCATGGCGCCCATCGTAATTTTCTACTTTGTGTTCAGCAAACAGATCATCAAGGGTATGGTTGCCGGAGCGGTGAAGGGCTAACGATCCGTTACATAAGAAGAATGAGTAAACCGGAGACGAGAAATTGGTCTCCGGTTTTTTACGCGCATAAGCAGAGTCAGAAGAGAACTTTCCACTTGACATATACCCTACGGGGGTATAGTATAATGACAGAATGATTCATCAAATTTGGGGAAAGACTATATAGATCGCAGCGATCTGATGGAAAGGAAGCGCACATGGAAGAAATGAGAGAGAAAAAAGCGGTGGAACAAGGGACGGAAATACGGCGGGAGACAGCGCAGGACGATGTGTGCGCCTGCTGTCGTCATAAGAATACGCCCCGGGACGCCGCAGAGCAGAAAAAGCTGACAAGCCGCATCAACCGTATTATCGGGCAGTTAAACGGGATTCAGAACATGATAGACGATAATCGGTATTGCGGCGATATCCTGATTCAGATTGGTGCTGTGGAGAGCGCACTACAGGGGCTTGGGTATCAGATTTTACAGGAGCATATGGAAACCTGTGTGGTAGAACAGATTCAGCAGGGCAACACCGCGATTATGGCGGAAGCGGTGGAGCTGATGAAAAAAATTAAATGAAAATATTAAGATTAACGGGTGACGGACATGAAAACAGAAAAATTTGACGTGACAGGCATGACCTGTGCGGCCTGTAGCGCACATGTGGAAAAAGCAGTGCGCGGCGTTGCGGGCGTCGATACAGTCAGTGTCAATTTGCTTATGAATAACATGATGGTGTCCTATGGAGAGACGGCCACGGCGGATGTAATCTGCCGGGCCGTGGCGGACGCAGGATACGGCGCAGCTCCGGCGGGTGCGGAGAAGACGCGAAAGGAGGAGCCCTTTGTGGACCATGAGACGCCAAAGCTTCGCCGCAGGCTGATTGCCTCATTGTGTCTTTTGCTGCCGCTTATGTATGTTTCCATGGGGCATTTGATGTGGGGGTGGCCGGTGCCGAAGGCCTTTGCGGAAAACCCATGGGCAATCGCTTTGTATCAGCTTCTTTTGACGGGGCTGGTGATGGTGATTAATCAGAAATTTTTTATCAGTGGTTTTGCCGGGCTGTTCCACCGGGCTCCCAATATGGATACGTTGGTGGCGCTGGGAAGCACGGCGGCCTTCGTGTACAGCGCGGCGGTGATGTTTCGCATGGGCAGCGCATACGGTATGGGAAGCGTGGAAATGGCTGTGCACTGTCTGCATGACATGTATTTTGAGTCGGCGGCCATGATTTTGACCCTGATCACAGTGGGTAAGATGCTGGAAGCCTACAGTAAGGGAAAAACAACCAATGCAGTCAAAAGCCTGATGGACCTGGCGCCGAAAACAGCCCATGTGATCCGCGACGGCGTCGAAGTGACCGTGGATGTGGAGGAAGTCGCAGTGGGGGATCTCTTTGTTGTGAAACCGGGCGAGAGCCTTCCTGTGGACGGAGAAGTGATAGAAGGCGAGAGCGCGGTGGATGAAGCGGCTTTGACGGGTGAGAGCCTTCCTGTAGATAAAAGTGTAGGAGACAGGGTCAGCGCCGCAACCTTGAACCAGAACGGAGCTTTGACCTGCCGGGCGACCCGTGTGGGCGGTGATACGACACTACAGCAGATCATAAATATGGTGGAAAATGCGGTGGCCACGAAGGCCCCTATTGCGCAGATTGCAGACCGTGTGTCCGGTGTTTTCGTTCCGGTGGTGATTATTCTGGCCTTGCTTACAGGAGCGGCATGGCTGTTAGCGGGGGCAGGAATAGGAAAAGCGTTGTCCTATGCCATCAGCGTATTGGTCATCAGTTGTCCCTGCTCGCTGGGTCTGGCCACGCCCGTGGCAATTATGGTAGGTAACGGCGTGGGAGCGGGACAGGGCATCCTGTTTAAAAACGCGACGGCGCTGGAACAGACAGGACGGGTGAATTTTGTGGTTTTGGATAAGACCGGAACTGTGACAGAGGGGAAACCTTGTGTGACGGATGTCTGCCCGGCAGAAGGGTCTTCCAAAGAGGAGCTTTTGCGAGTGGCCGCGTCTTTGGAGAGGAAAAGCGAACATCCTCTGGCCCGCGCAATCTGTGAGAAGGCGGAACAGGATCGGATTGATTTGGGTGAGGTGACAGATTTCAAGGCCCTTCCCGGATGGGGTGTTGAGGGTGTATTGAAACGGCTGCCGGCGGTGGGCGGAAAAGCCGCTTTGCTTCAGGAGCGGGGCCTGATGAATGAAACTTTTCTTCGCAAGGGAGAGGAAATGGCAGAGGAGGGAAAGACGCCGCTCTATTTTGCAAGGGGAAGCATTTTGCTCGGCATGATTGCCGTGGCCGATGTGGCGAAACAGGACAGCGCACAGGCGGTCAAAGAGATAAAGGATATGGGCATTCATGTGGTTATGCTGACAGGAGATAATCGCCGTACTGCGGAGGCGGTTCGGCGGCAGGTGGGAATTGACGCCGTTGTGGCGGACGTTTTGCCGGGCGACAAGGAGGACGTGATCAGGAAACTTGCTGAGCGCGGAAAGGTTGCCATGGTTGGGGACGGGATCAATGATGCGCCTGCGCTTACCAGCGCGGATGTAGGTATTGCTATCGGCGCAGGAGCCGACGTGGCGTTGGACGCGGCGGATATTGTTCTGGTAAAATCCAAACTGACGGATGTGTCCGCCGCCGTCAGACTTTCCAGACAGGTACTCAAAAATATCCATGAAAATCTGTTTTGGGCATTTTTCTATAACTGTATCGGAATACCCGTAGCGGCGGGCGTTTTGGTTCCGTTTACGGGCATATCCTTAAATCCCATGATTGCGGCGGCGGCCATGAGCTTGTCCAGCTTCTGTGTGGTTACAAACGCTTTGCGGCTGAATTTCTTTTCCGTGACAAGCGCTGCTAAGGATAAAAGAGCAAAAGAGGTTCCCATGCCGGAGCTGGACGGTTTAAAAAAAATAAAAAAAGAAGAGAAGAGAAAGGAGAACAAAGAAATGGTAAAGGTATTGAATGTGGAAGGAATGATGTGCGGTAAATGTCAGGCTCATGTACAGAAAGCGTTGGAGGGAATTGCCGGCGTGACAGAGGTGGAAGTCAGTCTTGAGAACAAGACTGCGAGCGTGACCATGGAAAATGAAATTGCGGACGAAACGCTGGCAGAGGCTGTGACGGAGGCGGGATACGAAGTGAAGGGATGCCGGACCGCGTAAAATGCTCGATTTGGTCAATGTGCACAGGAAAGCGGTACAATCTTAGGCAATTTGTCGTGGGAAAAGAAAAATGAAAGATAAAGTAAGCAATATTTACAATCGGGAACGAAATCTTTGTGGAATAGTGGTATAGCAAAGGGGGAGAAAGTCCGTTATACTATTTTACAGATTAAACGTCTGAGATAAGCTCATTCTCAGACGGAGAGAAAACAAAAAATATTAAAATCAGGAGGCAAACCAATCATGGCAAGTTTATCTTTAAAAAATGTCTGCAAGGTATATCCTAACGGATTCGAAGCAGTAAAAGATTTCAATCTTGAGATTGCAGACCAGGAGTTCATCATTTTCGTAGGACCTTCGGGTTGTGGTAAGTCTACCACTCTTCGTATGATCGCTGGTCTGGAGGATATCTCCTCCGGTGAGTTGAAGATCGGTGACAGAGTAGTGAACGATGTGGAGCCTAAGGACAGAGATATCGCGATGGTATTCCAGAACTACGCTCTGTATCCGCATATGTCAGTTTATGATAACATGGCATTTGGTCTTAAGCTGAGAAAAGTTCCGAAGGATGAGATCGACAAGATGGTAAAAGAGGCAGCAAAGATCCTCGATCTGACAGCACTTCTTGACCGTAAGCCGAAGGCTCTTTCCGGTGGTCAGAGACAGCGTGTGGCTATGGGCCGTGCAATCGTTCGTAATCCTAAGGTATTCCTGATGGATGAGCCGCTGTCCAACTTGGATGCAAAACTTCGTGTACAGATGCGTGTTGAGATTTCCAAGCTGCATCAGAGACTGGGCACCACCATCATCTATGTAACACATGACCAGACAGAGGCTATGACTCTTGGTACCAGAATCGTTGTTATGAAGGACGGTGTGGTACAGCAGGTTGATACCCCTCAGAACTTATATCAGAAACCTCAGAACCTGTTTGTAGCAGGATTCATGGGATCACCGCAGATGAACTTCCTTGATGCTGTTGTTGAAGTGAGTGGCGACAGCGCAAGCCTGAAGGTAGCAGGTCAGACCATTCCGCTTCCTCCGGCTAAGGCTAAGAAGTTGATTGACGGCGGCTATGCAGGAAAGACAGTAACATTCGGTATTCGTCCTGAGGATGTATATGATTCCGAAATGTTCATTGAGACTGCTAAGTGCGTATTCGAGTCTACCATCAAGGTTTACGAGCTGCTTGGTGCAGAGGTATACTTATACTTTGATCTTGCTGAGTTCCCGATTACCGCGAGAGTGGATTCCCGTACAACTGCAAGACCGGGTGACACAGTTAAGTTTGCTTTCGATGTTGAGAAGATTCACGTATTCGACAAAGAGACAGAGCAGACCATCACTAACTAGGAAAAATGATTTTAGGGAGGGATGCCTACGCATCCCTCTTTTTTTCGCGATACGATGGAGGAATATATGATTTCAAGCCAAATTATCAAAAACAGCATAGAAGAACTGGGCGCAATTTCCAAGGTTGACCTCGCCGTATGGGATTCGGAAGGGAAAGAGATCGCGGCGACTTTTGAGACGGGTGATATTTCTCCGACGTTGATTTCAGGCTTTGTGGAATCTCCCGCTGATAGCCAGGTGATCGGCCAGCATCATCTGCTTAAGGTTTTAGATGAAGAGACGGTGCTTTTTGTATTGGACGCGAAAGGCGGCAGTGAGGATACCTATATGATTGGCAGGATTGCGGTCAGCCAATTACAGCATTTGATCATTGCTTATAAGGAGCGTTATGACCGCAACAATTTTTTCCAGAACCTTTTGTTGGACAATATGCTTCTGGTGGATATTTATAACCGCGCAAAGAAGCTGCACATCGAAGCGGCTGTTCCCCGTGCGGTGTTTCTGATAGAGACGGATAAAGAAAAAGACGGCACAGCGATGGAACTTTTGAACGGCATGTTTAGTGCGCAGGTCGGAGATTATATCACGGCAGTTGATGAGAGCAATGTGATCTTAATTAAAGCGCTTGCGGTTGACGATACTTATGAGAGGCTGGGACAGATTGCCGATACGATTGTGGATATGATGAATACGGAGGCAATGCTCAATGTGCGCGTGGCCTATGGCACGATTGTGGAGGAACTCAAGGAAGTGTCGAAATCCTACAAGGAGGCCAAGATGGCGCTCGATGTAGGGAAGATTTTCTACGCGGAGAAAAAAGTTTCGGCGTACAATACGCTCGGCATTGGCAGATTGATTTATCAGCTTCCGATTAATCTGTGTAGAATATTTATTGATGAAATTTTCGGTTCCAATGTTCCGGCGGAATTAGACGAGGAAACCCTGACAACGATTAATAAGTTTTTTGAAAATAATCTCAATGTGTCTGAAACTTCAAGGCAGCTCTTCGTGCACCGCAATACATTGGTGTACCGAATTGAGAAGCTGCAGAAGAGCACCGGGTTGGATATCCGTGTTTTTGACGATGCGCTGACCTTTAAGATAGCCTTGATGGTGGTCAACTATATGCGGTATCTGGATTCGTTAGACTATTAACGCATAAGCAGAGCCGTGCGCGTAAAAAAAATTCATATTTTCCACTGAACGATCATATAGATAGATAGAAAGGCATGGTGCGGCTATGTATCAAAAAGAAATTATCTATATGAGCTTGTATAAGGATGGAAACCGTTTGGGAAATGCGGGTTTTCTCAAGGTGGAAAAAAAGGGGAAAGAGGGGAATTTGTCCCTTACCGTTAAGAATGCGCCACGATCCATAAACGGTAAATTCCCGGTGCGCTACTACAGCGGGACGGACTGGAAAGAGACGGATGGAATTGCGGTGCGGGAAGGCGGCGGCAAATGGGAAAAGAAAGAGGAGGACTCTCTGGAACGGGTCAGCCTGCAAATTATGCTGCCCGGCGGCTATCTGATCGAGGGAACAAGCAAGACAACGCAGGACAACACAATAAAAGAGAAGGAAAGTGAAATTCCCGAAAGAGAGAAGCTGACTGAATCAGAGCCGAAGGGAGAAACGCAAGGAGATACACAGATTATCCCGGAGCCAGTGACAAAGGAGGAAGAAAAACCCAAGCGTCAAAACAGACAGGTGGAATATATCGCTGTAGAGAGACAGCGTCAACAGGAAACGGTTGTCGCACAGGAAACGGCAAAGATTGAGGAGACGCAGAAAGTACAGCCCTCTATGTCGCTGCCCCCGATGGAAGGGTTGAAGGAAGATAAGTGGGAACAGATTCTGGATACCTATGACTGTCTTCATCCTTATGGGGACGAGAGGGTTTATGTGAAATTGGAACCTAAGGACTTCCTGATCCTGTCCGCGAAATACCAACATTTGGTGAATAACAGTTTCCTTTTACACGGGTTTTACAATTACCGCCATGTGATTTTGGGAAAAGAGCAGGGAAGCTATTATCTGGGTGTTCCCGGCGTCTTTTATGAAAGAGAGAAAATGGTGGCGTTGATGTTCGGTTTTGAGGCTTTTGAGTGTGCAAGCGGCGAACCGAAGGCGGGAGAGTTCGGCTATTATTTAAGACGGGTGGAACTTTGAAAGACTGGTCTCTTTCTATGAGAGGAGAGTTGCAATAATAGACCCTATATTCCTTCACAGTCGAAGGCAGGGATAAAACTTTCCGAGGCGGTTTCCCCTTCCTGAATAAAGCCGTTTTCGATGCCGATGGAAATGGCATAGTCGATTATTTTCTCGTATTCCCGGGAGGAAATTCTGCGGTTCAGCTGGGGAATGTCTTCCACCTGCGGCAGCGGTGTGTACTGATTCATAATGCTGATATAAATAGTATCTTTATAAGTATCGTGGAGATATCGCAGAATACGCCGGGCGTCTTTTTCACAGCCCGGTAAAAGCAAATGACGGACGATCACGCCTTTTTTCATCAGAGAGCCTTCGCCGTCCGCAAAGACAGGCGCGCCCGTCTGGCGGACCATTTCAGCAATGGCAGCCGCCGCGATGTCAAAATAATCGGAGGCGTGGGAATACTGGCTGCTCCATGTGCTGTCGAAATATTTCAAATCCGGCAGATAAATATCCACAAGGCCGTCCAGTTTTTTTAGAGTATCTGTCTTTTCGTAGGCGGAAGAATTATAGATAACGGGGATGGAAAGTCCCTGTTTTTTTGCTGTCTCTAATGCGGTTATGATCTGGGGAACAAAATGGGTGGGTGTGACAAGATTAACGTTATGCGCGCCCTTTTCCTGTAGCTCTAAAAAGATATCGGAAAGACGGGATGCCGTTATCTTCCGGCCGGAATATCCGTGCGCAATTTCATGATTTTGACAGTAGACACAGCGCAGATTACAGCCGCTGAAAAAAACGACGCCGGATCCGTTTGTGCCGGACAGGCAGGGCTCTTCCCAGAAATGGAGAGCGGCTCTTGCCGCCATAAGCGTTGCGGTTTGTCCGCAGTAACCTATTTCGCCGGCATTTCTGTCGACGTGACATTCTCTCGGGCAGAGTGTACAGTCTGACAACTCCGGCCACATCTGGTTTTCGTAAATGGTATGATCTGACATGGTTTTTATCTTTATACGACGGGTCTTGGTCGTGTATGCGTCTGAAAATTCAAAACCGTGCGCTCTATGTCGAACCGAAACCCATGTACGTTACCTTTACAGTTAACTC
>DKUO01000016.1:24724-33694 GCA_002490705.1 Lachnospiraceae bacterium UBA7202
ACGCCACTTATAAAGGGCAGCTACGCAAGCGCAGGTCCTCGATAAAGCATCACCCCCACTAGAGCGGATTGTGGGTACAGGGCACCGCTAACGCCCCGGCTGCACGGTAAGCGGAGACGGAGGGATTCGAACCCTCGTGCCCCGGAGGGCTAACGCATTTCGAGTGCGCCCCGTTATGACCACTTCGATACGTCTCCATACGAATTAGATTATAAGTTGAAATGCAAGCCTTGTCTACTGTTTTTCAAAATCTTTTCAGAAAGATTTTTGGTGTCCCGAATAAGGTACATGTGATACACTATAATGGTACAAAGTAAAATCACTCACAATCGCAGACGGAATAATCCGTATCTCTTACACGGAGGATGGTATGACGCAGGATGAAAAATATATGAAAGAGGCTATAAAGCAGGCGAAAAAAGCCTACGCGCTGGGAGAAGTGCCGATTGGCTGCGTGATCGTATACCGGGACAAGATCATCGGCAGGGGTTACAACCGCCGCAATACGGACAAAAATACGCTGGCTCATGCGGAGATCACCGCGATCAATAAAGCAAGCCGTGCGATGAAGGATTGGCGTCTGGAGGAATGCACGCTCTATGTTACGCTGGAGCCATGCCAGATGTGTGCCGGGGCGATTGTGCAGGCTAGAATCACGGAGACGGTGATAGGCGCTATGAATCCTAAGGCGGGCTGCGGCGGTTCGATTCTGAACATTTTGGAGATGCAGGAGTTTAATCATCAGGTCATTGTGCGCCGGGGGATTTTGGAGGAGGAATGCGCGGCCATTCTCAAAAATTTTTTTGAAGAACTGCGGGTGAAAAACAAAATAGAAAAACAGCTGCGGAGAGAACAACGGATTGTGGATTTGGCGGAGGATGCAGACGGCGAAAGGAGTGATGACAAAGCGGGGAATCCGTGAAATAGAAGTTGTGATGAAGCTTAAAATACGCTATAATTGTTTGAGAGCGGTTCGCTTTGCAAATCACTCTCAAACGGTGACAGGGCAGATATAGCAAGTAAGGAGGATGCAGGATGAAGAGAATCGGAATGTTGACCAGTGGTGGGGATTGTCAAGCATTAAACGCGGCGATGAGAGGCGTGGTGAAGTGCCTTTCCTGCAGCAGTGAGGATGTGGAGATTTATGGTTTCCTGGATGGATATAAGGGAATGATTTATGGAGATTTCCGCATTTTGACCGGGCATGATTTTGCGGGTATTTTGACGAAGGGCGGCACCATACTCGGAAGTTCCAGGACACCCTTTAAGCTGATGCGGGAGCCTGACGAGAACGGACTTGATAAAGTGGAGGCGATGAAGCAGAATTACTACAAACTAAAACTTGACTGTATGGTAATTTTAGGCGGTAACGGAACGCATAAGACGGCCAACATGCTCCGTGAGGAGGGACTCAATGTGATTACCCTTCCGAAGACCATTGACAATGATCTGTGGGGAACGGATATGACATTCGGCTTCCAGAGCGCAGTGAATATTGCGACGGATTGCATTGACTGCATCCATACGACAGCTTCTTCCCATGGACGTATTTTTATCGTGGAGGTTATGGGACATAAAGTCGGATGGCTGACTTTAAATGCCGGCATAGCAGGCGGCGCGGATATCATTCTGATTCCCGAGATTCCTTATGATATTAACAGCGTTATCAAGGCTATTGACGGCCGCAGGGAGAGAGGTTCCCGTTTCACCATCATGGCGGTGGCGGAGGGCGCGATCTCCAAGGAGGATGCGAAGCTTTCCAAGAAAGAACTCAAGGAGAAGATGAAAGATTATCCTTATCCTTCCGTGTCATATGAGATAGCGGATCAGATCATGAAGAAGACAGGCATGGATGTGCGCGTCACAGTGCCGGGCCATACCCAGCGGGGCGGCAGTCCTTGTCCTTATGACAGAGTATTTGCGACCAGACTCGGCGCGGAGGCCGGCAAACTAATCTTAAAGGGCGAGTACGGCTTTATGGTAGGCTATAAGAACAGAGAGATCGTGAAAGTTCCCTTGGAAGAAGTAGCCGGCAAATTAAAAATGGTATCACCGGATGCGACCATTGTTCAGGAAGCAAAGATGGTGGGTATCAGTTTCGGAGATTAATCCATGTCATACACAGCGCTATATCGTAAGTTTCGTCCCAACCGGTTTGAAGATGTAAAGGGACAGGAGCATATTGTCACTACGTTGCAGAATCAAATCAAGGCGGACCGTATCGGCCATGCTTACTTGTTTTGCGGGACGAGGGGGACGGGAAAGACTTCGATTGCAAAAATATTTGCACGGGTGGTCAACTGCGAACATCCCGTGGAGGGAAGCCCTTGCGGAGAGTGCGAAAGTTGTAAAGCGATTGCGGCGGGCACCAGTATGAATGTGATTGAAATAGACGCGGCCTCCAACAACGGTGTGGACAACATACGTGAAATTGTGGAGGAAGTGTCCTACTCTCCTGCGGAGGGCCGGTTTAAGGTTTACATTATTGATGAGGTGCATATGCTTTCCATCGGGGCGTTCAATGCGCTCCTGAAAACGTTAGAAGAGCCGCCGTCCTATGTCATTTTTATTTTAGCGACCACCGAGGTGCATAAGATTCCCATTACGATTTTATCCCGCTGCCAGCGGTATGATTTTCGCAGAATTTCGATTGAGACCATCGTGGAACGGCTGCGGGAGCTGATGGAAAGGGAACAGGTGCAGGTGGAGGATAAGGCGCTTCGCTATATCGCGAAGACGGCGGACGGTTCCATGCGCGACGCTTTGAGTTTACTGGATCAATGTATTGCGTTTCACTTCGGGCAGGAGTTGACCTACGACAAAGCGCTCGATGTACTGGGGGCGGTAGACACTGAGGTGTTCAGCAGACTGCTGCGCTATGTTCTGGAAACAAATGTGACAGGGTGTATCGGGCTTTTGGAGGAGATCGTCATGCAGGGCCGGGAACTGGTGCAGTTTGTAACGGACTTTACATGGTATCTCAGAAACCTGCTCCTGCTACAGTCTTCCGATGACATTGAGGATATCATAGATGTGTCGTCAGACAACTTAGTGCGGTTGAAGGAAGAGGCTGGGATGCTGGAAACGGATACGCTGATGCGCTATATCCGTATTTTTTCGGAACTGTCGGGACAGATCAAGTATGCGCCGCAGAAAAGAATCCTGATTGAGATTGCCCTGATTAAATTGTGCAAACCCAATATGGAACAGGATTACGGTTCGGTGGTGGAGCGGGTCAGGGCGATTGAGGATCAGCTGGAAAACGGCGTCACGGTAGTGGCGGCGGGCGCGCAGGCTTATGCTGGAGAAGGCGCTTCGGGAAGTCCGGCAGGCGGGCAGTCTGTAAGGGAACGGCCGCCTTTGCCGAAAGCGATTCCGGAGGATGTGCAGGCGGTGGTTGACCGGTGGCAGGACATCGTATTGAATGCGGCTATGCCTATGAAGCAGTATCTGCGGGATGCGCGGTTGAGTCTTGGCGGTGACAGCAGGTTACTGGTGGTTGTCGAGGACGGCCTTGCCTCCGACTATTTTTTGCGGCAGGAGGGGCATAGAGAACTGTTGGAGCAGATGCTTGCCGATGCGGCGGGTAAAGAAATTGATGTGACAGTGCAGACGGTGCCGGATCGGGAGACCTTTGAGCAGAACTACGTCGACCTGTCGCAATTGATTCATATGGATATTGAAGAAGAGTAAGTAAAAAGCAGAATGGAGATTATTATGGCAAAACGAGGTGGATTTCCGGGCGGCGGAATGCCCGGCAACATGAGTAACCTGATGAAGCAGGCACAGAAGATGCAGCGTCAGATGGAGGAGAACCAGAAGGAACTTGAGACGAAGGAATTTACGGCTAAGGCCGGCGGTGGAGCAGTGGAAGTGACCGTGACCGGCAAGCGAGAGGTGACGAAGGTTAAACTGTCTGAGGAAGTGGTCGACCCGGAGGATATTGAAATGCTGGAAGATCTTGTGATGGCGGCGGCCAATGAGGCGCTTCGCATGGCGGAGGAAGCCAACGCCGAAGTGATGAATAAAATGGCCGGCGGATTAGGGTTAGGCGGAGGACTTCCCTTCTGATGGAACTTTACAGCGGATATATCAACAAATTAATTGAAGAGCTGGCTGGTCTGCCCGGCATTGGTCATAAGTCGGCACAGCGATTAGCCTTTCACTTGATTAATATGCCGAAAGCAAGAGTGGAACGTCTTGCGAAGACGATTGTTGAGGCGAAGGAGAACGTTCGGTATTGTCAGGAGTGTTTCACTCTGACAGACCGGGATATCTGTCCTGTCTGTGCCAATGAGAAGCGGGATCACGGCACGATTATGGTGGTGGAAAACGCAAGGGATTTGGCGGCTTATGAGAAGACAGGTAAATACACAGGCGTCTACCATGTGCTTCACGGTGCGATATCGCCTATGCTGGGTATTGGCCCGGGCGATATCAAGCTAAAGGAATTGATGAAGCGGTTAGAAGGTGATGTGGCGGAGGTGATTATCGCTACAAACTCCAGTCTCGAAGGAGAAACGACAGCCATGTATATCAGTAAGCTGATTAAACCGACGGGGATTAAAGTTACAAGAATAGCCAGCGGCGTGCCTGTGGGAGGGGATTTGGAGTATATTGACGAAGTGACGCTTTTGCGTGCACTGGAAGGCCGTGTGGAATTATGACCGGCAGATGCCTGCGCATTCTTTCAGAATGGGGTGGGTCATGGCGGTTTGAGATCATAAAAGTATAGTAAGGAGGGTACGGGAAATGGGTATTGTGAAAGAAAAATTCGGGACGCTGAAAACCGGTGAGGAGGTTTTTCTTTATACCTTGAAGAATAAAAATGGTATGGAGGCAAGACTCACAAATTTTGGCGCGGGGCTGGTAGATCTTTTTGTACCGGATAAAAACGGAAAGGTGGAAGATGTGGTTCTCGGGTATGATAATCTGGAGGATTATGTCTCTAATCCCAGCTTTTTTGGCGTGACGATCGGACCGAATGCGAACCGTATCGGCGGCGCGGCGTTTACATTGAACGGAAAGGAATATCATCTTCCTGTAAACGACGGCCCGAACAATCTGCACAGCGACATGGATAACGGGTATCAGAAACGTCCGTGGAAAGTTGAAGAGGGGGAAAACAGCCTGACGTTTTCCATTGAGGGGAAAGACGGAGAACTGGGTTTCCCGGGAAACAAGGCGGTTAAGGTGACTTTTACGCTCACGGATGAGAATGAGTTGAAGCTCAAGTATTATGCGACTTCTGATACGGAAACGCTGATTAATTTGACGAACCATACTTATTTTAATTTGGCGGGACATGATGCAGGCAGCATAGAGGGACATCTTCTCTGCCTGCACGCGAGCAATTATACGCCCGTATTGCCGGGGGCGATTCCTACGGGAGAGATTGCCCCAGTGGCTGGAACGCCGCTTGACTTTACGAAGAAGAAACGGATCGGAGAGGAAATAGGCGCTGACAATGAACAGTTAAAGCTGGTGAAGGGTTACGATCACAACTTTGCGCTGGATGGGGCCGACGGCACGATGCGCGAAGTTGCCGAGGCGGAAGATCCGAAGAGTGGCCGCAGGATGAAAGTGTTTACTACATTGCCCGGCATGCAGTTCTATGCAGGGAACTGTATTGACAAGCAGACCGGAAAAGGCGGTGTAGAATATGGGCCGCGAATGGGATTTTGTTTGGAGACCCATTACTTCCCCGACAACATTCACCATCCTGAATTTGAACAGGCGGTGTTCGGAGCGGGTAAGGTTTATGAGTCGGAGACGATTTACAAATTTGTGTAATACAGGCAAACAAGGCAGGAGAAAAACCGCTATGCGAAAGCAGGGCGGTTTTTTTATCCGTCGCGGTTTATGCCATCTTTTTTAAAACGGCTGTGATACACTGTACACGATAACAAGGGGCACTGTAATTGCAGTTTGCAGGATTTTGTGAGAGGGAACAGACACAGGGGGAAAAGATGGAATCCGGGTCGACAGTCGTTCAAAATGAAGAGAGAAAAAGGAAGTATCAAATTTACGTGGAGGAGTATGTCCTGTCGTATTTGAGGCGCGAGGCGGATTCGTTGGAGTTATCCGAAATTTATTTTTATGGATCGCGTCAGGATAACGGCAGGAAAATTTATGTCTATGGAGCGGGGCGGGACAAGGGAATAGAAGCTTTCGCGCAATATGAATCTCTTCCTGAATTGGTCTGCCGTCTCACACAGGCCGGGCCGGTGTTTATGGTGCGGGAACCAAGCGGCGAATGCAAGGTCAACGGTTTTCAGGTGTTCTATGAAAATAACGAAGCGATGCAAAGTTATCTGTTGGAATGGACAGGCAGTACGGAAAAAAACAAAAACGCGGGACAAGACGACAGGCAGGAGATAAAATTGCCTGTACTGATACCTTCGGAGGAAAAACCCAAGAAGGAAGTTCATGGTGCAATTTCCGTACAGCTATGTTTGATTTTGATGCTACTTACCGCGATCGTGGTAACTTCCACTGACAGTTATGATAAAATGAGACAGTTAAGCCAGTCCGCAAAGGAAGTTTTTTTCGCAATTGAAAATCAGGAGGCGGAGGATAGCAGTGAAGATTTCGTGGAGCCGGAGGAACGGAACGAAATTGTAGTGGAGAGGGATGTGAGGCCGGAAAGAGAATCGGCGACGGAGATCATAGAAGGGGAAAACAAGCAGCTGGAAGAAGAGATGGAGCCGGAAAATACGACCCAGCCGGAAGCGGAAACAGATGAGGCAGACAAGGAGGACGAGCCGGAGGAGGGGATGTTGGAGACTGTGAGCGATGAACCGGAAGAGGAATCCGCAGATCAGGAAGAGAATCAGGAGCAGGACTTGGAGACGGAAGAGGAACCGGAGGAGGGGGAGGAGGCCCTTTCTAGAAGCGTGACCAGATACTATGAGGTGGAGCAGGGAGACACCCTCTATACTATTAGCCAGAAGATTTACGGAGACTTTTCAAGGGTGGAAAAGATATGCGAAGTTAATCAAATTACAGACCCTGATAAGATTCGTTCGGGACAAAGAATAATTCTTCCGTAGAAATGCGATTGAGGCTGTGATATAATAACCGCAGAAGAAAAACAAGCGACTCCGCAGGAGACATTTGTTTTTCTGCGGTTATTAACGAGAAAGCGTTTGACGAAGTCAAACAGGGAGTGCGTAAGCACGGGCTTTCGAGTTGAATACACAGGAAAGTGTGCATTGCGATCTAAGGACACAGTAGATGGTAAATATAAGGGACTATTTGAAAAAAAAGGAAAAGCGTGACAGCGAGCAGTCGCCGCCCAGAATTAGTTACCGGGAAAAGATAAAAAGTCATAAATTCACAATTTTTTATCGCACCTTTCTCGCTTTAGCACTGCTTTTCGCGGTGGGCACCGTACTTTTCATACAATGGCAGAATAAGATTTATACGGAAATAGTGGAATCCTCAAGTGTAGAAATCAAGATTCCGTCTGATGCGGAGATGGTACCCTTTTCCACCCATCTTTTAACCTACAGCAAGGACGGTATCAGCTGTATGGACACCAAGGGAAATGCAGTGTGGAATCAGACCTTTGAAATGCAAAATCCGATGGTAGATATTAATCACAATGTTGTGGCGGTCGGAGACTATAACGGCAGGGAAATTTTTGTGATGAATACGGACTCTCTGTTGGGAAAAATTACGACAAACCGGCCGGTACGTAATTTTTGTGTGTCGGCAGGCGGCGTTGTGGCAGCGGTGTTAGATGATACGGATGTTACGTTGATTTATCTGTATGACGCGCAGGGCAATGAATTGGTGCATTTCAGAACAACCATGAAGGAAAGCGGATATCCAGCAGAAGTGTCAATTTCACCGAGCGGAGAGCTGGTGTGTGTCTCCTATTTATACATAGACAGCGGACATATGAAAACCAGCGTCGCTTTTTATAATTTTGGCGCAGTGGGACAGAACAATACAGATAATTATGTGAGCGGTTATGATTATGTAGATACAGTGGTGCCGTTTGCGAGGTTTCTCGACAATCAGTCGCTCTTTGCTGTGTCTGACGATCGAATTATGTTTTTCAGCGGCTCCCAGAAACCGGTCAGTGCGGCGGAAAAATTGTTGGATGAGGAAGTGCGCGGCGTCTATTATGGAAGTGAATATGTCGGATTGGTATTTAACAGCAGGGAGAGCGGCAGTAGATATCGCTTAGATGTATATCACAAGTCAGGAGAGTTTGTGCGTTCCATTGAATATGATATAGATTGCAGGGATATTTTGTTTCATGAGGATCAGATTATTATTTATAATGAATCTGACTGCCGCATCTATAACAGCAGGGGAATGCAGAAGTATAACGGAAAATTCAACAAAACGGCTTTGATGGTGATACCACAGAATGCTTCCTATACCTATATGGTGGTAACACCGGATTCCATTGATACGATAGAATTAAGATAAAATGAGACAGGATATGATGACATTCGCTTTTGCGGCGATGATACTTTTACTATTAATATGGAGAATAAAAAAAGGATTTGCTAACGGGATGATGCAGGAGATTGTCAATCTCCTGTCGGGGATAATCTCATTGGCCTGTGTGGCGTTAGTGTTCCTTGCGGTCAGCAGCGCAGTCAATAAGTCAATGCACACGCTGACAGTATGTATTGTGGCATTGGTTTTGCTCGGTATTGTCTTTAAGCTGTGTCATTTAATCCTGACACCTCTATTGGCGGTAGGCAATATTTCTATAGTCAGCGGCATCAATAAATTATTGGGTGCGGTAATGGGCGCTGCGGAAGGGTGTCTGCTGGCTTATATTCTATATAAAGTGCTCTCTCATTTCGGAATTTATGTGCTTTGATTTTTTCTTGGAAAAATTTCTAAAAAATTGCGAAAAACCCGTTGACATCTAATATCTGATCTGCTATTATATGAAAGTCGCCTGCACGGAATGCAAGTAAGCATGGCGGCGCAAAAAGAATG
>DKUO01000013.1:0-16092 GCA_002490705.1 Lachnospiraceae bacterium UBA7202
GCGAACCCCTTCAAAGAATTGCGCCACCTCACACTGCGCCCACCTGCAAGGCAGACCGCGTAAATATTATACACTACACGTTTTCGTCTTGCAAGCGGCGCATTGAGCAACTAGAAAGGAAACGCATTGAGCAACTAGAAAGGAAACGATTGAAATATGGGAAAAATTTTAGATGCGTTTGTAGACGACCAACTCCATGTAACTCCCGTAACCGAAAAAAGAACGAGCCACCACCAGTATCTTTGTGAGCAGGTGGAAATACTCCAAAACAAACTGGAAAAAAAGCTGAATGCCGAGGACAGGGAACTGTTACAAAAGCTTGCGGACACATACTTTGACGAAAGCTGTTGTGATGTGCATAACAGCTTTGTCAGAGGGTATAGATTAGGTGTTTTAATGACTATGGAGGTGTTTTCGGGACAGGACAGTTTTTTAGGAAATGATGAATAAACTGAATATCAGTATTTATGGTGGCGGCTTATCCTAACGGAAAATCAGCCACCTCTGTCACCGAAATACAAATACCCATTAAACGTTAGAACCCGTCTGTTTTCAGTGATGCAAGAAACGCCTCCACGCTTCCCTGATGCCAGAACGCAATAAACTGCTCCGCCGCCTCCCTCACATAATCCTCCTGCGGCACCAAAATCCGATAGTAAAACACTCTGCCCTGTCTGTGGCTCTCCAAATAGCCTTTTCTCACAAGCCTTGCCAAAAAGGTAGAAACCGTCTGCGGTTTCCAGTCCTTGTGATAAGTCTCATTGACGCTTTGTGTAATCTCCATCAGGCCAAGCTCTTTCTCCGCATCCCACACTGTTTTCATGACCAGCTGTTCACATGCCGTTAAACTTTTAATCTGCATAATTTCACTCCTTGTTATTTCCTCTGCGGCTATTATATTTTATTATTCGTAGAATAGCAAGCGATAATTCCATCAAATTCAACGAGCGCTAAACTAGAAGTTGAATTTCGAGTTGCAGAAGCATTGGGAATCCTGTAAAATATGGGAATGAGACTTTTAGAAAAAACACGGCACAAATTCATAGGAGACAAAACTTTTTACAGGATGGTGCTCGCCATCGCCGTACCCATTATGATTCAGAACGGTATCACAAACTTTGTGGGCCTTTTAGACAACATCATGATCGGGCAGATCGGCACGCCGATAGGAATAAAATATAGAATATAAACATCAAAAAATAATATGCAGGGTTTTATCATCTAAAATACATTTCTTGACGATCTTGCGGACCAATTCGTTTTTCGCAGTATACTCTATAGAATCGAAGTTATCAAGCAAAAAACAGATATTTGAATAAATTTCCTGCTCGGTCTCCTGAATCGTTTTGGCATTGCGTTCACGCGTCTGCGCTTGTCGCAGGCTGGTTTCGAGGTTTCGCATGGTCTTATCCAGCTCTTCGATTTTGGTCACGATATGGGAAGCGGCAGGGGAATCCATAGCTGCTGTAAGAGCGTTGGTCAGATTATCTATGGCTTCCTGAGTCTGCTTTAACTCCGCGTTGATGGAGGAGATACTTCGCAGAGAGCCGTCTGATTCGTCCGAATGGAGCTTAAAACCATCGGGATTAAAACGGATGCGCCGGAGCTGTTTCAGGAAAGCATCTTCCACCTCTTCTATACGGATATAGCCGGTGTTACATTTGCTCTTTCCCTGTCTGGCCATATCGGTGCAGTAATAGTAGGAAAAGCGGATTCCGTTTTTTATGTAGGTACGGATGTCCATTCTGGCGCCGCATTTGCACCGTATGACGCCCTTTAAAATGCCGCAGTCATGTTTTGCGGTGCGGATCATTTTATGGAGTCCCAGATGATTCTGTGCGGTAATCCAGTCCGCAGCGGGGATTACATAGTCGTGGATACCAATGGCAATGGTCCAGTTGGTCGCATTCTGCCTTTTTTGGGACTGCGTATCTGTCTTTGTTTTCCCATAGCCGATCAAGCCCTTTGTGCCGTCGAAGAGTACAGGATCAGGAAGTGAACACCCGCGGTCTTGAAAAAAATAATATGCCTCCATACTGTTCTGACAGTAGACGGGATTAGTAAGGATGCCATAAATTTGTGATGTATTCAAGAATTTGCCAGTCTGGCTCTTGATGCCGTGATCCCGGCAATACCTTTCGATTCTTGTTATGGGATAGCCGTCCAGGATCAGATCATACAGCTTCTTTACGAGCCATACAGTATCTTTATCCACGACGAGATAAGAATGTTCCTTTTCGCCGATCTGGCGGCGCACGGAAGTCATTCCGGTGGGGAGTTTTCCACCGGTCCATTTGCCGGAAGCACCGAGAGCCTTCATATTGTCGGTGACACGTTCGGACGTGTTTTCCCGCTCAAGCTGGGCGAAAGCGGCCAGAATGTACATAACCGTGCGGCCCATGGGCGTTGTGGTGTCAAAGGACTCTTTTACAGATACAAAAGAGACGTTATGCTGTTGAAATACATCGTACATGGCAGAAAATTCCTGCACGTTACGGCTGATTCGGTCCAGCTTGTAGACCATGACGACGTCAAGCACATTGTTCCGCACATCCTCCATCAATTCCTGAAAACTGGGGCGGTTCATATTTTTGCCGGAGAATCCTTCGTCTTTGTCATAGATTCGGAAATCGAGATCCTGATCCTTAAAAATAATGGCCGCATAGTCTTTGCAGAGCTGAACTTGTACCGAAACGGAGTCGCTGTTATCGCGGTATACAGACTTTCGTGGGTAGATTCCAATGGTGAGCATGATATCATCCTCCTGTACATCATACGGGTAGCAGGGCGTAAAAATGCCCGGAGCTTGTGTTTTTGCCGGGAAAATGATATAATATCGCTTGTCGAAGGTGAATTATATCGGGTTTCCCGGTATGGTTCCGAGCCGCTCCGGTGTTGATAGCATCGGGGCGGTTATAATTTATAGGAATAATCCAATAATTTGAGCTATGCTTCCTACAAAGATCAGGGCAGTTCCGATGAAAACTTTTTTTTGATCTTTTTGAAAACGCTCTTGTTCACTATCATCATATCCGGCGGTTCCTACATCCTTTGGCTTTGTACCAAGAATCGACCAGAGGCTAAATACGGTGCCGATCAGGACGAGGACAATACCGATTGCGCTTAAAAGTTTACTCATTTAAAGTGGAATCTGCCCTTTCCGAGGATAAAATATTTAATGTTTGCCGATATTCTGTTGCAAGAGGTATCTTAGTAAATTCTACTGTATTATTGAAATTTTCTTTTACAAATTGCTCAATTTCATCCAAAGTAATATTAAAAAATTCTTTGCGAAGATTCACTCTATTTACGCTCTGCTTTTCAAAATGTTGATGGAGAATTGTTTCCAGAGCAGGGGCATCATCAGCAAAAATCATTGCATGAACATCAAATTCAAAAGGGACAGAAGCACTACTTAATTCTTTAATGCGATCCATTGGTTCAAGACGCCGAGTCATTCCAATTTTATATATGTTTTCGCCAAATGATCCAATATTAGATATAACATAAACAAAACCTGCTTTAGCATTGGCTTCACGTTCCAAAACGGTTTCCTTTGCTAGTTCTAATTCTTTTAACTTATCTTCAAGTTCCTTAATTTTGTCGATATAGAGCTGCTTTTCAGCATCATTTTGAGATTTTTGCATGTAAGTCATAAGTTTATTGACTTCTTTGGAACATTGTGCTTGATCTTTTTCGATTTTAGCCTTTTGGGCTTCTATTTCTCGTCGAATCTTTTCCTCTTCGAGCATTTGTTCTTTAATAGCCTTTTGTAGTTCATGCTCTTGTTCGCGCTTTATTTCAGCAGTATACACTAAATTCAATTCTTCGAGTTTAAGCTCTAAAAGTTCTTTTTGAAGGCTGATGCCATCTACAGAAAAAATTTTATTTAATGTCTCGTAAGATTTTGTAATCTTACTTCTCATAGTATCAATATTTTTGCCAGAAACACTCATAAGTATATTGTCGCATTCTGAGTTAAAGCAACGGAGAATTTGTTTTATATTATCATTAATCATTTTTTTAGAACCATCGGAATCAATAAATACTGCCCTGTCAGATTTAATCAGTTCCTTTTCATCATTTCTTATCATAGCAAGTTTATTTTTACAGTCCTCGGAACTGAGGGCATCATACTCAGAGAAGTCATAGTGGGCAATCAATATTGCCGATTGGAATGAAGACAATTCTTGTTCGGCTTCTTTAATTTGCGATTGAATGGAATTTAAAATTTGTTTTTGCTCTGCTTCTTTCTGAAGAAAAGTATTATTAAATTCTTGGTTTCGTCGCTTATATTCATGTTCAAGATCTTCTTGCTTTTCACTGTATTCATGTTGAAGATTGGCTATATTTTCGTCAATGGATTCACAAGTTCCATATTTTTTAATATAGGGTTTGAAGAAAAAGAATTGCAAAATCGTTAAAATTATACCTAAAAATATAAAAAAATAATGAAAGTATGACAATACAAAGATAATTCCAATAAACCATGTATGTAAATAAAATTTGGACTTAAATGCAACTTGTATTGATTTTTTCATAATAGAAAACCTCCTCATTGGAATATAAATGTGTAGAATATTAATAGGAAAAATATTAAGTTTCTGATGTCAGTCGATCAACGACCCTCCCCATACACAGAGATTCTTCGGTTAGTGGGACATCACCATATCCTTTATTTAAGGAAATCAGTTTGCCCTCCCCTAATTTTTTAACATATGCCTGTCCATTTACATTAAAGATACCGATTTCACCAACATTTATTTCGCATGTGGGTTCTATCAGTAGAATATCTTTGTCATGATATCTGGGCTCCATGCTGTGGCCATTCACTTTTACTGCGTAGGCAACACGGTGATATTTTTGGAGGTCAGGAACCGTAATTCGCTCTGAATACACATCGTCAAAGATTACTTCGCCGGCACCGGCAGAGACGCTGTGGAAATATTTCAGTATGCGACCTTGTGAGGCCGGGTCAGTGGCTTCAATGATGGTAGAAACCGCCTGCTCGATCTGCTTTACACGTTCTGTTTCTCGATCCAATATGTAAGTTACAGTTTCCTGTCCGTATTGGTCAAGATTGCGGTATCTCTTTATCATATTATATTCAGCTAAAGATACATCATTTTTCTTTTGGGGAAGCTTTACGGCATCTTGAAAGAGATAATTAGCATCTACATTGAGTGCTTCCATTAGTTTATAAATGATTTGTTCTTTTGGGTGACTGGTTTCTTTTTCATAATTTGTTATGGCAGAGCCAGTAACACCAACGATATTTCCCAATTCTGTTTGAGTTAGTCCAAGACGCTCTCGTGCTTCTTTAATTCGATAACCTATACCCATAACCGTTCCTCCTCAATTATGTATAAACACTATAACTCAAAAATCTTTAAAAGTAAATACAAAAACTAAAGAAATTTTAGAAAATGGTATTGACAACTAAAGAAACTTGATGTATTGTGAAATACAACTAAAGAAACTTTAGGATTGGAGGTGAAAACTTGAATTCCATTGTAGCACCGAATGTAGAAAAAATTATTACAAGAAAGTGCTTGAAACAGAGTGCAGTAGCAGAAAAGGCTGGGTATTCAAAGCAGCAGTTTAATGACATGCTGAGGGGAAGAAAGGTCATACGGGATTTAGATGTCCTGAAAATAATGATTGCCCTTGATGTAGATGCGAACGAGCTGTTTAAGGTTGATGATCAGGAGACGGATAGGAGGTGAGAGTGATGAGAAAAAACAAAATGGACATAAGACATGTTGCAAATGATAGAGAAAATGGAATTTATGTTCAGACGGATATTTTAGAACAAACCATTACAATCGGCAGAGGTCTTAAAAAAAGGAAGTTTACATTATGGGAAGCAGAGCGTTTGGAATTCCTGCTTAAAAGACAACTCGATAGATTGCAGGGTAATTATCCAAAGGAAACAGACAGAGACGAAGATGAGTTTTTGATTTGTCCGCATTGTGGGATAACAGAAAAATGCACATCAAATTTTTGCGGGAATTGCGGATGTGATTTAAGCAGTGCCAAAAAGTAGAAATGGCACTGCTTGAGTGGAGCAATCAGGATTGCCTGTCAACCGTTGCGCCAAAAGTAGTAAAAGAGCCACATTTGTTACAACGTTTTTGTGTTTGATTGGGAATCATAACATGATATTCGGTGCAGTTGGGATTAGTGCAGTGATTGGTTGATGGTGCTGGAGACGTTGATCTGCTTTTTCCACATTCAAAGCAAAATACTTCATTATCATCATTTTCAGTATTGCAATAGTTACATGTCCACATAATGGCCTAATCTCCTTTCTTATATACTCGGCTATTGCAGTAGCCTGTAGGGAGATTGTACCACGGAAATTGAAAGTTTTATATATGAGATCGGAATATTGATATTCAAAAAGAGAATAAGAGGAGGAAAAATGTTCGGGTTAGGGAAAAAGAAAGTGAAAATGACACAAGTTGTTTTGACTAAGCAGCCAGAAGAGACCACGGATCTGAAAGAGTATATCAGCGTTGACAGTATCAAAGCGCATTTGGTAGATACCTTGGAAGAAAATCGGAAATTGAAAGAAGAGTCAGAGAGAAACCGTGAATATGACAGGACGGAAAGAAGCAGATATCAGAAGGAAAAAGAAGTGGCGCTGATTGAGGCGGACGAGTGGAAAAAACGCGCGAAAGAAAAGGATGAGGAAATAAAAAAGTTAAAGAAGACGATCGACGAACAGGACAAGCAGATCGAAAAGCTGATAAACGAACAGAACGGTTTGAAGACCGACGCGGAAATGGCACGGGAAGCAGCACGGAAGACCCGCGAAGAATACGCGGCAAAAAAAGAGTGCGCCGCGTGGTTAAAAGGCAGCTTAGAAAAATATTGCGGGTTTGAATGGGAGAGAATAACAAAAACGCAGCTTGTAAGTGTCCTTAAAAAGATATTGGAAGATAGTGAGAATGTGCCAGCGACGGAGGAATAGCTGCGTGCAACTTGTACAAGCGGTCACTCATAAGATTAGCAGGGGGTGAGAATATGGCAGTAAAAAAGAGAGAGAGGGAACCGATTGAGTGTACCGTGGAGCTTACAGAAGGAGCTATGGATCGGATCACAGATGCTTTTGTTGATCTGTACTATCAGATCAAAGGAGGGATATATGATGGACCGCTGCTTTCTGGTCAGAAGGAGGATACTGCGTAAGCGGTATCCGGGAGGACAAGCATGGCTTACATAGGTTTTTATCTTTTCATGATCGGACTGGCGGCAGCAGGCGGAGCGGTTGAAAGAGGGTACAGCCTGATCGGGTCGATTGCTATGACTGCGGCCGGGGCCGTATTGATGCGGTTGTACAGGGAGGAGAGCGAAGATGAAGAAAGCGAAGAGGATAGCAGTGCTGCTTCTGACGGCAGCTGTCCTGTGGACAAGCCTTCCGGTGAGAGCGGAGGAGGATGAGGAGAGAATACGAAGCGCAGAGGCGGGAGAGATATTCCCGATTCTGACGACGGCATACTGTCATGGGACGATCACCGCGACGGGACGTGCGCCAAGAAGAGGGATCTGCGCGGTACGGGAGGAGTGGATCGGAAAGACCGTTTTGGTATGGGAGTATTCGGACTCTAACACTATAGGAGAGTTTCTTGGAATATGGGAATGCTTAGACACCGGTTTCGGAGCGGATTCTGATGGTGACGGGATGGGCAGCATTCAGGAGGGCCGGGTGATTGATATGTACTTTCCAACGAAGGAAGAGGTGCAGGAGTGGATGGAGATCACAGGCGGCCGGGTGTATGTGCAGATGGTAGATGCGGAGGGATAAGATGCTGACAGAGAAGGAAGCAATGGACAAGCTCCATGATTATGCGGAGCAGTTCGACCTAAGCTATCGGAACAAAGAGTGGAGCAGAGCGAAAATGCTGTATTTCCAGGCGCAGACAGTGGCCGTGTTCCTTGAACTTCCGGAGGACAAGCTTGCGGAGTTTTTTGGCAACCGCCCCTATAAGGAGGACTGGGAGCCGCTGGAGCCGGGGCTTTTCCCAGAGGAAAAGGTGGAGCGCGTCAGCTGGGAATGCGTCAGGATTCACGAGACTTATGATGAACTGCATCTACGGCCCAGGGACAAGGGTGGTTATGCTTTTGTCGCAGACTGGAAGGATATGGGCCATGGCATTGTGCAGGTAAAGCTGGAGGAGGTGGGAACGTGAAAAAAGGACATGAGAAAAGCCCCGTTGGCGCGGGGCAGATTCTCGGGTGATTTCACATATAAAAGTCTATATATATGATATCACCCGATAGCGGAAAAGTCAAGTAAAATCAAGGGATTCCGCTATTTTTTCTATCCTGATTAAGATATTAAAGTTAGGGGTGATGGTGATTTATAAAAAGATAACTTATGACATGGGTGTCGTAATCCAGATTGAAAAATCCTATCCGGGAAATTATGGTGCGCCGGGGCGGAAGAGAGAAAAGAAAAAGAAAAAGACCCCGGAGGACATAAAACGGCAGAATGAGAAAAACAGATGGAGGAAACTGCAACGCATTATCCTCGCAAATTTTCATGAAGGCGACTGGCATCTGATCCTGAAATACCGGCCGGGTGAACGACCGGAAACCTACGAGGAGGCTAAGGAACACAGAAAAAAGTTCCTTGACAGGATGCGTGAGGCATATAAAAAGGCCGGGATTCCGTTTAAGTGGATCATCGTAACGGAACGGGGAAAGAAAGGGAATGTGCTGCATCACCATCTGGTGATAGAGGATATCCGCAGGGACGGGATCGAAACGGTTAAGCTGGTGAAAAAGCTGTGGACGTATGGGAATGAGTTCTTTTCATCATTGTATGAGGGCGGGGAGTATGAACAGCTGGCCCAGTACATTGTCAAGTCGGAGACGAAAGAGGAGTGCGGATGGTGTACCTACTCCAGAAGCCGCAACCTGATCATACCGCAGCCGGATGTAGAGCTGGTTAGGCATCGGAGGTGGAGAAACCCGCCTGTAGCGCCAAAGGGCTGGTATGTGGTTCAGGACAGCGTATGGAACGGGGAGAATCCGGTGACAGGGCTGCCGGTACAGCACTATACGATCAAAAAGCTGTTCCCGGAAAGAGGGGAGGATGCAGACAGTGGGTGACGGAACTGTGACAGTGAATATTTACATAGAGACAGGCAGTAAAGGGCCTGTCAGGCGGAGGATGGCAGGAGCGTGGCTCGTAGAGTACATGTCTAAGGCAGGAAAACCGGTCACAAGGGGCGGCATCCTGTATGCGGATATAACGACAGAAAACGAGCTGGCGCTGCGGCTGTTGATTCAGGCATTTTCCATTCTGACAAAATCGTGCTGCATACGAGTATTTACTGAATGTACACACATTTTGCATACCATGCAGAATCATTGGCTTTGGCAGTGGCAGAAAAACGGATGGATAAATGCAAAGAAAAAGCCAGTTGGCAACGTGGATCTGTGGCAGCAGTGCTCGGCACTGATGGAGCAGCATATCACAGAATGGACGGACGGGGAGCATTCTTACAGACAGTGTATGCTTGGACGGATTCAGAAAGAAATGGGCCGGGATCATGCGCTGACGGCGCCGGAAAATTATCTGATGATAGAAGTGGATGAGTGGAATACGAGGTGCAGGAATGCGGAAAGAGACAGAAGAAAAGTATAAAAAAATCTGTGAGCTTCGGAAAGCGGGAAAGTCGAGGAAAGAGATCGTGGAGGAGCTCTGCTGTTCCACAAGTACCATCGACGTTGCAATCCGCGCATTCGGAGAAGATACAAAGCGGGACAGTTTCGGGAACCATGAAACGGAAATTCTACAGATGTGGCGGGACGGGGAGACGCTGGGGAAAATTGCAGAGAAAACAGGGATAAACATTACGACCATCAACCGCAATCTGTTGAGCATGGGTTTGAGAAGGCGGAGAGGTTGGAAGCCGGTGCGGGAAAAACAGGCGCCGAGAAGGGCCATGGCACACAGGGAACAGGCAGAGCAGATCGAAGAGTTGGAGGTCTCGCCAAGGCAGTATGCAGACAATACAAAGAGATCAAAGACGGTTGTCATACGCGGAAAGACTTATCAGGATGTATCCGCGTGGTACATGTAGGAAGGAGGAAGGTTATGTTTGAAGAATTTGGAGAATTTAATGCCTTTGAGGAAATCAACGAAAAGGCGCAGGAACTTTTAAAGGCGGCGGATACGGATGCAGTGCGTAGGCTCGCAAAGGAGAATGGACTCGATCCGGAGGAGGCAGAGGATTATATCACAGGAGAAACGAACAAGCTGTGCTATACGGCACTGATGGCAGCAGTTGGCAAGCTGGATCTGGAGGAAAAGGATCTGGATATCGGAGGCGTATTGAAAGACTGGACCGACTGTGTCAGGGATATGTGTGTGGACGTTGACGGCATGGCGGAGGCAGTAAGGAAAAAGGGAAAAACGCTGGCCGGATGTATGGCGGCGTTGATCCGGTTTTCCTTTGAGAACAAGGTGCAGGTCAGTGATAAGATCGTGGACATTACGAAGGTTACCCATAACGGCAAAGAGGAAAAGATGCGCAAGCCTTTGTATCTGGGAATACCAAGCCGGACGGATGCGAGGAAGATCATACACGATTATTACATAAATTGAGGTGAACGGGATGATTGCATATAAAGGTTTTAATAGTAAATTACAGGCAACCATGGGAAAGGGCACATTTCAGTTTGAACCCGGTGGCACATACGAGGAGAAAGAGTGCAAATGTGCATCTAATGGCTTTCACTGTGCGGAAAATCCTTTAGATGTGCTCGATTACTACAGATCTATGGATGCGAGGTTTTTCATTGTGGAGGCAGCAGGCGACATTAATCAAGACGGGTGCGGCTCTCGGATATCCTGCACAAAGCTGACGCTCACAAAAGAGATAGATCGGATCGGCTTGGCGCTCAGGGGATGTTTGTACATTGAGTACCATCCGGATCGGGAAACCTATGGAAGATATGTGAAAAAGGAACATGGGGAGTGCAGTGCAAAAAATGATTTTATCATTGTGCGTGGAAAGCATCCGGCGGCAGCAGGCGTGGAGGGATCATGGCTGTTTCTGGTACAGGAGAAAAGAAGCACGAATCAAATTTCAGGGATATACACGATCCAGATAGACGGGAAGGAGTACAAGGAGGGCAGATGGTATAGGGTGTTGAGGGGGAAAATATGCGAAAAGAGGAATTGAGAAAGCTAAAACGCATCAATGCCACGCCAAAGATGGTGCAGATGGCAAGATACAACAAGGAACAAATTGTCTATAAAAGCAGATGGGGTAATAAGAAAAGGAATACAAAGTTCGATCTGTTCGTGCGGACACAGACAAGGGGTAAGTACCTGATGGTATGCCTGTTTTTCCCGGAAAAGATAGCAGCAGGGGAGTTGACGCCAACCTATGAGATTTACTGTAATCCAGAGGGTGATGAGTATATTACAAGGTATCTGGAGGCGGGGGAGGAAAAAGGCTGGCGGACAGCCATGGCAGACAATTTGGACGAAGTGAGCTATTACTGGAGAGGCAATTGGGAGCGAGAGGCATATCCGGGCATAGAAAAGCGGATCTGGCAGAACCAGGAAGGAAAAAAGACCATACAGCAGTGTTTGAAAACAAAGAAAACAGGGATAGATGGTCTGGTGGAGTGGCAGAGAACAATAAAAAACAGAAAAACGCAGGAAGCAGAGGCGAGTGAGAAAGCACCGTGGGACACTGATATGGCTTTAGTGCCGAAAGTTATGCCGTCATTTAAAAACTGGATGAAAAAGGAGGCGGCGGATCAGTATTTTATTATTTACGAGTATGAAAATGGCAAAGTACCGGATATGGGCTGGTGTTCCGGCTGCCAGAGATTCGTACCGATCATGAAGCCGCGGCATAACAAAAAAGGAAAATGCAAAAAGTGTGGGAAAAATATCACCTTTAAGGCGGCAGGAAAGATAAAAACCCTGTCTGTGGGATGGTACAGAGGCCAGTGCATCCAGAAGATTGATGGCGGCATTGTAGCACGGGAGTTTGAGCAGTATCAGTGGTACAGGGATGCAGACTACACGAAGCCCAAAAGTGTCATGCGGGAAAATGAAAGAATACTGATCTTGGACGATGGAACAGTGAAGAGGTATTTCTATGGCCTGTATAAGAACAAAGAGCATCGTTTTATTCTTGATAAAAATTATCGCCCGACCGGAACATATTATAGCTATTATACCACAAAGCTGTATCCAAGAAACCTGAACGGACTGAAAAAAACAGTGCTGAAAAACAGCGCGGTCGATTTGTGGGATCCACTGCCGATGAGTGTTACGAAATATTTGGCTATTGAGCGAGGCAATCCGGCAGTCGAAAAACTGGCTAAAATCGGGATGTTCAGGCTTGCGCTGGAAATAATGAGAATCGAATACGACAGAAAGTTATTGCAGCAGGATCAAACAGAACTCGCAAAATTACTGAAGATCGACAATGCCAGGTTAAAAAGGCTGCGAGCGATTGACGGCGGAATAACAGCTTTAAAGTGGTATCAGTATGAAAAGAGAATTAACTGTATCTGGCCGGATGAAATGATAAAGGATTTTGAAGACAACAAAATCAGTTCCTCAAGTTTTGGATTTTTATCACATCCACACAGCAGCTATGTGAAACTGTGGCATTATTTGTTAAAGCAGCAGGAACTATGCGGAGAGCCATTGTTTCAGATTATGAGAACATGGGATGATTATATCTGCATGGCAGAGAAGGCAAAGATGGACATAAAGAATGAGCGTATCTGGAAGCCGAAGGATTTGAAAGCAGCCCATAACGAAGTAGTTTTAATTCTTCAACAGGGAGAAATGGAGAAAGAGGCCAAAAAACTAGAAAAGAAATGGCCGAAGGTAAACGGAAATCTTGAAAAGCTGAAAAAATTTGAGTATACAGACGGGAAGTTTGCGATCGTGGCGCCGGAGAACATTCTGGATATCGTGAAGGAAGGACGCATACTACAGCATTGCGTGCATACATGTGACTTTTATTTTGACAGAATACAGAAAGATGAGACATATCTCTTTTTCTTGCGCCGGGCCGAGCATAAAGACGTACCGTGGTACACGCTGGAGGTAGAAGCGGGCGGCAATATCCGCCAGAAACGCACGACGGGTGATAACCAAAACGAGGACTTTGAGGAGGCAGTGCCATTCCTTAAAAAATGGCAGAAAGAATTTATTAAGCGCCTCACAAAAGCGGAAAGAGAGTTAGGGGAAAAAGCAGATCAGGCGCGGGTAAGGGAGTACCAAAAGCTCCGGAAGGATGGAAATAAGGTATGGCACGGGAAGCTGGCCGGAAAACTTCTTGCGGATGTTCTGGAGGAGGATTTTATGGCGGCGGCTACGTAACGCGGAGAGGAGAAGGAAATGGAACCATTAAAAGGTGAGGTTTTGGACATTCACAATGCGTATCAGTCTTATGGAGAGTACAAGGCGGCATTAGACGGAGAGTTACAAAAATCGGCAGAGAGCTTTGTGCGGATTGGGTATTTGCTCAAGGTGGCGGTAGACACGGATATTTTGAAGGAGTCCGGGTACCGGAATGTAAACGAGTTTGCGCAGGAAGAGTATAACTTGGATAAATCTCAGGTATCAAGGTTTATTCGGATCAATGACGAGTTCTCGGAAAATGGCTATTCGGACAGGCTACAGGAGCGGTACAGAAACTTTGGGTACGCAAAACTGGCGCTCATGCTGCTTCTGCCGGCAGAAATCAATGAAGAGCTGACCTCGGATTACAGTAAAGCGGATATTCAGGCCATCAAAGACGAGATTGCTGAGGAGAAAAAGGTCTCTGATCTGGAGGTGTTGATGGAGGACAAGGACCAGAGGCAGCAGTCTTTTGCCACATTGGGAAAGGTACTCCATCAGATCGGGAAGGATGATCCGGAATTGTACCTGAAAATGCATGATGCGGTGTGCAATACAGTCTATGACGGGACAAGCAGGCCGGTGATTGACAAGCTGATGGATGCGTTGGCGCCGAACGGCGAGGCCGTTATCAGCGTGCGGATCGCAGGCGAAGGAAGAAAGATGCTCATGATCAAAGGAGTAGATATAGATTCTGTTGTCGTGGATGTGCGGTCAGGGGAAAAAACATCCTGCACATGGGATCAGCTGATCGATGAGATGGAAGCATTGTGCCCGGATGTGGAAGATGGGGCAGATGGCAGAAAAGCGTGGGAAATACTCTACGGAGAACCTTTTCCGGAGAAAAAAGAGGAAATTGCACCGGTGCAACCGCAAAAGAAGACGGATGCACGTAGGGAAAGTAAGGTTACAAAGGCCAAAAAGCCCGAAAAGACTAAAGCGGAGACGCCGGCAGCAGGACAGACGGAGGAGGGAAAAAGCCAAGAGGAAGATCAAAAACCAGAGAAGCAGGAGGCGGCAGGCGTTGAGAATGAAGAGAGCGGAAAAAGAGAGACGCAGGAAGAGAGTTGCGCGGGCGGTGAGCAGGATCGGGAGTCTTCGGCTGACACTGAATCCGGTCACGATGAAGATGGAGCCGGTGGAGGATGCGGACCGGAGAGCGCTGGAGGTGGCGCAGATCGTGAGGACGGCGCAGGAGTTGCACCGGTGCAACCAGATGTAAGGCTTGGTGATCAAAAAGACTTTGCCGCGGCAATAGGCGTAGAGCAATACATAAATAATCAGAAAAAGGCCATTATGGAAGCGCTGCCTACAATGCAGGCAAAATGTCGGGCAGGCGATTGGGACGGGTTAATCGAAAAAGCCAAGGACATTATCACAATAGCGGAGGCGGTTAAGAATATTGAGGAGGTATACAGGAATGAGTGAGACTATGACAAAGAAACAGTTAGAGGGCAGCGAGATTCAGACGGGAGCCTGCCGTTTTTGTGGTCAGATTTATCAGTTTGAGACGGATGGAAGGGCTACGGAGGAACAGCTGGATGCTTGGGCGGCGGAGAAATGCGATTGTGTTGATGCAAAGATCGAAAGAAAATATGCGGAGAAAACCAATGAGGCTCAAATCAATATAAGGGAGATGCTGGAGGAAATAGAAAAGGATCCTGAGGAAACTCATTTTGCCACGGACCTGATCCGTGACGGCATTGATTTGTTGGCCAGACGAAAAATTGTTTCTTTTCAGGTGGTAATGAGAAATGGTTGTAAATTGAGTGCAAAAATTAATGACAAAGGTAATATAAAGACGGAAATTTCCAAAACCTTTAAAAGGAGTAAGGAGGCATAGCGTGGCCAAGAAGATAAAGAGCATCATGCAGAATAAGGATATCGGACAGTGCTATCTGTGCCGTCTCCTGCACAATGACTACAGTATAAAACCTGTCAGGGAGGAACATCATATCATGGGCGGCACCGCAAACCGCAGGCTTTCAGAAAAATACGGTTTAAAAGTGTATCTCGACCCGGATCATCACCGGAATGGCCCAGAGGCGGTACATAAAAACGCGGAAGTGGCGGAACTACTCCACAAGGAGGCACAAAAAGCCTTTGAGAGAACATACTCTGATCTGGACTTCCAGAAGATTTTTGGCAAAAACTATCTGACGGAGAATGAGCGGGCATACGAGAGGAATGGGAGATTTCGGCTGTATGTTGACAGATATTGCGAAAGCAGAGGGATTGCAGTAGAGGAAGCGCTGCGGCATGATCTGGTGGACTCTGTGCGGAGGGAGTATGAGGGAAAAAACGATGGATAGAGAGATTTTATTTCGAGGGAAAAGAGTTGACAATGGCGAGTGGATTAGCGGGGATTTAATTACAACGCCGTTTATCAGAAACACAACTCAACAGAATATTATATATATTCTTGACGTTACAAAGGCAGATTATGATTGCTTTGAGGATTTGGTGGAAGATAACGGGATTTTCGAGGTTACCCCCGAAACCGTTTGCCAGTACATAGGATCGACAGATAAGAACAAAAGAAAAATTTTTGAGGGGGATATTGTAAGAAGAAAAATATTTGAGAATTTCATTGTAGGACAGGTTGTGTGGCTTGATATAGGTTTTTGTGGATTTCATTTAAAGCACGGGAACAAGTTTTACCCTATGGGAAAAGATGAACATACGGGAATAAACAG
>DKUO01000013.1:16352-43505 GCA_002490705.1 Lachnospiraceae bacterium UBA7202
AGATGAACATACGGGAATAAACAGTACAGATGAGGTTGTTGGCAATATTTTCGACAATCCAGAATGATTGTGGAGGGAAAGGGAAATATTATGCAGGACATAACTGATTTTTTATGTGATAGAAAAAGAGAATATCAAAAACGGAGTAATAGGGCGTGCGAGCAGGAAAAACAGGCAAGAAAGATGTTAGAAGATGAACCAGACAGGGAAGATGTAAAAAGCGACTTGAACCATGTTATCAAATTGCAGGACAGATACAATGCTCTTATAGAGTTTATTGAAGAATTGCAGGAAGATTATTTCTGATAATCGCAGAACCAGTAGCGGATAGCACGCTAAGAAGAACTTGCTTCTTATTGCGATTCGGTATTTGCAGAAGCGGAAGTTCGGGATTTTACACATTTTATTTCTTGCGGATTTTGTATTGTGGTTACATCTAAGTCATTTGACAAGCAGAATATCCCGTTTTCAGAGTTTGGCAAAACCGTTTTTCTCACCAGAGAAGAAGCCGAAGCCGCATTGAAAGAATTGGAGGAAAAACATGCTGAAAGTTCAGAGTAATAACGGAGAAGTAGATATTTTCGAAATGGATGGAACTGTAGATGAGTTAATATCAAATCTCGGTTCTACAGCGCATAAAGTAATGCTGCTTATGGCAAATGATGGAGCAAAATCAAAGGAAAGTGTGTATTTTAAGTACGGACTCTATGCAAGGAAGTTGGTTGATTACATAGACACAACAGTACAAAGAATTGATGAAATTGAGTAAAAGAAGAAACCGAAGCTGCATTGAAACAATTATGAACATCAAACAAATAGGAGAAAATATGAGTGCTAAGGATTTTGCAAAAATTGTGACAGAAATGTTAATGACAGAAAAAGATGATTTTAAAGAATGGTTACAGAATGAAGATTGGCAGTCCATTGAAGACGAAATATACGAATATGTTTCGCAGGCAGAGTAATGAACATCAAAGCAACCATAGTATGGCAATGTTGGAGTGCATGGAAAGACAGAGGGAAAGAGGTAAGAGAAAATGAGATTGATTGATGCAGATAAAATTGATTTTGGAAAAGTTTTTATAGGTGCTTCTGATTTTGCGAAAGACACAAGAGAGGCGGCTCAGGATCTTATTGATTCACAGCCTACCGCCTATGACGTGGATAAGGTTGTGGAGCAGCTGAAAGAACTACGCGATATGGTTCCAGTAAATAGATTGTTAGATGATATTACCAAAGATAAGCCTAAAGAGTTAGGACAGATAATGGCATATAGAAAAGCCATTGAAATCGTAAAATCCGGCGGCATTAGATGAACATACGGGAATAAACAGTACAGATGAGGTTGTTGGCAATATTTTCGACAATCCAGAATGATTGTGGAAGGAAAGGGAATATGGAGAGATTAACAGAACGTGATGAATTTGGAAATGTCGACATTATCGGTGTTGACAGCATGAAGTTAGAATATGATGTTGGATTCGACGATTATGACAAACTTACGGACGCGATGAAAAAACTGGCGGAATACGAGGACTTAGAGGAACAAGGGAAACTTCTGAAATTAAAATTATGAAATATGGAGGAAGCATATGCATACAGGATTATTTGATAAAAATGGAACGCCTATAAATGTCGGCAATAAAACGAGGCTCGTTTTAGATGATGGAGAAGTAAGGGAGTTCGACGTTTGCTTTAAAACAGTAAACAGAATAATGGTAAAAACATTACCGGGATTTTGGCCAGAAACAACGGAAGTGTCTATAACAGGGATATTTTTTTGTTGGGAGGGGAACGATCTGCTTCCGTGTGTGGATGAGAATGGCATTTCTGATGTATCAAAAATGGAAGTGGTAAAATGTGAAACTTTTGAATAGCTGTTCGCAGGTGGAAGTGTTGAAGTGGTTTGTGGGAGAATGGGAGAGGACAAAATGCAAAGAAAAATCATAGAAAAGGTTTTAGAGGAAAGAAATCGGCAGGATAAGAAGTGGGGTGAACAAAATCACTCCGCTCCTGTATGGGGAATGATTATCGGAGAGGAATACGGCGAAATGTGCCAAGCTATAAATGAATTTGGATTCAACCCAACGCCAGAAACAGAGGAACAAATTTACACGGAGGCAATTCACACTATGGCCTCGTGCATGGCAATGTTGGAGTGCATGGAAAGAGGTAGGAGAGAATGAGCAATGATTTGATTAGCAGAAGCGCATTGTTAAAAAGCATATCGGGTATAGATGAAAACGTCGTCTACTGCGCAGGAGATATGAAAAAGCTTGTGATCATAGAGGCACAGAGATCTCCTACCGCCTATGGAATGGATAGGGTTATTGAGCGGTTGGAAGAAAGGAAAAACCTTCTTTTAAAAGATTATGTCCTTGCCAACAAAGCAGATGAAGTAAAGGAAAGGACTATGGCGAGGATTAACGAAATTGACGGGCTTATTGATATTGTAAAATCCGGCGACATTGAATGAAATCGGTGATTGTATGGGCGGTGGTTGAATGGACAGAAAAGAAATAACGAATATGGAATCTATGATAATTTGGGATTTGCAAGAATACGCAAAAGATAACGGATATGACAGTGGGAGATTCATTTGCGTGAATGAAAAAGGAACTTTTGAAATGAAATGGCTTGATGCATACTATGGATTTGTAATAATTATAGAGCCAAAACAGGAAAAAGATGGTTTTGTGACTGTAGAGAAGTTGATTGAACTGTTTGGAAGAGAACAAAAGTATATTCCGACTATTGGATATGATTAAAAATATTCCGTAGGGAATAAGAATATTCTATTTGGAATATTTTGAGGGAAAATATGATATATAACGGAGATTGCAGAGAAATTTTAAAGACAATAGAGACAGAAACAATAAATTGCTGTATCACATCACCTCCATATTATAGGTTACGGGATTACGGGGAGGATAAGCAGATAGGTTTAGAAAACACGCCAGAAAAATACATAGAGCAGCTTGCGGATGTATTCGATGAAATTAAACGTGTACTGAAAGCTGATGGGACACTATGGCTGAATATAGGGGATAGTTACGCTGGGAGCGGAAAAGGTGGTGCGAATTATCCAGATAATGCGATGTATTACAAGCAGGGAACGAATACTGGATCACTTACAGAAAAAGGGATAAGACCATACAGATCGGAGGTGATTAAGCCTAAAGATATGATAGGAATACCATGGATGCTTGCGTTTGAGCTTCGGAGGCGAGGTTGGTATCTGCGTCAGGATATTATCTGGAGTAAGCCAAACCCGATGCCAGAAAGTGTTAAAGATAGGTGTACAAAGTCACATGAATACATATTTCTGTTGTCCAAATCAGACCATTATTATTTTGACGCAGAAGCAATCGCAGAACCAGTAGCGGATAGCACGCTAAGAAGATTGAATCAAAATATAGACGGGCAAAACGGATCGTTTGCATACGGTAAAACAAATGGGAATATGAAGGCAGTGGCATCCAGATACGGGGGAAAGAAGTATACGGAGCATAAAGAGGATTTTTTTAGGACAAAAAGTGGAAAAATGTATGAGTATAGAGCTAAACGGAATAAGCGGGATGTGTGGACTGTCTCAACTAAAGCGTATAAAGGAGCGCATTTTGCAACGTTTCCAGAAGATTTAATAGAGCCATGTGTATTAGCTGGATGCCCAAAGGCAGGGATTATAATAGATCCGTTTGCAGGCACTTCAACGACAGGCGTTGTGTGTAAAAGATACGGGAGAGAGTTTATCGGAATTGAGATAAACAAAGAATACTGCACTATGGGGATAGATCGAATGAAAAATATACAAATGAAGATGGAACTGCGGTGATAAAAAGGTTTCTCTCATAATTGATATATCACGGTAACTGTAGACAAAACAACGGGCGGGGATGATGCCAAGAGGCAGCAGGACTCGCCAGAAAGGGGATGCGAGATCGGTATGATAGATCATGAGACATGGCATATAATAGAGCTTATTATCCGAAGATATCCAGCAATAAAAAAACAATACGGTGAGTACATAGATCAGGTCATGACATCATCGCCGACGCCGGCAGCAGGCTTACAGTATTCAGAAGACTATTGCAGACCTCAATCGGTTACCGAAGCAAAAGCTCTCAAAATGACATCACCACGCGCAGAAACGTTGAAAAAGCAGATTGAGGCCGTGGAATTGGTTTATAATAATTTGAATACAGAGGAAAAGAAACTCATGGAAAAGCGTTTCTGGTCGGATCAGAGAAGAAACATCCCTTATACCAAGATAAAAGGTGTGGATTATTCGGAGCGTCAGATGAAGAGGATCATCAAGAGAATTATATTAAAGGTCGGAGTATACTTGGGGGAAATTTAAAAAAACAAAAATAGGTAAAAAGGGAGGAATTGAAAAAAATGACAGTAAGTAATGATAACTATTATAATCCAGATGAGGCATTGCATGAACTTATGATGCAGAAAACAGTAGTAAATGTGGCTGTTGATATACAAATGCTGCTTAGAATTTTGGTTGATAAGGAAGTGATAACTAGGGAGGAAGTTAGTAAGTATCGGGAAGAGGTGAGAAATAGTCCTAAATATAGGCCGGTTATTGAAGATATACAAAGACAGCAAGCAGGATTCCAGAAAGCGAAAGATAATCCAGAGGAGTATCTAAGGAGTCTTTTCAAGGCAAAAATGAACGGAGATATTAAATAAGGGAATACTTATAAATAAAAGAGTATTGCCATTCTAGCGATTACGGTAGTGGACGAGTTGGGGAGCAACAAACCAGAGCACACCGGAAGAGCCTGAAAAAGTAAAAATAATGAAAGCCGCCACCATGGATACCATAGTGACGGTTTTTATCAAAGTCGATTATCCAAGGTTGAGTTTAGTTTTTAATGCTTCCTGCAATACCTGAGAAAAATTAATATTTCTCTCCAAAGCAGCGGCGTTGAGCCATGCAGGCAAGGTGACTGTGCGGTTGACAGCACGGTTTTCATTAGCCATACGCACAGATGGCATATAGACGTCGATAAGAACTGCGCGTTCATTGTCTTTAGTTTGGATCTCAGAAAGAGGGGTAGGTACAGGAATTTCCTCTCCGTCTTCCTCCAAGCCGTTAAGGACACAGCCGAGAAGTTCACGGGCTGATAAAAGGGCATCATCATCATTCGTGCCGCTGGTGGCACAGCCCAAATCGGGAAAATCAATAGAGATTTCCTGTCCGGGTTCATAAATGAAGATAGCAGGATAAAAATAACGTTCAACTTGTTTCATAAGAGACCTCCTTGTTGATTGTATTATGGTGAGGTAGAATGGAGAGCCAGAGCTAATCAAACTTTAGCCCTGACTGCTCTTCAATTCGTTTTAGCGTCGGTAATGGAATGTCTTTGTCAGGATGCTTCACTGTAGTACGTCCCTTTTTGGTTGGGTGCTTGTACTGGTGATGACTACCGACCACGTTCACTTCATACCATCCGTCTGCTTTTAGCATTTTGATAACTTCCCTTGACGAGTAACTTTTCATGTATTATTTCCTCCTGACAATTATATATTAACACATATAAAAATATTTGTCAATAAGAAAAACAAATATTTTTATATGTGTTTCAGAGAGGGGGTTATAAAAAATAATTACGAAAGGACACAAAAAGTTAAATCTAAAAATAATAAATGACCTAAAAGATGGCATGATTTTGCGTTACTACATGTGTTATTATAGTACCATGATATAGTGAATCAAGAGGAAAAACACTGAAAACATCAGAGAAATCTGGTGTTTTTTGTTTTCCCCCAAAATTTATAAAGGAGTATTATGTCAGTTACATTTCAACTTCACGAGATAGGAAGCTTGCTGTCATGGATTGAACAACAGGGAAAAGCAGGGGAAAAGGCTGTCAGCTATACGATAAAGGATATTAAGAGCCGCGCGCCGGGCTGGGTAGCCACAGAGACGTCAGCCGTATATAACATCAAAAAGTCCGAGATCACGCCGGCAAAAACAGAAGAGGGCAAGGATAAAAAGGCAGTATCTGTTTACACATCGGGAGAGACATTAGCGACAATGTCCATTGTGTATACAGGCCGGACATTAACGCCGATCCATTTCTCAATGACACCAAAGAAGCCCAGTAGGCAGAGGACTGGCAGTAAAAGAGCCATTCCTGGTAAGATGATAAACTTTGCAGGTGCTGGATCAGATGTCGGAATGGTGCCGGTATTTAAAGAATATAGGATTGGCTATGAAGTCATAAGGGGACGACGGATGGAGGCGACAGGAAAGCGTGAGTGGTCAAGACCTTTTCTCGCTCCTGTTAAAGCTGGAAGTGATAAATATATTGTTTTTCAGAGAAAAGGCAAGAACAGGACGGAGATGTATTCTACGCGAACCGTGTCAGTTCCTCAAATGATAGGAGCGAAACGAGTCTATGATAAGATCGACAAAAGGATCATGGAAGCGACAGAACAGAGGCTGCAGCACCATCTTGATCGGTTTGCACCGAAATAGCAGTAATATTTTCACAAGGTACTGTGAAAGACATAAAGACCCTGCGGTGCTTGCGAGCCCAACGCTTCGCTAGGTATGAAAAATTTTTTTTGGCGATTTCGTTCGCATAGAGGTGGATAGATCGTGAAAGAAGAGAAAGAAACACGGAAAATGGTAACATCAGAAGAGGTGGCGCGCATCATTGGAAAAGACGCGCGAACCGTGCAAATTATGGCAAAACAGGGAGTCCTGACATGTGAGAAATTGGGGCGGAAAAATCTCTATGATTTGTACACGGTGATTCAAGAGTATTGTAACCATTTCGCGAAATTGTCAACACAGAAAATTTCGTCTATGGAAGATGAAAAACTGGCGGAGGATATTCGCATAAAAAGGGCAAAAGCGGACATGGCAGAACTGGAGTTGCAGGAATTAAAAGGGACGCTTCATGCGGCGGAAGATGTGGAAGAAATGACAACGGATTTGGTTCTTGTCATTCGATCTTCCTTTCTTGCTCTTCCGGGGAAAGTATCCGCTGAACTGGCGGAGTTGGATGATGCCAGAATTGTGTCAGAACGGTTAAAGGAAGAAATTTTTGATATTTTAAAGGATTTGTCTAACTATGAGTATGATCCGGAAGAATACAGAAAAAGGGTCAGAGAAAGAAGGGGCTGGCTTAGAGATGAGCCACAGGAAGAGTGATGAAAACAGCACATTAAATTATACAGTGAAAAAAGCAGTATCAAATTTTATGCCGCCGGAACAGCTGACGGTGACGGAGTGGGCCGATAAATACCGCAGGCTGTCACCGGAGGTCAGTGCGGAGGCCGGCAGATGGAGAACAAGCAGGACACCGTATCTGGAAGAGATTATGAATGCCTTTACTGATCCACATGTAAATCGGATTGTGGTAGCGGCATCATCACAGGTGGGCAAGACAGAAATGGAAATGAATATGATAGCTTACATGATAGACATTGATCCGGGGCCTGCAATGTTTGTACTGCCGACAGTTGACAATGGCAAAGATATGTCCAAAAGGCGCATTGCGCCTATGATTCGTGATACGAAGCCGTTAAGGCGGAAGGTTTCGGCATCCAAAAGCCGCGATAGTGACAATACACTGTTGAAAAAGATATATCCGGGAGGAATGCTCACGATTACGGGATCAAACTCGGCGGCTTCGCTTGCATCGGTGCCATGTCGGTATGTTTTTGGGGACGAGCGTGACAGATGGGCAAAAGACGCAGGAGGCGAGGGAGATCCATGGGGATTGGTGGAAGCAAGAACAATCACATTTTATAACCATAAGATGGTAGAAGTGTCAACGCCGACAGTTAGAGGACACAGTGCGATCGAGAAATCATTTGCACTTGGCACACAGGAATATTGGTGCGTGGAATGTCCGCACTGCCATGAGTATAATTTTATTGACTTTGATCATATCAGCTACAATGCGCACAAAATAGGAGAAGGAAAGTCAAAAAATTTTATTGTGGATAAAGCTGAGTATGCTTGCCCGGTATGCGGCTGCATATCCAGTGAGAACCAGATCAGAAAGCAGCCTAAAAAATGGATTGCCAAAAACCCGGATGCGTATGCAAACGGAGTGCGTTCATTTTGGATCAATGCTTTTTCCAGTCCATGGATGCCGTGGCAAAGGATTGTACTGCGGTTTTTGGAAGCACAGGACGACCCGCAGAAGATGAAAACGGTTTATAATACGCTTTTCGGAAGGTTGTGGGATGAACAGCAGATATCATTGGATGAAGATGATTTCATGAACCGTAGGGAGGAGTATGATGCAGAACTTCCAGACGGGGTGCTCTGTCTTACCTGCGGGGTAGATACGCAGGATGACCGGCTTGAGTATGAGGTGGTTGGATATGGGATGGATCGGCAGAGCTGGGGAATAGAAAAGGGATTTATTTATGGAAAGCCATCTGATGACAATGTATGGGAGCGCTTGGATGGAATCATAGACAGGAGATGGAAATTTAAAAGCGGGAAAGGATTAAAAATATCTGTTACCTTTGTGGATTCCGGCGGGCACTATACGCAGGAAGTATATGAAAACTGCCGTAAGAGAAGAACTAAAAAGGTATTTGCCATTAAAGGAAAGGGTGGGGAGGGTATTCCCTATGTCGGCCCTCCCGGAAAAGCGAAGATTGTGAAGAAAGGCGTGGTGGTAGGCACTACGCCTCTTTACATTCTCGGAGTAGATGCGGGAAAGGAAAGAATCATGTCCGGTCTGGAATTGGAAAACGAGGAAAGACACCGTTTTCATTTCCCGAAGGATGAAGAGCGGGGGTATGACGCAAATTTTTTCAACGGCATGCTTTCTGAGACTATGGAGTTTGTGACGACGGCAAAGGGCGGATCATGGAGATGGGTAAAGCTGCCGGGGCACACCAGAAATGAGGCGCTAGATTGCCGCAACTATGCAAATGCGGCATATAAGGCATTGAATCCGGCGTTGGAGATTTTATATCAGAAGCTGCATGACGTCAAACCACAAAAGAGATTTCTAAGGACTGAGAGTAGAAAGCCGGTGGGGCAGGCGGACATAAGCTATGATGATTGGTAGGGAGAAAAATGAGTAGGAAAGAAAAGATTGAGCGAAACAAAGAACGTTTAAGAATGTATCTTGAGAAGGAAGCCTACATGCTGTCGAAAGACGGGATACAGAGCTATGGGATGGGAACAAGAAACGCGGCAAGATATGATTTAGACCTTGCGGAGATACGGAAAGCGATTGAAAAATTGGAAAAGGAAATTGAGGAGCTGGAAGGATTGGAAGAGGGGAAAAAGCCAAGAAAAATTGTCGGAGTAGTGATCAGGGACTGGTAAGGGAGGTCAAGTATGGGGAAAAGTATGGTATTTCCGTCATCTGGAAAAGGATATGGAGCGGCGGGAGCCTCTTATCAGCGGAGAGCGCTTCGCGGTATGGTTGCGGAGTCCGGAAGCCCGAGGGAAGACATTGATCTGAACAACCAGACGCTTCGTGAACGGGCAAGAATGCTGTATATGGCGGCGCCGATCGCCAGCAGCGCAATCAAGACGCCAAGGACGAATGTAATAGGTCTCGGATTAAAGATGAACCCGAAGATTGATCGCGAGATATTGAATCTGAGCAGGGAAGAGGCAGAAAGATGGGAAAGGAAAGTAAAAGTAGAGTTTTCTATCTGGGCGGATGATAAAAGAGCCTGTGATGCCACAGGAATGAATAATTTCTACGCCATGCAGCAGCTGGCCTTTGTCTCTTGGTTAGTCTCAGGGGATGTATTTGCATTGATAAAACATCGTGACAATACACAGATGTATCCGTATTCGCTGCGTCTTCATTTGATAGAATCAGACAGATGTGCCACACCTGAAACAACGGGATTTATCAATGTCACTTATGCGGAGCAGGGCGAGAATAAGATATATGACGGTGTTGAGGTGGACTCGGACGGCATGGTGGTCGCTTATCATTTCCGAAACAGGCATCCCTATGAGGTTAGTTTGGAAGAGACAAAATATACGCGCGTTCTGGCATATGGGGAGAAGACGGGTATGCCGAATGTGCTTCATGTTATGAACTCGGAAAGGCCGGAGCAATACAGAGGCGTGACTTATCTGGCGCAGATTATAGAGCCTGTTTTGCAGACGCGGAGATATACGGAAAGCGAGATCACAGCGGCGATTGTGGAAAGTTTTTTCACGGCGTTTATCACAACGGAGTCAGATGCCAGTGAAATGATTTTAGACGAGGTGGGAGAAGAGGGGGAAGAACCACATCAGCAAGTCAGCCATAATCAGAATGAGTATGAAATGGGATCCGGAAATGTGGTTGTTTTAAATAACGGGGAAAAGGTGGAGTTCGGTGATCCGAAGCGTCCCGCGTCTGGTTTCCAGTCATTTTTGAAAGAAATGTGCACACAGATCGGAGCGGCCCTTGAGATACCGAGGGACATTTTGATGAAGGATTTTAATGCAAGTTACTCGGCTTCCAGAGGAGCACTTTTGGAAGCATGGAAATCGTTCAAGATGTACAGGGGATGGTTTGTGGATGATTTTTGTAATCCGGTTTACAGCATATGGATGTCTGAGGCGGTGGCAAGGGGACGGATATCCGCACCGGGATTTTTTACAGACCCGGTTATCAGAGCGGCATGGCTTGGATGTGAGTGGATAGGGCCGACGCAGGGACAGCTTGATCCGGTGAAGGAAGTCACAGCGGAGATTATGTCGGTGGAAGCAGGATTCTCAACCAATTCAGATTCTACGATCCGGGTAAACGGAAGCGATTGGAACCACAATATGGATCAGATCCAGAGTGAAATGCAGAAAAAGCGATCCGTTCTGGGAGATGAAAATGGGAACGGAAAAACGGAAATGAGTGACATACTTATCAATGCTATATATAGTGCGGTAAAAGACGCATATAAGGAGGAATTAATTAAAGATGGAGAAAACAGGGGCACAGCAAACGAATAGGACAGTGGCAACGGCAGCAGGCGTAGGCGGATGTGTGCAGAAAGCTTATGACTTTTTGGAGACCGGCGAGGATGATCTTGAGATTAATATGTACGGGGAAGTGGTGCAGAGCATCCCGGTTGATTTTTGGACAGGGAAGCAGATTGACGGGATGTTTATCAGTGAAAAGGATTTCTTAGCAGATCTGGATAAGTACAGGGAAAAGAGCCGGATAACGGTCAGAATCAATTCTGTAGGCGGTGATTTGTATGCGGGGATGGCTATAGCAAACAGGCTCAAGGAATTGAAAGCGGATATTGTGACGATAGCGGATGCGCTCTGTGCGTCTGCGGCGGTTTCCATTTATCAGGCAGGAAGCAAAAGAAAACTGTATGCAGGAAGCCAGATCATGATACACGAGCCATCATGCAGACTGTATGGACGCTACGACGTGCAGGGAATAAAAAAGGTGTCAAGGCAGTTGGAGGCTGGTAAGAAATCCCTGATTGAATCCTACCGGGAGAGAACAGGACGTACAGCGGAGGAACTGGAACAGATGATAACTGGGGATTGTTGGATGACAGGAGCGGAAGCCGTAGCGGAAGGATTTGCGGATGAAGTCATAGAGGGGGAAGTCACGACAGAGGTTACGGAGGACAATAAGACGGTCATATCTAACGGGATATGTTTCCCGGCAGAAGCATTTTATTCTATGCCGAGGCACTTAAAAGTACATAGAGATCACGTTGAAAACGGCATTCTGCCGGATCAAAATAAATTAAAAGAAGGAGGAGAAGTATTAATGACAAAAAATGAGCTGATGGAGAAGTATCCTGATCTCTTTAATGAGATTAGAAGTGAAGCCAAGGAAGAGACGAGAGCGGCTGTTGATAAGGCGGTAAAGGCGGAACGCACAAGGATACAGAACATTGACGAGATCGCGGGGCAGGTAGGCGATGAGGCTATGGTAAGGGAAGCAAAATTCGGAGAAAATCCGATGGATGCTTCCCAGCTTGCGTTAGCGGCATTGAAAAAGCAGAGCCAGCTCGGGAGCGATTTTCTGAGAAACATGAAAGAGGATGCGGAGAGTTCCAAGGCGGAAGAGGTTACTCCGACTCCGAACTCCGGCACAAAGTCACAGGAGGAACAGGAAATGCAGGATATTATGGACGGCGCTGCGTTGATTATCGGCAAGAAGGAGGGAGAGTAGAAATGAATACAAACGGAATGAGTCAGGTAGGCACATTTACACCCGATCACCTGATAGCAGGAAACAGGCATCCCGTAGATGTCTGCCATGTGGTCATTAAAGCGGGCCAGCAGTTAGAGCGGGGGACGGTTTTGGAAAAGGACGGAACGGAACCGAATAAATACGTTATCAGGGGAAGCATGGCGGCCGCAAAGAGTGCAGCTGAGAGTGTTACTGAGGGGAAAGGGACCACGGAGCAGCAGCCTGTTGAGGACGGCAAAGAAGTGGAGGCGGAGTACATATTGGCGGAAGATGTGGATGCTTCAGACGAAGATGTTGTTGCTGCGGCGTATTATACAGGTGAGTTTGCTGAAAACGCCCTGATCGTCAAAGAGGGCTACCAGATGACCGATGAAGATCGGAAGACACTCAGAAATGCGGGTATTTTCATCAAAACTATCATGATGTAGGAGGAGGTAAAAGGACAGATGATTGATATTTACAGAACACAGACAATGGTTACAGCGTTGGAATTGATCCCGCCGAAACCGGTTTTTTTGAAGAACAGATATTTCAACACCACAGACGAGGATATTTTTACGACGGAGGATGTTCTCGTAGATTATAAGGACGAATACCAGAGGAAAATGGCGCCATGTGTTATCCCGATGAAGGGCGGCATTCCGGTTGCGCGTACAGGGTACAGGACGGAAAGGCTTACGCCGCCGTATGTGGCGCCGGAGCGGGTGCTGACAGTGGATCAGTTGAACAAGCGCCAGTTTGGTGAGACCTTATTTTCGAAAAGGAAACCGGCAGAGAGGGAGGCTGCGATCCTGAAAAAAGATTTGACGGAATTATCCGACATGATCGACATGCGTGAGGAGTATATGGCGGCAAAGACACTGTTTGACAATGGATATGAGTTGCGCCATTATGCGGATGAATACGGAGGGAATAAGTACGAGGAGTTTACGATCCACTTCTATGAAGAGGCGGAAAATCCGTCCGTATACACACCGGCCGTATCATGGGATGATGGAGGCGAGCAGTTTTATCAGGATCTTAGGGTGATGGTCAGATCGCTGAAAAGGAGAGGAATTCCGGTTGCTGATCTGCTTATGGGTGAAAATGTCGCGGTAGAGCTTTTTAAAAATGACTTTTTACTGAAGCTTCTGGATAACAGAAGGGTGCAGATCGGTGAACTGGCTCCTAAGGAAATGCCGAACGGCGCGACCTCCTACGGAAAGATCATTGTTGACGGCACTGTGCTAGAGATGATCTCTTATACGTTACAGTATACGGATGAGCAGAATAAGGTGCAGAATCTTGTGCCGGTAGATTCCATAGCCTTGACGGCACCGGATACCGGAAGAATGCTGTATGGGGCCGTTACGCAGATGGAGGAAACAGACCGTAAATTTCACAGTTATACGGCAAAGCGTGTTCCTCATGTGGTGAGTAACGTGAAGGATTCGATCCGGACGCTGACGGAGAAATCCAGACCGCTTGCTGTACCGAAGGTGAAAAATTCGACGATTTCAGCAAAAGTTTTATTCTAAGGGAGGACAGGCTATGAGGATTCGTATTACAAGGGGTACTTATGGATTTAGGAAAAACGGGAACGTGGTCGAGAAGACAAAAGACGATCCGGCTTTTGAAGTGGATGACGAGGAGGGACGACGCCTGATTGACCTTAATGTAGCGGAAGCTGTGAACGCAGAAGGGAAAACAGTGGCTCCCATGACGGATTCCGTTATGACGGAGACAGAGGATGACGGCAGTGTTTCCGACCCTTTTTCCATAGAGGCGTTGGAAAATAGGAGTAAGGAGGACTTGTGTAGGCTTGCGGAAACGTTTGGTATCAAAAAGAACGGGAGTAAGACGGAATTAGCGGAGAGGATTTTCCAGTATGTTCAATCGCAGGAAGACGATAATCCGATTGAGGAAGATGACGTTCCGTTTGAGACGAATGATATTCCTGAATTAACGGCGGAAGATCCGGAATGAGCGCGTTCAAAGATATGGTCAGGGAGGACATAAAAAATGTCTTCCTTGATCTTGATATGTTTGGAGAAACGCATGTTGTGGCCGGAAAGGAAATGACGATTGTCCTTGATGATGCGGAAAAGCTGCGAAGAAATGAATTGTATCAGGATAATAAGGCAATTTACAGCAAAAGGATCTTTTTCTATGCGGCGGCAGATGATTTCAAGCAAATGCCGGTTCTGGGCAGGAACATCAATATAGATGGAAGGGAGTACAAAGTATTACAGGCAGAGCAGGAAGACGGTATGTTTGCCGTTATGGCGGAGGAATTTAGAGGATAATGGTTGTTTTGGAATTTATGGATTGTATGAAGATAGCGTTGAATCAGATTTTTGACGGAATGATCTTTAGCAATTCGACAGGCAAAACATCTGGAATGCATGTTTTTAAACAGGATTTCCCGATCCGCAGATTTAATGCGGATAGTGAAGAGGAGACGGAGGATGACTTTTTCCCGTATTGTGTGATCAGAGCGGAGAATGGAACAAACGGAGCTTTTCAGAGTATGGACATTACACTGACGTTTGGAATCTGTGAGAGGGAAGAAAGCAATAGTGGAGAACTTCGGATATTGAACTTGATAGAACGGGTAAGCCAGCATTTTCTCAATAACAGGGTTATCGGCGGGAAGTTCCGTCTCAGTTACGATACGCCGATCAGATGGGGACTGCCAACGGAGAAAGAAAACACATATCCGTATTTTTACGGACTGATGGAAATGACATGGGACAGTTTTTATGATGTAAAGGAGGACGATTATGCCTGAAAAACAGAAAGTTGCACCGGTGCAACCAAAAGAGGAGTCTGCGAAAAAGCAGACAGAACAGAAGGAGAAGGCCGTGATCTGGTTAGGACCCGCGATTGCAGGGGTGGCATTGACAGGCACGGTGTATAAGAACGGGCTTACGCCGCAGTTACAGAAGATGGAAACGGAACTGCCGGCAGTAAAAAAGCTGTTGGTGGAGACGAAGGACGCTGCGCGGGTGAGAAGGGCACTGACTGATCCGCAGTCTGCGGAGAGCTTGTGCTATGAGAAAATATTGGCATATGCCGGGAAAGGAGCAAAAGAATGAGCGAGAAGTATTATCGCGGAGTACGCGTGGTGGAGGAAGGGACCGATACCGCAGTGCCCGTAAACAGTTCAGGGTTACAGGTCGTAGTAGGGACGGCGCCGGTCAATCTGGCGGAGAATCCTGAGGCGGTGGTGAATGTGCCGGTGGTATGCACGAGTCTGGCAGATGCAAAGAAAAAAATCGGGTATTGTGATGATTTTGAGAGCTATACGCTTTGCCAGTCCATCTATGCGAATTTTGTTGCCTATGCAGTAAAACCGGTTGTCTTTATCAATGTGCTCGATCCCAAGAAGCACAGAAAGGACAACACGGCGAAGGACTACGGCGTGGTAAACAGTCAGGTTGTTGTGGATGATCTGACGGGGATTTTGATGGACAGTGTTAAGGTGAAAGCGGGCGAAGACGTGTTGCAGAAAGACACAGATTATATCTTGTCGTTCGACAAGGCGGGGAAACTGGTGATTACAATGCTGTCTGAGCAGACGGAAGCATTGCAGAGCGTGACGGTGGAGTCGGTAAGCATTGATCCTTCCAAGGTGACTGCGGCAGATATCATCGGCGGGTATGATGTAAAGACAGGCAAAGAGAGCGGGTTTGAAGCGGTACGTCAGGTATATCCCCGGACAGGACTGGTGCCGGCGTTTCTTCTTGCGCCCGGATGGAGCCATATCCCGGAGGTCGGAGCGGTGATGCTGGCCAAGAGCCGGTATATCAACGGCGTTTTTAAGGCGGAATGTCTGCTTGATCTGCCGACTGCGGAAACCAAGCTGTATACGGATGTTCCGAAGGTAAAGGAAGAAATCGGATATCAGGATGAGATGGGAATTGTGCTGTGGCCTATGGTGGAAGCGGACGGAAAGCGGATGTACTACTCGGCTATGTTCGGGGCAATGGCGGCGTATACGGACGCGTCCAATGACAATGTTCCCAGCCTTTATCTTTCCAATAAGCCGCTGGCCGTAGATAAGGCGGTTCTCGCTGACGGAACGGAGGTCTTTATGGACAGAGAGCAGGCCAATACCTTGAATGGAGTCGGTGTGGTAACACTGATCAGCGAGGGAAACTGGCGGTCATGGGGAAACAATACCTCCATTTATCCGGCTGGGACAGATGTAAAAGATCGATGGATTGCCTGTAGGAGGATGTTTTCGTGGATGGCAAACAGCTTGATCACGACCTATAACGATAAGGTGGACAGTCCGGCAAACTTCCGCTTAATTGAAAGTATCGTAGATTCGGAAAATATCCGCCTGAACAGCTACATAGCTGATGGAAAACTGGCGGGCGGCCGGATCGTGTACAACGAGGATGAAAACAGCGTGGAAAATGTGCTGACAGGGCAGGTGATTTTCCATATTTACATGGCGGCATTTACGCCTGCGGAAGACATTGTGTTTATTCTCAAGTTTGATCCTGAACTTTTAAAAGACAGCTTATCAGCGACAGGAGGCGCAGCGTAATGATTGAGACAAACAACAGCGGGATGGAATTCCCGGAGGTAATTAATAACTTTAATGTGTACAATGATGCGGCCCGGGTTATGGGTACAACGGCGGAGGTCAATATTGCAGAATTGCAGGCCATGACAGCATCTGTATCAGGTTCGGGTATTCTGGGTGAGTACAATACGTCGGTAGTGGGCATGTTCCAGAGTATGTCACAGGAAATTCCTTTTAGAATGATTGATCGGGATTTCTTTACCATGTTGAATACGGGCGAGCAGTCAAAAATTGTTTTAAGATCGTCCGTACAGCAGCGGAATCGTGAGACAGGGGGGACACTCAGCACGGCGGCGATGCGGCTGGTGTTCAGGGGGCATCCCACGGCGGCAAAATTCGGCACGGTTAAGAAGGGCGATTTGATGAATGCCTCGATTACCTTGGAAGTGACCTATATTTTAGTGGAGATCGCCGGCGAGACAATGCTGGAGCTGGATAAGCTAAACAGCGTGTATAAGGTGGCGGGCAAGGATTTGATGGGAGATATCATGAAGCAGTGCTAACGGAAAGCGGCGTACAGTGCAGAAAGGACAAGGTAAAGAATATGGATAAGATGGAAAAAGAGCAGGGAGAAGTTGTTGAGGTAGAGGAGCAGGAGGCTCTGAACGGGACCGTGGAAGACTATTTGATTATCAAGTTAAAGAAACCGCTCAAATTTGAGGGGAATGTCTACAACGAGATTGATCTGAATGGACTTGAAAATATCAAGGCAGGAGATATGGTGAGTATTAACAGAAGGATGGCAAGAAGCGGAAATGTCGCTGTTATGCCGGAACTGACATTGGAGTATGCCTTAAATATGGCGAATCTTGCGGCAGGACTTCCGCTTGAGTTATTAGACCAGTTACCGCCCTATGCGGCTATAGCGGTCAAGGAGCGCGTGGCAAGTTTTTTATACGGGCGGGTATAAGGCCGGATGATGTACCGTCCCTGCGCAGGGTCTGCATACAGCTGACCATGGCAGGGTACGGTAATTTAGAATTTTTCTTAAATCTGCCGGTAGGAGAATTGATGGAGATACTGAAGGAGGTGAACCGGATTGCCAAAAAACAAAGAGTACGAACTGGCAATAAAAATCGCAGGCGAAATTGAGAAATCTTTTTATGAGAGCACAAAGCTGACAAAAAAAGAGCTGCAAAATATTGCGAAGCAGGCGGCACGGAGTGCAGAATTGGCAAATGGCACCTACGGCTCCATCGGGGAAAAGATTAGTGAGGGTTTAAGGGGCGCCGAGCCTGCCTTCTCTGGGTTGGAGAGGGCGGCACAGGCGTCTTTCACAGCGATCAAGGCCGGCGCGGCGATGTCTGCGGCGGCTCTATCCGCGATCACGACGGCGTCTGTCGCGGTAGGATCGAATTTTGAGGAGCAGATGTCTACGGTACAGGCTATCAGCATGGCTTCTGGTGATGAAGTGGAGCGCTTGAATGAAAAAGCAAAAGAACTTGGAAAGAGTACCAAATTCAGCGCGTCGGAAGTTGGTCAGGGATTTGAATATATGGCAATGGCCGGATGGAAGACGGAAGACATGCTATCCGGAATCGGAGGCGTACTGGATCTCGCAGCGGCATCAGGAGAAGATCTGGGGGCAGTATCAGATATTGTAACGGATGCTATGACAGCTTTCGGACTTGGAAGCGATCAGGCGGGGAGATTCGCGGACGTACTGGCGGCGGCCTCAAGCAATGCAAATACGAATGTTTCTATGATGGGAGAGACATTTAAGTATGTTGCTCCCGTAGCAGGGGCTTTAGGATATGAGATCGAAGATACAGCCGTGGCTATCGGTCTGATGGCAAACAGTGGTATCAAGGCGAGTCAGGCGGGTACTGCGCTTCGGTCCATGTTTTCCAGACTGTCAAAGCCGACGGCAGAAGTGCAAAGCGCGATGGAAGCATTGAATTTGTCGCTTACAGACAAAGATGGGAACATGAAATCTTTTTTGGAATTGCAGAAGGATATGCGGGCAGGATTTGCAGGGATGGCAGATGCTCAAAAGGCGGAAGTCGCTGCAAAGCTGGCAGGGCAGGAAGCCATGTCGGGAATACTGGCGATTGCAAATTCTTCGGACGCAGATTTTGAGAAGCTGACGGAGGCAATTAATAACAGTGCAGGAGCCGCAGAGAAGATGTCAGAGATTCGATTGGACAATCTGAAAGGGGACCTGACGATCATGCGTAGCGCGGCGGAAGGGTTTGGAATTGATCTATATGAGAATCTCAGCGGACCGTTGCGGGATATCACGCAGATGGGGACAGCGTTTATTGGAGATATGGCGGAAGAAATGTCGGCAAATCTGCCCACTATGGTGAGGGAAGCAAAGAATGCCGGTGAAGCGGTCGGAGAATTCGCAGAGCCTTTCTTGGCTGTAGGAGGGTGGCTTGCAGACAATCCGGGAGTGATTACCGGATCAATCGCAGGGATTGGATCAGCCCTTGCGACTTACAAAGTAGCCTCCGGTGTGTCTGCGCTGGTGGGTGCTCTTGGGGCATTGAATCCGGTCGGAATGGCAATCATGGGCATTGGCGGAGCGATAGGTGTGATCACCGGTATTGGAACCGCAGTGAAAAAGGCGGCCAATGATGCTAAGAAAGCGAATCTGGATGCCCATTTCGGAGATATCGCACTGTCTCTGTCAGATTTACAGGAGACGGCGGCGCACATCGTACAGAGTGAGGCTCTTGATAAAGTAAGGGAGTCTGTACTGGCCATGGATGAGGCGGAGGGCATCGCAGATTCTATACAGGATACAACAGAGGCTCTCAACAAGATGAATTGGAAGGTCTCTATGGGTATGGAGCTCGGAGAGGCAGAACAGGAGGAATACAGAAGCCAGATCGAGAGTTATATTCAGGAGACACAGGATTACCTGACACAGAAGCAGTATGCGGTCAATATCGCAGTAGGTGTGCTGACGGACGACGATCTGGAAGGACAAGATATTGTATCTAAGGTAAATCAGTTTTATGCGGGGAAGCAGAATGAACTACAGAAGTTAGGTGCAGACCTGAACCGTACAATCACAGAAGCATTTAACGATGGGCTTTTGGAGATTGACGAGATCGAAAGGATCACAGAGCTGCAAAGCCAGATGGCAGAGATTCAGAATGCGCTGGCCGGGGCGGAGTATGATGCGAATCTGGAACTGATGAAGTCGGAGTATCTGACAGGTGGTGCGCTTGATGCAGACAGCTTTATCAACTTGCAGGCCGAGTTAGGGGAACAAACAGCGGCGGCCAGTGAGGAATATAAGAAATCCTTTGTCATGGCGGCATCAAACGCCGGGGTCATGCTACAGGAGGGAGATATCAACCAAGCGGAGTATGACAGGATGATGGATGAGTTCCGGGGAAATTATCTGGAACAGATCGGAGAAATACAGGCCAAGGCAGCTGATTTTCAGAATCAGGTGATCCGGGAGCAGTATGCGGATGAGATCGGCGGGATTGATCTTGACGAGAAGATCAGAGAGCAGATGGAATTATCGCTTGGAAATATTGAAGCTACCGGAAATGCCGACCTAAACTGGGATACGGATTTGATCTATAAAGGAATGGATCTGGGACTGGATAAGTCCACAAAGGCGGCATTGGCAGATCTGTGGGAGGAGATGCAGCCACAGTTTGAACAACAGCAGGAGACCATCAGACAGTATCAGGAGGCTGGGATGGCAGTACCGGAGTCAATCAGGCAGGGAATGCTTGATTCGGCGGCAATCGGTGCGCTGGTCGGAGATCAAAATGCGATTTGGGCAATGATGGGAGAAGAGGCAAGGAACAACCCGGAGTATCAGGCAATGCTTGAGGACTTGCAGGAGCAGGGGACATATATTCCGGAGCAGATTGCGGCAGGTATCCGGGAAAACGCGAATATAGTGCAAAATGCGGTCTTGGATGCGTGCAGGGATGCAGTAACAAATGGTATGAATGTGATAAGTTCGGGATCCAGATTCTCAGGAATGGGGGCGACAGGATATGCGGCAAGCCCGGGGACGGGGATGCCGGGCCATGCAGACGGAGGTATCTTTACAGTGCCGCATGTAGCATGGTTTGCGGAAGACGGGCCAGAGGCTGCTATTCCGTTAGACGGCTCTCAGAATGCGATTTCTCTGTGGGAGAAGACAGGTGAGCTTCTGGGAATGGATGGCCTGTCCGGTGGAGCGGAGCCATTGACGGCATCCATAGAAGAGGCGGCATACAACGGGCCGGGGGAAACTGTGATCCATGTTGACAACAGCCGTGTGCTGAATTTTAATGGCAGTGCTCCATCGAAAGAAGAATTGGCTGAGATTCTGGATGATGAGAATGAAGAATTTGCACGAAAGATGGAGATATGGATGTCCAATAACAGGCGGTTCAGTTTTTCATAGAAAAGAGCGCTTAGTGATAGGCGTTCTTTTTATGTGTAAGCGGGAGGAAAGAGCATGTATACGACGCGTCAGGGCGAGTGCTGGGACGAAGTGGCAAAAAATGTATACGGAAGCGAGAAGTATGTCGGATATCTGATGCAGCATAACCTGCCACTCCTGGATATTACAGTATTTTCTGCCGGCGTGACCATTAACACACCGGCTATGCCGGCGGAGGAAAATGATCTGCCGGCGTGGAGGAGAAGAGGATGAGCAGAGCGAGACGGGCGGAGGTAAGCGTCACTTATGAGCATGTGGATATCACGGATGAGGTAGCGGGAAGTGTAAAAACGCTTACTTATACAGATATCGCATCAGGAGAATCCGACTCTTTATCCCTATCCTTGCAAGACCGGGACAGAAAGTGGATGGGGAGCTGGGCGCCGAAGAAAGGGGATCATCTCAGCGCGAACATGACGTTTCAGGATTGGGATGGAGAAAACGACAGCTGGGGCATATATTGTGGATATTTTGAAGTGGACGATATAGAAATGTCTGGTCAGCCGCCAGAATGTACCATTGGCGCAGTGTCCATTCCGAGATCCACGGCTTTTAATGAGGAGGAGCGGACAAAAAACTGGGAAGAGGTCACGGTAAAGGAAATCGCGGAGGAGATCGCGTCAAGGGCTGGGATATCCCTGTACTATGAAGCGGAGGAGATTCCCATAAAGTCGATGGAGCAGGACAAGCAGACCGATTGCAAATTTCTGTATTCGGTCTGTGAAAAGTATGGTCTGGCGATGAAGGTTTTTGCGGAGAAGATCGTTATTTTTGACGAAGCGACGTATGAAGCGGCGGCGCCGGTCACGGATTTAAAATACGAAGATTTTGCCAAATATCAGTATAAATCCACGCTGGAGGGGACTTATACCGGGGCAAAGATCGCCTATTCCGATCCGGGTACAGGGGAAGATCATATCGTTACGGTGGGCGGCGGTGACAGGATCAAAGAGATCAACGAGGAGGCTGACAGTGCCGCAGATGCGCAGAAAAAGGCGGTTGCGGCTTTAAATAACGCGAACAAGAACGACACGAAGTTCTCCGGAACGGTCAAGGCAAGAAGAGAGCTGCTGGCAAGCAGATGTATCAGTATCTCAGGCTTTGGCGTGCCGGATGGAATATACTATCTGGACAAAGTGGTGACGAAAATCAGCGGAAGCGGCGCTTCCCAGCAGTCTATCGAAGCCCACAGGGTAGGCTACCGGATGGATAATGCGATGGTACAGATAGATGAAATGCCGGAAGAGATCGAGACAGAAGGCGGGGAGTACACCGTGGCAAAGGGTGATACTCTCTGGAAGATTGCGGCACAGACGCTGGGATCTCCGACCAGATATGCAGAGATTTATGACCTCAACAAAGAGGTGATAGAGGAGACAGCCAGAGGACGGGGCAAAAGGGATTCCAGTAACGGACACTGGCTGTATCAGGGCACGACGTTAAAAATTCCGGGGACGAAAGGAAGCGTGGGGAATGGCCAACAGTGAGATCAGGATCGGGAAGGTATCGTCGGTGGATTATCCGTCTGGAATGGCGAAGGTAACCTACCGGGACAAAGACGAATCGGTGACCATGGACTATCCGATGGTGAATTTTAATGACGAGTACCGAATGCCGGAGCCGGGGCAGTATGTAGCTGTGGCTCATATGTCAAACGGGAGCAGCCGGGGCGTTATTCTCGGAACGGTATGGAATAGGAAGAACATCCCGCAGGAGACAGGGCAGGAACTTTACAGGAAGGATTTTTCGAGGAAAAAGAATGCAGCGTATGTAAGATACAGCGACGAGACAGGAGAATATCTGGTAAAGGCTGCCAATGTGCATATAAATGGTGTCAACAAGACTATTCTGGATGGCCCGGAGGTGGAGATTTCAGCAAACATTTCAATCCTGATTCAGACGGAGGATATGAAGGTGGATATTTCCAACCTGGAGATAACGGGCGGGGAAGCGGATAAAGTATCCGCGAGTATAAAGACAGATGTGTCTATAAATCAGGAAGAAAACGAGCTTGAAGCAATCATTCTGAAAGCCCTGTTTGAGTTTGTGGAAGATTTGAAGGTACAGGCCGGAAAGGGCATAGAGGTGGAGGCACAGGAGGCTGTTACGATGAAAGCCGGCACAGAGATAACACTATCGGGAGAATCGAGCAGACTGTCAGGGGAGAGAAGCGTGGACATATCTTCCGGAGGAACGCTCAGGTTTTCCGATGGACAGCATAGTATTACGCTTGCGGAAATCATAGAGAAACTGGGTGAGTAAGCATGGGCATGGTAGGGAACTTTGGAAGCAGGATCGTGTTTGAAACATCAGATCGGAAAATCTTAACCTTTTCCGGCATGACAAAAAAGGTGTCCGGGAAATATGCAAAGCATAGTGTGGTAGGCCAGAAAGACAGGCCGGAGTTTACCGGGCCGGGAAGCATAAGCGTCAATTTTAAGATCATGCTTGACGTCACACTCGGAATCAGGCCGCGGGAAGTCATGGACAGGATCGAGGAGGCGGTGGAGAGCGGGGAGACGGAGTATCTGGTTATAGGCGGAAGGCCGTTGAGCCGGAACAAATTTTATATAGTATCAGTTTCGGAGGCCTTTGATGTGGTGATGAGCCATGGAGAGATCGCCAGAGCAACGCTGAATATCAGTATGGAGGAGTACCTGTGATTAATCTAAGTGAGGCAGTTATCATAATCAACGAGGTGGAGGAGAAGGAAGCGGATGATATCAGGAGATGCCTAACGACACTGTATTCTGTGAGGGAAGGAGAGCAGCCGCTTGACCGCGATTTCGGACTTAAGCAGGAGTTCCTTGATCAGCCAGTGCCAATAGCGAAAAACATGCTGGCATTGGAGGTAATAGAAAAGACGCAGCGCTATGAAAAGCGGGTAAAGGTGGACAAGGTAGAGTATGAGACAAGTCAGGAAGGGCAATTGATTCCTGTGATTTATACAAAAAAGGGGTGATAAGGGTGGAAATAAAAAAGGTCTATGACTATCCGGATGTCAGTTTTATAGAGAATGTATCGGCTGAAGGCATGTATGATTTCCATCAGGAAAAGATGCAGGAAAAATACAAGGAATTAACTGGAAAGGATTTGATTTTACAGGAAGCTGACCCGATCCGGCTGATAGCATATACAAACTGCCTGATTCTGTACCAAATAGCTCAGTACGCTGACCGGGCAGGAAAATTGTCATTGTTAAAGTATAGTTACGGAGACTATTTGGAAGACATAGGACCCCTAAAGGGGATATCAAGGAATCAGGGAGCCAAGGCAAAAGTCAGGCTCCGTTTTACGTTATCGGCAAAACGACCCGGCACAACGATCATAAAGGCGGGAATCAGGGTTACAGCTTCGGACGGCGTATATTTTAAAACAACGGAGCCGTTGGAGATCCCGGCAGGACAGCTATTCGGGGATGTCAATGCGGAGTGCCGGGAGAGTGGCATAAAAGGTAACCGATATAAGGTCGGAGAGATAAAGACATTGGTTGATCCGGTGGCTTATGTGGAAAGTGTGGAAAACATTACCGCTTCTGAGGGCGGGGCAGATTTAGAATCAGATGAGAATCTTGCCGAGAGAATCTATCTCGCACCGGCTAGATGGTCTACCGCAGGACCGGATGATGCCTACAAATATTGGGTAAGAACATTTAATCCGGGTATAACGGATGTAATGGTATACTCATTTGTTCCGGGTGAAGTAGATATTTACTTTATTTTACAAGACGGACAGCTGCCGGAAGAAACAATGCTTGCAGAATTGTATGCGTTTCTTAAAGATGAGAAAATACGACCGCTTAATGACAAAGTGAATGTCCGTGCGCCGGAGATACAGGAATACGAGATTGACATAACATATTACATAAACCAAAGTGACCGTTCGCGGGCGTCTGCAATAAACGAAAAGGTGCAGGAAGCCGTACAGGAATACATTAAGTGGCAGCGGGAAAAGATCGGGCGGGATATTAACCCGGATGAGTTGAGAAAGCGGCTTTTACTGGCCGGAGCAAAAAGACTGGAGATCAGGGAGCCACAGTTTGCAGTCATAGGAAAGGCGAGTATCGCTATGCCAAGGGAAAATGTGAAGATTTTATACGGAGGGCTGGAGGATGATTGATTTAAAAGATATTGAACCGATCAAGCTCATGCCGCAGGTATTTCGTAAAGATGCAAAGATTCAGGCTGCAAGCTATGCATTTCGGGAGACGGCGCGGGAATTGCTGAAAAAAATTGATACTGTGACAGTATATGCAAGAGTGGACACTCTTCCGGAGCAGATAGTTGATCTGCTGGCGGTGGAATTTCGTGCGCAGTATTACGATACGTCCCTGCCGGTGGAAGAAAAAAGAAAAGCGGTGAAAAAGGCACTGCTCTGGCATTGCAGGGCCGGAACGGTATCAGCGGTCCGGGAGCTGACGGATTTGGTATGGAGAAGCGATTCAGCACAGGTGCAGGAGTGGTTTGACTATGGGGCGGCGCCGTATCTTTTCCGCGTGTTGCTGGGGACAGACATGAGGATAGATGAGGATAAAATAGACGCATTTTTAGCGGCACTGTGGAAAGTAAAAAACACACGGTCTCATCTAGAAGCGATTGCGTTCAAGCGGCAGATTAATCATACCGTGCACATCGGTGCGGCTATGAGGGCGTGCGGTCATATCGTCATAACGGACGTATGGCATGACAATTACAAGATGCAGAAGGAGGTGCACTATGGTGTAGCAGTATCAGGCGTTAAAAGAATACGGATAAAGGAGGGATAATGCGGATGGCAGAGTTTTATGAGGCGGTCACCACAGATGCGGGATTAGCCTTATCAGCTGATCTTCTGACGGGTGAGCAGATGGTTTTCACAAAGCTGGTCACAGGAAGCGGCGAGTATGAGGAAAGGGACCTGACCAGATCAAGGTTGCAGAAAGCGTGGCAGATCAAAGAGCCGAGACAGCAATTTGAATTTAGCAGGGTGGAAAAGGTGACGGATAACTGTATTTTGCTTAAAACGCTGATCTCAAATGCCAAGCTGACAGAAGGATATCGAATGACCGAGATCGGTGTCTACGCCAAGAAACAGGGAGACGAAGGAGACGGGATTCTGTACTCGATATCTGTGGCAAGAGAGCCGGATTTTCTGCCGCGCTATAATGGGCTGGCGGCGGTGGAGATCATTGAAGAATATTATATTACGGTATCTGATGCGGCGGAGGTGTTGTTGCAGGCCGGGAGCGGAGCCGCTGTACTGGCGGAGGATCTGGAAAAATTAAGGAAGGAATTGGAGGAGCGGCTTAAGCAGCAGATCGCGGATCTTCAGCACAAAATTGACTCGGCAGAGAAGCCGTTCGTGCAGATGACGGAGGAGACGTACATATCGCCGGAAAAAAGGTCAGAAGGCACGTTGTACGGCCTGATCACTGACAAACGTGGACTTAAGATTAATTTTTATGACAGATACATTCCCGGGAGGGAAGACCCAGCGGTGGAAAAGACGCTGTATGGCGTTGAGAAAGCGGAACGGACAGACATGGAATTGGATGATGCGCCTTATGTTGGGATATACAGCAATATCGTGTATATAAAAGAGGGTGACAACGTAGAGCGACAGGAAGGGAATATTTATATTGTAGAAAAGTAGACAAGGAGGACACACCATGAGCGATAGTACAAATGCAAGTAGTACGACCAGATACAGAAGGGAAGAGATACAGGATTCTGAGGGAAATGTGATTTATCCACAAACAGATACAGCGGCAGTATGGATGACGGATGGAACATTATTAAGGGATTTTTTAAGCAAAGAAGTGACGGATGAAGAGATTACAGCCGCATTAATTGATTAAGGAGGGCAAAACCATGACATTAGATCAGAAAATTTTGGAGTTAGTGAAGAAATACATGGGGAAACTGGTACAGAAGAAAGTATTGACTTCTATGGAAGAGGTAGAGGCGAATACGAATGAGACCAACTTAGTTGCGGCACAGGTGGTTGCTGAGTTAAATAATAAATTA
>DKUO01000054.1 GCA_002490705.1 Lachnospiraceae bacterium UBA7202
CCTCCAAAACTTTGAATACCCATTCTTTATCATAATAAGAAATCCGTCAAGGATGAGGTTTCGTACTGCATATGCAGCAGGTCCTTGACGGATTTGTCTATTATGATATTCTGTTGGTCAAGCAGGATAATAGGTGCAAACCCTCACGAAGAACCCTCAAACCAGCCCCTCACGAAAGCCCCTCAAACAAAACCCTCAAACTGTACCCTCACAAAGGTAGCACCTCAAAAACTTTGAATATCCGAGAAATCTTTGGCTTTTATTTGTAAAAAAGTCAGGGAAATCGACTTGACACTGATTTACCATCAATTTTGCCCTGATTTAGCAATAATTTACCATACTCCCTACGAAGTTATGCGCCTTTCGGCGATTCTCGCAAAAAATGTGAAAAAAGTTTGTGACAATAACTTGCCATACGCGGGGTATGGGGCGCTGTGTGGAGGAGAGTCTGCCGAGGTAGAATAGAGCAGGATTTTACAGTTTTTCCGATAGGAAATGATTGAAGAAGCAGAGGTTGTTGGATATAATGTATTATGAAAGTTTTGAAAGTTTACAGGCTGATAAATGGAAACTATTGTGATATGAATTCTTAGAAAAATTGGAGGTGAAATAAATGACTTTGCGGCAGGAGGCATATGCCATGATTGATTCTTTACCGGATGATGATAGTGTTAAGTTTTTTATAGATATGATTAGGAGATTTAATGTAGTAGCAGGGAAAACAGGGAAATTATCTGAGACTCAAAGTTCACTTTCAGAAAAAAGACAGGTGTTTTTACACATGGAGGAGTTGAAAAAGAAGTATCCATTTCCAAAAGATTATGACTATGAACAAATCAGAAAGGAAGCTATGGAAGAAAAATATGGTTGCGTTAATTGACACTAATGTTATATTAAACTATATTACTGATCGGGAGGATAGGTTTCGTGATTCTTCAAAGATGGTTATAGATTTGTGCTCTCAAGGAAAAGTTGATGGATATATTGCTTTTCATTCGCTGTCTATTATATGGTATTCACTTCGAATCCCGGATGAGGGAAAGCGAATGTGGTTAAAGGATATTTGCAGTATATTAACGGTTGCAGGTGCTTCACATGAGCAGGTTTTAGAGGCGATAGAAAATATACAGTTTAAAGATTTTGAGGACTGCCTACAGGATGAGTGCGCAAGAATGGTAAATGCAGACTGTCTGGTGACGTGTAATTTGAAGGATTTTAAGATGGCTAAAACAAAGGTTTACAGTCCCGATGAGTTTGTGACATTATTAGAATAATTTTGTGAAACATAAAAAGATAAAAGGCTCAATGTAGAACAGCCAAATAAATTATAGACCAAAGCAGTAAATCAGATAATCGGTTTTCTGCTTTTTTGCATAGTAAGAAAAAGGCTTTTAGGGGATAAAAGTTTGATTTATTGCAGAAACTAAGGCGGAACGGCGTTACAATTTTTGGACATAAGAGGCAAACAAATGGCAAGTAAAGAACCAATAAGGCATCATTATATACCGCAGTTCATTCTAAAAAATTTCTGCTTTGATACGGAAAGAAATCAACTGTTCTATTTTGAAAAAAGGACTTCTGCAATATCCATAAAACAACCAAGAGATATTTTCATGGTCAAAAATTTATACCGTGATGACATAAATAACTCTGATGATATTATGAAAATCGAGAAAGATATGGCTAGATTTGAAAGTGAAACAGCAAAAATCATAGCAGAAAGATTTCTTAAAAGGGATAAAATAGTATTAACTGTAGATGAAGATGAAAGATTAAAACTGTTTTTTGCGATTATGGCTTTCAGATCAAAAAGTACAAGTAAAATGTTTAGCGCAGAAGCATCCAAGAAGAATAAAGCATTTTATTCTACATATCAGAGAAACGGCAATCTCGATGAGTTTTGGAAAAGAAATTTAGGAAATTTACTGAATTGTAGGTCTATGCGGGAAGTGTTGGAACATAAGAAAATAGATGATCCGATCAAAGCGTTTTTCCTACGGGATATTTACGGGTTATATGGGCTTTATTTTGTTGTTGCGGAAAGAAGAGGAGCTCTTGAATTTTTAATAAGTGATGTTTATCCGACTCTTATCACTGGAACGACAGTATGGGGAACAGAGCTGCACATGTATTCTATATGTCCAATTTCCCCGGACAGAATAATTTTGCTTGTGTCAAATGGAGTGCTTGGTGCACCAAAAAGTGTTGTCGGCCTTCACGATGAAGTTTTAAAAAAGCCAAAATTAAGCTTTGATAAGAAATCAATAACGATTCGTGTAAAAAAAATATATGAAAACGAAGTGAGATATGTGAATGATGCGTTGATAAGTGCAGCATATGAAGGTCTTGCGTTCAAAAATAAAGGCAAAGTCACATTTCCACACAAAGTATAAATGAGAGATGTTTTGAAACGGCATTGTTAGAATCTCTCAAAAAAGGAGCCACTATGCAATACACATGGAACGACATAGAACAGCATATCGCGGCTTGTACCCAATGTCCACTCGGCCAGACCAGAAATCTGCCTGTCATGGGCCGTGGCAGCCATGAGGCGGATATCATGCTGATTGCTGAGGCGCCCGGTGCACAGGAAGACCAGCAGGGGATTCCTTTTGTGGGGCGTTCAGGGGAAATATTGGACAGGCTGTTTCGCGACTGCGGTCTGAGCAGGGAAGAAGTATATATTACCAACATTTTAAAATGCCATCCGCCTGGCAATCGTGATCCCAGAGAGGAGGAAAAGGAGGCATGCTTTCCCTATCTGAAATATGAGACATTTCTGTTAAAGCCGGGCATTATTGTCTGTCTGGGCCGTGTCGCCGCGCAGCGGATCATTTCGCCGGATTTTAAGATTACCAGGCAGCATGGCACTTGGACATACCGGAGAAACTGTATGCTGACTGCGACATATCATCCTTCGGCAATTCTGAGAGACCCCGCCAAATATGATGAAGTGAAACGTGATTTTCAGGAAGTTGTCAGCAAACGGTCTGATTTAATGAGATAAAATATTATGTAAACAAACAGACGCAAAGAACGTGCGTTCGAATGCGGATTGAAGAAACATAGGTAACATGATATACTTTTTATAGAAAATATGATCCAGGAATGGCTAAATACCAGATTAGACAGGGACACGGCGGAGGAAACTATGAACAATCCATTTGCGGTGATTGATACGGAAACAAACTGGAATGATGAGGTAATGTCGATTGGCGTTGTAGTTGCCGATTCGGAGACAAAGGAAAAAATGGATTCCCTATATTACATAATTGATCCGGAATACAAAGTGGGCGGGATGTACTCTAATGAATTGCGGCTTGATGGGAAAGGAGTCTGTGTCACAGACAGAAAGCAGGCTTTAATGGAAATTGGGCAATGGTTGGATACTTATCATGTGCGGAAACTCTTTGCTTATAATGCGTCTTTTGATAAGAGGCATCTGCCGGAGTATGCAAAGTTTGAATGGTATGATATTATGCGCTTGGCGGCATATCGGCAATATAATAAAGCGATACCAGGCTCTGCGGACTGTTGCAGAACAGGGAAGCTGAAACATGGCTATGGGGTGGAAAGCATTTTGAAAATGTTCCATAAAGATGAGAAGTACAGTGAGACCCATAATGCAGTTTTGGATGCGGAAGACGAACTGCAAATTATGCAATTGCTGGGGCATGGGTTAAATAAATATGATATCGCGCATATATAGAATGAGAAAATAATAATTCAGAGAAAATTTTTCCAAGTAAGAAGATACCCGCAGCCGCGGGCAGAGGTGTTTTCATGAAAAAAACCATAACAACCGCCCTACTCACTATACTCCTCCTGACCCTAACCGCCTCCACAGCCCTTTTGGCTTATTTGCATTTCTTCGCATCGGACAATCAGGATCTTTCAGGGACATGGACGGCGGAGCTGGATATGACGAATCTGGCGGCGGCCTCTGCCTTTGGCTGGCTACAGGATATCGAAGGCGTGTCCGTTTCTTTGGAGGAGATGGAGACCAATATGGATGGATTGACCATACAGGTCGATTTGACTTTTACACAGAACGGGGACTCGGCGGGCACTTTTGCCTGCAATGTGTCGCCGGAAAGCTATGCGTCCTGTAATCAGGCGGCCTATGGGGCATTGGCGGTGGCCTTCCACGAGATTTTAGCCGAGAGGCTTCACATGGCAGGCTATACGGGCGGCACAGATAAAGAGACTTTGGAAGCTCTGGTAACCGAAACCTTCGGGATGTCAACCGGGGAGTATTTAGCGGCCTGCGGCCCGAAACTTCTTCCCTCTCTGGAGGAGCTCCAGTCTCAGTATGATGGTAACGGTACTTACGAGACGGCGGAAGACATTTTGACCAGACGGTTTGAGGAGGGCGGAGCGGTCATAACAAAGACGGAAATCTACCTTCGCCGGGACGACAGTTTGATTTTGCTGGAAACAGACGAGGCCGATTCTCAGGCTTTTTCTTCCGGTGAATATCCCATGGCATATACCTTGCGGCAATCAGAGGATTGACTGATCGAGTCACAACAGACTTGCAAAAAATCGGATCAAAAAATGGTCGGGAAGGGAATTTGATGAAGGCAGTTCGAAAGAAAATAAGTTCCTTTATAGTGTCTGTCGTTCTGGTCTGCGCCATCCTGCCGATTCAGGCGGACGCAGGATTCGTAATTCAAGGCGTCTGTCAGGTACAGACGGACGTTGGCGGAGCGGGCACGGTAAAAACGCTGGATTATGGCTACGAGGACAACACCTATTTCTCTCTGCGGGATATGGCCATGCTTCTACAAGATACGGATAAGGCGTTTTCACTGGAAATTACAAAAAATGCGGTCTCCCTGAATCTGGGAAGCGCCTACACCCCTGTGGGAGTGGAAAATGACGCATGGGAAGACAGCGAAGACAGTGAAAAACCCGATCTTTCTCTGCGGCGGAACGAATTAGAGATAAACGAAGAGACAGCATTTTACTATACATTAATCCTGCAGCTGCCTTCCGGCGATTATGACTGCTTCATGATGGCGGCGGACCTGGCTATGATTTTAGATATGGATATTGCAGTTCCCTCCGCTGATTACGTGGAGATCCATACGCAGGAGCCTTTTGGCATTTCCCCTGCGGCCTTGGAGGAAGCCGGGTATTTTTACGGAGTCAACGGCGTATTGGTGGGAGACGCCACCACCGGAGAAATCTATTATGAGTATCAGGTTGACATTCCCTACCCGATTGCCAGCACTTCTAAGCTCATGACCTGCCTTTTGGCTATGGATGCCGTTTCGGCGGGGCAGCTTGCCCTTGACGAGACGGTCACAATCTCGGAAGCGGCGCAGGCATTGGCCGACTCAGGAGACGGGGTAGTTCCCCTGAAAGCAGGGGAAGAGATCACCGTGCAGGAGCTTTTGATGGGGGCCCTGCTGCCATCTAGCAATGAGTGCGCTCTGTGTCTGGCGGAAGCTGTGGACGGAACGGAGGAGGCTTTTGTCCAAAGGATGAATCAGAAGGCGCAGGAACTGGGGCTTTCCCAGACGACGTTTTTTAACTGCAATGGGCTGCCCGTCTACACGGAGGATGTGATTCCGGCAAAGCGGCAGAACAGCATGAGCGCAGGGGATATGTACCGGCTGGCGTCATACCTTTTGAAGGTATATCCCCAGATCACAGATATTACTTCCATGAAAGAGGCTAAATTGGAGTCTCTCGACCTTGAGGTTAAAAATACCAATCCGCTTTTGCACAATCTGCCGGAAGTGACGGGGCTGAAAACCGGAACGACCAACCGGGCCGGCGCCTGTCTGGTTACCTCCCTGACTGCGGACGACGGCGTCATGGAGCATGATTTGGTGGTGGTTGTCCTTGGCACGGAGGATTCTATAGAGCGGGGACGGGTGTCGGGATTGCTGGCAAGATATGCCCTGTATGCGTTTGAAGCAGGCACGGGAGAAACGGCATCTGAAGCGGATGTGCAGACCCCGGGGAATTTACCCACAAACGCCGAGGCCGCCGTGGAGCGGATTTTGCGGACGGCGAGAAAGCGGTAATAGGAGGAAATGATTGCGAAGGAGGCAGGACGGAGGAAAAGGAAATGAGTAACCATAAATACAGAGACAGGCTTCTTTCCTGCGCAGCATTGTGCGGGCTGTTGTTTTTGACATACAGACAGGAAATGGTGTTGCCGGAAGGCGCGGTGCAGACCGAACAGACGGAAGAGACAGGAGCGGCGGAAGAAACAGAAGAGACGGAGAAAACGGCCGCGGCCATGAGAGAAAAGGAAGTCACTGATAGGGCGGAGGAAGCAGAGGAAGAGGAGGAAGAAGGCGACAACGAAGCGCTGAAACTGCTGATAGAGGATGCCGGGTTTCGGGAATGTGTGTATGATGCAGTAGATATTAAGAAGAAGGATTCCAAAGAAGAGGTTTTGCGAAAGCTGGAGAACTGTTGGAGTCTTACTTTGGAAGAGGAATCCTGCGGAATTGATTCGCTGGAGGCTTTGTCTCTTTTTCCGAATTTAAGGCAGCTCACGATTCGTATTGGTGAGGGGGATGATTCTGACATTACGGATTTTACACCCATCGCGCAGCTGTCCCGGCTGGAATATCTCTGGATCAGTTACGAAAAGGATGGAGAAATCGACCTTTCTTTTTTGGATCAAATGCCTGCAATAACAGAGTTGTTTCTGACGCATTGTAAGATAACCGATCTGTCTTTTTTGAAGCAGATGCCGCAGCTGCAATGCCTGTCCTTGTATCAAACGCCTGTGGAGGATTTGGCGGTTTTGGAAAACCTTTCGAATCTGGTTGAGCTTGCGCTATTTGGCAACGAGAATGCAAAGAATATGGAAACGGTGGGGAAGCTCACAAAGCTGCAGGATTTGGGAATGCAGAACTGTGGCATAGAGGACATCGGTTTTCTGAGCGGCTTGACAGGGCTTCGGGGCGTAAATCTGAATGGCAACCGCGTTACGGATATCACACCCCTTGCACAGCTTTCCCGTCTCAATCAGGTGGGAATTTCGGACAATCAGATTGAGGATTTGTCGCCGCTTGCAGGTAAGGAGGAACTGATGTATGCGGCAGTATTTGGTAATCCGGTAGAGAGTCTGGAACCGGTCTGGGAGGTGCCGCTTCTTTTGTATGCGGATCAGGGCGTGACGGAAGAGGAGGAGAAAGTGATTGCAGACTGGCTGGCGGAGCATTATCCCGAGGCGGAGGAGTTTGTCTGTATTGATTTCATAGAGGGGGATTTAAACGGCGACGGCTTGCAGGATATGGCCTTTGTGGCGGACAGCGAAGCCTTTGATGTGTATGAGGGGGAGGATTTCCCGGAACGGATGCCGGAGGAACGCCGTCTGTTTATCCTGTTGCAGCAGGAGGACGGTTCGTGGGTGGAGCAGACGGATGTGCCCCCGCTTGCCCCGGAGATGAGCGGCGGTATGCGCGGTGATCCCTACCGCGGCATTTTTATGCAGGCGGGGTACTTGTTGATCAAGGAGGGGTGGGGAAGCAGTTCAGGTTCAAACCAGACAGAGATCTACGAATACCGGAACGGCAGTCTTGCGCCGGTTAGACAGATTAAAGTAGATGATTATAATTTTGCGCAAGGGTATGATGTGGAGGTGCAAAATAAGCGGACCGGCACATGGCAAAAATATGCGATTGCCATGGACGGTTACCGGATGGTCCGCGTGGATCTGGCGGACTCGGAGCATCCGAGGCACAAGGCGTTTCCGGGAGTCAGCATCTATAAAAGACCTCATTATATTCAGAAAACAAAAACCGACTCCCGGATGACTTCCGAGGAGGCGCTTAACCTTGTCTGTGAAGCGGTCGCAGAAGACGAAGATTTGCCGGTACGGGAAAATCTGCCTTATGCCGGGTGGCAGAAAGAGGGATATGAGCTTTTAGCAGGCGTGACGATTCCGGATTATTATTATGTTATGTCTGGAACCATAAGGGAGGCGGACTCCGTGCAGACGGACTGGGCGGGAGATTATCTTTATTATGATGGTATGACAAAGAAGGAAGAAAATCTTTGTCATGTCATTTTTCTGTGTCGGGAGGCAGAGAAAAGCGCCCATGTATTAGTAGAGGAGAGTATCTTTTTATTAGATGATGCGACCGGGGAGATCACGGAAATTTCCTATAATGAATTGTATTATGTAAACTAAAATACAAAATATTCCCCAAAAGATACGATATATACCTTATTTGCCCTTCTCGACAAAATTTTTAATAAAATAACAGAGAAAAGACAGCGGAGGAGGATAAGGTATGAAAACAAAGAAACTCAGCATTGCCGCGCAGCTTTTTTTGTTCATTTTAGGAGCGGCTGTGATTGTTGCGGTGATTGTGGGAAGCATTGCCTATGTCAATATGAGTAACTTTCTGCAAAAAAAATGTAAGGACGACGTCATGGAAATTGCCGTGATTGCCGCGGAAAATGTAGATGGAGCTATTTTTGCAGAGGCAATGGAGGGTGACGAGACGGCGCTTTCGACGGTGAAAGACAGTCTGAGTTTCTTTTTGGTAGGTAATTCGGTTACCTATGTCTATACGCTTATGCCCAAGGATGCGGATTGGTTTCAGTTTGTGGTGGACACGGATCCGGACGACCCGGGAGAATATGCGGAGGATTACGAGGCGCAGGAGGCCATGTTTCAGGCGATGCAGGGCAGCCCGTCCGTGACTGCTGACCCCTTCACCGATGAGTGGGGCACTTTTTACAGCGGGTACGCGCCGATTATCCATGATGGAAAAGTGTTGGGCATTGTGGCGGTGGATTACGAGGCTTCCTCCATACAGACGTCCTTAAACAGCCTGATCCGCAATATTCTGCTTGCGGTAGGGGTGGCGGTTGCCTTTGCGGGGGCGGCGGCTTTGCTGATTGCGGTCAGAATGCGGCGCAATTTTATCAAGGTTAACGATAAAATTCTTGAAGTTGCGTCCGACGACGGGGATCTCACCAAGGTGCTTCAAATCACATCGGGAGACGAGCTTGAGGTGATCGGAAACAGCCTGAATAAACTTTTGGAAAAGACCGGGAATACGGTCAGGGAAATTAAGGGCGGCACAGGCAGCATTGAGGCAAAAATGGGAAATATCAATACCCATGTGACGGATTCGGCGGCACAGGTCAGCGGTATTAACGATACCATACATAACATGGCGGCCTCTTCTGAGCAGATTGCCGCTTCCGTTTCCACAGTGGGCGATCAGGTGGATTTCGTATATCAGGATATCCAGAACATTGTGGAGATTGCGGCAAACAACACAATTAGCTTACAGGAAATCAATAAGGCCTCTGCGAATCTGCATGAGACGGCGCAGGCGTCCTTTGACGGAATCGGGAAAAATGTGGAGCAGATGTCCCGTTCCCTACAGGAGGAAAAGAAAAGGGCGGAGGCGGTTCTTCGGATTAAGGAGCTTTCCGAGACGATTTTGGGAATATCAGGCCAGACCAATCTATTGGCATTGAACGCTTCCATAGAGGCGGCGAGAGCCGGAGAAGCAGGGAAAGGATTTGCGGTTGTGGCAGGGGAAATCGGCACATTGGCGGGAAATACCAACGATGCCGCCAATGAGATTCAGACGATGAGCAGGGAAGTGGTGGAAGCCATTCAGGGACTGAATGGGCTGGCGGACCGGATGTTGCATTTCTTGCAGGATGAAATTTCAGCGGATTACCAAAAGTTCGGAGATATCTCCCGAAGCTTTTCGGAGCGCTCCGACGAAATCAGGGAGTCTATGGAGCAGCTTCTCAAAAATATGGAAGAGTATGCAGAGGTCATGAAGGAGATTCGCACCGCAATGGAATCTGTGGGCGCGGCCTCAGAGGAGAGCAGTGCGGAGACCGTTCATCTGTCCGAACTGCTTGCGGCCATAGATGAGGAAATGAAGAGCATAGAGAAAGCCGCCGCGGATACCTTTTCTGCGATATCGGATATGAATCAGGAGTTGAGCGGCTATCGGGTATAATGGGCTCTTATTCTACGCTCAGGATCTCTCTGTGAGCGTCCACAATCTGATTGATATCATAAGCGGCAAGGATTTCCTTGATGTTTTTATACAGGCTTGTGAATTTCTTGCTGGTGGGCATATAACCGCCCTTGGAGACAAGTATTTCGTCATTTTCATCATAAAGCGTGATAGAATAGTTAGAGCCGCAGCCCGCCGTGACGGTCAAAAGGATTGCCGCAAAAAGGATTCTCACATAGTTTCGCATGGTATTTCCTCCCAAATCAGGGATTACATTTTTTGCAGGGTGAATACCCCTGCGCAATAATACTTTCACGGCTCTCGGAGCTGTCCTGCCTGTTGACGGTGGGCAGGGAATCGCAGGAGGGTCTGTGGAATTTTTTGGTTTTGGTATTTAATACGTAGGCCGGTTTAACGGTAACGGAAGGGGTGCCGCTGCCTGTCTGTTCGCCGGCTTTCCAGCTCTCGGAGGCGGGCACGTTGAAGGTAATTGACTTGCCGTCCGTAGAGGCAATGATCGTTCCCTCCTCGTCGGTTCGATATACCATGACGCCGTTTGTCCGCAGGGTGTTCAGGGTCTCCGCGTGGGGATGGCCATAGGCGTTGTCCACACCGCAGCTGATCACGGCATAGGAAGGGCTCACCGCCTTAAAAAAATCCCCTGAGGTAGAGTATTTACTGCCGTGATGTCCCACCTTGTACACATCTGCCGAAATAGGAACGCCAGTCTCTAAGAGATCCTTCTCGGCTTCCTCACTGGCGTCTCCCGTAAACAGGAATGAACGGGCGCCGTCTTTTAAAAGAAGCGCGATGGAGGCGTCGTTGGGATTGTCATATTCTTTGCCGGGGGCCAATATGGTGATACTAGCAGTGCCTAATGTGTAGATTGAATTGACCTTTGGAGTCAACGGTCTTATCTGTTTATCATCTAACGACTGTATCAGTTTTCTGTAGTTCTCGTTATCCTTTTCAAAATTGGAGACAAATACCCTGTCTATATTAAACTTTGTAATAATAACCGGAGCGCCGCCGATGTGATCGGCGTCCGGATGAGTCAATATGAGATAATCCAGTTTGGTGATCTTCTGTTTTTGCAGATAGTTTTGGATGGCAGTGCCTTTGGTGGCATCCCCTGCGTCAATCAGCATGGCGTGGCCGCCGCAGATGACCAGCGTCGCGTCTCCCTGTCCCACATCCATAAAATGCACCTCCATGGGTTCGGGATTGGAGGCTGAGGCCGGAACAGGGGAGAAAAGGACGCGGCCCAACAAAAGAGTACAACCCAATAAAAGAGCTACAGTTAAGAGTAAATGAAAAATTTTTTGGTAATTTTTTTCCATGATAACAATACCTCTTTCTTTAGTATATCATAACGGAGGCGTGCAGAAGCAATCTTTTTGGTGAAAATCGGGGATAGAAACTGCAAGGTGGCAAAATTGGGTTGCGCGGTTGCCGGGTTTTTGATAATCTAAGCTAGGACAATCGTTTGCGCACTAAAATCAGGGAGCTTCGCAGGCGGTGGAAAGGGGCGGACCATGGAAGATAAAAACCTCACAATCGCAGATATTGCACAGGAACTCGGGGTGTCCAAGACGACCGTTTCCAGAGCCATATCGGGCAAAGGCAGAATCGGGGAGCAGACCAGGAACCGGGTGCTGGCATATATTGAAGACCACCACTACAGTCCCAACGTGATCGCAAAGGGCCTTGCCCAGAACAAGACCTTCAATCTGGGCATGGTCCTGCCGGGAGATTACAATATCGAGGAGCTCCCTTTTTTCCAAAAATGTATGCTGGGCATCAGCCGCGCAGCTTCCGAGGCGGGATATGATGTGCTGGTTTCCATGGTGATGCCGGATCAGATCACTCAGCTAGAGCGGGCGGTGACGAACCGTAAGGTGGACGGGGTGATTCTCACGAGAACGCTGACGGACGATTCTCCCATGAGGTATCTGGAGGAAAACGGCGTCCCCTTTGTGGCGATCGGCAGTACAAAGGACGCGCAGGCGGTACAGATTGATAATGACCACAAAAATGCCTGCCGGGAACTGACGGGCAGGCTGTTAGACCGGGGAATCAGGAAAATGGCCCTGATCGGCGGCAGTGAGAATTATATTGTCACGAAGAACCGGTTACAGGGCTTTGTGACCGCTTTTGAAGAGAGAGCGGATTGGGACGGAGAGCGGCAGATTTTTTTAAATGTAAGCGACAGCCGCGAAGTGGACAGGATTGTGGAAATATTATTGACTGATCAGGTCGAATGCATTGTGTGCATGGATGATTTTCTGTGCGGCTGTGTGTTAAATGTGTTACAGCAGAGACGAATTGCCGTGCCGAAGCAGATACAGGTAGCGTCTTTTTACGACAGCTCCATCTTGGCGAACCGGATTCCGGCGGTTACCTCTATCCGTTTCGACGTGGAGGAGCTGGGGCGGAAGGCATGTGAGCTGCTTTTGCGGATGCTTGACGGAGAAGAGACAGAGCGGTGCACGCTTCTGGGGTATGAGGTGCGGATGCGGGAGTCGACGAAATAAATTTCCGAACAAAGAAACGCAGCCAGCCCCTTGACATTACTTTTACCGGTCTATAGAATAGGAGTTACCAATGACAATGAGAGATAACGTTAACAATTCATGGAGGTGAGCGACGATGTGGATGAAAAAAGCATTGGCATATGGTTCTGCGGGTCTGTTGGCGGCAGGATTGATGGTAATGCCTGTATCGGCTCATGGACATCACGCGCAGACATCGGTCCCCGCGGATCAAGTGTGCGGGCTTTGCACGGTTGCGGATTGTGCGACCGCCGGACTGCACACCCATGATGGTCAGACCTATTGCGGGTATAACCATGAGTGCGGCTATTGTGACGGTTCCTGCGGCGCGGTAGGCGTATGTACGGTGGAAGGCTGTGCGGAGACAGGATATCATGTTCATGAGGGGCAGACTTACTGTGGTTACGATCACGCCTGCGGCTATTGCGACGGCTCCTGCGGCGTTGTGGGCATTTGTGATGTAGAGGGCTGTACCCAGACGGGGCGGCATGTACACGGAGAGCAGACTTATTGCGGCTCCGGCCATGCATGCGGCTATTGTGACAATTCCTGTGCAATCAGTACAGCAGGTCAGAGCGGCAGCCATCAGGAGGTGCATGACAGTCATCAGGAGAGCCATGACAGTTACCAGGAGCACCATGACAGTTACCAGGAGCACCATGACAGCCATCAGGAGAGTCACGGCGGTCATCACGGACATCACGGGCACCACTAAAATAAAGATCTGGAATAGCGAAAAATGAGAAGGCAGTCGTACATGGGAAAAACCATGGCGGCGGCTTTCTTTTTTGTTTCTTTTTTTCAATTATTTTTCGGATCTTTAGAAAAACCGATTGACATTTTCTGTGCATTTTGATATGATCTGAACATGAACAACCGATTGCGCAAAGAGAAAATGGCTAAAGAGGATGACATGGAAATGAGCGCAGCGGCGAAAACGGAAAACAAAAATTAAAACGGAGGACAGGGCAGAATGGATAAGTTTATTGTCAACATCATCCATCGGCCGGAGATGGTACCTGAGTACGCGGAGAAGGTGACCGGACACGGCAAAGAGGAAGATATCGGAAGGAAGGAACTCTTGACAGAATCCCTTGATATCTTTAAGACACAACAGGCGATCGCGCACAAGAATGGATTGAAGACCACGATTCAGATGACTTATGCTTCTTTATTTAATGACGAGGCGGTGGCGCTTGCCAAGGAAGACCATGAGAAGTACGGCGACGAGATTGCCTTGTCCCTGCTGGGTCTTCCCTGCGAGGAGTTCCGTGAGAAATATAAGACCAAGGATTTCTGCATCTGGATGTTTTCTATGGAAGACAAGAAGTCCATTGTAGACGATGTATTCGGCAAATTCCATGACAGATTCGGATTCTATCCGGAGTCTACGGGTTCCTACTATATGGACGCCGATCTGATCAACTATATCAAAGAGAAATACCCTATGGTGAAATGTGCTGTGGCGACCTGCTGGGAGGAAGGCCCGAAGGCTTATCATACCTGCAACAATTCCTGGTACACCTTTATGGACGGCGGTCCCTGGGCGCCATGGATTCCGAGCAAACAGAATACCCATGCGCCTGCGGCAAATGAGGCGGAGGATTCCGGCATTGTTGCGATTCCCCACCTGTCCCGTGATCTGATTGCCTGTTATGACGGCAACGGATCGAATTTCGGGACACATCCGCAGAATGTCCTGCGCAGTATGTGTTATGATTCTAAGACATGGGAATACCCGTATCTGTACAACCTGATTGATCAGTTCCGGGCATTGGCAAAGTATAACAATGGGTATGCCTACAACATGATGTTTGTGGGCCCCGGCTGGATGAACAAGATGGGACGCTGGGAGGCGCCCTATGAGCTGCTTCTCAAGTCCTATGAGGACGGCATGGCATATTACGGAAAGCTGAAAAAAGAGGGCAAGTTAGAAGATATGACCATGGCGGAGTTCGCTGATTTTTACCGTGCGAACAGAAGGTTGACGGAGCCGGAGTGCGCGCTGTGGAGAGATATCTTATACGGATCGGATAAACAGCTTTTCTGGTATTGTGACCCGTACATGAGAGTCTGCGCAAACATGGATCAGGGCGGTGCGATTGTGGATCTGCGTCCCTATGCGGCGAAGCTGGAGTGGCCGGTGGGTATCGGCACGAAGCATGTGACGGATGCCTCTTATCCCTTCCTGATTCAGGAGAAATACCGGGCGGGCTACTTTACCCACTACGCAGGTGAGGGCACGGTCAGAAGCGCGAAGCTGACACATAACGGCGAGGAAGTGGATCTGTGTCTGTGCCGGACAAAGGCGCATTTTTCGCAGGAGGGCAACACGAGAATCCTCACGCTTGATCCCGTGGACATCGAATTCTATGATTTGACCGTGAAGCTGCAGACAAAGATGTACTTCGAGGAGGGAAGCTCCCGGATTAAGATCGAGAGAAACATTTTGGAGATGAGTGATCCGAATGCGGAAGTGGAGATTAACGAGTACATGGTGGCCTGCTACGGCACAACGGAGTATTCCGAGGATATGACCAATGTAAAGCTGTCCGTGACAGACGGCTCCAAAACGGAGAAGATCGACTATGCATACAAGTGCCGCGAGGCACAGATGGCGGGCGCGACGGAGGCGGCTGCGGTGATTCCTGAAATTGAGACGCGGGTGTCCATGAGCTGTGAAAAGAGGGACGCAGTGGGCTATATCAGAGAGGGATATGCGTTCTCCCCGATGTTTACGTTAGGCTACACCACCAAATTAAAAGATAAGGAGGTATTTGCGACATGGCTCAATCTGGCAAAGGCAAATTAAATTACAGATGTCCCTCCTGTTTTATGAGAGACTTAGACATTGACATGTTTTATGATAAGGAGAAAAAGGAGTACCACTGCATCCGCTGTCAGTATGTGGGGACGGAGGAGGATGTGCTGGAAAAGAATGAACTGGTGCGGTTCCGGTATAAGGACGCCATGAAGCGGTTTACGAAGTTTGATTTTGACTAGATGAGGTGACTATGAAATTTTACAAGGGCATGGATTTGTCTACCATCAAAGAGGTAGAGAGTCTGGGCGGAAAGTTTTACGATCACGGGGAAGAGAAGGATGTGTTTGAGATCCTGAAAAACTATGGGGCAAATGCGGTCAGGCTTCGTCTCTGGAACGATCCCTACGCGGAGGACGGCACGCCCTACGGCGCGGGCACGAACGATCTGGCGACGACCATAGAACTGGCAAAACGTGCGAAGGCCCATGGAATGGAAGTGCTGCTCTGCATGCATTACAGTGATTTCTGGGCGGATCCGGGAAAGCAGCGCGTTCCCAAGGCGTGGCGCGGAATGGACGCGGTGCAGCTGGAACAGGCGGTCTACGATTTTACGAGAAATACCCTGCTTGCCATGAGACAGGCAGGGGTCTTTCCCGACCTGATTCAAGTGGGAAATGAGCTGACAAACGGAATGCTCTGGCCGATCGGGAAACTGCAGGAATGCGGCAACTACGACAATCTGGCGAAGTTTGTCAGTGCGGGCATCCGGGCGGTACGGTCTCTGGATCAGGAGCTGCCTGTCATGATTCATCTGGACAATGGCGGCAATGGGCCGATGTACCGGGATTGGTTTGACCATTACATGGAGAGGGGCGAGGATTTTCAGATTATCGGGCTGTCCTACTATCCCTTCTGGCACGGAACGCTTAAGGACCTACAGGACAACATGAATGATCTGGCGGTGCGCTATGGCAAGGAGCTGGTGATCGCAGAGGTTTCCATGGGTTTTACCATGGAAGATTACGGTATTTATGAGGAGCTTGCGGAGGACGAGCGTAAAGGCTATGCCACAAAACCGGAGCTGGTGGAGAAGCTGGATTTTCCCATGACAAGAGAGGGACAGGCGGATTTCATGAAGGCATTGTTTTCCGTGATGGAACAGGTGCCGGAGAACAGGTGCAGAGGCTTCTTTTACTGGGAACCCGCCTGGATTCCGGTGCCGGGATCGGGCTGGGCCAACGAGGCTTCCTTGCAGTATATAGAGGAAAAGGGTCCGGGAGGCAATGAGTGGGCAAATCAGGCACTGTTTGACTTTGATGGTCAATCTTTGCCGGCACTGGAAGTGATCCGGGATTATATGCCGGGGGAGAAATAATGCGGGGCGGCTATTCGGATCAGACTGAAAATAAGTGACGGCTTGAAATTCCGCGGCATTCGGGGTAAAATAGAAAACAGAACGGCTTTTAACGGCTTTTCACTCTATTTTAACGAAAGGATAACGGGTATTTAGTATGAAAAACTGTCAAAACAAATGGGTGCGTGCCGCGATCCCGGCACTGCTCCTGCATTTCAGCATCGGTACTGTGTACTGCTGGTCTATTTTCAGTCAGGAGATCGCTGACTACATAGGATTTTCCAAGGCGGCGACGGAATGGGCGTTCAGTTTCGCAATTTTCTTCTTGGGAATGTCGGCGGCCTTTTTGGGTAACGTGGTGGAGAAGGATATTCATAAATCATCCCTGATTGCCTCGATTACCTTCGCGCTTGGAATGGCGGGCACCGGATTTTTCATTTATTACGGCGGCAGCCATCCGGGCAGCGTTGTATCTCTCGTAGGTATTTATGTCTGCTACGGTTTTATTATGGGTATCGGTCTGGGGACAGGATATCTTTCTCCGGTAAAGACCCTGATGCTGTGGTTTGAGGATAAGAAGGGACTGGCTACGGGGCTTGCCGTGGCGGGCTTTGGCGGCGCGAAGGCGATCGCGAGTCCCATTATGCAGGCGCTTCTGAGTAATCTGGGAGAGGGCGGCATCTACAAGATGTTCTATATCCTTGCAGCGGTTTACTTCGTGATGATGTTCGTGGGACACCTTCTTCTGGCGAAGCCGGAGGGATGGCATGAGCCGCAGAAGAAAGAGAAGGGGCAGGGGATTATGGCGACCATCAAGACCCGTCCTATCAGCAATTATATCGGTATCTGGGTTATGTTTTATATTAACATTACCTGCGGCCTTGCATTGATCTCACAGGAAAAGATGATCGTAAAATGTATCGGTCTTGCCGGCGTGGTGGGTGTGATTTCCACAGTAACGGCGATCTTCAATGCGGGAGGCCGTCTGGGATTCTCCGCGTGGGCGGATCATTTAAAGGATAGAAATACCATCTACAAGCTAATTTTTATTCTTTCTATTGTGTTTACCGGCGGTGTGATGCTCACCAGAGGTATTGAGAACGGCGAGGGCAATATGTTCCTTGTGGTTCTGGTACTTGCGCTGCTGTTTATGGTAAATGCCGGATACGGCGGCGGCTTTTCCAATGTGCCGACCCTGCTTTCCGATCATTACGGTATGGGCAGTATCAGCGCGATTCACGGGATTACCCTTTCGGCGTGGGCGTTTGCAGGTCTTACGGGAAACCAGATTGCGACTTTGATTGTGACCAATACCGGCAGCTTCAAGGATGACGGCCACGGCAATTCGATCAATCCTGTTGGGTATCAGAACGTGCTGTACTTTACCATTGTACTTTACATTATCGCATTGCTGATCAGCCTGTTTGTGGTGAAACCGGCGAAGACGGACAAAGCTTAGAATAAAATAAGATAGACAGCAAAAACCCCGGAGGTTCTGCCTTCGGGGTTTTTGCTTGTGTAAAAGGGGAATTCTTCGGAATTGCTATTGCCGACTTGACTTCCGAGATCAAGTCTATATTTAATATAATGCATTTTCCCCAAATGGTCTATAATTATATTGCAGAAGAATAACACTATATTAGCCAAAAAGCTTACATGTGGAGAAATTCATACTGCTTCTGTAACTCTTCCGGGATCGCTGTTCCGGTGTTTTTGAGCTTTTGGAACAGGTTGTCATAGTGATGAATCTTCTGTGACAGTTTAATATCGTAGCGTGCCATAGTGTCCTTATAAAGCGGGTTTATCAGCAGTTTCTGCCGGATCTCTTTGGAGAAAGGACAGTAGGAAAAGATGATGTTGCGTGATACTTTGTTCAGCCGGGGAGAGCCTACTCCCTCGTAAAGGATCCATGCCTCATAGTCGCGGATGAACATTTCTTTATAACTATTTTTCGCTTTTTGCATACTGAGCTTGATTTTATCTTTCGCATCGGCGGACAGTTCACGGTTTTTGCGGTAGAACTGGATGTAGTCGAAGTATTCGCTTGTGAGGGAAGCTTCGGAAATATCGTTCCACCGGGCGCCCTGAATGCGCTTGCACATTTCCCAACGGAAATCGCCAGTAAGCCGAACCAGAATATTGGTCAGATCCTCCATCTGGAAAAGGGATACCATCATGCGCGCCGGTGTGGTGCGCTTACGGCCTTCTATTTCCTGCCAGGCGATGCCGCGGGTACCTATGTTGGGCATCAGGATAATGTCGGGGAGAACTTCCACACTGACAGATTCCTTTCCGATACCAATGTCGGGATTGGTGTAAACGACATCCCTGTAGTAGGCGCTGAAATCGATCTCCCGGATCTTTTTGAAAGCATCCTGCACCTTCTCGACAGATACCAGAGCGCCATCCAAATCTTTCAGTACATTGTGTTCCGAGAAGATGGGACAGAAGCTCAGGACACGGCCGAAGGAAATTTTGTTGACCGAAGGGAACATGTTGCGCATTTCAAAGAGAACCTGTTCCTTTGAGTCATTCAGCATCCGCGCCTCGTCCGCCGCGGTGATATTGCCCGTCATCTTTTGCTCACGCAGATAGGTAGGGTAGTCGGAGTCGAATTCGTTGCGGCTCGGCGCTTTTTTCCCCTGGTAGATGGCGGTAAACCATTCGTAAGCGGTGTAAACCTTGCGCTTCGGATCAGTGGGAAGTTTATCAACGATCCGGTACAGATAGGCGGCGTTCTCCGCGCCTGCCAGCTTTTCATCCACATAGCCGAAATTGAAGAACATTTTTACGACTTTGGGCACGGAAGCGGGATCCTGCATGCTCTTTAAAAAAGCTTTCTCGTAGATCACATAGAACTGCTTGGTGATCGAAAGGCGCAGTTTTCTTGCCGCGTCGTCGGAAGCGTTCTTGTCTGTCATCTTGCCGAATTTATTTACCAATTCACGGAAAGCAGAAGCGGTCTCCGCATCCACCTCCGCGTAATTGAGAATGGTGTTCATGGAATTTTCCACATCCGGCACATCGTCCACCGCAGCGGATTCCGGTTCGCCATGTTCTCCGAGAGTCTCAAGTTTCTTGCGGTATTCGTCTGCTCTCTGTCGGCACATTTCCTGACTGATGGAAGGGAGTCCTTCAATTTGGATCATCATGGTGGAGATCTCGGCGGTCAACGTTGTGGTATCCGCATCGTTGGAACCGATCCGATACAGGAGACTCGTGTAAAGGTCAAAGAAATCCAAATGATTCTCGTTCATCAAAAGACTGGCAATTTCTGCCTTGTAATCGTAAAAAATGCGGCATATGGAAACAATGCGGTGAATATCCTGATCTGCCTTCATCACGACTCCGGTAAGAAAGTCTTTGCTGTGAAATTTGGATGATTTTTCTGTGACCATGGTGGTCAACTGCTCATAGTAGCCGTCCAGCCAGAAATCCAGATCTTCTTCCAGAGTGAGCGGTGTCAGATCCTCCATGGCGGGAAGCGCTCTCGGGGTGATGCCGTGCTTGACGCAGAAGGACTTATACTCCTCGTAACGATCCATAAGATAGTGATATATATTTTCACAGTCAAAATGCATCAGTTCATACTGGTCATAAATTTCGCGAAACTGCCGGAACAGGGAGGATACGATCATATTGGTCAGATCCACGCTTTTCTGCATCAGGGCGGAAAGTTGTCCGGCCGTACACGGATAGGAAGCAATCCCCGTCAGTTCCTCCGTTTCGTAAGAGATAAAATGTGACCCGTAAAAGATTTCGCAGACGCCGATGACATCTCCTTTTTTCAGATAAAAGGTGCCTCCGGGATAGGTGGCGCATACGCTTCCCTTCGCGATTACATGCAAGGCGGTTAAATTTTGTTCACTTTGAATGAACTGCGTACCCGCCGGAAATTCTTTGACTGCCATGAAAAAGTACCCCCTTATACAATTTAATACAAAAACTCTGTTTCTATCTTATGCCTTTTTGTGGAAAAAGTCAATAAACAGGCTGATTTGCTGGGAAAGAGGCGTGAAAATTTGCATACTGTACTTTTTTACCCTGTACTTTTTTAAAATTTGTGCTAAAATGAAAAATGACAGGCTTGTCGGGACTGGGAGTAAAAATCTTCGATTTTAACTGGAGTAAAAATCTTCGATTTTAACTCCGCGAGATCCGCTTCGCGGCCTCGGCTAAAAAAGTGATTGGAAAACGGAAGCGAGTGATGAAAAGATATGGAAAAAATACAGACAGAGAATGAGGAGATTGCCTACAGGCAGCAGGTGGTCAATGAATACAGGGCGGATGTGGAAAAGCTGGCGCGGTATCTGCCTTGGCTTGAGAGCAAGAAGGGGGCCAGCGTCCAGCAGAGTTATTCGGGGTCGGGAATTGAGAAAAATTCTATCTCTTTTCCCGTATACGACAGCACATTGTTAGCCTTTGTCAAGGAAGCGCAGAGAACGAAGCTGATGGACCGGAATTACAGATATGTCTATTCCCGTTGCAGAATCCGTATTCTGGAGGACGAGCTCATGGCAGTGAAACGGTCCACCATCAAGGAGATGGATGTGTTAAAAGCGATTTTATCCCGCTATGTGATGGAGGGGATGACGAAGGGCAGAAAGTGGTCTGAGGCAGTGGAGAACGGCGTGTTTTTTGCCGTAATTGCCAAGATGAAAGAAAATCTGGATTTTTGGGATCATCCGGTACAGACCAGAGTGGTCAATGTTTCGGCAGAGGAAAAAGAGAAGAAAGACGCGGAAAAAACTGCGCAGAAGGATACTTTTTTTTAGGGAGATAGAGAGACGATGGGAGAAAAGTCAGTACAGAAAAGAAAATACATACTGGATACCGCAAGAAAAGTGTTTGTGGAGAAAGGCTATAAGAGCGTGACCATGAAGGATATCGTGGAAGCATGTGAGATCAGCAGAGGCGGTTTGTACCTGTATTTTGACAGCACGGATCAGATTTTGATGGAGGTGCTGCAGATGGAAGCGGAGGAGACGGACGACGTCTTCACGGAGAGAATAGAGCAGGGAGATACGGCGGCGGATATCCTGACCCTTTTCCTGAAGGAACAGAAAAAGGAGCTGTTGCGGAATAAAGACAATTTGACTGTAGCGGTCTATGAGTATTTTTTTGCTCATAAATCGACTGACAAAAACAATATGCTGCGCAGGCAGTTTGACGCGGGCGTCAGGGTGATTGAAAAGCTGATTGAGGCGGGGATTTCCAGCGGAGAGTTTTACTGCGAAGATCCCAAAGGCGCGGCGGCGAATATCATGTATGTGCTGGAGGGATTAAAAATCAATGCACAGACCTTCGGTATTACGGAAAAGATGGTGGACGAGCAGCTGCTTTATATTATGCAGGGATTGATTACGGAAATCTGACGCAGGCTTCTGAGACATAAGAAAATAAGGAGAGAACAGATGGGAGACGTAAGACGAATTTATGTGGAAAAGAAAGAACCCTTTGCGGTTAAGGCCAGAGAGCTTAAGGAGGAGATCGAAAGCTTTCTGGGGATAAAGAGCGTGGAACAGGTGCGGGTCTTTATCCGCTACGATGTGGAAAATATCTCGGACGAAGTGTTTGAGAGAGCATGCCGCACGGTATTTTCGGAGCCGCCGGTGGATCTGTTATACCGGGAAACGATTACTGTTCCGGAAAACGGCAGAGTATTTTCGGTGGAGTTTTTACCGGGGCAGTTCGATCAGAGGGCGGATTCCGCTGTACAGTGTGTGCAGTTTTTGAAAGAGGATGAAGAACCGATCATCAGAACCGCAGTGACTTATATGGTCAACGGGAACGTTACGGACGAAGAGCTTGCGCGGATCAAAGCATACTGCATCAATCCGGTAGATTCCAGAGAGACGGGCATGGTGAAGCCGGACACGCTGGCTTTTGCTTATGAGGAGCCGGCGGATGTGGCAGTTTTCGAGGGCTTTAGCGCGATGCCGGAGAAAGAACTGAGGGCTCTGTATGACTCTCTTGGGCTGGCCATGACCTTTAAGGATTTTCAGCATATCCAGAACTATTACAGCGGCGAAGAGCATAGGGATCCAACCATGACGGAGATCCGTGTGCTGGATACTTACTGGTCCGATCACTGCCGCCATACCACTTTTTCCACGGAGCTTAAGAATGTGCGTTTCGGGGAGGGACGGTATCGGGAACCGATCGAGAAGACCTATCAGGATTATCTTACAGTGCGGGAAGAGATTTTTCATGGCAGGGAGGACAAGTTTGTCTGCCTGATGGATCTGGCGCTGATGGCTATGCGGAAGTTAAAGAAGGACGGAAAGCTTGACGATATGGAGGAATCCGACGAGATCAACGCCTGTTCCGTGGTGGTGCCGGTGGAAATGGATTACGGCGACGGTCCGGTGAAGGAGGAGTGGCTGGTCTTCTTTAAGAATGAGACCCACAATCACCCCACGGAGATCGAGCCCTTTGGCGGCGCGGCCACCTGTCTGGGCGGTGCGATCAGAGATCCCCTTTCCGGCAGAGGCTACGTCTATCAGGCGATGCGCGTGACCGGTGCGGCGGATCCTACCGTGCCGGTGGCGGATACCTTAAAGGGAAAACTGCCGCAGAAAAAACTGGTGCGCGGTGCGGCGGACGGCTATTCCTCCTACGGAAACCAGATCGGTCTGGCGACCGGATTGGTCAAAGAAATATATCATCCCAATTATGTGGCGAAACGTATGGAGATTGGTGCTGTCATGGGTGCGGCTCCGAGAAAGAATGTGATCAGGGAGACTTCGGACCCGGACGATATCATTATTCTTCTGGGTGGAAGGACCGGACGTGACGGCTGCGGCGGCGCCACAGGTTCCTCCAAGGTACACACGGAGAAGTCCATTGACACCTGCGGCGCGGAGGTACAGAAGGGTAACGCGCCTACGGAGAGAAAAATTCAGAGATTGTTCCGGCGGGAGGAAGTGAGCCGTCTGATTAAAAAGTGTAACGATTTCGGTGCGGGCGGCGTGTCGGTGGCCATCGGCGAATTGGCGGACGGCCTTGTGGTGGATCTGGACAAGGTGCCGAAGAAATATGCAGGTCTGGACGGTACGGAGCTTGCGATTTCCGAGTCTCAGGAGCGTATGGCGGTGGTGGTTTCCCCGAAGGATGTGGACGCTTTCCTCAGCTATGCAGCAGAGGAGAATCTGGAGGCTGTGCCCGTAGCGGTAGTCACAAAGGAGCCCAGGCTGGTGCTCAAATGGCGCGGGAAAAAGATCGTAGATTTATCCAGAGCATTCCTTGATACCAACGGGGCGCATCAGGAAACCGATGTTTACGTGGAGATTCCCGACGAGAGGGAAGATTATTTTAAGAAGACGGCAACGCCTGCGGTGGCACAGGCTCTTGCGGGGGGCGACGTGAAGGCGGCGTGGCTGGCGCTGTTGAACGATTTGAATGTGTGCTCCCAGAAGGGTCTGGTGGAAATGTTTGACGCTTCCATCGGAGCGGGAAGCGTATATATGCCCTACGGCGGCAAGTATCAGCTGACGGAGACCCAGGCTATGGTGGCGAAACTTCCTGTTTTAGAGGGAAAGACGGACACGGTAACCATGATGAGTTATGGCTTTGATCCTTACCTGTCAAGCTGGAGCCCTTATCACGGCGCAGTCTACGCGGTGACCGAGTCCATGGCAAAGATTGTGGCAAACGGCGGAGATTACAAGACGATCCGCTTTACGTTCCAGGAGTATTTCAGGCGCATGAGTGAAGAGCCCTCCCGTTGGAGTCAGCCCTTCTCGGCCCTGCTCGGTGCTTATGACGCCCAGATGAAGTACGGGCTGCCCTCTATAGGCGGTAAGGATTCCATGTCCGGCACCTTTAACGATATTGATGTGCCGCCCACGCTGGTATCTTTTGCGGTGAATGTAAATCAGAGCGGCAATATCGTTACGCCGGAGTTAAAATATCCGGGGGACAGGCTGGTGCGTTTCCGCATTGAAAAGGATGCGTACGATCTGCCGGTTTACGACAAAGTTATGACACTCTATGACCAAATTATGACATTAATGTCAGAGTATACTGACACGGAGATCATAAACGGAATGCCTGTGAAGTTCAGGAAGAGAAAGATTGTGGCGGCCTATGCGCTCGATGCGAAGGGCGTGGCGGCGGCTGTGAGCAAGATGGCATTCGGCAACGGTCTCGGCGTGACGGTGGATTCTTCCTATAAGGTGGAGTCACTCTTTGACAACGGCATCGGCGATATCGTGGCGGAAATGCCGGCAAAAGAGGTGCACCGTTTAAAGGCGTTGGGAATATCCTATGAGGAAATCGGCACGGTGACCGCGGACGGCGTGTTCAGTTACGGTTCCATGAAATTGGATCAGAAGGAAGCACTGCAGGCGTGGAAATCCAAACTTGACAAGGTGTTCCCCTACACGGCCGGAAAGGACAAGAGCCCGGTGGCTTCCGACACGTACCATGCAGACAAGGTTTATGTGTGCAAAAATAAGGTGGCGAAGCCCACGGTATTCATTCCGGTATTCCCGGGCACGAACTGCGAGTACGACAGCGCGAAAGCCTTTGAAAATGCCGGTGCACAGACGGTAGTAAAGGTATTTAAGAATCAGAATGCGGCGGATATCAGGGAGAGCGTGGAGGCCTTCGAGAAAGCCATCGGGCAGGCACAGATCATCATGTTCCCCGGCGGTTTCTCCGCAGGCGACGAGCCGGACGGTTCCGCTAAATTCTTTGCCACAGCTTTTCAGAATGAGAAGATCAAGGAGGCTGTGATGAAGCTGTTGAACCAGCGGGACGGCCTTGCGCTGGGAATCTGTAACGGTTTTCAGGCACTGATTAAGCTGGGGCTTGTGCCCTACGGGGAGATCCGCGGGCAGGAGGAGGATTCTCCGACCCTGACCTTCAATACGGTGAACCGCCATATTTCTAAGATGGTATATTTGAAGGTGGTTTCCAACAAGTCTCCCTGGCTTGCGGGTGCAGAGCTTGGACAGACTTATGTAAACCCAGCGTCCCACGGGGAGGGACGGTTTGTTGCGCCGAAGGAGTGGATCGACAAGCTCTTTGCAAACGGGCAGGTGGCGACCCAGTACGCGGATGCCGACGGCTTTGTGTCCATGGACGAGGAGTGGAACATCAACGGTTCCTATGCGGCGATCGAGGGCATCACGTCGCCCGACGGAAGGTGTCTTGGCAAGATGGCGCATGCCGAGAGACGGGGAGATGATGTGGCGGTGAATATTTTCGGTAATCAGGATATGAAGATTTTCGAGAGCGGGGTGCATTATTTTAAATAGCGGAAACAATTGGCCCAATATGATAGTGGCCTGCTTGGAAAAATTTTGATACGTTTTAAGACGTCGACTTGTAGTAAAAATCTACGGTCGACGTTTTGCGTTACAGCTTGTTACAAAACTCTTTAGCTTTAAGACAATAACCAGGAGAATGATGTTACACAACTGACGGGATCGAATCAGAAAAATGTTACATATAATAGAAAAAGCCATGGGAAAAATGTCGCGCAATGCTTGCATAATTATAGGAAAAATGTTACAACATAAATGTGGCCGGAGATAAAATTCCGGGAAGGAGATACTATGCTGCGAAGAAGAGCCTTTGAAAAACTGTCGGACTGGAAGAATGGGCCTGCAAAAAAAGCACTCTGTATTGTGGGTGCAAGACAGATCGGTAAGACTACGCTGATACGGGAATTTGGGAAAAGAGAGTACGCACATTTTGTCGAGATTAATTTTGTGACAGATGAGAGGGCGACGGAAATTTTTGACGGACGGCTTACGGCGGACGAGATTATCACGAATCTGACAGCTTATGCGCAGACGCCTCTCGAATCCGGGAAAACGTTGATTTTGCTGGACGAGGTGCAAGAGTGTCCAAGAGCCAGAGCGGCAATTAAGTTTCTGGTGGAAGACGGCAGATTTGATTATATAGAGTCAGGCTCGCTTTTGGGCGTACGGTATCAGGAAATCAAATCATATCCGGTCGGTTTTGAAGAGATTTATCGGATGTATCCCCTGGACTTTGAGGAGTTTCTTTGGGCTAACGGTGTGCAGAATGCCACAATTGAGTATCTGCGGGAATGTTTTGAAAAGCGTGAGAGGGTGTCGGACTCGGTTCATGATACGATCAACCGGCTCTTTTACAGCTATATGATCGTTGGCGGTATGCCGGAAAATGTACAGATTTATGTAGATACGCATGATATTGCAAGAGTTATCCGTAATCAGCGCAGTATTCTGGAATTGTATCGGCTGGATATCACAAAATATGCCTTTGGAAATGATAAGCAGAAGGCGAAGGCGATTTTTGACAGTATTCCGTCTCAGTTAAACGAGAAAAACAGAAGATTTATTTTAACGGCGATTGATCCAAACGGCAGGCAACAGCGATATGAGGACAGCTTCAATTGGCTTGCGGATGCCGGGGTTGCCCTGCCTTGTTACAATGTGAGGGAGCCGCAGCCGCCTTTGCAGCTCAACGAAAAAAGAAATTTGTTTAAGCTGTTTATGAATGATACGGGACTTTTGTGTGCGGCTTGTATGGAGAATATCCAGTTTTCCATTTTAAAGGGCGAGCTGGGCATCAATATGGGAAGCATTCTGGAAAATATGGTGGCGCAACAGTTGGTTTGTAACGGCTATGCCCTGCACTATTATGATTCAAAAAAGACAGGGGAAATAGACTTTGTGGTGCAGAGGGGGATGTCGGTAGATCTGGTGGAAGTGAAATCAGGAGCTGATTATAAAAAGCATCCTGCTCTGTGTCGGATGACCACAGTGGATAATTGGAAATTTGGGAAATGTATGGTGTTTTGCCGGTCAAATGTGGAGGAGGAAGGAGAGATCCTTTATCTGCCGTGGTACCTGATCATGTTTTACAAAATGGAGGAGGTTCCGAAGCATTTGATTCATCAGGTGGATTTATCCGGGCTGTAAAAATTTTTCAAGACCCCTTGACACTTTCATAATCAGGTGGTATTCTATAGAAAATTTAACGAGGTAAACCGTTGAAGCGGAGATAACGGTGATGATGCCTTTACAGAGAGCCTGTGATGTTGAGAATCAGGTAAGAAACAAGTCATCAAATGGACCGCTGAGGGTGCAGTCAAATGCGCGAGAGCGCAGAGTATTCTGCAACGTAAGGCCCGCGTCAGAGGCCGGGGATATGTTGGTATCCTGTAAGAGCACGGCGTATGCTGTGAAGCAAGGTGGCACCGCGGATTGATTACGATTCGTCCTTGACAGATTTAGAAAAATCTGTCAGGGGCGTTTTTTTGCGCGCATAAGCAGAGTTGGAAAGCTGACGAAGCAGAACAGGAAGTTCAGAAAGGAGTATCCCATGAAATTTTTACCATCTTTAGAGGAAGTACAGAAAATCGCGGCAGAAGGGGCTTACAAGGTAATTCCCGTCAGCTGTGAAATGCTCTCCGATATCTGTACGCCGATCGAGGCGCTCAAAATACTGAAAAATGTGTCCACCCACTGCTATCTGTTGGAGTCGGTGGCCGAGAAGGAAAAGTGGGGACGGTACACCTTTCTGGGCTATGACCCAAAGATGGAAATCACCTGTCTGGACGGGGAAATGAAGGCCGGCGGCCTCACTTTTCAGACAGACGACCCGTCCGCTTATCTGCGGCAGATTTTGGCGGAGTATAAGAGTCCGCGGTTTGATTATCTACCTTCCTTCACCGGCGGGTTGGTGGGATATTTCTCCTATGATTATCTGGGGTACAGCGAGCCTTCGATCCGTGTGGGCGTCCAGGACACAGAGGCTTTTAAGGACGTGGATCTGATGCTTTTTGACAAGGTAATCGCCTTTGATAATTTCAGGCAGAAGATTATTCTGATTGTAAATATGCCTTTGCAGGAAGGAGAGACCGGCTACAACAAGGCGGTCAGAGAGTTAAAACAGATGGCGGACCTGCTTTACACCGGCGAGAAGAAGCGGGAGCCGGCGGGGCGGCTTCTGGGGGAAGTGAAACCGCTGTTTGACGAGAAAGCCTACTGTGAGATTGTGGAGAAGGCGAAGCGGTACATCAGGGAGGGAGACATTTTCCAGATCGTCCTTTCCAACAGGCTGGAAGCGCCCTTTGAGGGAAGCCTGTTAAATGCTTACCGGGTGCTTCGGACAATGAATCCCTCGCCCTATATGTTTTATTTTTCGGGCACCGACGTAGAGGTGGCGGGAGCCTCTCCCGAAACGCTGGTGAAACTGGAAAACGGCGTACTGCATACCTTTCCGCTGGCGGGGACGAGACCGCGGGGAAGGACGGAGGAGGAAGACAGAAAGCTGGAGGAGGAGCTTCTGGCAGACGAAAAGGAGCTGGCGGAGCACAATATGCTGGTGGACCTTGGCCGCAACGATCTGGGGAAAATAAGCAAGTTCGGCACGGTGGAGGTGGAGAAATACCATTCCATCGAGCGTTATTCCCATGTGATGCACATCGGCTCCACGGTGCGGGGTGAAATCAGGGAGGAGTTTGACGCGCTTCATGCCATCGAGGCGGTACTGCCGGCGGGAACCTTGTCGGGCGCGCCGAAAATCAGGGCTTGTCAGCTGATTGGCGAATTGGAGAACAACAAGCGGGGGATTTACGGCGGCGCTATCGGGTACATCGATTTTACCGGCAACATGGATACCTGTATTGCCATCCGTATCGCCTATAAGAAAAATGGGCGGGTGTTTGTCAGGAGTGGGGCCGGCATTGTGGCGGATTCCGAGCCGGCAAAGGAGTTTCAGGAGTGTATCAACAAGGCGAAGGCGGTTATCAGGGCGCTTGAAGTGTGCGAGGAGAGTCAATATGATTTTACTGATAGATAACTATGACAGTTTTTCTTATAACCTGTATCAGATGGTGGGCGAGATTTCACCGGACATTCGGGTAATCAGAAATGATGAGATGAGTGTGGAGGAGATCAGGGCGCTTTCGCCCGAGCGCATTATCCTCTCGCCGGGGCCGGGGAGGCCGGAAAACGCGGGGGTGATCATAGAGGTGGCGAAGACTTTGGGGAAGGAGATTCCTACGCTGGGGGTCTGCCTCGGTCATCAGGCCATCTGTGCGGCCTACGGGGCTGCGGTCACCTATGCGAAGGAGTTGATGCACGGAAAACAATCCGAGGTTATGCTTGACAAGTCCTGTCTGCTGTTTCGGGACTGCCCGGACAGGGCGAAGGTGGCCCGCTATCACTCGCTGGCGGCGGACAAGGAGACGATTCCGGATTGCCTGAGAGTGGTGGCGGAAACCGCAGACGGGGAAGTGATGGCGGTACAGCACAGAGAGTACCCGATCTATGGGGTACAGTTTCACCCGGAATCCATTATGACGCCGGACGGGAAACAGATGCTTATAAATTTCATAAAATGAGTTTTGTAATTGCCAGAATAAAAAGAGAAAGGAAAGAGGGAAAATGATAAAAGAAGCGATCGTAAAAATTGTAAACAAGGGAGATCTCACCTACGAAGAGGCTTACGCGGTGATGAACGAAATTATGAGCGGAGAGACAACGCCTACCCAGAACGCCGCTTTCCTTGCGGCCCTCTCCACCAAGAGCGCCAAAGCGGAGACCACCGACGAAATCGCCGGGTGTGCGGCGGCCATGCGGGATCACGCTACCAGAGTGGAGACGGATGAGGATGTCTTTGAGATCGTGGGAACCGGCGGCGATAATGCCCAGAGCTTTAACATTTCCACCACCTCCGCATTGGTGTGTGCGGCGGGCGGCATGAAGGTGGCAAAGCACGGCAACCGGGCGGCCTCCTCCAAATGCGGGACGGCGGACTGTCTGGAAGCCCTGGGCGTGAAGATTGAACAGAGTCCGGCGCGCTGTAAGGAACTGCTCTCGGAGGTGGGGATGTGCTTTTTCTTCGCACAAAAATACCACGCATCCATGAAATATGTGGGGGCCATCCGCAAGGAGCTGGGATTTCGCACGGTGTTTAATATTCTCGGCCCGCTGACCAATCCGGGCAGTCCTAAAATGCAGCTTCTGGGCGTGTATGACGAGTATCTGGTGGAGCCTCTTGCACAGGTGCTGATCAGCCTCGGCGTGAAGCACGGCATGGTGGTGTACGGACAGGATAAGCTGGATGAGATTTCCATGAGCGCGCCCACTACGGTCTGTGAGTTCAAGGACGGCTGGTTTAAATCGTACGTGATCACGCCGGAGCAGTTTGGGTTTGCGCGCTGTACCAAGGCTGATCTGGAGGGCGGAACGCCGGAGGAAAATGCGAAGATCACCAGAGCGATTTTGCAGGGGGAAAAGGGACACAAGAGAAACGCGGTGCTGTTGAATGCAGGCGCAGGGCTTTACATCGCGGGCAAGGCTGAGAGTATGGAAGCGGGTGTGAAGCTGGCGGCGGAGCTGATTGACTCCGGTAAGACAAACGAAACACTTGGCCGTTTTATCGAAGTCAGCAACCGGCCCGAGGTATAGACGGAGTATCGGACAGGGGATTGTTTCCACATGGAGGTGACAGATGAATATTTTAGACCAGCTGGCGGATTATGCCAGATACCGGACAGAGCAGGCGAAAAAGACAGTTCCGCTGTCGGCAGTCAGGGAGCGGGCGTTAACTATGCCAAAAGGCGGATTCTCTTTTGAACGGGCATTACAGAAACCGGGCCTCTCCTTTATCTGCGAGTGCAAGAAAGCGTCGCCCTCCAAGGGGCTGATCGCGCCGGATTTCCCCTATTTACAGATCGCAAAAGAGTACGAGGCGGCGGGGGCGGACTGTATCTCGGTGCTGACGGAGCCGAAATGGTTTCTGGGAAACGACGCTTATTTGCGGGAAATTGCAGAGGCGGTTTCGATCCCCTGTCTGCGCAAGGATTTTACGGTGGATGCGTATATGATTTATGAGGCGAAGCTGCTTGGTGCGTCGGCGGTGCTCCTGATCTGCGCGATCTTAAGTGAGGCGCAGATGAAAGAGTATCTGGCGGTCTGCGAGACGCTGGGGCTGTCCGCGCTGGTGGAAGCTCACGACGAGGCGGAGGTAGAGAAGGCGCTTTCGACGGGCGCCCGCATGATCGGCGTGAATAATCGTAACCTGAAGGATTTCACAGTGGATACGGAGAACAGCCGCAGACTCAGAAGCATGATTCCGAAGGGCACGCTTTTTGTCTCCGAGAGCGGCGTGAGCGGCCCGGAGGATGTGGAGCGGCTCGCGCAGATCGGGGCGGACGCGGTGTTAGTCGGGGAGGCGCTGATGCGGGCGGCAGATAAGAAACAGGCGCTATCCGAACTGCGGGGAAAATGATAATGGAAGGAAAGAAAACAAAAATTAAACTCTGCGGACTGACCCGCCTCTGCAACATAGAGGTTGTAAACGACCTCCGGCCGGAGTACATCGGCTTCGTTTTCGCTCCGAAAAGCAGACGTTTTGTGTCTCCCGAACAGGCCGTCGCGTTAAAAAAGGCGCTTTCTCCGGAAATTCTTGCGGTGGGGGTGTTTGTGGACGGACAGATGGAACAGATCGCGGCCCTGCTTTCGGCGGGTATCATTGATATCGCCCAGCTTCATGGCGGGGAGGACGAGGCCTACATCGGGCGGCTGCGGGCGTGCACGGACAAACCGATTATCAAAGCCTTTCGTGTTGACAGCGAGGCGGATCTTTACAGGGCGCAGGAGAGCACGGCGGACTATGTGCTTCTGGACTCTGGGAGCGGCGGCACGGGGACGGCTTTTGACCGGGAACTGCTCACAAAGATAGACCGGCCCTATTTTCTGGCCGGCGGCCTCACGGTATCGTCGGTGGCGGAGGCGGTGGAGCGATGGCGGCCCTACGCGGTGGACGTCAGTTCCGGCATTGAGACAGACGGGAAGAAGGACCCGGAGAAGATGCGGCGGTTTGTAGGGTGTGTGAGAAGTACTTCTAAAGACGTTCCGCCATTGGACGGAACGCCAAGAAGTACTAAATCTCACACTGGAGAATGTCTGGAAAGCGACATTCTCCGCACGGAAAAGATCAAATACAGGAAAGGTGAAAAGATATGACGAATCAGAATGGACGTTTCGGCATTCACGGGGGACAGTACATTCCCGAGACGTTAATGAATGCGGTGATCGAACTGGAGGAGGCCTACAATCATTTCAAGGATGACCCGGCCTTCAACGAGGAGCTTACGGCTCTGCTGAATGACTATGCGGGCAGGCCCTCGAGACTTTATTTTGCAAAGAAAATGACGGAGGATCTGGGCGGCGCCAAGATTTATTTGAAAAGAGAGGATTTGAACCACACCGGGGCGCACAAGATCAACAACGTGCTGGGGCAGGCCCTGCTCGCTAAGAAGATGGGGAAAACCCGACTGATTGCGGAGACAGGCGCTGGTCAGCACGGGGTTGCCACGGCCACAGCGGCGGCGCTTTTGAATATGGAGTGTGTGGTGTTTATGGGGGAGGAGGATACGATCAGGCAGGCCCTCAACGTGTATCGGATGCGGCTTCTGGGGGCGGAGGTCATTCCTGTGAAATCGGGGACGGCAACCTTGAAGGACGCGGTGTCCGAGGCCATGAGAGAGTGGACCTCCCGCATTGCGGACACCCATTATTGTCTCGGCTCGGTGATGGGGCCCCATCCTTTTCCCACCATCGTAAGGGATTTTCAGGCGGTCATATCCAGAGAAATCAGGGCGCAGATTTTGGAGAAGGAGGGGAAGCTTCCCGATGCGGTGATTGCCTGTGTGGGCGGCGGCTCCAATGCCATCGGCACCTTCTATCATTTTATAGAAGACAAGAGCGTGCGGCTGATTGGCTGTGAGGCGGCAGGCAGGGGGATTGACACCTTCGAGACGGCGGCTACCGTCAATACAGGGAAAGTGGGGATTTTCCACGGTATGAAGTCCTATTTCTGTCAGGATGAGTACGGGCAGATCGCGCCGGTCTATTCTATTTCCGCCGGACTCGATTATCCGGGCATCGGGCCGGAACATGCACATCTTCACGATATCGGGCGGGCGGAGTATGTGCCTGTCACCGATGAGGAGGCGGTGGAGGCATTTGAGTATCTGTCAAGGACGGAGGGCATCATTCCGGCAATCGAGTCGGCCCACGCGGTAGCATACGCAGAAAAGATTGCGCCGGACATGGGGAAGGATCAGATCATCGTGATCACGATCTCCGGCAGGGGAGATAAGGACTGCGCCGCCATTGCGCGTTACAGAGGGGAGGATATTCATGACTAGGATAGCGTCAGCTTTTGAAAAGAAAAAGGCTTTTATCGCCTTTTTGACTTGCGGAGACCCGGATCTTGCCACAACAGCGGCCTGTGTGCGGGCAGCAGTGGAAAACGGAGCGGCTTTGATCGAACTGGGGATTCCCTTTTCTGACCCCACGGCGGAGGGGCCGGTGATTCAGGGAGCCAATCTGCGGGCATTGACCGGAGGAGTCACAACTGATAAGATATTCGATATGGTAAGAGAACTCAGAAAGGACGTAAGTGTGCCGATGGTGTTTATGACTTACGCCAATGTGGTGTTCTCCTACGGAGCGGAGCGGTTTTTCGGGGCATGTAAGGAGATCGGCATGGACGGGGTGATCCTGCCTGATCTGCCCTATGAGGAGAAGGAGGAGTTTTTGTCTGTCGCCCACAAGTATGGTGTAGACCTGATTTCCCTGATTGCACCCACCTCCGAGAACCGCATCGCTATGATCGCGAAGGAGGCGGAGGGCTTTCTCTACATCGTGTCGAGCCTTGGCGTGACCGGCACGAGAAGCGAGATTAAGACGGACCTAAAGTCGATTGTGGAGGTGGTCAGGCAGAATACGGATATTCCCTGTGCCATCGGCTTCGGCATTTCCACGCCGGAACAGGCGGCAAAGATGGCGGAGATTTCCGACGGCGCCATCGTGGGCTCTGCCATTGTGAAGATCATCGAGAAATACGGAAGCGAGGCCGCGCCTCATGTGGGAGAATATGTGCGGGAGATGACGGCGGGGCTGAACGGTTATAAATTTTAAGAACAAGCTGATTATCAGGAAAAACAGTTGTCAATAATTGCTGCATAATGCTATAGTTAAATAGATTATTAAAATTTTTTGTACTGTAGAAATAATATATAGTAGGAAATGTTTAATAAGACACAAGATATAATAACTGGACGACCTGTACCCAAAAACGTATCGTTCAACAAAAGGGGCGGATGAAATGAAATATAAAATCAATATACTGGATTTAGTATTGTCGATTATCCTAGCGCTAGGTTTTACATGTGCGAGCCGAATTCATTATACTTGTTTTGGGGGGGGGAATTATGTCGGTGATTTTGGAGTAAGTGGAATTATACTAGCAATTTTGATATTTATAGTGATGCTGTTTGTGATACCTAGTATGTTGCAAAATAAATA
>DKUO01000004.1 GCA_002490705.1 Lachnospiraceae bacterium UBA7202
CCCATGGCGCGCAAACCAAAAACCCCCGCCGTCTCCCATTCCGGACAGCGGGGGTTTCCTGTTCAGTTAAATTTGAAGAACCGTCTGCAAATCTTGTAGCCCTCCACGGAAATCTTCCGCCCGCCTTTTCCGGGCAGATTCATGGAATTGCCGAGCACGCCGTAGCGCAGATGCATGTACAGGCTTAAATCCTTTTGCCTGATATACTGCCAAAGCTGCGTTTTCTTTTCCAGATTTTCTTCCGTGCCGGAGCGTATCAGCATAATGGAGGAGATCACCGTAATAATCTCCAGATAATTGAGCATATAGTTTTTCAGTTTCCTTTTTCCATAAATCTTCGCCTTTTTCTCCACCAGATAGTCGATCATGATTTTATTGACTGCAATCTGCTGGTCAATCCTGCCAATCATAACCCCCTCATTGACGGACTGTCCCTCTCTTCCTATATAATAGCGGTAAAAATTCACGTCAAGATAATACATGTTTTTCACATAGGGCAGCGGTTCAAAGACAAAGATATTGTCCACATAAAAGGTGTGTTCCGGCAGTTCCATGCCGCATTCCCGAAGAAGTTTTGTACGGAAAATCACGGAATGCATGAGAATATACTGTCCCTTGTGGAAATGCTTCACCTCATTCCAGCCGAATATCTTGTCCTGCGGGAGGGCATGGCGGTATTTCATCACCTTATGCTTTTTCTCGCCCTCTTTCTCGTAGACAAAATTGCTAATCATCATGTCGAGAGTCTCTCCTCCCGCAATGATATCGCGAAGCTTCTCCAATATCGTCTTATATGCGCTCTCCTTCACCCAGTCGTCGCTGTCAACGACCTTGTAGAAAAGGCCGGACGCATGGGAAAGCCCTGTATTGACAGCCGAGCCGTGCCCGCCGTTCTCCTTGTGGATCGCTTTCACGATGGTGGGATAGCGTTTTTCGTAATCATCCGCAATCTCCCCTGTCCTGTCCGTGGAGCCGTCGTCCACAATCAGGATCTCCACATCATCCCCGCCGGGCAGAAGCGATTCGATGCACTTTTCCATGTACTCTTCCGAATTATAACAGGGGATTGCTACCGATAATAATTTCATGTCAAACTGACCATACCTTTCTTCTTTGCTACTCTGCACGCGTTCTTCGCGCTTCAGCCGATAACCTATTTCCCTATTCTACCATAAATGCGGCTGTTATTTGTTACCTGTTTCTTATGTTTTTCTTATTTTTTGGATATCGGATCATTTCCGCCTGCTCCGCATAAACCGCAAAGGCGGAAGGAATGGGATAATCTGTCCGCGTCTTGCCTGGATCAACGAAAACAAATCCCTGCATTCCTTGTCCTTCTCCCTTTCCTGCCAGCTCATCCACCCTGACCAGATATCCCTTCATATGCCATTCTTTGTGGGTAAACACATGCTTCGCAGGAGGCAGCTTCCTGATCCGCAGCGGTGAAAACCCAAGCTTCCTCAGGTATGCCAGCGCCCGCTCTTCGCTACAGTATCCCTCCATGGACGGGAACTCATACATACCGGCCAAAAGCCCTTTCTCCGGTCTTTTTCGGAGAACAATCCGCTCACCGTCCTGAATGACCAATATCGTCTTCTCCTCCACACTTCTGGGCTTTTTCTTTGCCTTTTGCGGCAGCTCGGCAGTCCGTCCCTCCGCCCTTGCCAGACACAGCCTGTTCCACGGACAGAGGTCACACTTAGGCGCGCCGTTGGGAATACACACCATTGCTCCCAGCTCCATAAGCGCCTGATTAAAATCACCGGGACGGTCCGCCGGCATCACATCCAACAGCTCCTCCTCCACGGATTTCTTGACGTTCGCCTGCAAAATATCCCTGTCGTCAGCCCTGAGTCTCGAGAGTATCCGAAGCACGTTGCCGTCTACCGCAGGATGGGGCTTTCCGAATGCAATCGAGGCGATCGCTCCCGCTGTATAGCTGCCGATTCCCGGAAGAGACAGGATCTTTTCATACTCATCCGGCATCTGCCCGCCATACTCCGAAACAAGAATCTGCGCCGCCTTTTTCAGATTTCTCGCCCTGTTGTAATACCCCAGCCCCTCCCACAGCTTCAAAAGCTTCTCATCATCCGTCGCCGCAAGGCTTTCTATATCGGGAAGCGCCTGCAAAAAGCGGTCATAGTAAGGTTTTACCGCCTCCACTCTGGTCTGCTGCAGCATAATCTCCGAAATCCACACATGATAGGGCGTGGGGTCCTCGCGCCACGGCAAAATGCGCCTGCCGTTATCATACCAGGCAAGAAGCGGCGCTGCAATTCGGTCCAGACAGTCTAATATAACTGGCACCGGCGCATCCATCTCCAAACCGTCCTCCCGCACAAGACAGTCGTAGGCAAGGAGACGGACTCCCGCTCTCCTCGCCCTCTTAAGAGCCTCCCCGAAGGCCGGCTGGGTATCCATATTCGGTTCCACAAAACTGACGCCCTTCATCTGAATGACAAACAAAAGGTACGCCTCGTATCCCAGCCTCCGCGCCTCGATCAGCTCCTCCACATGCTTGAGCGCCCGCTCGGAGGGCGCGTCCGGGAAGGCCGCCGCCCCCTTTCTCTCCAGCGTCACGCCTTTTACCTCAACAAACGCCTTTTTCCCGGATGTGCTCTCCACATAAAAATCAAAACGAGAATTTCCGAAGGTGGTCTCCGGCTTTACCAGACTGACGTCGCTATACAGCCCGCCTGCCCGCAGCCATTCGCCCGCCACTTGATTCGGCGCATTGGAATCCATGTTTACCAGCCTTCCGTCCTTATCCACCGCCACGAGGTCATACGCGGTGGAGCGGCTTTCACTGTCATTCTTTTCCAGATACACCTTGGCATGGTCTCTTAAAAGTTCCCCACATCTGCCCGTATTCTTTACATGCACCTTCGTCCTTTCGCCGTAAAGATTCACATAGGCGATAAAACGGTTGGGCCGCTCAATAAACTCGGCGGCAACGATATCTCCATATCTCATATCCCGTCATTCCTTTAACTGCTGTCCTTCTCCTCGATCTCACCCGAAAATTCCCTGTTCTTATAGGGAACTCTGGCCGCAGGCACCACCTCTGAGGCCGGAAGCGTGTGGGCGGACTGATCGTCAAAGAAAATATGCGCCCCAAAAGCCTGCAATACTTCCCTCTTTCGGATACCACCGAGGAAGAACACCTCATCTATCCGTACATCCCATGCCCGCAGCGTGCGGATCACACGCTCGTGAGCCGGCGCGCATCTGGTCGTGACAAGCGCCGTCCTGATCGGCGCATCCGCCTCCGTATAGTTTTTCTGCAATTCGGAGAGCGTCTTTAAAAACTTGGCAAAGGGCCCCGCCTGTAGAGGATTATTCGCATTCTTCCTCTCGTTCTCCTCGAAGGCTTCCAGCCCCTTCTCCTGAAAGATCCGCTCCGATTCATCCGAAAAGAGCACCGCATCCCCATCAAAAGCGATTCTGATCTGCCGTATCCTGTGTTCACAGTCATAGGTAGAGATTCCCTCCGTGCAGATAATCCCCGCCGCGATATTCGAGTCAATCGCCCGCTGCACATCCTCCTCACAGGCCGACAAAAACAGATCTGTCTTGAAAGCTGTGAGATAAGGCGCAAGAGAGGCTCCCCCGGCCAGCACCGCTCTGGTGATCCGCAGGCCATAGTGTTCGATGGCCTTGAAAACCCGAAGAGAGGTATCTGGACTGTTTCTGGACATGATAATGACCTCCACCCGTCCCTCCATGCCCGGCAGCTCATTCAGATTTAGGAGCGCGCGCACAAGCGGAAATCCCGGCCCCGGACGGAGCAGGTCGTCCTCATGCTCCACCTGATAACGGCTGTAGGCCTCCACGCCCTCCTCCTCAAATATCTTATTCTCATAGGTCAAATCAAACAGCGTCCTGGACGAAACGCCCACCACAAGTTTGTTCTTCAAATCATAAGCCATAAAGCACCCCCATCCGTGATCTCTCCGGTGGGGGCTTTTTTATCTCAATCTGTTACACTCGTATTTCTCAAAGGTGCGGAGACAGTTCCGAAGTTCCATATATCTGTCCTCCACATCACCCTCCTTGATCTCCAGATCCGCCGAAACCGCCATCATATTGATCATGTCATCGGTGATACGGCTGTGAAGTGCATCGAGAATGCCAAGCCTCTGCCTATAGGAATCCGCATCGAGAAATTCCAGCACCAGAGGATCGATATTTAATTGTTCTTCCGGCTGCTGTGTCTCCTTCACAGAAGAGACAGGCTCTGCTGCATACTCCGCCTGCCGCGCTGTTTCAAGCGGTCTCTCCTCCCTGGCCGGGCCGGAAACAGCAGCGGGTTCATCCGCGTTCTGCACATCCTGCCCATCCTCCATGAGTGCGAACCGATATTTCTGCCCGGCCTCCGGATACTTCGCATGGTCCACTTCCTCCATAAACATGGACAGAGGCCGTGCATATATCGCGAAGTCGCCGTACATCGCCTGATAAACTACCAACGTTTCGCCGGTCTCCGTATGTTTCGCCAGGCAGCGTATCTGATATATGCCGCCTTTAAAATGCCTGTACATTTCCTGTGGTCTGGGATTATGTCTCATAGGAATCTCCTTCTTCATCATTATTCTCTACTAGTATAATCCCAAAACGCGGAAATGTCATTCTCTTCTCGCCGCGAAATTTTCAGAACGTTTGTTCTATTTCATTATAGAACATTTGTTCTCAAATGTAAATAATAAGAATTTCCTCCGCTTCATCGGCCAGCGCTCCGCCATACAGGCTCTCCGTCAACCGCTCCCGCTCCGCTTCGCAAAGATCCTCGATTTTTCTGTGGTGTATCTCCACGAGATAGCTTCGCGCCGAGTTCTCCTCTCTGGTCCAGGTGATCGTGACGCCGCTGTCGTGATATCCCTCGCTCTCCAAAAGGCTCCTCGTCCTCAACAGGAACTCCCCCTCAAGCACCGCATATCTTTCATTCTCCTGTGCGCGGCCATCCCGCTCCTTGCTCATCACCGTGCCGCTCACGCAGAAGGCGATTGTCAGCGTAAGCAGCGCCGTTATCAAGCCAAATCCCTTTTTCATATGTCGCACCCCCTTGCTGTAACTACCTTACCATTTCATCAGTCCTATAAACGGGACTTTAAAACAACAAGGCAGGAGTATCCGCTCTCGCAGACCTCCTGCCTTGTAAAACAGCTTATTTAGTTTACATAATAATATTTATCCCTCGACAGGCTTATATCTGTCAAAGACCTTCTCGCCGCCGCAGACATGCCGGGAACCGTCCGCTTCGGTAATGATGTAATCCCCTTCGCCGATAAATGTCTTTCCCCTCTTATGTAAAATATAAGGGCAGACAATCGCGCCGTTTTCCTTCTTGACCTGAACAAGAGAATCCGTCACAAACCAGCCTCTGGTCACCACATCCGTCCACAGCTCAAAGCCATCCTCCATGCCCTTGCCAACCTCATACTTCTCCACATCAGCCTCAAAGGCCACGCGCATACATTTCATAGCATTTCCCTCCTTTTGTGTTCTTCCCTCATCATCCCGCAAAGCCAATCGCCTTTTTGACAGCCAAGAGCAGCTCTTCATAGGTCTCAAAGGCCGGCAGTTCGGGATATTCCCCCTTGATCTGTTCCGTCGTTCTGAATAAGAACCCTGCTTTACTGGCCTGAATCATGGCCAGATCATTGTGACTGTCCCCTGCGGCAACCGTCTCGTACCCGATCGACTGCAGCGCCTTCACCGTGGTGAGTTTGGAATCCTTCACGCGCATCCGATACCCGGTGATCTCTCCGTCAGGAGCCACCTCCAGAGAATTACAAAAAATAGTTGGCCATCCCAGCTTTTCCATCAGCGGCCCCGCAAACTGGGTAAAGGTGTCGCTGATAATGATCACCTGCGTGATACGCCGAAGCTCGTCCAAAAATTCCTTCGCGCCGGGCATGGGATCAATCTTTGCAATCGTCTCCTGAATCTGCTTAAGCCCCAGTCCGTGTTCCTTCAAAATACCGATCCGCCAGTTCATTAATTTGTCATAATCCGGCTCATCTCTGGTCGTCCTTGTAAGTTCAGGAATACCGGTCTCCTTCGCAAAGGCAATCCAGATTTCCGGCACCAGCACTCCCTCAAGATCCAGACAAACAATATGCATGCTCACACTAATCCTCCATCTATGTCATTGGTATCGAATGACGGTTCAACATCATTCTTCCTTCTATTGTACTGTAACTATGCCCCTCTGCGCAACCATAACTTTTCAAAATATCGTTCAGGCCCGGCTGACCGCCTGTTTTTCTTCCGCATCTGTCACATACTGTGCTTCACGATCAGAAGCTCCACGCTTAAAATATCGTTCATTTTTCCTGTCTTGACGGCCTCCTCGGTCTCCACACAGTCCTTCACAGCCTGTTTTAACTCCGATTCCTTAAATTTCTGCGCCTGCGCTACGTATTTTCTGGCTATAAAATCCGCCAGTCCCACCTTGGGGCCGATCCCCCGCGCGTCATAGCCTTTATTTTTCAGTTCCTTTACCTGCAAGAGAAGATTAAACTGTCTGGCAATCAGAAAGAGAATCCGCATGGGCGGCTCCTTCAAGGTCAAAAGGTCGTAGTATAGTTCCATGGCAAGCCGCTGTTTTTTGTCAGCCACAGCATCCACCATGTCGAAAATACGGCTGCCGATCTGTCTGACGCAGATTTCACCGATATCCTGAGAGGTGACCACATCCCGTCCCATGCAATAGCAGATCAGCTTCTCCACCTCTCCCCGGATGTTCTCCATATCCGTCCCTGTTTTTTCCAGAAAAAAATCCAGATCCCGCTGGGTGATCCGCAACCCCTCTTTCGTGAGAAGCTCCACGACCCATCGTTTTAAAACAGCTTCATCCGGCGTCTTACACTCGATCACGCGCCCTCTGGATGTGACAGCCTTATAGAGTTTGCTTCTCTTATCGACCTCCGTCTCCACGAACACAAAAAAGGCGGTGGCTGCAGGATCGGCCAGATACGCGGCAAGCGCCTCCCCTCCCCGCTTCATAAAGCCGCTGTTCTCTATGACGATCACCCGGCGGTCCGCCAGAAAAGGCATGGTCTGCGCCAGATCGATCACTTCGCCCGGATCAATCCCTTTTCCCTCAAAGCAATGCAGATTCATCAGGTCTCCATCGCCCATAAGAGCCTTTTTCACCCTGTCCCTGTACTGTCTGCGCAGATAGGCTTCCTCTCCGCACAGGAGATACGCCTGTTTTAATTGTCCCGTTCTGATCTCTTCGCCAAGTTTTTTCATGCTTGTATTTCCATTCGTTCGTTTGCATCTATTGTACCATAATCCCAAAAGCGAATACAGTAAAATTCTTCTGTCAATGCACGAAAGTCTCCACGCTCACCTTCTTTCCTCTCACCCGGACCGTCACCGCGCCGCCGTCCGGCGTCTGATAAATCTGGCATCCCTGTTCTGCAAGCCGCTCTAATGTCTCCCTGTGGGGATGGCCGTAGGAGTTGTTCCTCCCGGCGGAGATCAGCGCAAGCCGGGGATTTACAAGCGCAAGGAACTCTTTTTTTGTGGAATTTTTGGAGCCGTGGTGTGCCGCCTTTAACAGCGTGATTCCTTCCGGCAGTCCGCCCGCCTCCCTCATATGGGCCAGCCTCTCTGTCACAAGACTCTCCCCCTCTCCTTCCAGATCCCCCGTAAAAAGGGCGGAAAAATCATCATACGTCAAATAGAGAACCATAGACCCTGCATTGGTGTCTAAGTTTACATAACTTTTATCCGGGTGGAGACAGGTTAACATAAGTTCCCCTTTATCAAGTCGATCTCCTTCCTGTAGAAACGCCACGGGAACGTCCCGGCTCTGTGCCAGAGCCGCCAGCGTCAAATAATTTTCATCCCTGCTCTCTTCGGCTAAATCGGGCAAAAACACACATCCGATCTCTATTCCCGTCTCCCCGTACTTCTCTAACATTCCCTGAATCCCGCTTATGTGATCCTCGTCCGAATGGCTGACAAACACTGCATCAAGCCGCCTCACGCCCCGATACTTCAAAAACGGGATGATCTGATAGGTTTCCACCTCCTTCTGATCAGAGCTTCCGCCGTCGATGAGATAATGGCCTCCCTGTCCGTCCGACAGATAAATACAGTCTCCCTGTCCGATATCCAGCACGGTGATCTCAAAATTCTGCGGCATCCGGCAGGTCAAAAGCATCACCGCCGAAAAAATCGCACACCAAAAATGCACCTTTTTCTTTTTGCCTGCAAAAAACACCGCCGCCGCCAAAAGCCCCAGAAAAACCACAACCTGCCAATTTCCCGGCCTTCCCGTAACCAGCCGCTGTCCGGGCAGCCCCATGCAGAACCCGCAGCACTTCTCATAGAACGTCAAAATCCAGACTCCGGGGAAGGCGGCAAGACGCCCAAGCGGCAAGAAGACGGAGGCTGCCGCCATCACGCCCAAACCGCTTACCAGAAGCAGGCTCATGCAGGGAATCACAATCAGATTGAGGAGAATGCTGTAAAGCGGAAATTCATAATAAAAACACAGATGCACGGGAAGCGTGACAAGGGATACCCACGCTCCCGCAGACAGCGCCTTCAGGAAGGCGTTCCGGTCGGGAAGCTGCTCAGAAACCTCCGGCAGGAAGCCGAGCCCGCAGACAGCGCCGAAGGAAAACAGGAAGCCGCTGTGCGTCAGGTACAGGGGCTGCTGTATCAGAATCAGAAGAGCCGCCACCGTCATAGCGCTCAAAAGATCGTATGTCCTGCCCGCCAGAGAGGCGCACAGTTTCAGCCCGAACATCACCAAAGCCCTGACCATGGAAACGCCCATTCCCGTCATTGTCCCGTAACAGCACATCAACGCCACGGATAATATTATGTTAACCGATTTAGGGATGGGCAGATGTGCCAGAAGCTTATAAAGCCCCATGCCCAGAATGGACAGATGCAGGCCGCTGATGGCAAGAATATGGATGATGCCGTTATGCTGGTACAGGCTTTTCACCTCCCCGTCAAGCAGTCCCTTCTCTCCTAAAAGCATGGCCCCCATCACGGACGCCTCCTTTTCCGGATAGCAGGCATGAAGTGTCAGGGACAGATATTCCCGGCAGGTATAGAGGGTTTCCCGAAACCGCGAATGATCCCTGCTCTGGGATAGACAGTCCGCCTGCATCAGCCTGCCCTGCTGTCCCAAAATGCGGTAATAATCCGCCGCATCAAAGGCTCCGGGATTGGTCGCGTGGGAGAAGGCATAAAACTTCCCCTCCATCAGCACAACACTCCCCATAGCCGGTTCTTCCCCCGGATAGCACAGCACGCCCTCGATCCCCTCCGTACCCGGAAGGCACAGACGCGCCTTATTATTTTCACAATATTTTTTAATTTGTTTTACGGTAGCTTCCCTGATTTTTTCGGGTAGATATTCCAAAGAATCTGCAAGAATCGGATTCAGGACAATGACCTGTCCCAAAGATACCACCAAAACCTCTTTGTCTTTTGAAATTTTATGTTCCTTCCACTCCACGACGCCAAGCAGCAGGGTTTGTTCCCCGTCAAGCCCATCGTAGGTTTCCGCGCCTTTCGGCATCAGATAAATTCCCAAAAGCAGTGCCACCGCAAATGCCAGTCCTGTCAAACACAGCGGTCTGCGCATATGCTTCTCACTCCCTTTTCTCTATTTTAGTTTACATAATACAATTACTGTGTCGTCCCGGATTCCATGATATCCAGATTTCTCTCAAACACCGTATTTAAACTCATATTTTCCCTGTAAGAGAGATTTGTCTCTCCGTTTATGGATATCTGCACCCTGTTTACATTCGACAGTTCCACCAGCGAGTTTGTAATGGAATAGATGGTCACATCGGAAACCACGTTGTAGGGCTGATTCAGGAAATCGTCGTTTAAGTTTACATAACACGTACCATCCTGCACGGTAACACTGATGATTTTTGTTGCCGGATTGATCGTCGGATAGGCGCCCTCCACCGTCGGCCCCTCCACCAGTTTCTCCACCACCAGCTTTTCCAGAGAAATATTACTGTTATACACCACGTTGCGGCGATTTTCCTCCACAAGCCGGTCCCCTGTTTCATTGGCAAAATAGAGCCTGAGATTTACTTTTTCATAGGCGTTGATCTCATTGCCGGCATTCTCAATAAAAGTGTCCGCCGCCATGACGCCTACCGCCGCCCCCGTCTTGTCCGTGAGCTGCTCTCCCTTTACCGTAAACGCCACGCGCTCCACGCCCGGCAGCTGCGTCACGGTTCTCACGATAGACGCGCGCACGAGAATCTCCCTGATGCCGTACAGCTTCCTGTAATTTTCATCAAAATCAAGCGTCAAAAGACCGCTGTCCAACGTATGGCCTATCACGGAAATCTCCGCCGCCAAAGGCGTCTCATACTCCATCTTATCGGGAATAGACGCAAGCTGTTCCAGCATTTCCGAAAGCAGCGCTTCCGTGTCCGTCGTCCCGCTCACATACTCTCGCTCTATAATCTTTGTCTCGTCGTTGCTCACATAATAGATCCGATAGGCAATGCCTTCCTGCTTCGCGTTACGGCCCGCACAGGCAGTACAAAGACACAGCGCCATAATCAAAGTAAAGCAGAGAAACCAAAGTCTCGTTCTCTTCATATCTGCCTCCCTAAACCGCAATGTACTTCAGCGGAATCTTTACCGTGAAGTCTGTCCCCTCTCCCTCCACGCTTGCCACCTTGATCGTACCCCGGTGCATCAGAATCGCGCTTCTCGTAATGGAGAGCCCCAGGCCCGTACCCCCGATCTCTCTGGAACGGGACTTATCCACGCGGTAAAACCGCTCGTAAATATGTTCCAGCTCGTCCTCCGGAATGCCCACGCCCGAGTCCGCCACCTGTACCGTAAAAAACTGGTGGTCGGCGTCCAGCGTTACCTTCACAAAACCGTGTTCTTTATTGTACTTAATCGCATTTTCCACCAGATTGGAGAGCGCCAGCGTCAGCTTGACCTCATCCACAGACGCCGTCACGGGACGCAGGCTCTCATACACAAGCTGTATGTCCCTGCGGTTGGCAATGGGACGCAGCCTTCTCATGATCAGCTCCACCAGCGCATTGATATCCACCTCCGAAATATTCAGGTCGGCGGTAGTCCTGTCCATTTTCACCAGAGAGAGCAGATCGTTGATGATCTTGTCCTCCCGCTCGATCTCTGCCGCTATATCGGTCATAAATTCCTGATACACTTCAATCGGCACATCCTTCTGGGTAATCAGCGAATCGGCCAGCACTTTCATGGAGGTGATCGGCGTCCGCAGTTCATGGGACACGTTGGATACAAACTCCTGTCTGGAATCGTCCAGCATTTTCATCCGTCCCAGCACTCTGTTAAAGGCGTCACCGATATGCTCTGTCTCCAGACAGTCCGTCACCGAAATGGGGTCGTTTGTATACCCCTCCTGCACCTGATCCAACGCCTCTATAATCTTTTTAAAGGGTGCAAAGAGAAATTTGGACACCAGAAGGGTCACCACGAAAATCAGAACACCCACAATGGACTCCACCACCAGCGCCTGCCGGTCCAAGCTGTTCATGGTCGCAATAATGCTGTCGTTGGACGCGCTTACCAGCATAACGCCCCGCACCAGTTCCAGCTTCTCACCGGTTCCTAAAGACAGCTCCGCCTCCACCGTCTCCGTGATGGGAACGGTCATTTCTATATAGCCGTTTTCCCTGTCGTACTTGTTGGCGCTCTCCCCGTTCAGACACCGGATCACCTCCTCCGAGATAATAGTTTTTCCCTGACTGATCCCATAGGTGTCCTTTACAATACGGAGATCCGCATTGATGATAAGCACACGGCCGTCATACAGATTGGACAGCTGGTCCAGCTCCGCGTTGATCACCTCGGAAGATGGATCTTCAAGATAGTGGTACGTAATCAGATGATTCGCCAGAATTCTAACCTGCGTGGAAATATCGGAAGTCCTGACATTCACCGCCCGGCGCTCATAGTTTTGCAGAATTGCATAGCGCATGATAAAGCAGGGAATCAGCCCGACCACAAGCAGAATCAGAAAAATCCGCCCTTTCAGGCTTCGCAGAAATGTAATTTTACGCAATTGTATTTTAGGCAAAGTAATATCCAACCCCCCACTTTGTCCGCACGTACACGGGCTCGCCGGGAATTTCTTCTATCTTCTCGCGCAGTCTTCTGATATGCACATCCACGGTTCTCACATCCCCCGGATAGTCATTTCCCCATACCAGCCGAAGCAGTTCCTCTCTGCCGTAAACCTTTCCCGCATTCTTCATCAGAAGTTCCAGCACTTCATACTCCTTGACAGTCAAATTGATCTCGCGGTCTTTGATATACACTCTCCTGCCCTCGCAGTCCAGCCGCATATCGCCCCGTTCCACCACCTTGACCGTTTCTTCCCGCCCGCGCTCCTGACGGTTCGTCCTGCGCATAATGGCCTTGATTCTGGCCTTCACTTCAAGAATATTAAAAGGCTTCGTTATGTAATCATCCGCGCCGTAGTCCAAGCCTAAAATCTTATCCATATCGTCGCCCTTAGCGGTTAACATAACAATGGGGACGTTAGAAAACTCCCGAATCTGCTGGCACACCTCAAAGCCTGTCATTTTGGGAAGCATCACATCGAGCAGAACCATGTCATAGACGTTTTGCTGCGCCAGCTGTAGCGCCTCTTCGCCGTCGTATGCGCAGTCCACCTCCATGCCGTCCTGTTCCAGACTGAATCTGATCCCTTTCACGATCAATTTCTCATCATCCACTACCAAAACTCTCTGTGCCATCGTTCTATCCCTGCCTGTCTAGTTTACACAAATGCTGTCTTTTATTTTTTCGTACATGCCTTCCTTGATTCCGTTCACCTTCATGATATCCTCCGGCTTTTGAAAGCCTCCGTGGGATTCCCTGTAAGCGGTAATGGCCGCTGCTCTTGTCGCCCCAATGCCGGGAATATCGCAAAGCTGCGCCTCGGACGCGGTATTGATATTGACCTTTGCATTTTTGCCCTTATCCTGTGCGGCGTTTTCTGTCTCCGTAAAGGCCGTGCCCGCCACGATGCCGATCTGTGCGGCTGCATTCTCCTGCGGCAAATCTGCCGGGGCTTCCCCCGCAAGAGCTTTTTCTGCTTCCTCCAGTGTGGGAATCACAAGCTTTGTGCCGTCGGCCAGTTCCTGCGCTTGGTTTACATAATCTCGATCCGCCTCTTTGTCGAATCCCCCTGCTGCCTGTACGGCCTCGTAGACGCGGCTTCCCGCCCGCAGCTCATAGACGCCCGGCTGTTTAACCGCGCCGCAGACATGTACACAGATCACATCCGGTTCTGTCTGAACCGGCGCCGCAATCTCTTTCGCCTGCCCTGTCTGCGAGACGTCCTCCTGCTCTTTCTCAGCAGGCGGCGCTTCCGAAGTCTCCACCGTCTCCGCCTGCTCCCCGGCGGCGTTTTCCTCACTGATCAGAAGAAGCTCTTCCTTCTTCGTACAACCGCTAAGAACAAACAGGGCCGCCAACAGCAGTCCCGCATACCCTGTCCTTTTTGCATGTAGTTTTCTCTTTTTCTTCTGCATAGTCTCCCTTCCGAGTCCCCCGGACTCTATGGGAGGTTCCCGCTATGCGCTGTATTTTTATTGTATGATAAATTTCTCCTTATGTCCACTTAAAAATAATGATTCCTGCAATCATAATACCCATTCCCAGCAATTTTTTGGTCTCCAGGGACTGTTTTTCCACGCCGAAAAGTCCAAAAACCTCAATGAGATAGGCAACGATCAGCTGAGAGACCACAATGCACATCACCGACCGGGCCGGCCCGAGCAGCTCCATGCTCTTAATAACCGTATACGTGATAAACGCACCGATCGCGCCGCCAAGCAGCATATACTTTGGCTCCACCTGAAAGAGGATCGCAAAAGAAGAACGGTCCGACATAAGCCACACAGCCAGACAGACCATGAGCGCCGTAAGCTGTACAAAGGCATTCGCCACCCATATCCCCGACTGTTTTGTGACCTGCGTGTTAAAAACACCCTGCACGCTCATCAGCGCGCCGGATAAAACCGCAATCCAGAATCCCAACATAATGTCATTACCTCCTTCACAGACATAAGCCCTCTGACTCTGCTTATGCGCGCAAACTAAGACAAGACGGCATCTGCCGTCTTGTCTTAGCTTTTCCGTATGAACCGGTAATTATTCTTCTCCGCTTTCCTCTTCCCCTAAAATCTCTTCGTCCTCCTCTTCCACAGACAAAGGCACGTCGATGTATTCCTCCGTGTACGTCTCTCCAAGCACCTGTCCCATGATCTGCTCAGACAAAGCCTTCAACTCATCGTTGGCGTCTTCGCCCTCCCAGATCTTGGCAAAAGCGATCTCCAGCTCCACCCAGAAATTACTGGTTTCTATCATTTTCGGCATTGGCACCGAACGGGCGTATTCTTCCAAAAAAGCCGCCGCGCCTGGATCGTCATAGGGTTTCCCGTCGCTGTGTACCGGCAGCTTTCCCGTTCTTCCGTAGAGATCCTCCGTGTTATACTGGGTCAGATACACGGCGAAATCATTTGCCATCTGCTTCTTCGTGGAATAGCCGTTGACGGCCACGCACTGCGTCACGGAAAGGGACGCGGATTCCAGCTCCCCGCTTACATCCGGCACTCTGGACACGCCGTACTCATAAGAAAATCCGCCCTCCTCGCGGGCATTTTCCAGTTTCGACAGGGCGTCTGAAGTCGCCACCGTGTATACAATCTTTCCGTCCAGAAAATCCTGCAAAACGCCGTCATAGCTGATTTCCTTCGTGTCAATAGAGAAAAACTGATTGAGGTTCTGATATACCCTGAGGGCCCGAATCGCGCTTTCGTTATAGATGTGTATGGAATCCGCATTATCGCCGTTTTCACCGCCCACATCCATATATTTCCCCACAATAAAATAATTATAGAAAATATCCGATACATCCCACTTGAAAATCGCTTCGACCTGCTCCGGCGCGTCGTAGACATCGGCAAACGCAAGGATTTCATCTATCGTCTGGGGAATGGTCGCCTCCACCTTGGCCTGCACGTCCTCCTCGGTGATCTCCTCCTGTACCTGCGCCTCCTGTATCTCTTCCTCCACGTCGCCGTTGTCCGCCTGCTCCTGCGCATCCTCCGCCAAAGCCTGATCCCGCTCAGCCTCAATCTGCGCTCTCGCCCAGTCTTCCAGATAAGTCCTGTTATAAAGAAGACAGCTCGTCTCGTAGTAAAAGGGATAGCCGATCTGCTTGTCGTGATAGGTCACCGCCCGGACCGCCGACTGCGGCAGCATGTCCGTCATGGAGAGCACGCCTTCCGGCAGCTCCACTTCACAGGCCAGCCCGGCCAGATATGCCTTTTCCAGAGAGTCATTGCTGACGATATACAGATCCGGCACCTCCTCCGTCTGCAAGGACGCCTGATTGATGGTTTCCAGATACTCCATCCCCGGCGTATAGACCGGAATGACGCGCACCTCTTTCTGGTACTCACTGTAGGAAACCGCCACACTGTTCAGATAATCCGTAAGCGTCTCATCCGCATACCATAGATACAGCGTTTCCCTATGTCCAAAAAGCGAATCCTCCGCCTCTTCCTCCGCCTCCGTCTTTTCCGTCTGTACCGACCATCCAAGCTGTCCCACCCCGTAAAAACCGCCCACGATCACCGCGACCGCAAGGATCATAATCATTCTTTTTTTCAGAGTCACTGCCGCTCTCCTTCTGCCTCTGCCACACACTCACGCAGAATCTGAATCATATCGTCCACATGCTTCTCTTCTATGATCAGAGGCGGCACAAACCGGATAATATCCGTCCCCGCATTGATCAGCACCAGCCCCTTGTCCATGGCCCGTTTGATGATATCGCCCACCGGCCTGTCGAACGCAAGTCCCTGTAAGAGTCCAACGCCTCTCCGCTCCTTAATGCAGGAAAATTCCCCTGCAAGGTCATTTAACCGCTCTTCCAGATAGCCGCCCACCCTGTTTACATGGGCGAGCACATCCTGCTCCTGAAACAGATCAATCACTTTACTGACCGCCGCGCAGGCCAGCGGATTTCCGCCGTAGGTAGTGCCATGGTCGCCGGCGGCAAGAGAATTTGCGCCTACCTTCTCCGTCATCAGAAAGGCGCCCACCGGCACACCGCAGCCAAGGGCTTTGGCCGTGGTCATCACATCCGGCTTGACGCCGTAGCGCTGCCACGCGAACATCCGCCCTGTCCGCCCCATACCGCACTGAATCTCGTCCAGTATCATCAAAATATCTCTCTCGTCACAGAGCGCCCTGACTTTTTTCATAAATGCCTCCGACGCCGGGTGAATGCCGCCCTCGCCCTGCACCGTCTCAAACATAACCGCACAGGTCTTATCCGTCACCTGCGCCGCCACACTGTCGAAGTCGTTTAAGTCCGCAAATTTGATATTGCCGATCATTGGCTCGAAAGCCTCTCTGTAATGGGGATTTCCCGTCACCGAAAGCGCGCCCATGGTGCGCCCGTGGAAGGAATGGTTCATGGCAATGATCTCATGATCCGTACATCCATCCTTTAAATAAGCATATTTGCGCGCCGTCTTGATGGCGCCCTCCACAGCCTCCGCGCCGCTGTTTGTAAAAAACACGCGGTCCATGCCGGAGATCTCTTTGATCTTTTTCGCCGCCTCGATGGCCGGCAGATTATAATAGTAATTCGACGTGTGAATGATCTTGTCAATCTGGTTTTTCAGCGCATCGTTGTAGGCTTCGTTGCGGTAGCCCAGCGCAAACACGGCGATTCCGGCCACAAAGTCCAGATATTTTTTCCCGTCCATATCATAGAGGTACACGCCCTCTCCCCTGTCAAACACCACCTGATAGCGGTTGTATGTGTGAAGCAGAGCCTTCTCCGCCTCGTCGATATAATTCTGCATTTCTGCACTCATCGTCTTCTCGTCCTCTCTGTCTCATTCCTGCCGCGATTGTCTTCTCCATTCAACCGAGCATGGTCTCCTTGTCCTGATCCGCGATAATCGCCGTGCCCACGCCGTGATCGGTAAAGATTTCCAACAGCAGACAGTGGGCGATCCGGCCGTCCAAAATATGCACCCGGTTGACGCCCTCTCTGATCGCATCCGTACAGTTGCCAAGTTTTGGGAGCATACCGCCGCCGATGCATCCACTGGCAATCAGCTCTTCCGCCTGCGTTGCCGTCAGTCTGGAAATAAAGCTGGACTTGTCGTTGATATCCCGGTACAGGCCCTCGATATCCGTAAGGAACACCAGCTTGTCCGCCCCCACCGCCTTTGCGATGGCACAGGCCGCGTCGTCCGCATTGATATTGTAGGTCAAAAACTGCTCATCCAAACCGATGGGCGCCACGATGGGCAGGAAATCCTTCTCCAGAAGATCGTAGAGCACCTTCGGATCGACGCCGCAAATTTCTCCCACAAAGCCGATGTCCTCACCCTCCGAGTATCTCTTCTTACATTGCAGAAGCCCCGCGTCCTTGCCGCTGATACCGACCGCCCTTACGCCCAGTTCTTCCACCATCCTGACAAGGTTTTTATTGACCTTGTTCAGAACCATTTCCGCGATCTCCATGGTCTCCTCATCCGTCACGCGCAGGCCGTTCACAAATCTGGCCTCCTTCCCCACCTTGCCGACCCAGCGGCTGATCTCCTTGCCGCCGCCGTGTACAATGATGGGCTTAAAGCCTACCAGTTTTAAAAGCGTCACGTCCTTGATCACGTTGCGCTGCAGCTCCTCATTGCTCATGGCACTGCCACCGTATTTGACCACGATAATCTTTCTGTTAAATTTCTGGATATAGGGAAGGGCTTCGATCAAAACCTCCGCTTTTCCCAAAATTTTGTTCATTTCCTGCTGTTCCATTTTCTTGTCTTCTTTCTTTGAATTATGTAAACCTTTCCAAGATTCCGATATATTATGTAAACTAGTTGTCGCTTGTCGGATTTCGAGTTATGTAAACTAGCTCCGATAATCCGCGTTGATCTTCACATAGTCGTAGGTCAGATCGCACCCCCATGCTGCGGCCTCGGCCTCTCCCCTGTGCATATCCACAATCACGCGCACCTCCGGTGCGGACAAAATCTTCGTCGCCTCTTCTTCGCTATAGTCTGTCAGCATACCGCCCTTGCAGATCTGCATCCGATTTTCATCGCTCTCACAGAAAATATCCACCTGCTCCGGATCGAAATCCACGCCCGCATAGCCGAGGGCGCACATAATCCGTCCCACATTGGCGTCATGGCCGTAGATCATGGCCTTGGTCAGGCTGGAGCAGATTACGGACTTGCTCAAAATCCGCGCCTCCTGTTTGTCCGCCGCATGGATTACCCGCGTCTCAAACAACGCCGTCGCGCCTTCTCCGTCCCCGGCCATCTTCTTGGCCAGCGTCTCGTCGATATAGTGAAGCGCTTCCCGGAACTTGTCATAATCACCGTTTTTCTCCGTGATCTCGGGATTGCCCGCAAGGCCGTTCGCCAAAACCACCAGCGTATCGTTGGTGGAGGTATCACCGTCCACGGAAATCATGTTAAAGGTGTCTTTCACATCCTCGCGCAGAGCCTCCTGCAACAGTTCTTTGGAGATTGCCAGATCGGTCGTGATAAATCCCAGCATGGTACACATATTCGGATGAATCATGCCGGATCCCTTGCACATGCCGCCGAGAGTCACTGTCTTTCCGCCGATCTCGATCTGCACCGCCGCCTGCTTCGGTTTCGTGTCCGTGGTCATCATGGCCTCAACTGCCGCCTGCCCGGCTTCTTTTGTATCGGACTTGGCTCTGACCAGTTTTTCCACACCCGCCGCAATCTTGTCCACAGGAAGCTGCCAGCCGATTACGCCTGTGGAAGCCACCAGCACGGCGTCCTCCGAAATACCCAGTTCCTCCGCCGCTTTTCTTGCGGTCTGCCTACAGCACTCGTACCCCTGCTTTCCCGTACAGGCATTGGCGATACCCGCATTGACAACGACAGCCTGCGCGTAAGGGGAATGGGCCACAATCTCCCTGTCCCACAAAACGGGCGCCGCTTTCACCACGTTGCCGGTAAACACTCCGGCTGCGCGGCAGGGCACCCGACTATAAACTAAGGACATATCCTTTCTGTTCTTATATTTGATATCCGCCTCCACGCCTGCCGCCTCAAAACCGGCCGCCGCGGTGACGCCTCCCTCTATGATTTTCATTGTTTTCCTCGCCTTCTTTTCTCACACTTTTCACTTTTCTAATATTACAATAAATCCGCCCTCATTGCAACCGCACAGCCAAACAGGCCGCCTTTTTACTTCCTCCCGCTATCCGAGGGCCAGTCCGATCACCTTCTCAAGCTCCGTCACCATCAGGTCAACCACCGCGGATGCAGCCGGGTCTTTAAACATACTGTTCAAAAGCAGACGGATGTTCAGTTCAAAATTAGCGGGCAGAATTTTGCATTCCTCCATACAAATCTGTATCAGCCTTTTTTCCCCCGGATGCAGTTTTTCATTGAGCGCAAAAACAATATCAAAATAGGAATTGAGAAAACGCTGGGCACACTGATTGATATTCACCATATCCTTCCTCTTCATCGCCTTTTCCATCTGCGCCATGTAGGAAGGCAGCCCGTATTTGATCAGGTTCATATGATGGCTGATAATGTTGTGCTTTAGCTGTTGGGGATAGGGAATGGTGTATTTTTCTCTCGCCGCCGCCAAAAGCCCGCCCTTATCGTATGCAATCCTGCTCATCAAAAGGCTGTTCCACATGCTGGTGGTGCACCCGTCAAGAGGCTCGAAATGCACTGTCACCCGGTCGATTCCCTCCAAAAATGCGTCAAGCTCCCGATAGACAATGTTAAGCTGCGTGCCGTCCTCCATAATACAGACGTCCTCATGTTCCCTGTAATGATTGTCAAGCGCAATGCTGTCACAGTACTTTTCCAGCAAATCCCGCCGCGCCGCTATGGAAATCGGCTCCGTAGCGTAAACATAGACGTCGTAATCGGAAAACTCGTCATTCCTCTTCGCGGCCCGCGAACCGCCTACCGCTATGGAACGCACCTGCGAAAGTTTTGCAAATTCATTAAAGGTATCCTGTATCATCTTATGCTCCTCAATTCTTCCACGCCGTTTTTATTCTGCCATACCACCACTATTCTACCAGAACATCCCACTTTTCTGCAATCCATAATATCAGAAGGCGGATCACCTCACATGAAATGATCCGCCGCTGTCTTTTCATCCTGCTCTTTTTCGTTTCTCAGGCAGTCGTCTGCTCCTCTGCGCCCGCCGTTGCCATTCCCTCCGGTATCTCCACATTGGTTTCCGCATTCTGAGAGGCTTCAAAGGGATCCTCGTACTCCTTTTCCTCCTCCTCGCCCCAGAGGGAATCCCACTCCTTGTGTTTGCCCTCCATGTTCATGGCCGCCATTTCCTTCGCCATCTGATAAATCTCCATATTGAAATCCATCAGCTTCTTCTCATCCTGTGCCGGCACGCGATCGCCCCGGCTGATTCTTCTGGCGATCTCCAGACATTTCGCCATCTCTTCGCCGTACTCCTTCCATGCATCGCCCTGCTGCTCAGCGACCACACTGTTAAAAATGCCAACCTCCTGCTCAATCAGATCATCGAGCGTCTTCTGATTGTTTTTGATCTGCCCGGAAAGCTCGTCAATTTTTTCCTGAAGCTCCTTCTCCCGTTCCAGATAGGCTTCGGAAAATTCAAAAGTGACGCCCTGCTCTTCGCTTTTCTTCCGGGCCTGCTCCATCTTGTCCCGGTTCTCCTTCTGCTGCTTGACAAAGTCGCTTTTTTCTTTGCGGAGAAAGCTGAGCTGCTGTCTGTATAATTTCTGCGCCTCGCCGATTTTCATATTATGTAAACCTCCTTGTCGCGCCGATTCCATAGAATCAGTCTCTGTTCAGATATCGCATTCTTGCTATAGATATCGGCACATTGGAAGGATTTCTAGAGATTACAAAAAATATCGTCCGCAAAATCTGTATCATACTTAATTTTCTTCCGTGAAACATATTTCATCAACCCGCGAAGCTCTTCCCGGATATATTCAAACTCATCAATTCCTGCCCGGTCCACATAGTCTGTCTGCAAAATTTCCTGAATCAAATCCGTTTTTACCTGTATTTCGGGAATATTTGCCACACCGGCTATTGCCTTTACATGCTTCAACAAATCCCCTTTTGCCCTGGTATATTTCTTATCCGATAGATACGCCAGTTCCATACCATAGATAAGAGCGTCAAACCGTTGTGCACTTGCATCCCCCTGATCAGGCAAAATAAGCGGCGCAAGCTCCTCCTTCACCGTCTGGGTATCTTCATAGCTGATGGTCTGATATCCGTTTGTATTGGCATATAAATCCACATACTTCAAATGCTGCCTGACTGCAAAACTCTCCCTGTCCAATTCCCGCACCTTACCACTCATCATTTCAACCAGCTTTTCACGATACGCAATTAACCGTTCTGCCTGCTTATCAGCCTCCTGTAACTTATATGCCATTTGAAATTCCAGATTAAAGATCGCGCTCTGTAAAGCCATTTGATTTGCGGAAGGTTTCCCTTCATTTATCCTAAAAAAGGCGAAATTACCGCAGAAATCAAAAATATAAAACCTATGCTTGTCCTCTCCATCCATCAATCCCTGACACAATCTGGTGCCACGGCCAATCATTTGCCAGAATTTCGCCTTGCTCATAACCTTAAATAATCGAAGTTAGTCATGTAATTTCCCCCGTTATATCAAAACACCCATTTTATGATAAGAATTCATTTTTCTTCCGAATACAGCGAAAAAATAGTTTTTCCATCTTTTTATAATCACATAAAAAGGAATCCTCACTCGCCTTCAACATCTCTTCTCTGCTGACCTTTGCAAAATTAATAACATATCCGTTGTGAATCGCCAGTGTCCTGATAAATTCACGTTGACTGCGTCCGTTGCCCTCACGGAAAGGGTGAAGCGCATTAATCTCAGAAAAATAATATGCCAAGCGAACAGAAAACTCTTCTTCATTTAAAGCGCCCAGATAATTTTCTCTTCTCAGCTTTCCGAAAATCTCTTCCGCCTGACTTTCTATAAACTTCACATTACAGAACACATTTCCTTTTGCAATATCGACTTTCCTGATTTCCCCTGCCCATTCGTAAACATCCTGAAAAATGTACCTGTGAATTGATTGCAAATGCCTTAAGTCAAACTTTCCCTGTATAGGTTTATCCACCAATTCAAGGATACGAAGCATTGTCAGCCGTTTTTCCAACCGCATAAGCCGCTCCATATCCCGTATTCCCATTTTGTTTATCAGAACATCCGAATTCGGATAACAATATATCCTATCTGACATTATCTGTTTTCTCCTAATATCTGCTTTCGCAATTCATCGCCAGACATTTCTCCGTTTTTATATGCGTATAATACCTGTATATCTTCTTCTGTCAGCTCCATCCCTTCCATAGCCATCGTAGCTCTCACCTCTTCTACCGCTTCTATTTTGGTATAGACTGAATGATTCATTTTTACATCAAAAGGAATCCCTTCTGTAAGGATAATCTGCTTAATCAGCATATTGACCACGGCAGATAAATTAGTTCCTAAGTTTTCCAAAATTTTTGAGGCCTTTTCTTTATCTTCCGCAGAAGTTCTCACTTGCAACAACGATGAATTAGACATAGTAGCATTCCTCCTTCAGCCTTATTATATAACATAGTAATTACATTGTAAACTTTAAGTCGTGTCGTCAAAATACTGTTGCATCAGACTGTCGAATAAAAGCTGAGCTTCTTCCAATCGTTTCTGGGCCACAGTTCTCAGCTTATCAACCCCTTCTACAAATTGTAAAAATTTTTTCTGCAATTCCAAGGGCGGTAAAAGAATATTAGTCTTTAATAATCCGTCTTGCCCTATAGTTGTCATTGTCGCCGTCTTTGACTGTGCTATAATTTGATTTCTATAATAATCCGTAGTAGTAAGCATTTGAATGAATTCTGGAACACATTTTTCTAAATCCAGTGGCAAACGTATTACATGACATTCAAACAACGTACCATATGGAGCATTTTTAGGTACAGCCGATGCCTTTCCTATACCTTCTGCGACTAACGACGATCTACAAAACAATAAGTCGCCATACCTGATTTGAAATTTTTCAATGTCCCTTTCTGTAGCAACGATTTTAGGAAAATTTGTACATTGCGCATACATCCTATTTACAACATAGGCTACTCCAAAAACAGATACATTTCCCTCATGTGTATATTCAGCGCATTGATAATCATTAAATCAATAATCTGTGCCGAATTAGCTTTTACCTTTGCCAAAGCTCCTCGAAGCCTTTTCGTATATTTTGACTCAGAAAATTCATCTGGAAAATCACCCGCAATATGTATTCTATCTTGATACATTCGAACAACAAATGTTCGTCCAATATATCGTTTTAGATATTGTTCAACATCATTCCACGGAATATTCTGCTTATTTCTAAAAATAATTTTATCAATTTGTGATATTTCAGGCTTCACTTTTTTCCTTCCCATATTTTCAACTGTCTCTATCTAAGCTCTCTATCAATTTCCTATATTGATACAATTCATCACCACCGTAATCATCATTTCCATTTCCTCCGGCCGTGATTCGGCAATCATGATCGTCAATGCGACCAAAGTATGATCGTCAATTAGTTTGTCCCCTTCTCGAAACAAAACGCCATTTTTATCAAGGAAATAGAGAAACATTGCGGCAGCGATTCTCTTATTGCCATCATAAAAACTGTGGTTCTTTGTCACAAAATACAATAAATGAGCTGCTTTTTCCTCAAGCGTCGGATATACATCCTGTCCGCCGAAAGATTGATATATATTTCCTATGCTTCCCTTGCATCCAACAGATCAAGCGCTTCACTGTACTTTTCTATGACAGACAGCACCTGCCTGCTATCTAAAGAATTTTCCGTGCGTTTCATAATCTGTATTACCTCGCCAAGCTGTGCAATACGATTATTATTCACCGCATATCCCTGCAATATGTACTGTTTCAAAACAGTGTTAGCCCATTTGCGAAATTCCACGCCGCGCTTGGATTTCACACGATAACCAACTGAAATAATGACGTCCAGATTATAATATTGCGGAGGACGTGAAGCATATTTTTCACTTCTGTCGAAAATTTCGACAGAAGTATTTTTATCCAGTTCCTCTTCCTTAAATATGTTATTAATATGATAAGTAATAGAAGACCTTGCCGTATCAAACAACTCACTCATTTGATCCTGCGTCAACCACACTGTCTCCCGTTCAACTGGCACTGTCAATTTTATTTCTTTATCATCGCTCTCAAACAATACGATCTCATCACCCAAACCTATACCTCCCCCGATTCCGTCAGCATCTCCTTAAGTTCCTACATATCATAAAACCAAACCTGATCCGTTCCACCGTCACGAGAAATCCGGACGTCCTGCAGGCCGGATCATATATCTCCCGCCGCCCACTTTTATGATCTTTCCTGCCTTTACCAAATCATTCAGCGATCTTTGAACTGTTGCGTGAAAGTGATAATAAAAAGCATAAAAAAAATTGTAATTTCATCTTATCTTTTCACTTTTCCAAAGTCAATCTTAATTTCATCATTTTTACGAAAATGGCTAAGTTAAATTTGATTGGCGCTAAAATAAAATAGTACCCCATTATGCCAAACAAGGACAGCATACATCACCTCTGGTGTATACTGCCCTCACTCTTACCTTGCCGCCGTGTGCTGTTTTACTGCCTCACAATCCGATAATAGGTCTTCGCCGTCATCAGATAGCTTCCCGCATACAGAAGCGTCACCGCCGCTGCCACGCCCCCACAGCAGCGGAGCAGAAGCCCGGTGTCAAAAAACTGTAGCGCCGCCAGAAGACCGTTTACCATCACAAGCCCGGCCGCCGTGTGCAGAAACGCGCCTGCCAGGGGAAGGAAAAATACCAGCAGAATCTGTCTGCGGATCGTTCCCCTGATCTCTGCGTCACTCATCCCCACCTTTTGCATAATTCCAAAGCTGTCCTGATCCTCATATCCTTCCGAAACCTGTTTAAAATACATGATGAGCAGGAGACACATGAAGAACAGGAGCCCAAATACCATGCCGATAAAAAGCAGGCCGCCGTTCATGGAGCGATTCTCGTCCCTCCCCTCCAGACCATTTATCATCCACAAAAAGTCCTGCTGCCCCTGACACCATTCCAGCCACTCCTCGATAAAAGCATCCCGCTCCGCTTCCTTTCCGCCAAGCAGCAGGCATAGATGCCGCACGCCGCTGTGTAAAAATCCATCCAGATCGGTCACCCCGTTCGCCTCCGCCCAGGCCGAGACAAAACCGTCCAACGCTTTTTTGTCCTTTACCACAATCACATACCGGGAGGTAAAGTTAAACATCCGATTCTTCGCCTGCGGATAAGGGTAAATCTGTTCCGGCTCCCCCTTCACGGATGCCTCTACCCCCAGAAAGTTTACCCTGTCAAAGCCAAAAGGCATTCCTGTTGCGTACAAAAGCACCTCATCTTCTCCCAGACTTTCGTTTTGTCCTTCCAGACGATTATATTCTTCCAGTGTCAGCAAAGTAACGTCATACTGGTCGGCAAATTCCACTTCTGCGGCAGAGGTAAACTCATTGCTGCCCTCCCGCCTGCCGCACCGCAGTTCCATGGCGTTGTAGCAGTCCAGCCTTTCGATGCTCTGCCCGTATTTTTCCGAGAGTGCCTCCGCCTTTTCCCACGCCGTGTCTATTACATCGCTGTTCTCCGAGTAAGCCGCCTGCATATCATAAGGATAATCATAGTAGGCGATCTGATCCATTCCCGTCCACATGGTGACCGTACAGGTCAACGTAATCAGCAGCATGGTGGAAAAAATACAGATATTGGACAGCCCGGCCGCATTCTTTTTCATGCGGTACAGCATACCGGAGATCGTCACCTGATTGGACGGCCTGTAATAAATACGCTTATTCCTCTTTAAACATTGCAAAAAGGCTACGCTCCCGGAGGTGAACAGAAAATAAGTGCCAAGCACCACCAGAAATACCGCCAGAAAAAAGTCGATAAAAATCATGCTGTCCATTGTGCTTGTGACAGAGAGCAAATAACCGCAGACAAGCAGAATGATTCCTACTACAGACCACAGCCAGATCCGCTTAAGCGGCTTTTCCCCCTTCCTGCTTTCCGACATCAGCTCGGTGGGCTTCATGCGAATAATCCCCCAGAGGCTCCTTCCATAAAGACAGAGAAAAACAAATGCGAAATATCGAAGCGTCTCCACAACCGCCTCTACGGAAAAATAGAACGCCACCTCCACATCCAGCCGCGACATGCGAAGCAGAAGCAGAAACATCAGCTTATTCAGCACAAACCCAAGCAGTATCCCCGCCGATACGCTGGCCAGGTACATCCCGGCATTTTCCCAGAGAAGCATGATGCCGATATGTTTCCGCTCCAATCCTAAAATGCTGTAAAGGCCAAACTCCCGCCCTCGTCTTTTCTGTAAAAAGCTGCCCGCATAGAGCAGAAACAGAAACAAAATAACGGATAGCAGCCCTTTCCCAAGGTTTAGCATCAGCCACGCATAGGCCGCCTTGGGCAGCCTCTCCATCAAATCATTGTGCAAAAGGGAAGAAAACAGATAATAGCTGAATACGGAGAAAAGGCATGCCATCATATAAGGTCTGTAAACCAGCCGATTCTGCTTCACCCCTCTGTAAGCCATCATGGGCAGCAGCTTCATTTTATTCATAATTCGTGTTCACCTCCCCTTTTATGCCTGTTTCTCAACTGCCATCTCGTCCGTGCCGCTCTGCTGCGCCTGAATCACCGTCAGGGCGTCCGAGATCATGCGGTACATCTCTTCCCTGTCATGGCCACCCCGGTAAATCTGATGGAACACACAGCCGTCCTTGATGAAAAGTACCCGCCCGGCATGGGCCGCCGCCTGAATGCTGTGGGTCACCATAAGGATAGTCTGCCCCTCCCCGTTGATCTCCCCGAAGAGCCGAAGGAGCTTACCGGAGGCCCGGGAGTCCAACGCCCCCGTTGGCTCGTCCGCCAGCACAATATCCGGCCTCGTGATTAAAGCCCTGCACACTGCCGCCCGCTGCTTCTGCCCGCCCGACACTTCATAGGGATATTTATCCAGAAGCTCTGTGATCGACAGCTTTTCCGCCAGCGGCATAAGCCGCTCCTCCATCTCCCCATAGGGCACACCCGCCAGCACCAGCGGCAGGAAAATATTGTCCCGCAGGGCCATGGTGTCAAGCAGGTTAAAATCCTGAAAGACAAAGCCCAGATGATCCCGCCGAAATGCGCACAGGTCTTTCTGGCTGACTTTAGAAAGCTCCTGCCCGTTCAACAGCACCTGTCCGCTGGTGGCTGTGTCCAGAGACGCCAGAATATTTAAGAGCGTGGTTTTTCCGGAACCCGACTCGCCCATAATAGCCACATACTCCCCTTCCTCCACGGAAAAGTTCACGTCGTTTAAAGCCTGTACTTTGACCGAGCCGAAACGGGTGGTGTATGTTTTCTTCACATTTTTTACGGTTAACAGTGACATAGGTGTCCTCCTTCCATGCGATTGCCCCAATGAATCGACTTTCTCGTCTTTGACATCATCATAAACAAAAAAGAAATGCTCTGCCATATATCCGGCTTACATTTCTTTTTCCTAACTTACATTTTCGTAAGGATCGCCTCCTGCGCAATCCCCAGAAATACCTTCGTCCCTTCCCCGCGCTTTGACTCCACATGAATAGACAGCCCCAGCCTGTCCATGATCTGCCTGCACAGATACAGGCCGATTCCCGTGGACTTGTTTCCGAGACGGCCGTTATATCCCGTAAAGCCCCGTTCAAAAATGCGGGGCAGGTCGCCCTCCTCAATCCCGATTCCCGTATCTTCAATGACAAGATAACAGCAGCCCTCCTCGACGTGCCTGCCGCTTTCATCCGCCCCGTAGATGGAGACGCTCCCCTCCTTCGTGTACTTTAACGCATTGGAGAGAACCTGCTCTATCACGAACGAAAACCACTTGCCGTCCGTGACCACCTGCGCATGACATTCCTCCAAGTGCAGCTGCAATTCCGCACCGCTGAAGAGAAGCCAGTATTTTTTCAGCGCTTTCTTCACCAGTTCTCCCACATCCAGCTTTTCAAACGAAAGATCGGAAGAAATGCTCTCCATTCTCGCATAGTGCAAGGCCATATCCACATACTGCCCCGTCTTGAAAACTTCCTCCCGAAGCCGTTTGATCGTCTGCGCATCCCCACTGCCGTCTGCGTCCTTCTCTATATTCCCGCCCCCGTTTTTGTCCGCATTCTGCAAAAGCAGATCCATGGCCGAGAGCGGTATCTTGATCTGATGGGTCCACATGGTATAATAATCCGCCATGTTCTGCTGTTTTTCGTCAAGCTGTGTGACCAGCGCCTTTTTCTCCGTTTCCTGCGCCATGATGATCTGCTGGTAAGCCAGCTCCATGGAAGAAGAAGTCTGCGGCATGCCGCCTGTTCTCTCCTCCGCCGAGAGAAGCCGCTGCAATTCCCTGTACTTTTCCCGGTATCTTCCATAATCCCAAAGCAGATAGCAGCCGCCGAAAAAGGCGGTAAGCCCCAGCGCATACGTCATATTTGCAAACACGCCCTCATAGCCGTAGAGAGCGGCTATCATCATAAAAATAAGCGCCTCCGCTATATAAAAAAGAACCGGGACGATCCGCTCCCGCAGATATGCCGCCGGAATCAAAAGCCTTTTTTTCATGATAAACCTCCCAGCAAATATCCCACGCCCTTCTTCGTCTGAATCAATTCAGCAAGACCGATTTCCCCAAGCCGTTTGCGCAGGCGGTTCATATTCACCGTGAGGGTATTGTCGTCCACAAAGCACTCGTCGTCCCAGAGCCGCTTCATCAACATATCCCGGCTGACCACGCCGCCCGCCGCCTCGAAAAGCGACTGTAATATGCGGAACTCGTTTTTGGTCAGTTCGATCCGGTTTTTTTGAAACGAAAGCGACATATCCGTCATATTTAACAGAACGCCCCTGTACTCCAACACCGTCCCCGGCGCCGTAAATGCGTAAGCCCGCCTTAAGAGCGCCTGTATCTTGGCCTGCAAAATCTCCAGATCAAAGGGCTTTACCACAAAATCATCGCCGCCCATATTGACAGCCATCACCACGTTCATATTGTCCGAGGCCGAGGAGATAAAAATGATCGGCACCTGCGATACCTTGCGGATCTCGCCGCACCAGTAGTAACCGTTATAAAAGGGCAGGCCGATATCCATCAGTACAAGTTGGGGCTCACAGGCCGCAAACTGTCCCATCACATCCGCGAAATCATTGACAGTCTCCACCTCATATCCCCATTTCTCCAGATATTTCGCGATCTGTTCCGCAATGACCGCGTCGTCCTCCACCACAAGTATTCTGTACATAATAATCGACTCCCCGCTGAGAAATAGAACTCGTCACAATTCAATATACAGCATTCCAAAGGTCATTTTCAACGATTTTCTTTGAATCTCCATGTTTCCACCAATTATGTCTCCACCAAATGCAGTCGCCGAAGAGTCGTGACAACTGGCTTATAAATCAGAAAAGTGATCCCTGCATTTAGGCCTCCTTTCAAGAAATTGAACGGCAAAAATGCCGTAAACAGCAACGCTTCTACCGCTTCCCTCGGATATCCCATATAAATCGGAGTAATCAGCCAGTTCCAGAGCATCATCACCGCGATCTGGCAACCCCATCCGGCGGTCAGCGCCACAACGGCGCCGGACCGTGTGCGGTGTCTTTTATAGAAAAAAGCTGTAGTGCAGGCAAAGGAACAACTGGAAAACACATTCATAACGCACCCCCATATCCCTGTACTGCTGATCGTGAGCATTTCCACTGCGGAGACAATGACGGCCATCGCCAGCGAGGTGAGCGGCCCGAAAATCAGGCCGCCGATCACAATGATAACGTCCTTCGGGTCGTACTTCAAAAAGAGTACGACGGGAACGCGCCCAACCGCCACCGCCACATACGCAAACGCGCATAACATCCCTGTTGTTGTGAGTTTCTTTGTCCTGCTGTTTTTCATCTGAATTTCCTCCCGAAATAAAATTAACACCTGAAAGTATGGCTGTCTTTCAGGTGTTACTGTTTCAGGTGTACTGAAAATGCCATCAGAGCAATTGGATGAAAAGAGTGCACAAAACACTGCCAGATTTTCTCTGGCAATCTCAATACACCTTCTTTAATCCGGACTATACCGTCGGTTCTGGAATTTCACCAAACCCCGCGCTTTCGCGCCCGCGGACTGTCACCGCCGATCGGGAATTTCACCCTGCCCTGAAGACATTAACTATTCAGTTGTTTGAGAAAGTATAGCATACGGCAAAAGCAAAGGTCAAGTTAATTTAATTGTACGGATAAAGTTTTTCCGAGAGATTCAGCCACTTTTACAAGAAAATCCAAACTGGGATTATAGGTACCGCTTTCAAGCCGTGAAATATTGCTTTTCTGCGTGCCTACTCTTTTAGCCAATTCAGCTTGTGTCATATTTTGCTCTTTCCTTGCTCTTATAATCTGCGCAATGGCCTCATATCTGGGCTTCAATTTCTCATATTCTGCTTTAAACTCTTCATCTTTCAGCATATCTGCTTTCATTTCTTCAAAAGATATACCCGCTTTAGTCATGATTCAGCCCTCCTTTTATAGTCTTCCATTAAAAATCCAGTTCATATATATTAATCGCATCCCTTTTTGCTTTATACAAAAATCATCATATATGATAATTTTTGTCAATCAACTCCCCGTTCCTTTTACCTGTTAAACGCCGTAATATTGGCCTCGTTCAGCGTAAAGTCATAGTAGTTCAAATCCTCCCGCTTCGTCCATCCAATCTGCCGCCAAAACGCGTTGCCGATATCGTTTTGCGTAAAAGCGATCAGCGACACCTTATTGATATGCTCCGCTTTCAGGGCCTCCATGCAGAATACCACCATGGCTTTCCCAATGCCGCGCATACGGTATCCTTCCGCCACACACACATGATAAAGACAGCCCCTTCTGCCGTCATGCCCGCAGAGAATCGCCCCTACAATCCTGCCGTCCTCCACCGCCACCACGCTGGTATCAGGATTTCTTGCAAGAAACCTCTCCACACCCTCTCTGGAATCGTCCAGACTCCTGATGGCAAATCCTTTGATCGACATCCAAAGCGCCTTCACGCCGTCGTAATCCTCTATTGTCATTTTGCGTATCATGTGTATTCTCCGTTTCTCTCCAATAATATATTATGTAAACTTAGTACATGTTATGTAAACTATTCTCCCATTAACTCCACCGCCGTGTACGTATGTCCTACATAGGGCAGAAATTTCTCCAAAACATCCTTCATCCGAAGCTTTAAACTCGATGTGTTTACACACGGATGGCATCCCACAAACTCGTCCTGCAATAATTCCCTGTCAATCAGCAGACGCACTCTATGGTCCCGATCATTCATCAGGCCCATCACGCTCACAGACCCCGGCGTAATATCTAAAAACTCCTCCATATACTCCGCCTCCGCAAAGGAAAGTCTTGCCACACCCAGCTGCGCCGAAAGCTCCTTTGTCTTAAACTTTTTCAGGCCCGGCATCATCAAAAGATAAAAGTCCGTCTTCTGCCTGTTGCACAGAAACAGATTTTTGCAAATATGAATGCCCAGCGCCTCATCCACGCCGTGACAGTCATCCACGGTAGCTGCTGGCTCATGATCCACACGAAGATAAGGAATGTCCAGCTTTTCAAGCAGCTCATATACCGCCATTTCTTTCGAAAGTCTCCCTTTAGGTAAGGGTTTTGTGTCAACTGGCGTTCTCGCCATTTCCCGTTCGTCCATGTTACACTTCTTCCTTTAATATTTTATGTAAACCAATCAATAACCAAATGTTCCATCCAGAGACTCGTCCTCGTCGATCCAGCTCTGCACGGGAATCACGCGATATTCATCCTCTGTATCGCGGACATACACAGTCTCAATTCCCGCATTGATGATCTGCCGCTTGCACATGGAACAGCTGCACGAGTTTTTCACATACTCCCCCGTCTCTGCCTCCACCCCCGTCAAATACATGGAACTTCCAATCATCTTGTCGCGAGACGCGCTGATAATCGCATTGGTTTCCGCATGGACACTGCGGCACAGCTCATACCGCTCCCCCCTCGGAATCGCCATCTTCTGACGAATGCACTCCCCCACATCGGTGCAGTTCTTCCTGCCGCGGGGCGCTCCCACATATCCGGTAGAAATCACCTCGTCGTTTTTCACTATCACTGCACCGTAATGCCTGCGCAGACAGGTAGAACGCTGAGACACCATTTTTGCCAAGTCCAGATAATAATTCACTTTATCTCTTCTTTCCATCCCACAACCTCCCGTTTAGTTATGTAAACTTTTTTTACCATGGGCGCTTATTTCCCGTCCATCCCTTTTCCTTCCAGTACATCGCATCTTTTTCATTAAATCCATTTCTCTGCGCCAGCCGCATTGCCCAGAAGAAGATTCTCGTTTTGAGCCCCGGCTTTATCTTCCCATAACGCCTGACAATTCTTCTCGCAAGGGAAGTGGTTGCTCTCTCAATGGATGCCCGCTTCTTCTCGTCCACACCCTTCCACTCAACTGCCGCAACCCCTTTCCCGAATCGGTATATTTTGCCGACGCCCCAGAAAAACAAGCTGTCCGCCATATCCTTGTTGGTCGATCTGACGCCCGCACCCGCCGCAGTGCAAATGCACACACCCTGCTTGCAAAACATGGATTCCTCGGGCCGGTGAACCATCCAACGGTATCCGTAATGGTCTAAAAACGCTTTCATGGCGCCCGTCGCATGGAACACATAGACAGGACTCGCCAGAATAATCACATCGGCTTCATCCATAGCCCTTGTGATTGGCAAAAGTTCCTCGTAGTGGGGACATTTTTCCTCTCCTTCCATAAAACATCGGTTACAGCCCACACAAAACTTACCGAAGTCTCTCGGCAGAAAAAACTCCCTGCATTCCCCTCCGATCTTTTCACCCAGCGCGTGCGCGATATGGTAGGTTGAGCCTTTATGACTTTGCCCGTGTATGATGACTGTCTTCACGAATTTCCATTCCTCCGCAAATCTTGTTTTCCTTTCACTTTCTCTCAAGCTGTGCAATCGCCCCGTAATGTAAAATATCAAATTTTTCGGGCGCAATCTGTACCAGAAGTTTTTTATGCTCCTCTTCCCACTTTGCAATTTCCGTTTCAGAAAGGGAAGCGCCGATTCCGCGGCAGGCTTTCATCCTTCCGTTCCAGCTCTCACGCGTGAAAGGAACGTGGAGTAAAAACTCTTCATGATACACAAGTTCAAATTTTTCCTTATAGCAATCGGGTATCCATATCGGATGCACCGTCTCCCCTGCGCCGCTCCAGTCCGGGTTATATTTCAGCGCCAGCTTTTCACTTTCCCCTGCAATTTTATCCTCAAAAGGCAGCCATGCCATGTATAAAACAAGAATGCTTCCCCCTTGCCTCAACATACGCCAAAGTTTAGGCATAAGCGTTTCATGGTCAAAATACCAAAAGCACTGGCAGGCTGTAACAACATCAAAGGAACCGTCAGGAAAATTGATATTCTCCGTAGCTGCAACATGATAGTCGATATCCATTCCCTCCGAAAGAATCCTTGCCTGTGCAATCTGATTTTCTGAAATATCCGTCGCCGTCCATTTCGCCCCAAACCGATACATATTTCTGGGAAGGACCCCCGTTCCCGTCCCGAGATCCAGAACAGACTGCCCGTCCATACAAAGATTGCGGTCCAGAATCTTCCGGTAAAATTTTTCCGGGTAGATATCGCGAAACTTCGCATAGTCTGCGGACGTTCTTCCCCAATCAAAAGGATTGCCGTTATCTATGCTCTTGCTGATTATATTCATAGTAATACCTCATCAGGAAAATTTCTTCTTTAATGCCCGTTCTGTCAAGAAAACAGGAACAAGCAGCATCACAACCTGCAGGGTACATAAAATACCGCCTACAATGCCTATCTCATTGTCTGAACCGTGATACACCGGCAAATGAACGGCTGCGGAAATCGGCAGCATTATCCATCCAATTTTCCACCACAGCCGCCCGCAGCACTCATGGGCATACTTCCATGTCTCTATATTTTTCATGGAGCGTTTTGTCCTGTAGCCCATGATCCAATTGATATTCTGAGGCGGATGCTTCCACATCATTCTCCCAAAAAGGATCATCAATGCAGGAATAAGCAAATCACAAATCAGCATAAACCACCAAAACCACATACTTTATTCCTCCTTGCTATCACAGCCGCTTTTCCATAAGATAAAATCTTCCCTTTCTCCAATCCGCAACGCCGACCTTTTCATATCCCGCCTTCTGATACAGCGACAATGCAAAGGGGTTCTCGCTAAACGCGTCAAGACGCACTGCTTCAATGTTTCTTTTCCGCAATTCCTGCTCAATGTGCGAAAGTGTGGTTTTTGCTATCCCCCGGTTCTGATATGCCGGATTCACACACAGCCGGTGGATAATGCGATATTCGCAATCCGGGTATTTCCAGTTTCCGTTTTCATATTCCTTTGCGTACTCTTTATTTACAGTATACACTACGGCGATATCTCCATCCACTATGCCGATATAAAGCTGTTGTTTCCGAATATCATCCAGAAAATCTTCTTTTGCAGGATAGATATCGTCCCATTGAAAAATGCGCCGCTTCTCCATACTGCTGACGGCCGCCTTTATCAACCCGCAAACCGCATCAATATCTCTTTCCTCTGCCAGCCTGTAAATCATATCCTGTTTCTCCTCCACCCCTCTCACCTTGTAACCGCATAGCGGTCATGAGGCATATCCACACCTCTGTAATGTTTCACCCAATGATCCACAACCACCATGCCGTTTCTGACGGCCACATTCTGTGAAGCCGTATTCGTATCCCTGATGATGGAACAGACCTCATCCTTTTGTAATACTTCAAAGGCATATTTTTTGCACGCTTTGGCCGCCTCTATGGCATACCCCTTATGCCAGTACCGCCGCCTGAAAAGATAACCTATTTCCAATACCTCTTCATCCTTCCAGGGCTGCATGGTAAGCCCGCATTGCCCGATCATTTCCCCGGTTTCTTTCAGGATTACCGCCCATAATCCAAAGCCCCATCTCTGATAACGGGAAAGCTGTCTGTCAAGCCATTCCTGTACTTCTTCATCGTCAAACGCTCCCTCATACGCATACATGGTTTCTTCGTCCTGCAATATTTTACACAGCGCGCCGTAATCCGCCTGATTCATTTCCCTAAGATACAATCTGTCCGTCTCAAGTATCATAATTTGCAATCTGCTCCCGTTCTTCCTTTGTCGTCTCTGAAATCAAGTATCCCATTTCCAATCCTCCGGCAACCTGAAATTTATTTTTTTATCTGCTCTATAATATATTTTATATTTTCTTCAACGGGCATTGTCCCGTCAATCCTTATGATCGGGCAATTTAATGCTTGTAGCCATTTTTCAACCGTATCCTCGGCTCTGGATTCCACCAAATCAAAAAAACGCTCTTCCTGCTCATATAAATCTCCGCCTGCCAACATTCTATCACCAAATTTCTGAAAAGAACGTTGTTTTACCCGCTCTATCCGAATATCCTTCGGGACCTCCAGCAATACAGCGTACCGAAAAAAAGGATAAACAGCCTCTCCATAATCCCCTTTTACAGACGCAAAAACAAAGTTTTCATGTGCTTTTATCTCACGAAAAAGAAGTTTTTCAACCTCCTCACGGGTACGTGGAGCCGAGTAGATATAATCAGGGTCAGTCTTGGGAAAATATAAATCTTCATTATCTATAAAGTAATAATGCAGCTTCTCTGCAAGGGCCTTCCCCAATGTACTCTTTCCAGTACCATTTAGGCCGCATATAACAATTCCCGTTCCCATAAACTGCTCCTTTAACCCTAAAGATAGCTCATTTGACTCGATACATCATTTTCAACCTTTGAGCTTCATTTGCATCAAAACCCAATTTCTCATAAAAAGGTATTTTATCAGGCATTGCACAAAGCTCAACAAAAATTTCAGTATTACTTACTCCATTATCATTGATAAATTTCAGCAGCTCATTTATGAGGATACGCCCGATCCCTTTTCCTTGGTATTCAGGTCTTACAACAACATCTTTGATATAGTAATCCAGCCCCATATCCCCTATTACTCTTGCCATAGCCACTATTTTATCCCGGTCAAAAACAGATACCCGAAACAGTGTATGCTCCATTGCAAGTCTTGTTTGTTCCAAGGAGGGCCCTTGCCCCCAGACTGTTTCCCATAATAAAATGAAATCTTCTGCGCTTAATTCATTGTGTTTTACAACTAATTCACTCACATCATGTCCTCCCATTAAATTCATAATTATCCGTCAACATGTTTTCGCTCTATTCATACTTCACCAGGCATGATATACTAAAACATAAATGTTGCATGAGAAAGTGCCAAAGTTCCTCACTCTCGATTACAAATTTATCAATTTGATTGATGAAAACAACAAAACCTTACTGAACAACTACTATGGAGTATATATGAATAATAAACTCATAACAATAGGAAAATATAATGAAAACTTTAATGACTATCTTCCATATGAAATAGGGTCTTTCAACATATATCAATCTGATGGTCTTAAAAAACATATTTTAAAAAGACACCCTGACTGTTTAAAATATCTTGATTTAATCCCTGACATTATTGCCGCACCCGATTTTATTGGAATAAATCCAAATGAAAAAACTACAAGTTTTGAATTAGTAAAATGTATCTCTGAAAATGTACAAATAGGCATAAAATTGGATACCAAGGATAATTATCTGTATGTAGCCACTTTGCATACAATAACAAATTCCAAATTAAAACATGGTATCCAAAATGGACGATTGAAAAAATTTGACAACAAAAAGCGTATAACATATAATAATGATACATAATAATAACGATGAATCAAATTGCAAAGGTCGGAAAGGCTCCCGACGCACTCGCAAGAGTACCTGAGATGATGGATACGCCGCCCATCTTGTAATTTGATGAACGTAAAGGTGTGACCATTTGGTTACACCTTTTTATTACTCTCATAATCTTTTTGTCGCTACCGCTTCCCAAAATCTCGGATCATAATAAAAAGTAACACCTTCCAATGCCGAATACGGATGCGCCGAGCCCCAATTGACATCGTTAAACAACAAACTGACATAATCATCGCCGGCATAGGTAACTCCCTGAAACAGCAGCTTGTCAAAGGGTATACTTGGTGCAGGATAAGTCTCATTAAAATAAAAGCATTCCACGTCGTATAATAATACATCAATTGCGAATATTATTCAACTATTTTTTCGTTTTATGCACATTTCTCGTAATATTCATTCAAAATATGCATAAGTTTACCCTTGCATTCTATCCGCTCTTGTTGTAGAATTAGAAAATACGGAGGGTATGAACCGGTGCGCACCCGGCGTAAGACTGAAAATCCCTGCCAAAGATGATTGTAAAGTGCGCAGAATGGAGAATATGATGAAAGAAAAAGTAGTTCTTGCTTACTCAGGCGGACTGGATACCACCGTTATCATCCCCTGGTTAAAAGAAAATTTTGATTATGAGGTAATCTGCGTCTGCGGCAACTGCGGTCAGGCGGAGGAGCTTGACGGCCTCGAGGAAAGGGCGCTCTCAAGCGGTGCATCCAAGCTTTATATTGAAGATCTGACCGACGAATTCTGCGACGACTTTATCGTTCCCTGTGTGCAGGCGCACGCAGTATATGAGAACAAATATCTGCTGGGCACTTCCATGGCAAGGCCCGTGATCGCGAAAAAATTAGTGGAAATTGCCCGCAAGGAGGGCGCAACCGCCATCTGCCACGGCGCCACGGGAAAGGGCAACGACCAGATCCGTTTCGAGCTCGGCATCAAGGCCCTTGCTCCCGACTTAAAGATCATTGCCGCATGGAGAAATGAAAAGTGGACCTTAAACTCCCGTGAGGAAGAGATCGAATACTGTAGACAGCACGGCATCCATCTTCCTTTCTCCGCAGATTCCAGCTACAGCCGTGACCGCAACCTGTGGCATATCAGCCACGAGGGACTGGAATTGGAAGATCCTGCCAACGAGCCTAACTATGAACATCTGTTAGTGCTCGGCACCACACCTGAGAAAGCGCCGGAAGAAGGCGAGTACGTCACCATGACCTTTGAAAAGGGCGTTCCCACCTCCGTCAACGGCAAAAAGATGAAGGTATCCGAGATCATTGCTACCCTGAATGAGCTGGGCGGCAAACACGGCATCGGCATCGTGGATATCGTGGAAAACCGTGTAGTCGGCATGAAGTCCCGCGGTGTCTATGAGACTCCCGGCGGCACCATCCTCTACGAGGCACACCAGCAGCTGGAGGAGCTGATCCTTGACCGTGACACCTATGCGCTCAAGGCGGATCTCGGCAATAAATTCGCTCAGGTGGTATACGAGGGCAAGTGGTTTACCCCGCTCCGTGAGGCGCTGCAGGCGTTCATTGAGTCCACCCAGCGCTATGTGACCGGCGAAGTAAAATTCAAACTCTACAAGGGGAACATCATCAAGGCAGGCACCACCTCCCCTTACACACTGTACAACGAGAGTATCGCCTCCTTCACAACGGGAGATCTCTACGATCACCACGATGCGGAAGGCTTCATCAATCTCTTCGGCTTGTCCTGCAAGGTTCGCGCTATGAAGATGCAGGAGCAGGGCGAAAAGCTGCTTTAAAATTATGAATTCTTTTGATATAATTATTTTATACGCCGTTGCTGTCAATGTGGTCAGCTTCATCGTGATGGGTGTGGACAAACGAAAGGCCATCAAACGTGCCTGGCGGATTCCGGAATCCACCCTCTTTGTGCTGGCCATCATCGGCGGCAGCCTTGGCTCTATTATCGGTATGCATCTTTTTCACCACAAGACAAGACACTGGTATTTCCTTTACGGAATGCCGGTGATTTTGGCTTTACAAATCATACTGATTCTTGCATTGGTGTTTTCACCGATTGAATGGAACTTTTGGTGATTGTGAAAATATGAGGGTAAATTATGCACATTGCGGTTTGTGACGATAATATAGCGGACAGAAAACAGATGGAGCGGCTTCTGGGGCGCGCCTCCGACAGGAGGCTTCGCACCACGGGCGTACTCTATATTGATTCTTACGGAAATGTGGAGGCAGTTATGCGCTCTCCCATGCTCTATGACGCCTTTTTTATCGACATGACAAGCGGTCCCGTCAACGGCTTTCAGCTTGCGCGCAAACTGATTGATGCAGGCGTAACAGCTCCCATTGTGCTGTGCATTTCCACCATAGACTACCCCTCCGTCATTGAGGCGGCTCTTGCAAAAGTACCCGAGGACGTCACCGAGGCCTCCAATCACGATATTCTGCGCAGGCAGCTCCAAAAGCAAATCCTTTATCTGCATAAACCGATCAAGGTAAACGAACTGGATGAAATGCTGAACCACGCCCAGAGTCTGAAAGCGGAAACCATTCCCACCATAGAACTGCGCGGGGAAAAGGATACGCTCTATGTCCACGAGGACGAAATCCTCTATGCCATCAAGGACGGTAACTATCTCCATGTGGTTTTGACGGAGGGCCGTTCTCTGGATCTTCTGAGCACCCTTCCCAATCTCTACTCTCAGGTAGCGATGTTTACGCATTTTGTCATCATATCCGAACACTGCTTTGTCAATATCACCTTTGTCAAAAAACTCTCCCTTCTTAAATTGACAATGAAAGACGGACAAAGCTTCAACGTATCGCCGTTAGAGCTTGCCCGTGTTAAAAAATCCCTGAAAAAAAACGCAGACTGACTTTTCGTCAATCCGCGGTCATTTTCTCTCACGCAGTCACAGTGTCACAATCACCCCGCCGTCATTGGCATACATGCTGCTGACCCCTGCGGTATCCATCACACAAACATCCCGATAAGACGCCCTTTTCTCCATCAGGTCACGCATAAATTCCGCCCGTTCAGGACAATTGCAGTGAGTAATCATCAGCGTTCTCTCCTGAGGATTTTCCACATCCTTCACGATACAGTCCGCCATCTTTGCAAGCGCCTTGTTGATGCCGATTGCCTGTCCCTTCTGCTCGATCACGCCCAGATTTCCCACCATCACCGGCTTGATGTTTAACGTGGAGGCTACCAGCGCTTTCACCCCGGAAAGCCGCCCGTTCTTGCGAAGCGTTTCCAGATTATCCAGCACAAAATAGGTGCGCATCTGCCGCTTAAATGTCTCCACCTTCCGAACCGTCTCCTCAAAAGAAAGCCCCTCGCCCTTGCAGGCGACAACCGCCTTCACAAGCTGTGTTTCCCCGCAGCTTGCCGACTCGGAATCGAACACATGAATTTTTTTCTCCCCATATTTTTCCGCATACAGGTTTTGCGCAAGCGCGGCGCTGTTGTAACTGCCGCTCAGATGGGAGGACAGAGTCACCACATAAATCTCCTCCGCATCGTCGTGATAGGCCTCCATAAACTTTTCAGGGGAGGGACAGGACGACTTGGGACAGAGTGGATAATCCGCCACTTTTTTTAAAAATTCTTTCTGGTTAAAGGTCTCATCGTCTAAGATCACATAATCGCCCACCTCTAACCCCAACGGAACGATCTGAAATCTGCTGTCATTCTTATCACTTTCAGGCAGCTCACAGCAGCTGTCCACCACGATTTTATAACTCATAAAGCCTCCGCAACCATTTCACATAGTTTTCATTACCACTTATAGTATCATAAAACACCCGACTTTGTAAACAGGAAATATCCATTGCAAATTGCAGGCACTTATCATACAATCAATGATAGCCGAAGGCTCAAAACACGATACAGGAGAAAGGGATCCCATGATCGCATTAAAAATCACAAACATCAAACAATTTATGAGCAAATTTCTGGCAGGCGAGGATTTCGACTCTTTTCTCTTAGAGAGCGCCTCCATCAGCACCTACAATACTTTTACGATAGACGGCCGCCAGAACAGGGCGTTTTATACCTCAGAGGAATGGGATGATCCGGAAATCCGGCCTTACGAATTTACCGCATGGAAAAAGATCCGGCCTGTCTGCTTTGATCTGATTAAGGGCAAGCACACGCCCGCTGCCTTTCACTTCGTGCTGCACCTGATTCCCGAATACACGGCCTCCATCCTGCAAAAGGAAGATACCGCCGTGACGCCGGATCAAGTGAAAGCCTTTGTCCTGAACATAAAATACGACGGCACCGGACTCACCTTAGTGACCGGCACCGCCTTTCACACCTTTCTTATGGACAAAACGCCCGACGTATTGTGGGATAAAACTGTCAGACAATTTTTATCCAAGAAAGAAATCTCATTTGAAGTCTTGGAGTAAATTCTTTCAAAACGAACGCTGCATCAAAGGATTACCACCACATCTCCTGATACTGTATGGCACAATCCACCACCGCCATCATCATGGCAAAGAAAAGCATCAGCGCCAGCATGAGAATGGCCGGAAAATCATAGACAAATTTGTACCCTGCCGCATTGCTTTTGCGGTTCTCCACCAGAATCTCAACACCCAGCAAAACAAACACAATGGGCCAGCAGTTAAAAATCATTTCATAATTGAGAGACGGCGCCGCCATATGTACCAGAAAGAGCACCCCAAACACGATTAACGTCAGTCCAAAGGTGACGGAACCCACCCGGCGGGTCTTCACCGTTTCAGCCGCTTCCGGGCCTGTCATCACAGCGTTCTTTTCCTGTGTATCCATACCTTTACGCCTCCCTCTGTCCATCCGTCTGCCCGTCCTGCTGTTCGTCTTTCTGCCCGTCTTCTGCCTGTTCCTTCTTCTGCTCGATCTGCATCACCGGTGTTTCTACGGCCTGCTCTTTCCTGTTTGTATCCGGCTCCTCAATCTCGCTCTTCCCGCGAAGCAGCCGCACGCCAACCCAGATGATCACCAGCGCAAGCACCGCTCTCGGAAGTTCGTCCCTCACGGTATAATAAATCGCTTTCATCACAGGGTTATCCCACCCCACATAATCCCAGAGCATACCGAATCCCACATTCCACAACATACAAACGCCCAGAATAATAAGCGCTGCCGCTGCAAGATTCCTGTTCCTTCTGTTTAGCTTGAGACGGCTGTAATCCATATTGGCAAAGCCGAAAAGATACTCGTCTTCCATAGCCGCAAACTGCTCGTCTTCCAGACCGCCCAGATTGTTGGCGTGGAAAAAGGCATACACATAAATGATTATGGGAAATACCGCCAGCACGCCAATATTGGTAATCCCCACTACCGCACAGGAAAGCAGAAATCCCGTCATAAAGCTGAGTCCCATCTTCATAAAGCCTATGTACATATGTCCCGCTCCCGGCCAGAGGGAAAACACAAACAACCAAAACCTGTTTTTCTTCTTTTTCATTTTATCAATCCTCCCATTTTTCATAATCTGTCAATTTGTCCGCTATCTTCTCAAAATATTGTTTTCTGGCATAAGCCCTCTCCTGTCCCTTGCAGTAGCGCTCCCATTTCCTGTCAATGTCCTGCTGCCTGTCAAGCGCTTCCTGTTCCCATTCGTCCCGCGCTTTTTCGTCTCTATCCGAAACACCGACAATGCCTGAATACAACGTATCCGCTGTTTCCGAATCGTTCACGGGCACCAGAAAGAGTACCGCCAGAGCTGCCGCCATCCCTACCAGAACCTTAGCCCGATAAGAAAAAATCTGCCTTTTTTGTCTCCTCCGCTTCTGTGCGCCAAGCCGAAAAAATATTTCCTCCTTCATGCCGCCCGGTGCATGAATGAGCGCTTTCTCCTCCACCTGGCTGATCAGCCGCATGAGTTCTTCGTCACTGAAAGGCTCTGAGAGGAAAGCTTCCCGTCTATTCTGTTTTTTTCTCTCTTCCTCTATATTATGTATCATGCGCCTCTCTCCTTTTCATACATCCTGCGAAGCATACTCCTCGCCCGGTAAATCTGGGTCTGTATGGTCTTTTTCTTCGCTCCTCTTACCTCGGCAATCTCGGCCGCATCCATCTCGTCATAATAGTATGCCTTGGCGATCTCATTGTAGGGCGGTTTCAGGGCGCAGCACCTTTCTAGCAATGTCTCGCGCACTTCCTTCTCCAGGCAAATGCTTTCCGGCGTCTGCTGCATCACTGCGCCGTCCCCGCCGTATCTGGCATCCGCGTCTGCGGGCCCGCTCTGGCCCGGAGGGCCTGTCGCCTCCATCCCCAAATCCGCCATGGGAATGCTGCGCCGTCCCGCACTTTGCAGATAATCCAGACATTTGTTTGTGGCAATCCGGCATATCCAAGCCTTTTCATGTCTGCCGTCAAACTCCGCCAGATGCCTGTAGGCCGACAGGAACGTTTCCTGCGCCAGATCCTCGGAGGCAAAATAGTCTGTTGTCATCTTATAACAGATGGAAAAAACAAGATGTTGGTAAGAATCAATCAGCGCTGACAATTGTTCTTCCCTGTTGATACGCTTTGCCCCCTTTCTTCTGGTCCGGCCCCTTTAAAGCCGCCTGTTTTTCCTGCGTCTATACATTATAACGGACCCCTACCTCAAATGTCTTCAACTTTGACAAAAATTTTTACCCTTTCATTTTTGGCCGGAAAATCAGGCTCCCCAGATACCCGAAAATCAAAGCCGCCGCGCATCCCACCGCGCCGGTCTTGAAGCCGCCCTGAAACAGACCGATAAATCCGTTTTGATCCACAGCCTCCTTCACGCCTTTCATCAGAATATTTCCATAGCCGAGAAGCGGAACGCTGGCCCCGGCCCCCGCGTACTCCATAAAAGGCTCATACAATCCGAAAAAGCTGATCACAGCGCCCACGCACACTAACAGCACCATGACGCGCCCCGGCAGAAGCTTTGTCTTTTCCAATAAGATCTGCACCAATGCGCAGATCAAACCGCCCACCCAAAAGGCGTTGATATAATCCATCGTCTTTACCTCCCTATCGCTAAAATCGAAAAGAAACAGAGAATATCTTCTCCCTGATATTCTCTGCCTTTTTCAAACATATTATGCAGTTATTTCCGCGATTTTTTTAACAATCTCCCGAATCGAAAGCCCTTCGCAGGCCACCGTGTAATCGGCATATCCCTCATAGAGAGGCACCCGCTCTTCATACAGTCCGGCCAGGTCCTGGCCTTCCCGCAAAGTCACGCCCCGCTCATTCAGATCGCCGAGCCTCTCCCTGATTTCATCCAGCGGAAGGGAGAGATAGACCACCGTTCCGATCTGTTTATAATGTGCCATAGCTTTCGGGCCATAGACCGCGCTTCCTCCGGTGGCAATCACCGTCCGGCTGGCTTCCATGGATTCGCCCACAGACTCCTCCACCCGCCAGAACCCTTCCACGCCGCGTTCGGCTATGATTTCATGCAGAAGTTTTCCCTCTCTGCTCTGAATCACCAGATCCGCATCCACGAAGGCATATCCCAGTTTTTTGGCCAATACCACGCCCACCGTGCTTTTTCCCGCACCGGGCATGCCAATCAGAATAATGTTCTTCATTTCAAATACGCCGTCACTTCCACCTCGCACAACACATTTTTGGGAAGCTGTTTCACCGCCACACAGCTCCGTGCTGGTTTTTCTGTGAAGTATTTCTCATACACTGCATTGAACGCCGCAAAATCGCCCATATCTGCCAGAAAACAGGTGGTTTTCACCACCTTTTCGTAGTCCGCGCCCGCCTCCGCGAGAATCGCTCCCACATTCTTCATCGCCTGTTCCGCCTGTTCGGTCACGTCCTTGCCTTTGATTTCTCCCGTGGCGGGATCAATGGGAATCTGCCCCGATGCAAACAGGAAATCCCCTGCAATGATTCCCTGTGAATAGGGGCCGATGGCTGCCGGTGCTTTGTCTGTAGACACTTTGGTTAACATAATATTTTCCTCTCTTTCCTTTGTAATCTTAAGTCTCTTTTACTCTATGATCCGAATCTGGCCACCACATAGTATCCTCTGGCCGTCTCTTTTACCTCGGTCACCACACCCTCCCGCTCCAGCATCCTCTCCCGGAACGGAAAGTTCCCTGACATCGCAAGGGACGGGTCTATGGTGTAGTAATAGTTGCTGGGAAGAACGCCCTCCGTCACCGTGATTCGGTCACCCTCTTTGAGGAGGCCGGGTCGCTCCATCTTAAATTCCATTTCCCGCATGTGCTTTACTCCATTCTGTTTCCTAATACCGTATACTACTGCAAATGAAGCTCCTCTGCAAAGATTCCCTCATAATCCTGTAACTCATGAAACATTCCGTCAACAATAACTGTATTGTCTTGTATCCGATACAGCATCACAAATTTATGGCTGGCAAATTTTATTTTTCGGTATTTATACTTTGCCAAAACAGGATTATCACATATTTTCAATGAATCCGCCGACGTCGACAACCTCTTTTGGGTATCTCTGGCATCCGCGAGAATCTCTTTTGCTGCCTGTCTGTTTTTCAATGTCTCTACAGTATAAAATACATACATATCTAATCTGCGCTTTGCAGGCGGCATGATAATAACCTTATAAGCCATATTTTTCTCCAATTTCACCCAGAACTTTATCGAAATCTTCCCCCTCGCCGGCATCATAACAAGCCCTTGATTTGGCAAGTTCTGCTAATATCTCATTTTTACTTAATGGTTTATAAGGATTATTCCCGCAAAAATTTGTCAAAAGATAACTCTGTATTTCCCTCTGGCATTCTTCCGGAATAGTTAATAACAATGCTAAGTTAGCTTCAAGCGTGCTCATACCAATCGCCTCCATTGTGTTTCCTACTGGAATCATTTCTATTATAACAGGAAATTCACAAGATAACACCTAATTTTTGAAGGTACAATATCTCGTCCACTCCACCGCATCCCTGACAGCCTCACCGCCGCCCATCGTGGTACGCAGATATTTTCGCGTCAAGGCATACCATTCCTCATAAGTACATGTCTGCCCATCAAACTCATAGATATCATCATCCTGATATGTCCAAAAGTCATCCTCTTTACTCTGCCACGAAAAAAACACTTCATTGGTCGACTCACCGGCAGAATCCAGTTCAAAATATTCATAAAACTCACCATATTCGTGTCTATCATTTGCGTGATATAAAAAGCCTCCGTTTTTCAGTGGTGAATACGAACACATATTGCATACAAAGTATCCGCATTGATACATTTCCCCATCTTTTACGGAAAAAATCACATATTCGGCTCTCGCACCAAGTATATGCAGCTCCGGAATGCCGTCCCCTGTCACATCCGCAATGGCATATGTTGTCTCGTCCCGTCGTTCCGGCTCTCCTGTCGGCGTTGAAATTTCTTTAATATTCCAACCGCCCGCCGTCCGCTTCCCCTCTATAAATTCCTGATATATCCTAACTGCCTGTTTTACCCGGTATTGTTTCAAGCAAAACATAGCTAAAACTCCCGTCAAAACGCAGACTGCCAAAATACCAATCCCGATCATCCATTTTCTTTTACGCATCATTCTCCCCATCAGGCAAAATTTCGTTCATTCCCTGTATAAGCAAATACTTTTTCTATTATACCACAGCCGGAACAGCCCAATCAACGAAACCACATTTTAGAATAATTGAGATTTTGAATAGCCATTTATCATAATTTGCAGTATAATATTGTTATTGGTAGATTATTTCAAAATAATTATGCTTGCGGAGAAAAATTATGTTTAAAACAAAAGAAGAATATATTCTATTTGCCGACGAGACTAAAAAGACACCCCAAAATCCTTATTTTTGTTTTGCTGGACTAATTATAAAAAGATGTGATTATGAAGATGTTCTGGTGACAAAAATAAATAATTTAAAAGAAAAGCATTTTGGCAGAACAGATATTATTTTTCACTATACTGATATGAAAAATAATAAGGGTGAATTTTCCGGTTTTCGGGACTCTTCCATTCGAAATAAATTTTGGACTGAATTTGTAAATGTCATTAAAACGATAGATTTCCATACCATAGGTGTATATTTTGACCAAAATCTAATGAAAGAGCTATACAAAAATAGTGGCACAACAAACTATGATATTGCATACAGACATTTACTGGAGAACTATATGCACTTCTTAAAGGAACATGATGGTGTTGGCTCTATTTGCATAGAATCAAGAACATTTAAAGAGAACATGTTTTTACAACGGAATCATTTTGATTATATTGAAAAAGGTTCCATATACTATAGTAGTAAAAACACATCCGATCATCTAGCTACTATCGGCTTTGTTGTCAAAGGTGATAATTGTATCGGTTTACAGATCGCAGATATTATACCTGCAAGATTTATGAGAATTATCAATAAACAAAGCGATAATTATTTGCTTAACAAAACTTTTCATGAGAAAATGTATTGTTATGGCACTCAGGAAGAAACCATTTTAGGATTAAAAAATCTATTATAGCATATTGACTCTAATTTGGGGGTATGATATAATAGGTTCACTTTCAAAGATAGTGTGACTAGTATTTGGAAGTTCTCGTATCAAGAAAGTGTATACTTGACGATGATACGATAGAAACCATTCTGTAGGGCTTAGTGTGACTAATGCCCTACTTTTATTTATTCTAAATCTTAAACCATTCATATGATCCATTGGGTAATCAAAGTTTTGGAGG
>DKUO01000030.1:0-134 GCA_002490705.1 Lachnospiraceae bacterium UBA7202
GGTGTGTTCGCAAAAAAGCGTCAGCGCGTTTTGCCGGGGCTTGGGGTGTCCCCAACAAGCAAAGCAAGAACGCCGCAGGCGGGCGAGCGGTGGATAAAAATATCCGTAAAGGATATTTTTATCCATTGCTTGCC
>DKUO01000030.1:497-4459 GCA_002490705.1 Lachnospiraceae bacterium UBA7202
GGCTATTGATATTGCGGAATTATTCGGGTATAATTGTAGCAACTCTCATGACTACGGAATGAGTGAGGTGCTTTCTGATGAAAATAAGCTACAAAAAACTATGGGTATTACTGATTGAGCGGGACATACCAAAATCAATCCTTCGCCAGGAGATCGGGCTATCGCCAAGCACGGTAAGCAAGCTCACAAAGGGGGAAGAAGTTGCCCTCTCTGTCCTGTTGCGTATTTGTGATTACCTGGATTGCGGTATTGGCGATATTTGTGAGGCTGTGCGGGAGAATAAGGGATGATACCTTCCGAAAAGCTGTAATAAAATGAAGCCGGACAGCAGCCGCTTACAGTAAAAAGATCCTCAAGCATAAAAGTTAAGGATGTATGTTATTTATCGGATGCCTATTTCAATAAAAACGAATGGGGGACAGCTGCCATGCCGAAGGTACAATCAGAATATGAAGTTGAGGAACTGTTTATAGAACGTCTTTGTGAGATTGGATACAGCTATGTCGATCTGAAAAACTATGAAGGCGTGCTTTCTAATTTCAGGAAACAGATCGCTCTCTTTAATAAAGAAAAACTTATTGAGAAAAAAGGGGAAGCCGTACTTTCTGATTCGGAGTTTTCACGCCTTATTACCTACATGGATAACCATACCGTATATGAATCGGCTAAAATTCTCAGGGATCAGTATATTCTCCTATTGGATAACAACGAAACCGTGTATATGGATTTCCTGGTGGATGATTCAACCAGGAATATTTTTCAGGTCACACATCAGGTTACGATGGATCCCGCCCACAAGGAAGATGTGGTTTATAAAAACCGCTATGATGTCACCGTGCTTATTAACGGGCTTCCACTGATCCAAATTGAACTGAAACGCCCTGGAGTGGAAATAAATGAGGCAATCAACCAGATTAACAGATACCGGAAATTTTCGTTCAGGGGAATCTTCCGGTACTTACAGCTTTTTGTTGTTTCCAACAGCGTACAGACAAAATATTTTTCTAATGAGAATGAGATAGCAAACGGCGAGTATAACCCGATTTTGAAAAGCCTTGTGTTTTTCTGGACGGACGAGCTGAATAAGCGTATCAATAAACTTTTTGACTTTACCGGGGATTTTTTCCGGAAGGTCGCGGTTACGGATATGCTGCTAAAATACATGGTAGTGAAGATTTCAGAGCCGGTCCTTATGGTCATGCGCCCGTACCAGATCTATGCTGTGAAAGCGGCAAAACAAAGGGTGCTGGAGACGAATAAGGATGGGTATGTCTTTGCCTGCACCGGGTCGGGCAAAACACTGACAAGTTTCAAGCTGGCGCAGCTCCTCCGGGACGAAAACAGGATAGATAAAGTTATTTTCCTGATTGACCGGAAAGACCTGGATGATCAGACGGTTGACGAGTACAACAGCTTTGAAAAAGACTGCATTGACCGCACGGATAAAACGGAGGTTTTGGTGGGTCAGCTGCGAGAGAAAGACCGGAAGTTGATTGTCACCACCATCCAGAAACTGGCGATTGCCGTGCGGAACCAGAAATACGCGGAACTAATGGATACCTACCGCCAGCAGAAAGTTGTGTTCATCATAGACGAGTGCCACCGGAGCCAGTTCGGGAAAATGCACTCGGATATAAAAAGGCATTTCGCGAACGCGAATTATATCGGGTTTACGGGAACGCCTATCTTTGAGAAAAACAAAGGGGCTGACGGGCGGACGACGGCAGATCTTTTCAATGCCGGGAAGATGGATGCCTGCCTGCACAAATATATGATTAAGGACGCAATCGCGGACGGGAATGTGCTTCGGTTCTCTGTGGAATACCAGAGGACAATCTGGGCGAAAACGATTGCCGATAAGGGCATCAACCCGGAGTATATTGACGATCCTGATTATTGCCGCCAGCACAATATAGATATGACGAACTTATACCATGATGACGAGCGGTATGAGAATATCGCGAGGCATATCATGGAACATCACGGGCAGCACGTCCACCCGCAGGGGAAGGACATATACACGGCAATTTTTGCGGTGGATAAGATACCAACGCTTGGGAAATATTACGACCTGTTCCAGAAACTCAATAAGGAACACCCGGAAAGCGAACAGCTGCGCATAGCTGCTATTTTCAGTTTTGGAGCCAATGAAGATATGGACGAGGGCGGCGACGAGCATTCCCGTGAACTTTTAGACCGTATCATGGATGACTACAATAGAGAGTTTCATACTTCATTCAAAACGGACACATTTGACGCGTACCGGAAGGACATTTCCAAAAGGATGAAACAGAAAAATCTGCCCCAGATAGACATTCTTCTTGTGGTGAATATGTTCTTAACAGGCTTTGACGCGAAGCCGTGCAACACGCTGTATCTGGATAAGAACCTGGTATGGCATACGCTTGTGCAGGCGTACAGCCGGACAAACCGCGTGGATAAGGTCACGAAGCAGTTTGGGCAGATCGTCACATACCGGAATATCAAAAAAGCCCAGGATGATGCCCTGCGCCTGTTTTCCGGCGACGGGGATCCGAACGAGTACCTGTTGCAGAATTACGAATACTATGTAAACCAATGGCTGAACCAGGTTCCCACGGTGCGGAAGGTAGCGGAAACGCCGGAGGACGCGGGAAACCTACAGAACGAAGATACGATACGTATGTTTATCCTTTCTTTCCGGCGGTTATCCCAGACGCTTGCCACGCTGAAAACATTTTCTAAATTTTCCTGGGACGATCTTGCGATTGCGTTAGACGAGGACGAATATGAAGCGTATAAAACCTGGTATCTGTATTTTTATGACCAGGCAGGGCAGAAAAACGGGAAAGAAAAAGTCCCTGTGCCAATAGACGTTGATTTTGATATTGAGCTTGTGCGCACGGACAGGATCAATGTCATATATATCCTGAATCTACTGAAAAATATGCACCGGGACAGCACCCCGGAAGAACGGCAGCGTGATATAGATCTGATACTGAGGGAGATAGAACGCTCCGACAATGAGGCCATGCGCTTTAAAAAGGATTTGATGGTACAGTTTATACAGACCAGGTTTTTCGATCTGCCGGAGGATGCGGATATCCAGAAGGAATATGAGCAGTTTGAGAAGGATTCGCTAAATGCGGAGATAGAGGAATTTTCATACAAAAACCAGCTGGACGAGAAGATTGTTTTTGGCCTGTTCTCCGAGTATAGCTTTAACGGCAGCATTACGGAGGAAGAGATCAGAAGCAAGGTGGGTTATCTGAACCTGGGGCTTCTGAGGCTTACAGCCCTGATTGACAGTATCAAGAACTTTATCGTGGAATTATATAAAAAGTATAAGGCAGAAGGAGAATAATCATGGCAGAAGATAATACTTACCAGAGCCAGGCAAGTGAACTGTCCAATAAGCTGTGGGCGATTGCCAATGATCTGCGCGGCAATATGGACGCAAGCAAATTTAAAAATTACATTTTGGGAATTATTTTTTACAGATATTTGTCTGAACGGACGGAATCCTACATGGACGAATTGCTGAAGAATGACGGCATGACCTATGAAACCGCCCATGCCGACGAGAGCTTCCGTCCGATTGTGGAAAAATGGTCTTTGAACCGTTTGGGATACATCATCAAGCCGCAGTACCTTTACAAAAACCTGATTGAGCAGATTAACCAGGGGAATTTCTCTATAGAGGATCTGGAACGGGCGATCAGCGATCTGACAGGCTCTACAATGGGGCAGGCATCCGAACAGGATTTCACAGGGCTTTTTAATGACATGAAGCTGCAAGATCCGGATCTGGGTGATGTTGTGTCTGAGAGGACAGAGTTGATCTCCAAGGTAATGTCCCGTATTGCGGATATTGATTTCATGCTGGAAGAATCCAGGTTTGATGTATTAGGGACTGCTTATATGATCCTGATTGGCCTTTTTGCTTCTGACGCAGGGAAAAAGGGCGGTGAGTTCTTTACCCC
>DKUO01000005.1 GCA_002490705.1 Lachnospiraceae bacterium UBA7202
CAGCTCCTGTTTGATATCGTTAAATACGATGGTGGCGCCGGCCTCCGCAAATGCGGTCGCAAGCGCGAATCCAATCCCATAGGAAGCGCCTGTCACCAACGCCACCTTCCCCTCCAATGAAAACTTGTCTAAAATCGCCATTTGTGTTTCCTCCTTTATATTTTTAAAATTTGTGTTTCTGACTTACAAGGTAACGCCCTGCTTAAAGATCGCCATATCGTGGAAGCCCGCTTCCTCGCTGCACACCTTTTGTCCGGACGCCACCGCGATCACATAGTCGAACAGCTCCTGCGCCGTCTCCCCGATCTCCTTTTCCTCCACCAAGACGCCTGCGTTAAAGTCAATCCAATTCTTCTTTTTCCCCGCAAGCGCGCTGTTGCTGGAAATCTTAACGGTGGGAACGGGCGACGCAAAGGGCGTGCCGCGCCCGGTCGTAAACAGAACGATGTGCGCGCCGCTGGCCGCAAGCGCGGTGGAGGCAACCAGATCGTTTCCCGGTGCGCTTAAAAGATGAAGCCCCGCCTTTTCCACGCGCTGCCCATAAGCAAGCACCCCTTTCACTGGCGCGCTGCCGGACTTCTGGGTACAGCCGAGAGACTTATCCTCCAATGTGGAAATGCCGCCTTTTTTATTGCCCGGCGAAGGGTTCTCGTAAATCGTCTGGTGATGCTCCATAAAATACTGCTTAAAATCATTGATCAGCTTCACCGTCTCGTCAAACACTTCCCGATTCTCGCAGCGGTTCATCAAAAGCGTCTCCGCGCCGAACATTTCGGGCACCTCCGTCAAAATGGTCGTGCCCCCTTTGCTGATCAGCAGATCGGAAAACCTGCCCACAAGAGGGTTCGCCGTAATACCGGAAAACCCGTCGCTGCCGCCGCATTTCATGCCGACAACCAGCCGGGAAACGCTGACCGGCTCCCGTTTAAAAGGCGCCGCGTAGGCAATCAGCTCATCCAAAAGCTTGCCGCCCGCCGCCATCTCATCTTCTGTCTCCTGACAGACAAGGAATTTGACCCGGTTGGGGTCCACCTCCCCGATATACGGTTTCAGTACGTCTATATTGCTGTTTTCACAGCCAAGCCCGAGCACCAGTACGCCGCCCGCATTCGGATGCCTGATCAAATCAGCAAGAATCGTTCTCGTGTGCTCCTGATCGTCCCCCATCTGCGAACAGCCGTAAGGATGAGGAAAGGCAATGACCTCCTCCACCGTACCCCGCAGGCGCTCGTTGGCGGATTTGGCTAACGCCGTGGCAATATTGTTGACACACCCCACCGTGGGCACGATCCATATTTCATTCCGCACGCCCACACTGCCGTCCGGACGCTGATAGCCCATAAAAGTCGCGTCCTGCGTGCGCTTCTCCTCTGCTTTCACCGGCTCATAGCTGTATTCCAGCAGATCACCCAGGGCGGTCTTCACGTTATGCGTATGTACCCACTGTCCCGCCTCGATCGCTTCCGACGCGGTTCCGATTCGGCATCCGTACTTGACGACTTCCCCGCCCTGCTGGATATCGCGCAGCGCCATTTTATGCCCTGCCGGAATATTCTCCTTCGCCACAGCCCGGGTTTCCCCCACCGTCACCGTATCGCCCGCCGCGATTTCCCGAATCGCGACGATCACATTATCCATTTCGTGGATTCTAACATATTCTCTCATGCTAACCCCTCATTTTATGAATTACCGGGACTGTCACCCGAATACCTTCTCCATCGTCCTGCGCATCCCCACCGCGCGGATATCCGTCAGGTAGGAGACAATCGCTTCCTCCACCCCGGCAAGCGCGCTCAGATCCTGTCCCCAGAAATCCTTGTTCGCAAGCACTGCATGTACATACTCCTTCGGCTCTTTACTGCTGTTTGCCGCAAAGAATGCAAGGACTGCCGCATCATCCATAATATTGTACTCCTGTCCGTCGCGGTGTCCGATCAGCGCCTTATCCCTGATTTCCGTTCCGGTATAGAACGCCATCAGAGCCGCCAGGGAAAACGTCAAATGCGCAGGTAATTTTCCCTCTTTCTCAATATACCCCAGGAAGCTGGGCATACATCTTGCTCTCCACTTGGAGACGGAATTTAAGGAAATGGACAAGTGCGCATGCTTTACGTAAGGATTGTTAAATCTTGTCAGCACAGCCTCCGCAAACTCATCCAGCTCCTTTTTGGGCAACGTCAGCGTCGGAATGACTTCATCGAAAATGGTCGCCTTAATAAAGTCCAGAATGAGCTTATCGTTCATGGATTCCAACACGATATCGTTGCCGCACAGATAGGAGGCCAGCACAAAGGAGGTGTGCGCGCCGTTCAAAATGCGTACCTTTCTCTGTTTGTACGGCTTCTGGTTATCCGTAAAGATCACCGGCAGCCCTGCCTTCGGCAGCGGGAACTCTTCGCTGATATCCTTCGCACTCTCGATCACCCACAGTGCGAACGGCTCTCCCGTGACGATCAGATTGTCCTGATAGCCGAATTCTTTGCAAAGCTCCTCCGCCTCGTCGCGGGGATACCCTGTTACAATCCTGTCAACCAGCGTGGAGGTAAACACGCAGGCGTCGTTGATCCATGCCGTAAAGGCGTCCTCCAGCTTCCACAGCTTGGCAAACTTCAACACACATTCCTTCAGATGAATGCCGTTATCGTCAATCAGCTCCACGGGAAGCATCACCAGTCCCTTATCCGGCGCCCCGTTAAAGTGCTGATATCTCTCATATAAAAATTTCGTCAATTTACCCGGATAGGTCTTCGGAGGATTGCTCTCAAACTGGTCCGTCTCGTCATAGACAATGCCCGCCTCTGTCGTGTTGGAAACAATGTAGCGCAGTGTGTCCAGTCTTGCAAAATCGGCGTACTTCTCATATTCATTGTAAGCGTCCACCACATCCGCCACGCTTGTCACGATGCGGTTGATCCGCTTGGGCTCCCCGTCCACGATGCCCCGAAGCTGTACCGTGTACTGGCACTCCTGATCATGAAACCGATCCAGCGTTCCGAACTCAATGGGCTTCACCAATACGATATCCCCGTCGAAAACGCCCTTTTCATTGGCGATGTCAATCATATAATCGACAAACGCGCGTAAAAAGTTTCCCTCCCCAAATTGCAGTACCTTGACCGGCCTTTCCTTTTTTCCTGTTTTCTGTCTGTTCAAAAGTTCCATCGCTGCCAACTCTCCTTTCCTTCCACCGCTCTTTTCAGGCATCCCTTTTTTATCCGTCTTCGTGCACTTTTTATAATGTAAGCAGTTTCATATTCTTATATTTTCACATTTTCTCTAATTAGTCAATATATAAAATGAATTATTTTTGAAAAATTCACGGAAAATTTTGTATTGCTTTCCATGAGTGTATCCTTTATAATAATGTTTGATCCTCGAGACATTGTAAACGCTTACACAGTGCTCGGGCGGCGGAAAATACGACAACAGAAAGGCATGGTTCAAACAATGGCTCTGACTATTTACGACATTTCACAAAAAGCCGGTGTATCTACCGCTACGGTTTCCCGCGTTTTAAACGACAGCGCCAGCGTGAGCCCTTCCACAAAGAAAAAGGTAATGGACATCATTCAGAAATATGATTACATTCCCAATGCGTTTGCGCGTGGAATGGGACTTCGCTCCCTACAGACCATCGGCATCTTATGCGCCGACTCTTCTGATTTATTTGCGGCAAAGGCGATCTACTATCTGGAGCAGGAACTTCAGGCAAACGGCTACGAGGCCCTTTTATGCTGTACCGGATATAACCTCGGCGTGAAGAAAAATTATTTGAACCTGATTCTCTCCAAAAAAGTGGACAGCATCATTCTGGTGGGCTCCAACTTTATTGCCCCCAGCCAGCTGGAAAACGAATATATTGCGGAGGCGGCGGATCAGGTGCCTGTCATGCTGTTAAACGCTTCCTTCAACCATCCCAACGTCTACAGCGTCCTCTGTGACGACTATACGGCCATGTATGAGGCGTCCTGCGCCATGATCGGCTCCGGCATCGAGGATGTTGTGTACTTATACAACTCCGAGTCCTACAGCGGCCTGAAAAAGAAGAAGGGGTTTCAGGATGCGTGGCAGGAAAAGATTTCTACCGATTCCGCAGACCGCATTTACTATTATGACGGAGCGCCCGATTCCATAGACGATATCTCTCTGTTTGTGGAGCGGATCGCCAAGGGCGGAACCGCCTTCCACGGCGTGATTGCCGCAGACGATTCCCTTGCCATCGGCGCCATGAAGTATGCACAGCGCACAGGGCGCTCTATCCCGGAAGATCTCTCCGTCATCGGTTACAACAATTCCGTGCTGACAGGGTGTTGCAGCCCGGAACTAACCTCTGTGGACAACTGTCTGGAACTCCAGACCCATCAGCTTGTCAGAACACTTCTCCAAGTGCTTTCCGGGGAGGAAGCGCCCAACAAGGTTGTTTTTTCCGGCAAACTGATCCGGCGCAAAACAACGCGCTTTTAGATGAGTTTCTCAATTACTTATTAATATATCAACAAGAAAGGGGTACGCAAATGGAACAATTTATGGGGAAAAACTTTATGTTAACCAACGAGACCGCGCGGAAACTATATTTCAGTTATGCGGCGGACACGCCCGTTCTGGATTATCACTGCCACATTAACCCGCAGGAAATCTACGAGGACCGCCGGTTCGAGAACATCACCCAGGTATGGCTGGGCGGCGACCACTACAAATGGCGCTTTATGCGCTCCTGCGGCGTGGACGAGCGCTACATAACGGGAGACGCTTCCGATGAGGAGAAATTTTTGAAATGGGCCCAGTGCCTCGGCAGGGCAATCGGCAATCCGCTCTTTCATTGGTCCCATCTGGAACTGCAAAAATATTTCGGTTACCACGGCGTACTGAATAAGAATACCGCGAAAGAAGTCTGGGAGCTGTGCAATCAGAAACTGGCTGACCCCTCCCTCTCTGTCCGCAGTCTGATCAGGCAGTCCAACGTCACCCTGATCTGCACCACAGACGACCCGGTGGACTCTCTGGAATGGCACAAGAAGCTGGCAAAGGACGATTCTTTCGAGGTGCAGGTGCTTCCCGCATGGCGGCCCGACAAGGCGATGAATATCGAAAAACCCGTGTATCAGGATTATCTGGCAAAGCTCTCCGAGGCGTCCGGCGTCCCGATTCACACCTTCGCCGACCTCAAGAAGGCGTTGTCTTCCCGCATGGATTTCTTTGCCTCCATGGGTTGCTCCGTCTCCGACCACGCGCTTGAATACGTCATGTACGCGCCCGCTTCGGAGGAGGAAATCGAGGCCATCTTTGCCAAGCGGCTCTCCGGCGGTACCATAACCCGCAGCGAGGAGCTGCAGTTTAAGACCGCCTTCATGCTGTTTGTCGGCAGAGAATATGCAAAGCGCGGCTGGGTTATGCAGCTTCACTACGGCTGCAAGCGCGACAACAACACCCCGATGTTCGACAAACTGGGCCCGGATACCGGCTATGACTGCATCAACAACTATGCGCCTTCTTCCGAAATGGCGGATTACCTGAATGCGCTGAACCGGACGAACGAGCTTCCCAAAACCATCATTTACAGCCTGAACCCCAACGACAATCAGGCCATCGGCACGATTCTGGGCTGCTTCCAGGATTCCACCGCCGCCGCCAAGATCCAGCAGGGCTCCGCGTGGTGGTTCAACGATCACAAGACGGGAATGCAGGACCAGATGATCTCTCTCGCCAATCTTGGAAACCTCTCCGGCTTTGTCGGCATGCTGACGGATTCCAGAAGCTTCCTTTCCTACACGAGACACGATTATTTCCGCCGTATTCTCTGCAATCTGTTCGGCACCTGGGTGGAAAACGGAGAGTACCCGGACGACGAGGAAATGCTCGGTGAAATCGTAAAGGATATCTGTTACAACAACGCCGTAAGATATTTCGGCTTTGACCTGAAATTACAATCGTAACCAAAAACCATTTTCCATTACACCAAAGGGGGAAACCATTATGGAACTAAGAACTGCCGCTTCACCAAAGGACGTAAAACACTATACCACAGACCGTCTCCGGGAGGAATTTCTCATTGACGATCTGTTCCGGCCGGATGAGATCAAACTGGTGTACAGCCATATTGACCGCATTATCACAGGCTCTGCCGTGCCGGTAAAGCCGCTTGCACTCACAGCCGGGGACGAGCTGCGCGCCCAGTATTTCTGCGAAAGGCGTGAACTTGGCGTGATCAACATCGGAAATCCTGGAAAAATCACGATTGACGGCAAAACCTATGAAGTGGGCCACAAAGAGGGCATGTATATCGGCATGGGCGCAAAGGAAATCACGTTTGAGAGCAAAAACCCGTCCGCGCCTGCCAAATTTTATTTAAACAGCGCGCCCGCACATCGGACCTGCCCCACTGTTTTGATTAAGCCTGAGGGAGAACCCGCAGAGGGCGTTGTCATTATCAAGGATTCCAACAAGGTGGAATTGGGCTCTCTGGAATCCGCAAACCACAGAACCATCTGCAAGTATATCCTGCCGGGTCAGGTGGAAAGCTGTCAGCTGGAGATGGGTATGACCCGTCTGGAACCGGGCAGCGTTTGGAACACCATGCCCTGTCATACACATGACAGACGTATGGAGGTCTATCTGTATTTTGATATGCCGGACGATGCTCTCGTCATGCACTACATGGGTGAGCCCACGGAGACCCGCCATATTATCATGCGGAACGAGCAGGCCGTTATCTCTCCGAGCTGGTCGATCCACTCCGGCTGCGGAACGCAGGCTTACACCTTCATCTGGGGCATGGTCGGTGAAAATCAGGATTTTGACGACATGGACGGCTGCGCAATGCAGGATTTACGCTAAACCGGCAGTACACGGCATCACGGAAACTAAACAAAAAAAGGAGTGTGCTTTCCTATGAAAATTGCTTTGATTAACGAAAACAGCCAGGCGGCAAAAAATGAAATGATTTACAACACCTTAAAGGCAGTAGTGGAACCTATGGGACACGAGGTATTCAATTACGGTATGTACTCCGCCGAAGATACCAACCAGCTTACCTATGTGCAAAACGGCATTCTCGCCGCCGTTCTGCTGAATTCCGGGGCAGCCGATTATGTCATTACAGGCTGTGGAACCGGCGAGGGCGCCATGCTCGCCTGCAACGCTTTTCCCGGCGTGCTGTGCGGCCATATCGAATCTCCGCTGGACGCTTACCTGTTCTCACAGGTAAACGACGGCAACTGTATCGCCCTTCCCTTCGCGGAGAATTTCGGCTGGGGCGGCGAGCTGAACCTCACCTACATTTTTGAAAAGCTATTCTGTGCACCGGGCGGCGGCGGTTATCCGAAGGAGAGAGTCGTTCCCGAGCAGAGAAACAAGAAAATTCTGGACGAGGTAAAAAAGGTGACGCACAACGATATGATTTCCATTCTGGAAGGTCTGGACAAGGATCTTGCGCAGGGTGCGCTTGCAGGCGCGCACTTCTCCGAATATTTCTTCGCAAACTGCCGCGACAATGCGATCGCAGATGCGGTTAAGAAACTGTTGGCAAAGTAAGTAATCGGCCTAAAATTCAGACAGATGATAATTCCGGCGGAATTATCATCTGTCTTCTTTTTGGCCGGCTATTTACCTTACACTCTTACTTGCCTGCTGCCTTGCGCGCTTCCCTGCACAGCTCCGCAATCTTGTCAAAGTTCCCCTCTGAGATATCGGCCTTTTTGCAGACCCAGCTTCCGCCCACAGCAAAGATGGCCGGATTCGCAACAAATTCCGCTATGTTCTCCGTATTCACACCGCCGGTGGGAATGAACTGCATATCCGTAAAGGGCGCCGCCAGATTGGTGATCGCCTTCAAGCCGCCGTACACGTTGGCCGGGAAAAACTTGACAACCCTGAGTCCCAGCTTGCGCGCCGCCATAATCTCCGTAGGCGTCACACAGCCGGGCGTCACGTCGATTCCTTTCTCTAAGCACCACTTAACCGTCTCCTCGTCGAAGCCCGGGGAAACGATAAACTTCGCGCCTGCCTCCACCGCCTGCTTTGCCTGCTCCACGTCCAACACCGTGCCCACGCCCACTGTCATATCCGGGCACTGCGCCGCCACATTGCGGATACTGTCAAGCGCCGCCGCTGTGCGAAGGGTAATCTCCATCACGCTGATTCCGCCGCTCAACAGCGCTTTCGCTGTGGACACCGCGTCCTTCGCGTCCTCAATCACAACAACCGGCACTATGATTGACTCTTTCATACTCTCTGTCACTTTGCTCATTCTTATCTCCCTTTCCGCGCCCTTTCTCAGCGCTGCACTCTGGCGCCTGCGCCGCCCATCAATGCTTCCACTTCCTTTTTGCTGGCCATCGTCGTATCGCCGGGCGTCGTCATGGCAAGCGCTCCGTGCGCCGCGCCGTACTCGACTGCCTGTTTGGCGTCATTCGTCGTCATCAGACCGTAAATAAGCCCGGATGCGAAGGAATCTCCGCCGCCGACACGGTCCATAATTTCCAGCCCGTTATAATCCTTTGCCTTGTAGATCTCGCCATCCGCCCAGCAAATAGCGCTCCAGTCGTTGACAGTAGCCGTTTTCACCTGACGCAGCGTCGTGGCAACCGCCTTAAAGTTGGGATAGGTCTTTGCGGCCTCGTTGATCATCTTCTTGTAACCGTCCAGATTCAGGGTTTTTAAGTTTGCGTCGTTTCCTTCGATCTCAAAGCCGAGACAAGCCGTGAAATCCTCCTCGTTGCCGATCATCACATCCACATACTGCGCAATCTCCTTGTTGACCTCCTGGGCCTTGGCCTGTCCGCCGATGGCACTCCACATGGAAGGACGGTAGTTCAAATCGTAAGACACCACCGTGCCGTACTTTTTGGCTGTTTTAATCGCCGCGAGAACCGTCTCGCAGGACTGCTCTGACAAAGCCGCATAGATACCGCCTGTGTGCAGCCAACGTACCCCCAGCTCGCCAAAAATATAGTCAAAGTCAAAATCCTCCGGCGTCGCCTTGGAGATAGCTGTATTGGCACGGTCGGAGCATCCCACCGCACCGCGGATTCCAAAGCCGCGCTCCGTAAAGTTAAGGCCGTTACGGCAGATGCGGCCGATACCGTCCGTCTTCATCCACTTGATCAGCGAGGTATCCACGCCGCCCTGATCAATGAAATCTTCCATCAGCATACCCACCTCATTGTCGGCAAACGCGGTGATCACTGCCGTATTCATGCGAAAACATTTGTGCAGGCCGCGGATCACGTTGTATTCCCCGCCGCCTTCCCATGCCCGGAAAGATCTCGCCGTGCGGATTCTCCCCTCCCCCGGATCCAGTCTCAGCATGACCTCTCCCAAGGATGCCGCATCAAATTTGCATTCCTCTTCTCTTCTCAGTTTTAAATCCATAAGAAACCTCCTCTGCTCTGTATTCGTTTGTGCCGCCTTTTCCCGGCAGCATAAAAAAGTAAGCGCTTACATTTATTATAATGGCAATTTGCAAAAGGTACAATCCTTTTTTCCTTTTTATTGAAAAAGTTTTTGAAATATCATAAAATGGTAACAAGACAGGAGAACGAAAACCAGTCAACTCTGCATCCAGAAGGAGGTTTTTGCCATGCAGCACACCAATCCACTACAATCCCATGCGGACTCTGCGGACAAATTTATTACCGTCGGTGAAATCATGCTCCGGTTGACGCCGCCCAATTATGAAAAGATACGAATGGCTACCACCTTTGAGGCAAGTTACGGCGGCAGCGAGGCAAACATCGCGCTTGCACTGGCTAACCTGGGCGTCGACAGCACGTTTTTCAGCGTGGTGCCGAATAACAGTCTGGGAAAGAGCGCTATCCGTATGCTGCGCAGCAATGACGTCCATTGCACGCCCGTCATATTGAGCACGCCGGAACAGACTCCCACCCACCGCCTTGGAAGCTATTATCTGGAAACCGGATACGGAATCCGCGCCAGCAAGGTCATCTATGACCGAAAGCACAGCGCTATCACGGAATTCGATTTTTCCACAGTGGATCTGGACGCGCTGCTAGAGGGTTTTACCTGGCTTCACTTAAGCGGGATCACGCCCGCTCTCTCTCCTAACTGCCGCAGTCTGATCATGGACTGTCTGAAAACGGCAAAGAAAAAGGGCCTTACCGTAAGCTTTGACGGGAACTTCCGAAGTACGCTCTGGTCTTGGGAGGAGGCAAGGGATTTTTGCACGGAGTGTCTCCCCTATGTGGATATTCTGTTTGGGATTGAGCCCTACCATTTGTGGCGCGATCCAAGCGACCACAGCAAGGGCGATCTGAAGGACGGCGTCCCGCTACAGCCAAGCTATGACCAACAGGATGAAATCTTTCAGGCGTTTGCCGCCAGATACCCGAATCTGAAATGCATTGCCCGCCATGTGCGCTATGCCCACAGCGGCAGTGAAAACAGCCTGAAAGCCTTCTTGTGGTACGAAGACCACACCTTTGAAAGCAGCCTGTTTACCTTTAATATTTTAGACCGCGTGGGCGGCGGCGACGCCTTTGCAAGCGGACTGATTTACGCCATGATGCACCACTATAAACCGATGGATATCGCCAACTTTGCCGTGGCAAGCAGCGCCATCAAGCACACTATCCGGGGGGATGCCAATATCACGGACGACGTCGAGACGATTCGGAATCTGATGAATATGAATTACGATATCAAGCGCTAACGATTTCTGAATTATTAAACTTGTTTGTCCAAATTGAGCAAACAAGTTTAATAATTTCCTTTTTCCCTTATCACCTGCTTTAATCTTAAATTATTGTCAAATATATCTTCAGCCAAATTATTGATCTCTAACAAACTTTGAATACACCATTCCGGGTCCTGTGTATGAAAGGAATAATATACATCGTTCATTTGCTTGTAGTTAAATAATTTCATAACAAATTTTGTAGATTGTTCTCTTGTATATGAAATATAGCGATACAGATAACCCATCCAAAAAAGTGCATTTTTTGAATATTTATCTTTACCGTAATCAGAATCACCAAATTGTTCTAAAATACTATTGAGTCCCTCACTTACATCAAGAGATACATACGACGTATTATTTGTATCAAGCTTCTTTAACAAATCGGAATGTAAAAATCTTCTCATATAGACTCCTGTAGAACAGTTCAATTCATTGGATTTTTCAAATAGTTTCCCCTGATATTCGGCAAGTAAAAGCCCGTTATGATCAAAATTTCTCATTTTAAAATTTCCTCAATATATAAACCTGTTTTAAACTCCCTCTTTGCAAGCTTCAGTTTCGTATCTATTTCATAACTTCGCTCATTCAAACGTTTTCTGCAATCTTCGCGTTCCGGATCAGACAAATAGTATTTCTCAATCGGAACTAAATGCTGCAATGCATTTTCTGTTTTAAAGATAAATTGCCGCCCTAACTTTGACGCTGATAACGAGTGAAGCGCAACATCTGCATTGATCTCTCCTTCCGTAAATTGCGCCATAACATAAAACATTTTATTATCAGCTATAGGGGCAATAATCACATCTGCCGCTTCTATTTCGGCAATTATTTTACTAACCATCTGATTGGAATTATATTCTCTTAACGTTCCTCGATAATAACAAATAGCAAGCATCCATTCCAAATTACACTCAAATCTCTTTACCTTTAAATCACCAAGTGAATACTGAAACGAATACACAGAAGATTTTGCTTTCTCACACACAAACGATAATGCTTGGTTATATGTTTCCCCTAAATAAAAGCCTTTTCCAAAATCACAATTATCCCGCGAACCAGTAACCGTAATCTCCGATAAACCATCCTTAGAACCATGAAATAATACATCACGATATTTTTCTTTTATCAATTCTTCTTTCACAGAATTCATTCTATATTTTTTCTCATAGACATAGGAATATATTTTTTCACAGACATCAGCCCTTGCTATACCTGTCTTCTCTATTTCATTTAAGGTAGTTCTTGATACTTTCGTTTTTTCAGACAGCTCAAGACTGCTTATTTTCTCTGTTTCTAATATAAATCGGATATCTTCTTTTATATTATAATCGCAATCAATTCTAATCATACACATCTGCTCCTTCGATATGTCTTATTATAAGCCAAAAAACTTATTTGTTCAAGTTGTACAAACAAGTTTTTTCATTCTTCGCCAATAAATACAAAAAGTTCCGCTCATGCTTGCATGGAAGCGGAACTTTTTGTATTTATTAACGCACGACTCACAATACCAATGTGAATATTATCTCTTACTGAACTGCGGCGCTCTTCTCGCTGCTTTGAGACCGTATTTCTTTCTCTCCTTCATACGAGGATCTCTGGTCAGATAGCCTGCTTTCTTCAAGGTAGGTCTGTAATCCGGGTCTGCCTGAAGCAGCGCTCTCGCGATGCCATGTCTCACAGCGCCTGCCTGTCCGGTATATCCGCCGCCTTTTACGGTAACAATTGCATCGAACTTATCCACTGTATCGGTTGCTGCCAAAGGCTGACGCACGATAACCTTCAAGGTCTCAAGACCAAAGTAATCGTCGATATTTCTCTTATTGATCGTAATCTCACCCTTACCGGGCACTAAATATACTCTGGCGATAGATTTCTTTCTTCTACCGGTTCCGTAATACTTTGCTGATTTATCTGCTTTAGCCATGATTCTTTATCCCTTTCTTAAAATGTTAATGCTTCTGGTTTCTGTGCCGCATGTTTGTGGTCAGGTCCCACATATACGAAAAGTTTCTTGTACATCTGACTTCCAAGAGGTCCCTTGGGAAGCATACCTCTCACCGCATGCTCCACAACTCTCTCGGGATGGCTCTGTAACATCTCTTTCAGTGTGGTCTCTTTCATACCACCCACATAATCGGAGTGATGGTAGTAAATCTTCTGCTCTAACTTCTTACCTGTCACTTTCACCTTTTCCGCATTGACAACGATCACATAGTCGCCTGTGTCCATGTGGGGTGTAAAGATCGGCTTATTCTTACCTCTCAGTACCTTGGCAATCTCAGATGCCAAGCGTCCCAGTGTCATATCTGTCGCATCAACCACGTACCATTTTCTATCGATCGTAGCCGGGCTCGCCATAAAAGTTTTCATGAATATTACCTCCGTAGTAACTGTCTGTACCGTTTCTATAGATCCTCATGCAGATGTCCGGCCACACTCGGCATCCCTTCCGCGGTAATTTGTATTTCTTTCTTATATAAAGTGCCTCACCGGGGCTTTGGTCAGACACCTATAAACAATTCGCCACAGTTAAATATTATATTATACGCTCCCGCGCGTGTCAACTGATTTTTCACAAAAATTCGTATTCCATGAGCGTCAGCCCACACGCCGGCGCTGTCGGTCCGGCGGCCTGCCGGTCACATGCCTCCAAAATCTCTTTCACCCGCTCCGGCGGCATCTGTCCCCTGCCCACCTCCATCAGCGTTCCGGCAATAATCCTTACCATATTATACAGGAAACCCCTGCCGGTCACACGGATCACGATTTCCCTGTCCGGCTGCGCTACGCCTTCCTCCCGCACCTCAATACTGTCAATCCGGCGCACCGTGGTCTTCGCCTGCGTATCCGCACTGCAAAAGCTCTTGAAATCATGTTCCCCCACAAGAAAAACCGCACCCTGTCTCATCCACTCCGTATTCAGGGGCACATAGGTAAAATGGGTATACAATCTTCTCGTGGGCAGCGGAAACGGCCCGTTATAAATCCGGTATTCATAGGTCTTCCGGCTCTCACAGTGTCTCGGATGGAAAGCCTGGTCCACTTCCCTTGCCTCCCGAATCCGAATATCCTCCGGGAGTCTCTGATTGAGCGCATAGGAGAATTTCTCCGCCGGAATCAGGCTGTTCGTGTCAAACACGGCAATATTGCCCAAAGCATGCACCCCCGAATCCGTCCGGCTGGCGCCGATCACCTCCACCGCTTCCCCTGTCAGTTCACTAATACAACGATGTAAAACGCCCTCTATGGTTTTCTTTCCCGGCTGTATCTGCCAGCCGCTGTAAGCAGTCCCGTCGTAAGCTACGGTTAACATAACTTTTTTCATTTCTCACGCTTCCCAACACACTGAACTATTCCCGCAAAAGCTTTCTTCATTCCGGATGCATCGTCCGTCCGGCTCTCTTCCATGGAAAACGTCACAGCATGATCCGTATCGCCACACACCCTGCAAAATACACAAGCAGCACACCGTAGGCGATCCTGTCAGCCCCATGATAACAGAGCGGTTTCATCTTTGTACGGTGTTCCCCGCCGCGATAGCATCTGGCCTCCATCGCCATGGCCAGATCATTGGCCCTGCGGAAAGCCGATATAAATAAAGGCACCAGAAGGGGAACCATAGCCTTTGCCTTCTTGATCAGATTTCCGCTCTCAAAATCCGCCCCTCTTGCAATCTGCGCTTTCATGATTTTATCCGTCTCCTCCAAAAGAATAGGAATAAACCGCAGGGCAATGGACATCATCATGGCAATCTCATGCACCGGCACTTTCACATATTTCAGCGGCTTCATCAGCTTTTCCATGCCATCCGTCAAGCTGTTCGGCGTGGTCGTCAGCGTCATCAGGGAAGAACCCACAATCAAAAACGAAAGGCGGACTGCCATCATAACGGCTGTCCTCATTCCCTCCTTTGTAATTGTCAGCTTCCAGACTGAGACAAGCGGCTCACCGGGCGTCAAAAACAGGTTGAACACCACCGTGATCAACAAAATAAAGACAATCGCCCTCATTCCCTTTACCATGTAGCGAAAGGGAACCTTTGACAACTTAATCATACATACCAAAAACAGAGCCGCCACCACATAGCCGACCCAGCTGTCCACCACAAAAAGAGAAATGATAAAGCCTATGGTAGCCACCAGCTTTACCCTTGGGTCCAATCTATGAATGACGGAATCCGCCTGATAGTACTGGCCCAGCGTAATATCTCGTATCATTGTTACCTCCCTGCCGGAGCTGTTCACTGTGCTCCGTCCCTGCCGCCGGTCTCTTTCGCCAGCCGCTTAAACAGTCCTGTGCAACGCCTTTAAGATCTCCTGTGACGCCTCCGCAATCGTCGTGGCGGAGGTGTCAACCGGCATTCCGCGTTTTGAAAGTGCCCGCATAATATAGGTGACCTGCGGCGCCGCCAGTCCCACCTGCTCCAATTCCTCAACATGCTTAAAAACTTCTCTGGGCGTATCGTCATAGAGAACGCTTCCCCGGTTCATGACGATGATCCGCTCCACATACTTAGCCACGTCCTCCATGCTGTGGGAAACTAAAATCACCGTGATTCCCGTCTCTTCCTTCAATTTCGCAATCTGGTCAAGTATCTCGTCCCTGCCTTTCGGGTCCAGCCCCGCCGTCGGTTCATCCAAAACCAATACCTCCGGCTTCATGGCAAGCACGCCCGCTATTGCCACTCTGCGCTTCTGCCCGCCGGAAAGGTCAAAGGGAGACTGATAAAAATATTCATCCTCCAAACCGACCTGTTTCAGAGCCGCATAGGCGCGAAGCTCTATCTCCTTCTGGGGAAGCCCCAGATTCTTAGGTCCGAAACAGACGTCTTTAAACACATCAATCTCAAAAAGCTGGTGCTCCGGATATTGAAAGACCAGCCCCACCTTACTGCGAAGCTGCTTCCTGTCATAATCTTTTTCGTGGATGTCCTCCCCATTATAATAAATCGCCCCGCTGGTAGGCCGGATGAGTCCGTTCAAATGCTGTACCAACGTCGACTTTCCCGACCCCGTATGACCGATCAAGCCGATAAACTGTCCATCCGGGATCACAAGATTGATATCCTTTAAGGCGTGCACCGCCAAAGCTGTGTCTTCCCCATATACATAATTTACATGATCTAAAATGATTGACATCCGTTCAGCGCCTCCACAAACTCCTCTATGGTCAAAATGCCCTCCGGCAGATTTACCCCCTTCTCCCGCAGTTCATGGGCAAGGAGCGTCACCTGCGGCACATCCAGCCGCAATTCCTTCAACTCATCCACTCTGGAAAAAATCTCCCTGGGCGTCCCCTCCATGGCAATATGCCCTCTATCCATGACAAAGACCTGATCCGCATGAATAATTTCTTCCATATAATGTGTGATAAGCACCACCGTAATGCCTTCCACATCGTTCAGCGCCCTCACCGCCCGTATCACTTCTTTTCTGCCGTTAGGGTCAAGCATCGCTGTGGGTTCGTCCAAAATAATGCACTTTGGATGCATGGCGATCACACCCGCAATGGATACCCGCTGTTTTTGTCCGCCGGAAAGCTTGTTTGGCGAGTGCTTGCGAAATTCATACATCCCAACCGCTTTCAGGCTCTCCTCCACGCGTTCCCATATCTCTTTTGTGGGCACTCCCATATTTTCAGGGCCAAATCCCACGTCCTCCTCCACCACTTGTCCGATGATCTGATTGTCCGGGTTCTGGAATACCATCCCCGCCTCCTGGCGAATATCCCAGAGGTGCGCCTCGTCCTGTGTGTTCATGCCATCCACCCAGACTGTTCCCTCCGTGGGATAAAGAATGGCATTGATGTGCTTCGCAAGCGTGGATTTCCCGGAGCCATTGTGTCCCAAAATGGCAATGAAGTCCCCCTGCTTCACGTCCAGATCCACCTCGTCCACAGCACGGGTAATACCTTCCACGTTTCCCTCTTCATCCCGGCGGATATATTCAAACGTCAATTTATCTGTCTTGATAATTCCCATATCCATTTCCTTCATTCATTCCAGCTGACAGCAAGCCATGTGACTGCCGGCCGGCATTTGACGGCTGACGCACCGTTTCCATATGCGCCTTACACCCTCGCCTATTGTACTAAATTATAAAAGAAAATACAAGCTACTATAGTATAGATGTGGTATACTAGACGCGAAGACCACACTTCAAAGGAGATACCAATATGCCCAATATAAAAATTTTGATACGGCAAGCGGCCAAGCCTACTCTCTTCCTGCTAACCATGATTCTGGTCTGCGCCTTTCTGGCTCACTACCTGACAGGACAAGAAACCCTTTTGGACTACGCCAGAGAAAATCCAGAACTGGCCTACGGCGCAGAAACGACACAGCCGTCAATTCCAGAAAAAAACGGGGAAATTTCGGTCGATCTCACAGATGCCGCCCCTGTCACCCCGGACAAGGCTCCTTCATACTCTGAAAGTGAGAGCAAGGAAACGGGGAGCGATGAGACTATGCCCATTCCGTCAGAACGTGTCACATACGAAGAAGGTTTCTATTACGAACCGCTAACTGATGCAGTCAAAGAGCGAATTACGGGGATCTCCTATCCGGAAAGCGGCTGTACCGTCCCCTACGAAGATCTGGCCTATGTGGGACTTCTCTATTTTGACTTTGAAGGTCAACAGCAAAACGGCGAGCTGATCTGCAACAAAGCCATCGCACAGGATATGGTGGAAATTTTCTATGAGCTTTACCGAAACGAATATCAGATTGAGCGCGTACGCCTGATTGACGAGTACGGCGGGGACGACACCGCCTCTATGGCCGATAACAATACCTCCTGTTTTAATTACAGAGTGGTGGACGGCACCACAAGCCTTTCCAAGCATGCCTACGGCCTTGCCATAGACGTCAACCCCTACTACAACCCCTACGTGGTCTTTAACAAAAACGGAAACGGAGACACCTATATCTCTCCCCCCGGCAGTGAGATTTACGCTGACCGCAGCCGTGACTTTGCCTATAAAATTGATGAGAACGATCTGTGCTACCGTCTCTTTACCGAACACGGTTTCACTTGGGGCGGAAACTGGAACAGCACAAAGGATTATCAGCATTTTCAAAAGGCGTTGAAGTAATGTTGTTCTCTGTAAACGAAAAAATGCTGTGCGCTTCCAAAGTGCGCACAGCATTTTTCCTATGCCATTTTTTTCTCCAGTCTCTCAATCCTGTATTCATGCTGATCCACTTTCTGAATCAATATGCTGATAGTCTCACTCGCCAGCTTACAAGCATTGATTTCATGCTGCATGGAATCTAGACGGACATCCATCTTGTCAAATCGCTCGTCGACCTTCTGAAAACGCTTATCCATTCTGGCTTCCATCTTTCCCATTTCCTCAACAAGCGTGTTCACATACATTTTCATGTCTTCTTCGATGCGGTCCATGCGCTTATCGTGCTGTTCAAGACGTTTGTCGATCTGTTCGAACCGTTTGTCCATGCGGCTGTTGATTCTGGCCTCCATTTTACCCATCTCGCTGATGAGTGTGTTCATTACCAGTTCTAATTCTTGGTTCATAAAATCTTTCCTCCTGTCTGGGAATCTCAGACAGACATTCTCTCTGGTGATAGAATAACACACATCGTAGGACATTGCAACGTAATTTTGAAATAAAATTCAGATTTCATTAACGAAATATCGTTTCTTTGAAAGGAAGTGCGATAAAAGGAACAGCCGCACCCTTTCGGATGCGGCCATTCCCAACACAACATTACATATAGCGAATGTTCTTACATCAGGCCGTATTAGCCAAGTAAGGACAGTGCCAGCTGATTGCCCTGATTTGCCTGAGACAGCATAGAGGTACCTGCCTGCTGAAGGATATTGTTGTTGGAGTACTGAACCATCTCCGTAGCAATATCGGTATCGCGGATCGCAGCCTCTGCGGACTGGGTGTTCTCCGTGATGTTATCCAGGTTGTTGATGGTGTGCTCCAGACGATTCTGGATTGCACCAAGGTCAGATCTCTGAGAAGATACGATCTGCAAAGCGCCCTTGATGAAGGCGTTCAGGGAGTTGAAATCCTGCGTATTTGCAACAGTCTGCGCCTTACCACCTTCCAGATTCTGGAACTTTTTAACAAGACCAATTGCTTTATCAGTGTCCATCCTTACCATCTTGTACGAGGTGCCATCCAGAGTAGAGTAGGAACTAACATCTTGAAGCGTAGTTGACCCCTGAATGGTGTTGGAAGTACCAGTATTATAGCTAGTTGTCTGAACCTTACTACTACCTACACTCAATGCATTGTAGGTGATAGCACCATACAGCTTACTGTCCTTACCAGATTTAGGATCATCCCAATTACCGATATACTGAGCCAAAGCACTAATGCTCATGTTCTTGATAGAGATGTCGATGTGCTGACCTGCCTCAGCGCCTACCTGCACGCCTTTGATGAACTTACCGTCTAACAGATTCATCTCGTTGAAGGTGGTGGTGCTCTGTACACGGTCAACCTCACTCATCAACTGGCTGATCTCAGCCTGGATGGATGCACGGTCAGAAGTGGTCAGGGTTCCGTTCTCACCCTTAACTGCCAGCTCGTTCATTCTCTGGAGCATATCCTCAACTTCGTTCAGAGCGCCCTCTGCGGTCTGTACTACGCTGATACCATCCTGCGCGTTAGCGGAAGCCTGAGTAAGACCTCTTACCTGTCTGCGCATCTTCTCGGAAATGGAAAGCCCTGCCGCATCATCTGCCGCACGGTTGATCTTGTAACCGGAAGACAGCTTCTCTGTGGACTTTGCCTGAGAAGAAGTGGTGAGACCTAACATTCTGTTAGAGTTCATTGCTGTGATATTGTGTTTAACGATCATAATACTTACCTCCTTGTGGTTGCCGACAGTAAATCCTTTTACCGCCGTTTGTTGTGTTTAGTTACCTTATAATAATCCCGAAGCCCCTAGGATAGCCCCGGGTTATTACCGTTTACCTTGATGCGGCTTTTGCCCCATCGTTTACGACAATCTTCTTTTTGCGGTACTTCTCCTCTAATTCCGGCACTGCCTGATAGTGGGAAATCTTCGCCTTCTCCTCCTGCGTCTTCGCATGGTTTTCAAGGGCCCGGCTTCTCACCACATTGATCTCCTTCGGAACATCCAGCATAACTCTGGTATGGTTCCTGCTTCCCCCTAAAAAGACAATCCTGATATCATCGCCGATCTGAATGTACTCTTCCGTGTTTACCGTCATTCTAAGCATCTTAGACCTCCCTGCCTTCTCCTCTTTCGAGGGCACTTCCCTGTCTGCTCTTTTCCCATGCAACACTTTGTAATAAAATGTTGCATGGGGATAAGCCTCAATCAACTAATCATGAAACACAAACAAAAGGAGGTATTTTATGAGCACAACATGTCCGATTAAAGACAAAAAAGCTCTCGCTTTTTTCAGAGACTACTACAAAGATATCCATCCCAATCCCCGTAACTATACCCTGATTGTCATGGGTCTGAACACCGCTTTTCGAATCGGAGATTTGCTTGCACTCAAATGGCAGGACATCTGCCGTGCAAACGGAAGACTGCGCAGACATATCTGCATTGAAGAGAAAAAAACGGAAAAGGAACGCATTGTTCCCATCAATGACGCGCTGCGGCAGGCCTTGGAAGCCTATCGGCTTGATTGCAAGGAGGCAAAGGGAAGTGATTATCTTTTTCCAAGCACCCGCTGTAAAACACAGCCTCTCTCCCGCTATCAGGCCTACCGAATTGTCAAAAACGCCGCAAAGGAATGCGGACTGTCCGATCATATCAGCTGTCATTCCCTGCGCAAGACCTTTGGCTATTACGCGTGGAAGCAGGGGACGCCGCCCGCCATGCTGATGGATCTGTACAATCACTCCTCCTGTTATGAAGTGACTTT
>DKUO01000026.1 GCA_002490705.1 Lachnospiraceae bacterium UBA7202
CTGGTCAAGGCCGCCTACTTTCTGATCAATTTTCTCTACCTTCCCGTCAAGACACCCTACCTTCTCAAGAATCAAATCAAGTTTCGCACTATCTGTCATATGATCACCGCCTTCCGTATGCCCGCCTGTCTGTAATGACAGTATAGCACGGTCATCACGAAAAGTCTACTTGTATTTCTGCAAAGATAAACGTTATTTCGTTAATTCCATAAAAACAGGGCTATTGCACCAGCCAAAAGATCAAGCCAATACAACAGCCCTATTCATATTATCTCTTCAGATTTACCAGTTCCTCAAGCAACGTGTCGGAAGTGGTGATGATACGGCTGTTCGCCTGGAAACCACGCTGTGTCGTAATCATCTCGGTAAACTCGCCCGCCAAATCCACGTTACTCATCTCCAGAATACCGGATTCCATGGAGCCCTCACCGTCCGCCGTAACATCCTGTCCGATGCCGTCAAAATCACCGGAGTTCATGGTTGCAGAGTAGAGGTTGTTACCCGCCTTTGCCAGACCGGAAGCGTTGGCAAACTTGGCAACCGCGATCTGTCCCAAGAGCTTCGTCATGCCGTTATCGTAGGAAGCCCTGATCTTACCGTCCTGTGCGATCTCCACACCGATCAGCTCGCCATATTTACGACCCGTACCGTTATTTGCCGAAGTGCCGTCGCCATTGTCCAGACCAGCGGTGGAAACTTTACCATTTTCAATATTCAACAAGGATGAAAAATCAATGGAAACGTCGCTGAAATGGCCCAAATCCACGGTCGCGCCCGTCATATCCGTCGCGGAAGCGCTGAAATCCAATACAGCGGCCTTCTGTTCCTGTGCACCGATATAAGAAAAATTACCTGTCTTAGTGTCAAACACTAACATATTGCCGTTATAGGATTCATTTGCCGTCACGCTGGCGTGGCCATCGGGCGTCACATAGTCAAGCGTATATTTCATATTGTCGGTATCGGTCAGACCGTAAACCTTTTCTAAGACCTCCTTATCGCCCGCACCGCCGTCCGCCGTATACTGCAAAGGCACCGCAAGTTTACCGGAATTTATGTTGTACTGCAGATCGTCCCTTGTGGGCGTAAACTGCGCCGTAAATGTGACTTCCACGCTGCCGTCGTCATTAACTTTGATTGGAGAAGGGTCCGTCGCTGCGGCAGGCGTGTTAATCGTTACGCCGCCGGTCAATTTTCCCAGCACCGTTGCCCACGCCGTCACCTCATCGGCAGTTCTTGGATCATTAGCCAAAGGCACCGTATCGCCTGCAGCATTCTTATAGTAATAACATCCCGCTTTATCGTCGTAGGTAATGCCATAATCTCTCTGCAGCGTATCCTTCGTCAGCTCCGCCGAACCTTCCATTGTTACCGGCGTCGTGGTTGATGCCGGCATTTTATCCGTAACGGCAGCGCCGTTAATCTGCGTTATCTTCAATGTTCCCGCCGATTCCGCAAGCGACATCATAGGATTAGAGTCAAAACCGCTGAGAACCTCGCCAAACGGATAATTCACCAAGAAAGAGGCCGGATTGGTGCCGTTAGCCGGCGTATAATCGATACCATCGGGAACCCCATACACCTTCGATACGGGCGGCATTTGACCACCGGCACCAAAGGTAGCGATTTGGCTGATATCCGTCACATTATAATAATCCTTCAGAGATACGCCGTCCGAGTTTTTGATATCGTCAAGCTGCACATAATAGTTTCCGTCCTTGCTCATAGCGTGGATGCTCATCAGCACCGAGTAAGCATAGCCCTCCGCGTCGAAAATCTTCAGGCTCATGACCTTACCTCCCGCGCTGTGCACGTTGGTGTCGTGCTTGTCAACGATGCCGGAAGCGTAACCGTTCGTCGTATATTCCGGCGGAGCCGTCAGATTATCCCTGTTCATGACCTGTAAAGCGGAAACCACGTCGGAGCGGATATCGCCTGTCTCCGGATCATACTGCCAGCCCATCACGGTGTAGCCGGTGCTGGCCATAACCAGATTACCCGCGCCGTCGATGGTGAAAGAGCCGTCTCTGGTGAAGAAGTTCTGGGAGCCGCTGTTTACAATGAAGAACGACTCGCCCGTGATCATCACGTCCCAAGGGTTGTTGGTGGACTGGGGGGAACCCTGTCTCGTGATGGCCGTGTTGATGGCCGCCGTCTTGGAACCGAGACCGATCTGTCTGGCGTTGATACCGCCGCGCCCCGTAGTCGGGTTTGCGCCGGACGCCGCCTGCGTGGTCTGATATAACAGATCGCTGAACACCATGTTCTGCGACTTGTACGCCGTCGTGTTTACGTTTGCGATGTTATTACCGATAACATCCATTCTGGTCTGGTGGGTTTTTAAACCCGACACGCCAGAAAACAATGATCTCATCATAGTGAAATGACCTCCTTAACTCTTGTGCGGAACCGTCTGTCCTCTCTGTCAGTCGAGGACCGTAAGCCTCCTGTAAGGTCCGGCTTAAATAATGACCGCTCCGTCTATGTTTGTGAATACATTTTCATCGGCCTCCGTCTGATCCATCGCCGTGATGACCGTCTGATTCGGCACGCTTACGATGAACGCGAGGGAATCTACCATGACCAATGATTCTTTTATCCCCTTCGCCGAAGCTTTGGCTGCCCCCAAGTTCAGGCGTTCCACCTGATCCTCGGTCAGTTCAATATTCCTGTCTGTCAACCGGTTTGCCGCATGTTTGGAAAATCTGACTTCCCCGGACTGCTGCATCCCGTCCGTCTTTGTCGACAGAATATCCCGGAAGCTTACGCTTCCCTGCGCAGGCGCTCCGTCCTTGGATCTGCCTGTCTTTAAATATTGATCCTGCAGCTGTTCTATCGAAGGGAAAGAACTGCCTTGAATCTTCATAATCTCTCCTCCCTGAGATAGCCGCTTTTTTGATGGCGATTATTTGTCGTCCGAGCCGCCCTTGTCTGTGTCTTTGTCTGTGTCCTCGGTCTTGTTCTGGTCCTTGTTGGCCTCGGCAGCCGCCACCAGAGTCTCCATCTTCTTCACATACTTCTTCAAGGTATCCACTTCTTCATCCTTTAAGAAATTCTTCTGGTAGTCGTTCATGCCCTTGTACATCTCATCCAGCTTCTCTACGTTCTCCCTGTCCGCAATCGTCAGCTTCTCGATCTCAGGCAGCTTGTTGTAGATATTCAGCCAATCCGCCGCCAGCTTGTAAGCCTCCAGATAAACGGGATCCGCCACCGTGTCCAGATCGTCCATGGAATACAGCTCGCCGTTTACGGAGAGGTACGCCTTGTTCTTCTCGTAAACCACATAGTCTACATTGCCCTGTACGTTGGTGGTTCTGCCCTCGCTGTCCGTCACCTTCAAAAGCACCGTCTGCCCCACTAAGGAGGAAGCCCTGAACAGATCCATAGAAGCGCTCATGTTCTGCATCTGCTCCAGCTCTGAGAAGGTTGCAAACTGGGAAATATACTCCGTGTTTGAGGTAGGCTCCAGAGGATCCTGATACTTCATCTGCGCCACCAGAAGCTGTAAGAAAGCATCTTTATCCAAGCTGTCATTTCCCGTCCTTTTCTTCTTGTTGGCCTCCGCAAGAGACGCCGCAGAATTGGACTCCACAAATTTGCCGTCTTTTACTTCCTGTACTACTCCCATACTTTCACTCCTTTCTGCTAATCTGTTATGCCGTATAGTCTACCGTGCTGCCGTTTGCCTGCATCATTTCCACCGCAATCCGCTCCGAATCGTCGAGTTCGTCCAGATCTTCCTCCTCGATTTCGTCGAGATTTAAGTTGATCCTTCTGGCATTCTTCTTCGTGCCCCCGTTCTCCTGATCGGCCGCATCCTGCTGGTCTCCATACTGTTCGCCGAAAGCGTAGTTCGCGACTGTAACTTCCACAGCCTCCACCTTGATGCCCTGCTCCTCAAACTGTTCCTTGAGCTGAATCATCTGGGTTTCCAGAACTGCCTTTACCGTCTCGTTCTGCGCGGCAAACTGCGCTGTGATAACCCCGTCTTTCGCCGCCAGCTGTACATGCACTGTACCGAGACTTGCAGGATGCAGCTGCATCTCCAGCTCCTGTGTCTCCGGCTTGATATTGATCTTCATGTACTCGACGATCTGATCCATGATCTGATTCGTCTCCGGCTGTGTGTATACCGGCCGCTCCACCGGCGCTTCCACCTCCTCGGTGTGTCCTGTCAGGTTCTGTAAGAAGGCATTTCCTGCGTTCTGTCCCGCATTCCCCTCCTCCTTATGTCCTGTGTCGGCTTCCTGCCCCTTCTTTGCAAGAGGCGCTGCCTCAGGTTTTGCCGTGTCTGTCACCTGCTCGCTCACATGTTTCTGGCCGCTTGCATCATCGACAGTCACCTTGATCTGCACTGTGCCGCCGTCTTTCTCCACGGACACCGCATAATCCTTCATGCCCTCCACGCTCACCTCCGGCTTTTCACCTACAGGCGCCACCTCGGGCTCCTGTGTTTCCACAGGCTGTTTTTCCTCCGCGCTGATCTCACTAAGCAGCGCTTTCAGCTCATCTGCATCCAGTCCCAGCTTCTCCTGAAGCGTCCCCAGCGTGTCGTTCACCGTACCGAAAAGTTCCTGCAAGTTACTGTACAGTTCCCCGTCCGTTACCAGCGATAACTCGTCTGTGCTGTCCGTCAAATTAAGTAACAGCTGTTTCAGATTCGTGGGATCGAAGAGATCTACTGCCGTAAGCCCGAGAATTTCCATGGCCTCTTCCACTTTTTCAAGGGGAATATCCAACACCTCGGAAATTTCACCGACCAGCTCCTTCGCCGCTTCTTCCACATCCTCGCGGACTTCGGCGTCCTGTGCGTTTCCATCCTGTACTGCGGACGTCTCACCGTTTTCCTCCTGGGATACGGCGCTGTTTCCGTCTTCTGCGGACGTGCCTGCGGCTTCCTTGGTCTCGGTTGTCTGCGCTGTGTTTTCCTGCTTCACCGCATCCTTCGGCTGCACCGTCTCCTGTGCCTTCTGGACTGCCGCCTGTTTCGGCAGACTGGTCTGCACGCTGGGTGTCTGTGGCTTCTGAACCGCGGTAATCTTTACGCTCATCTGATCCATGAGCTTGTCAAAGCGCTCCTGCACGATCTCTTCCGGTTTCACAGATGTCTGGCCGCCCTGCACTGTTCCCAAGGAACCCAGAGCGTTCACATTGTTTACCGTCATTCCTGTTTCTTTCCTCCTTTCTGCAATTTTCAAGGTTCGTAACTGTATATATAACACATGGTTTTCCACATGATATATATCATAAATTATATCGGCGGCTTCCCGCCGTCAGTAAAGCGGTTTTTCCGAAAAATGTAAAGTTTACGAATCGGGATCCATAATCCGGGTCAGCCTGGCTGCCGTCTCGGCGTCCATGGCTCCCAGAATGTTACCGCGGTCCTCCGCGCTCATCTGATTCAAAATCTTGGCAGCCAGATCCAGATCATCCGTCATAGCCTCAAAAATAGCAGCCGCTGCCTTGGGCTTCATCTCCGCATAAGCCTGCGCGTAATCCTGAATCTCCTGATCCACTTCCTGCTGCTGTATCACCTGTTTATACAGATATTCCGCCGTGGTCGGGTCCATAGTCTGATAATACTTCACATACTCGTCCGCCCCGGGCCCATTCTCGGCATAAACCACTTCCTCGTAAAACTCTGTCTTAATGCGCTCAAACTCCACCTGCGCATCCTCAAAGGTCTGTAGTCTCTCGATCTCCGCCCGCAGCTCCTCCAGCTGCTCGGAATCCACGGAACTGGCCGCCTGCGCGTCCTCCAGCTGTAGCTCCAGCTCCTTGATATAGTCCACCGCCTCGCGAAGGCTGGTGTAACCGCCGTAAGAATCCTCCTCTTCCGTGGTGATCGTGGAATCCGCCGGCAAAATCTTGTTGACCACCGGCACGTCTTTGAGAATCGGCGTAAGCACGCCCGATCCGAAGCCGCCCACATCCAGTTTGATCAGCAAACATAGGATCGCAATCCAGATAACTACAATAACAACCGTTACTAAAAAGACGGAGACACCGCCCGCATCATCCACGCCAAGTCTTTCCTCTTCCTCGTCAATCTCCTTGGCACGCTGCTTGGCTTCCTTTTTCTGCGCCTTTTTGTCGGCCTTTATCTTATTGCGCTCTTCCTTCAGCCTCTTTTTTTCAGCTTTCTCATCAATCGGGGACTGCATGTCCATATTCGTCGCTTCCGTCGCCATTTCCGTTTTCCTTTCCACGCTGCCCATAGGTGTAGCTTGTCAGTTCGTCCACCACCTTGGCCTCGGCCCTCTTCTCCTCTTCCAAAAACTCGAGAAGCGCCTTCTCCTTGAGCTTTTCGTGCATCTTGCGCTCCTGCATGATCTCCGTCAGCTTCTGTCTCGCAAGCTCTACAACTTCCTCAGCTTTCACAACCTCGATCCGCTGCGCCACGATCAGGTCATCCATAATGAGCACAGCGTTACGGTTATCCCGCAGATCGTTCACACTGATCGCATTTTCACGCAGCCGCCTGCCCTCCTCCAGATAATTGGTTTTGCGCTCGATCAGCCTCCGCAGTTTCTCCTGCTCCTCATTCAGCGCCATCTGGGCTTTTCCAAGCTCCATCTTTGCCTGCGTCTCGAGCTGATATTTGATATCCAGGATACTCTGCATCCTATATCTGAATTTTGCCATGGCCGGTCACCCCTTACCCAGCATCCGCTTCTGTTTCTTCCGCTTCCGCAAAGAGCTCCCGCAGCATATCCACAGCTTCCTCATAATCGTATTTTGAATCCACATCCTGCATCAGGAATTCATTCACCGCCTCGATCTTTTCAATGGCGTAGTCAATATTCTTGTTGCTTCCGCTCTTATAAGCGCCGATATTGATCAGGTCTTCCGCCTCATTGTAGGTGGCAAGCACATTTTTGAGCTTGCCGGCAAGGGTCTTATGCTCCTTATTCACAATCTGGCTCATACACCTCGAAATACTCTGTAACACGTCAATCGCCGGATAATGATTCTGATGCGCCAGTCTTCTGTTCAACATGATATGGCCGTCCAGAATACTTCTGGCCGTATCGGTAATCGGCTCGTTCATGTCGTCGCCGTCCACCAGAACGGTATACAATCCGGTGATAGATCCCACCGCCGCACAGCCTGCCCGCTCCAAAAGTCTTGGCATTTCCGAGTAAACGCTGGGCGGATAGCCCCTTGATACCGGCGGTTCCCCGCTGGCAAGGCCGATTTCCCTCTGCGCCATCGAAAAACGGGTCAGGGAGTCCATCATCAAAAGAACGTCCTTGCCCTGATCCCTGAAATATTCTGCTATCGCACAGGCGGTCTTAGCCGCCTTGTTTCTCTCGAGGGCCGATTTATCCGAAGTGGCTACCACCACAACAGAACGGCGCATCCCCTCCTCGCCCAGATCCCGCTCCACGAACTCGCGCACCTCTCTGCCGCGCTCCCCGATCAGGGCGATCACATTGATGTCCGCCTTTGTATTGCGTGCAAACATACCCATCAGTGTGGATTTCCCCACACCGGAACCTGCGAAAATACCGATACGCTGACCTTTGCCCACCGTCATCAGCCCGTCGATCGCCTTCACGCCCAGAGGAAGCACCTCCGAAATAATCTTTCTGCTCATAGCGTCCGGCGGCTGCGCCTCCACGCTGTAGGGCACACCCGGCATATATTCGCCGTCAATCCTGCCAAGCCCGTCAAGAACCTTTCCCAACAGATCTTCACTCACGTTCACCGTCAGCGGATTCCCCGTGTTCTCCACGATGCACCCCAAGCCAATGCCATCCGTCTTGTCACAGGGCATCAACAGGGTTTTCCGCTCTTTAAATCCCACCACCTCAGCCGTAATCGGCGGATATTCGTCATCCACAGGATAAATAATACACAAATCCCCAAGCTTCGCCTCGGGCCCGGCGGACTCGATGGTAAGGCCCACCACATTCTCTACCCTGCCTTTTTTCCGAAAGAAGGTATCGTCCTTTATGCTGCTGTATTTATAATAATTAATCGCTGTATTCATTCGACGCTTCTTTCTGCCACACGGTTAAACCTTTTCATAGGATAACAACCGTAATTTTTTGGTCAGTTCCTCCAACTGCGTGCCTAAGCCGCAGTCAAAAATGCCGCCATCCGTCTCAATCAGACAGTCTCCCTTGGCGAGCGCAATATCCTCGATAATCTCTATCAATCCCCTGCCTGCCGCAGCCCCCTCCATGAGAGTCTGCTTCTGCATGTTGACATAGGGGTAATCCTCCGTCGATACATGCACGATAAAGGTTTTACTGCTCTCCACCTTGCGCAGGGTAGCGTCTATCAAATGTACCAAAATATCCCGGTTGTCAGAGAGATCCACACCGAAAATATGGCTGTACACATCGGTAATCGTCTCGATGAATCTGGGCTCCAGATCCTCCAGCAAGGCGTCAAACTCTGCCTCCAGCTGTCTTCTTCTGTCCGCCAGCTCCTGTTTCAGGCCATCCGCCTCAGCCATGCCTCTGGCATACCCTTCATCATAGCCCTGCTTCATGCCCTCTTCGGCAGCGCTTGTCTTCTGCACCTCAGCGTCATGGCGGGCCTGCGTCTCGATCTCCAGCGCCTGCGCTCTCGCCTCCGCCACAATGCGCTCTGCTTCCGCTTCCGCCGCCTCAAGACTGGCCTCCGCTTCCCCGGCTTTAATCACATTACCCGTGCCGTCGTCGAACAGGGCGTCCAGCTCCTCGCCGGCAATACCGCTCACAAATTCCGCCGCTTCGCCTTCTCCCTCTTCCTCATCAAAGGAGGGCGCCGCCGCCGCATTCGCCCGGCGGATATTTTCCCACTCCTCAATGCGCTCCGCAACGAGGTCGTTGCTGTCTATCACACACTTCTCTTCGCCGTCTAATCTGACCCAGCCGGCTTTATATAGGGTTCTTGGCTTCAACTTATTATTAAACAATGATCTCGTCACCTCCGCCTCTGGAGATAACAATTTCGGCAGCGTCTTCCAGTTTCCTGATGATATTTACGATCTTCTGCTGCGCTTCCTCCACATCCTTCATACGGACGGGGCCCATAAATTCCATATCTTCCTTGATCATAACCGCAAGACGTTTGGAAAGGTTATTGAAGATAGCATTCTGCACTTCCTCGTTAGAACCCTTAAGCGCAATCGCCAGGTCGGAGTTGTCCACGTCACGCAGCACACGCTGAATCGCACGGTCGTCCAAAAGCAGGATATCCTCGAAGACGAACATCTTCTTTCTGATCTCGTCCGCCAGTTCCGGCTCCTCGATCTCCAGAGTCTCCATGATATGTTTCTCTGTACCGCGGTCTACCGTATTCAAAATCTCCACGACAGCATCCACGCCGCCGATGATCGTGTAATCCTGATTCACTAAGGATGACAGTTTGGATTCCAAAACTTTCTCCACTTCCTTGATCACATCCGGACTGGTCCGGTCCATCACAGCAATACGCTTGGTTACGTCCGCCTGTCTGTCGGGCGGAAGCGCCGATACGATGATCGCCGCCTGTCCCGGCGCAAGATAGGACAAAATAAGAGCGATTGTCTGCGGGTGTTCGTCCTGAATAAAGTTTAAAAGCTGTGCCGCATCCGCCTTTCTGACAAACTCGAAAGGTTTCACCTGCAGGGACGCTGTCAGCTTGCCGATCACGTCCATCGCCTTCTCGGAGCCGAAAGATTTCTCCAAAAGCTCCTTGGCGTAGTTGATACCACCCTCCGCGATATACTGCTGTGCCAGACACACCTGGTAAAATTCGTTGATAATAGACTCTTTGAGCTGCGGCGTGACATTTCTCGTGTTCGCGATCTCTAAGGTAAGCTCTTCCACCTCGTCTTCCTTAAGGTGTTTAAATATTGCCGCAGATTTCTCCGGTCCGAGAGCAATCATTAAGATAGCCGCTTTCTGGACCCCATTAATCTTCTCCTCCGTGGCTCTCGCTGCCATTTATCCTACCCCCAGTCTTCGTTTAACCAGTTGCGCAGCAGATTTGCCGCAGCCTCCGGATTCTCTTCCACAAATTTATTGATGAGCCGCTTCTCCTCAGACTCATTCTCAGAGGAAATCTCTTCCAGCTGTACATCGGACTGTAGCAAAGTCTCCACGGACAGCTCCTCCTCTTCCTCCTCGTGCTTCTCGCCCCGCATACTCCGCAGCACTACAAAGGCCAAAAGCGCCAGAATCACAACGATCAGAATGATCTGTAAAATATCCGTAGCTGTGATCGCCGAGCCCTCCGCATCGAAGAACAGATTCTCACTGTAGGCCACCAGCGTGATATTATCCTGTGAAATGCCCGTGGCGTTCGCCACCGCCTCATAGAAGCTGGGATCCAGCTGCATCGGGGTCCGGGCCGTATTGTTCAGTTTATACTCCTCCCAGCTCACACCGTCCAGAAGTCCCTGGGTTTCCGCATCCTCCTCCCGGATAACGGTATACTGGATCAGAGCCGCCGACAGAGAGGACGCACCGTAGTTGATCACACCGGAGGGCGTCTCCGTGGTGGTGATGGTCTCGTTGGGCAGATAATCCCTTGACTCCTCAGTTTGCGTAGAGGAAGAGCTGGCGTTATCCTCCAGTACATAGGTTGTATCGTCGTCGTTAGAATCCGTCCCCGGCACGCCGCCCGTGCCGCTGGTATTCTCGGCGCTGAAAACATCCTCATGGCTCAATACGCCCTGCGTCTGTCCATCCGCCGGGGTATATGTATGCTCCGTCCGATTCTGGGTGGAGAAGTCAAGCACCAGATTGGGAGCTACCTCCACATTGTCAAATTCATTCGTGCCGAGGATTACCCTGCGCACGTTGTTGATCATATTCTTTTCCGCCTCGCTCTTTACGGAGAGCTGGGCGTTCGCCATGCCGGAGGCGGAGTAGTTCTCGTCCCCGGTAAAGAGCATATTGCCCTCGGAATCCATGATCACGATATTGTTCGTGGTGTCATTTCCAAGCGCCGTCGCTATCGCGCGCGCCAAATAGGCCGCGCTCTCCTGAGAGAACTCGTCCTTTAATTCCAAAAGCACCCATGCGGAGGATTCCTGTTCCTGTGCAATCAGCGTTCCGTCGTTCTCCGGGATGTTTAATTTCACCCGCGCGCTCTTGATCGCAGTAAACATGGTCAGGAAGTCATTTTCCAACTGCTTTTCCAGATATACCACATGTTTTTTCTGTTTATCAGATTCCGTGGTGGAAAAGCTGCCGTCCGTCACATTGTCAATTCCGTAAGTAGCCGCCTGAATGTTGTTGGCGCCAAGCAGCAGATTCGCCCTGGATATATCCTGTTCGAGGACCTGCACGATCAGCCCGTCGTCGGAGATCTCGTAGGTCAATCCTTCCCCCTCTAGCAGATCCCGCACTTCCGCGGCTTCCTTTGTGGTTTCACATTCCCGCAGCAGCACATACTGGGGCCTTGTAAGCATCGTCACGATAGCCACAAGGGCAATGATAAGCACCGCTATCACGCCAACAATCAAGGTTTTTTGTCTGGCTGTGAAGCGGTTCCACCACTCCATTATTTTATTTCCAAGTTCCTTTAGTTTCTCTACTATTTTTTCCACAGCAACTCGCTCTCCTTCGGCACTTCCTTCTTACCTGCTGACCAGAACTAGATCTGCATCTGGATCAGCTCTTTGTAGGCTTCCAGAAGCTTATCCCTGATAGCCACCGTGTACTGTAGCGCCGTGGATGCCTTCTGTAGGGCAATGGCGAGATCGTGTGAATTTTCTGTCTCACCCAGCGCCCATTTAATCTCTTCGTTTTCCGCGTCCGACAAGAAACTGTTCGTCGTGTTCAGGTTGTCGATCGCCGTATGTAGCATCGCATCAAAGCCGTTTTCCTTGTAATCCTCGATGCGGGTAGTGGGCGCCGCCTTGGCCGCCTCCCTGATCGCACCGGAAGACACATTATATAATTCCGTGATATCCAAAGCCATTTCCGTTTCCTCCAACATTCCCCTAATCTATATCATACTCACACAATCTTTGATAACACATGTTATATATCTCTTATCAGCTGTTTAAAATATTTAATCCCATGGTGGCAATATTTTTGCTGGCGGTGAACGCCGTGGAATTTGCCTGATAAGCGCGGGACGCGTCGATCAGGTTCGTAAACTCCGTGATCGGGCTCACATTGGGATACATCACATAGCCGTTCTCATCCGCATCCGGATGGGAAGGATCGTAAACCATATTTCCCTCTGTCACATTGTCCTCATAGACGCCGACCACCTTCACGCCGGAACCCGAATAGCGGTCCCTCGCTTTGTTGAGCACCTGATGAAAGGGCGTCTGGGAATTCTTTTCCTCAAACACCACGATCTTTCTGCGGTAAGGCGTGCCGTCCTCCGTCCTTGTCGTATTCATATTCGCCACATTCTGGGAGATCGTGTCCATACGGAAACGCTCCGCGGTCATACCCGTAGCGTTAATATCAAATGAACTGAATAAAGCCATGTCGAATTCCTCCTACTCACTTCTCAATCATTTCATGACTGCCTGTAAATTCTTAAACTCCTGCAGCGCGCTCTGATAGAGGCCCTGATAGACTACCTGATTCTTCGCAAGATACACGCCCTCTGTATCGGGATCTACGTTATTGCCGTCCAGACGGTAGGAGAAACCCGAATAGTCCGTATAGGTGATGGGCTTTAAGCGGTTCATCTTCAGATCCGCCACCTTGTCGTCCATGGATTTATAACGGGAATGCCGCAATGCCTTCGCAAGCTGCACCTCAAAATTCACGTCCTGTCTCTTATAATTCGGCGTGTCCGCATTGGCAATATTGTTGGAAATCGCCTCATGCCTGAGTTCGGACGCATCCATAGCCTTGTCCAGCACATTCACATAATCAAAAGCATTCGTATCAATCAATGAGCTCATAGTCGCACTCCTTCCACGTTAATACAATCCATATTCCATTATAAATAAATTATAAAAAATTACAAGGTTTTTCGATTGATTTTCACAAATTAGTATTTGCAGGAAGCGTCAAAAAAGGATCTGCAATGCGCAAAATCGGCACTTTTCGCAGATCCTTCTGCCAGTTATTTCTAAAGCCCTGACTGTTTAAAACCTTCCCTGTTCTTTTAACTTTTCTACCTCATCGAAGACCACATCGTTGAGCACCTTGATATAAGTGCCCTTCATACCGGAAGACCGGGATTCGATCACTCCCGCGCTCTCAAACTTCCTGAGTGCATTTACAATGACCGAGCGGGTGATTCCCACTTTATCCGCAATCTTACTGGCCACCAGAATGCCTTCCATGCCGCCCAGTTCGTCAAAAATGTGGGTGATGGCCTCCATCTCCGAGAAGGACAGCGTGGATATGGCTGATTTCACAACGGCCACCTTGCGGTTCTCCTCCGCGTTCTCCTCGCTCACCGCCCGAAGCATTTCCAATCCCACCACCGTAGTGCCGTACTCGCAAAGAATGATATCGTCTATGTCGTATTGGTCGTCACTTTTGTAGAGGAAAAGAGTTCCGAGCCGCTCGCCGGAAATCTCAATAGGCGCGATCACCGCCTGAAACCGCCGGATGCCCGGGCTCTCAAATCCGAGGGTTTCCAGATTCACATTCTCCTTGGTGGAGAGTACCCCCAGAAGCCGCTCATTTAACATGGGATCAATAAAGCCGCCCACATGATCCACAATCAGCTCGGTGATGGACTCCACTGCCGGCGAATCCCCGATCCCGAGAACCTTGCCCTTCCTGCTCACCACGAGCACATTAGAAATCAAAATTTCCTTCAACACATCACAGATGTCGTTGAACACGACCTTGCCCGAATTGTTGTTGTGTAATAGCTTCCCGATTTTCCGGGTCTTATCTAACAACTGCACACTACTCATGTATTTACCTCTCGCTCCTTACATTAAACTTCCTGCAATACATTGATTTTATCATACAATTCAGATAATTTCAACGCATTCCGGTGCAATTTATCTGTAATTCACGCAAATCGGGCAAAACATCCAAATATTACATGCATTTTATGCCTGCTCCACCTTTTCCTTCGGCATATCCTTGACAAACCCGCAGGTTTCATCGGAACACACCAGTTTGCTTCCCTTCTGGAGCATAATAGAACCGCAGCGGTCGCATTTTTCGTCCACAGGCTTTTGCCACACCATGAAATCGCAGTCCGGGTTATCGATACAGCCGTAATACTTGCGCCCCTTTTTGGTCTTCTTTAAGACAATGTCCTTACCGCACTTGGGACAGGCAACGCCGATCTTCTCAAAATAGGGTTTTGTGTTTCGGCAGTCCGGGAATCCGGGGCAGGCCAAAAATCTGCCGTGCGGGCCGTACTTAATCACCATCTGCCGTCCGCAGAGCTCACAATACTCGTCGGCAAGCTCATCGGCAAGCTCCACTTCCTCCAGCTCCTTCTCCGCTTTCTCCACAGCCTCCTGCAAGTCGGGGTAAAAATTCTTTACCACCGTCTTCCATTTTACGGTGCCTTCCTCCACGCCGTCTAAAAGGGCTTCCATGGTGGCCGTGAAGTTCACGTCCACGATGGAGGGGAAAGCTTCCTTCATCATATTGTTGACCACCTCGCCAAGCTCGGTCACGTAAAGGTTTTTATTTTCCTTGACAATATATCTCCTGGCAAGAATCGTGGTAATCGTAGGCGCATAGGTACTTGGCCGTCCGATTCCCAGTTCCTCCATCGCCCGTACAAGAGACGCCTCCGTGTAGTGAGGCGCGGGCTGGGTGAAATGCTGTTTCTCTTCCAGCGCCACAAGGGAAAGTTTGGAATCCTCCGTAATCCCACGGATCAGCGTGTTGCTCTCCTCCTTGTCCTCCTCCTGCGTGTATACGCTCATAAAGCCGTCAAACTTAATCTTCGATGCGGCCACGGTAAACCGGTGCTCCCCGGCGTCTATCTTTACCGAGGTGGTCTCGTACTGGGCCGGCGCCATACGGCTGGCCGTAAACCGTTTCCAGATCAGCTGGTAGAGCTTGAACTGATCTCTGGAGAGAGACTCTTTGATTTCCAAAGGGAGTCTCGCAATATCTGTAGGACGGATCGCCTCATGGGCGTCCTGAATCTTTTTATCCTGCTTTTTCTCCTGCTCCGTTGCCGCCGCGTACTCTTTTCCGTATTTTTCAGCGATAAAGGTCTTTGCCGCCGCCTCGGCCTCCTCCGAAATTCTGGTGGAATCGGTACGGAGATAGGTGATGATACCGGTGGTGCCGTTTCCTTTAATCTCCACGCCCTCATAGAGCTGCTGTGCCAGACGCATGGTCTTTTGTGTGGAGAAATTCAAAACCTTGCTGGCCTCCTGCTGCAAAGTAGAGGTGGTAAAGGGCAGGGGCGCCTTCTTCACCCGCTCTCCGGTCTTCACGGAGCTCACTTTGTAGGAAGCCCCGGTCAGTTCCTTCTTGATCTGTTCCATTTCCTCTTTGGACGAGATCGTGCGCTTCTCATCCTTAGAGCCGTAATACTTCGCCGTCAGCGGGTTTTTCTCTCCCTCCACCTTAAGGCTTGCGTCCAAGGACCAATATTCTTCCGGGATGAAGGCATTGATCTCCTCCTCCCTGTCACAGATAATCCGAAGCGCCACCGACTGTACGCGGCCGGCGGAGAGTCCTCTCTTCACCTTCGCCCACAGCACGGGGGAAATTTTATAACCCACCATGCGATCCAGACATCTTCTGGCCTGCTGGGCGTCCACCAGATCCATATTAATTTCTCTTGCGTTCTTTAAGGACTCCTTTACCGCCGTCTTAGTAATCTCGTTGAAGGTAATCCGGTATACCTTTTTATTTTCCAGTTTCAATGCATAAAGCAAATGCCAGGAAATGGCCTCTCCCTCGCGGTCCGGGTCAGTTGCAAGGTAGACTTTTTCCGCCTTCTTCACTTCCTTGCGGAGATTGGCCAAAATATCGCCCTTTCCCCGGATCGTGATATATTTCGGTTCAAAGTCATGGTCCACGTCAATCCCTAAAACGCTTCTGGGCAGATCGCGTACATGTCCCTGACTGGCCGCCACTTCATAATTGGAACCCAAAAATTTTTTGATGGTTTTCACCTTTGCCGGTGACTCCACAATCACCAAATACTTTGCCATAGCAATTCCCCTGTCTTCCAATTTTTTATTAACGTGCTTCACTATACACCAAATTTCCGGCGCTGACAAGAGCGAATCTTTTGTTTTTTTCTTCACTGCTTTAAAATTCTCATGAAATAACCGCCGCCGGCCTGCCCCGCGTGCCCCTGCGCGCAGAGTTCTAAAAGCGCTTGATAAAGTTCGGAAAAACCTATCGTTTTTCCATATTTTTCTAAATATTTGCGTTGAATCTCCTGCACCGGAAGGGGATTAAAATCCAAAACCGAAAGCAGTTCCCCCGCAGGCCCTTCCAAAAATACAAGAGTCGTCTGTATGTCCTTCCCTCTTCCTCCCGCGCCTGCTGCCCGTCCCTCTTCCGGGCCGAGGATCTCCTCCAACAGTTCCTCCGGTGATGACACCAGTCCGGCTCCCTGTCTGATCAGCCGGTTACAGCCGCCGCTTAGAGGATCCGTGGCGCGTCCGGGCAGCGCATAGACTTCCCTGCCCTGCTCAAGGGCCATATCCACCGTGATCAGGGTTCCGCTCTTCTCTCTTGCCTCAATCACCATCACCGCATCGGAAAGGCCGCTGATGATACGGTTTCTGGGCGGAAACAAAAGCGCCCGCGGCTCCATCCCCGGCGGATACTCGGAGCAGACGCCGCCCCCTGTAAGGAGCGCCTCATACAACTCCCCATTCTCCCGCGGATAGCAGATATCCACACCGCATCCCAGAACGCCCATAGAATAGCCTCCCACCCGCAGCGCGCTCTCCTGCCCGACGCCGTCTATCCCTCTGGCCATACCGCTGATCACCTGCACGCCGGCCCCGGCAAGCGCCGCCCCGAACTGCCTGGCCATATACCTGCCGTATTCCGTGCAGTCCCTGGCTCCGATCAGGGCCACCGCAGGCCGGTCTTCCGGCGGCAGCGCTCCCACATAATACAGTGCATAGGGTCTGTCCGGTATCCCGGCCAGCCGTTTCGGGTAGGACGCTTCGCTGTCTGAGACGAGACGGATGCCGCGCTCCGTGAAACCCGCATATTCTCCCTGCACGTCAAACTGTCCGCAGCTTTCCGACAGCAATGCGGCTTTTCTCCGAAAGCGCTCCGTCAGTTTACCAGCCAGCTTTCCCGAAGCCGCCATCGCATAGATTTCCCGCGGCGTTCCCAGCGTGTCGAGCGCGCGCAGAAATCCCCTGCTGCCCGCGCCGGCGGTCTGTACCAGCCAGTGGATGTATGCCTTCTCCTCTTCCGTCACTGTCTTCGCCTTTTGTTCTTCCTTCATCCGTTTTTCTCCTGTTTCCTGCCTTTTTCATGCTACTGCCAAAACTTGCGGTCGGCCTGTCTGTAACAGATGGCCTCGGCCAGATGGGCTTCCGCAATCCCTTCGCTGCCCGCCAGATCCGCAATCGTTCTGGCCACCTTGAGAATACGGTGGTAGGCTCTGGCTGTAAGCTGCATACAGGAAAACATCCGCTCCATGTAGTCCATCTGCGCCTCTTCCAGCTTACAGTACCGCTCTACCTCCCTCGGCCCCATGTCCCCGTTAAAGCGAATGCCTGTCCCCGCAAACCGGACTTCCTGTCTGCGTCTCGCCTCCATGACCCGCCTTCTCACCGCCTCACTGCTCTCCTCCTCCCCCTGTGCGGTGATATCGGAAAAACCCATGGGAAGAGCCTCCACGCAGATATCCATGCGGTCCAGAATGGGGCCGGACACCCGGCTCAGATACCGTTTCACCTCATAAGGCGTACAGCGGCACCTCTCCCTGTCGGGATAAAACCCGCAAGGGCAGGGATTCATCGCCCCTACCAGCATAAAATCCGCCGGATAACACTGGCCCCCGCTGCTTCTGGCAATCTGTACCTGCCTGTCCTCCAGAGGCTGTCGTAAAAGATCCAGCGTCTCCCTTTTAAACTCCGGCAGTTCATCTAAGAAGAGCACGCCCCTGTGCGCCAGGCTGATCACGCCCGGCATGGGAACCCGGCCTCCGCCCACAAGGGCGCGTCCCGTTATGGTGTGATGAGGATGCAGAAAGGGTCTTGTGGTCTTTAGGGAACCCGCCGTCTGTAAAAGGCCGCAGATACTATAGATGGTGGAAACCTCCATACTTTCCTCCATGGACAGAGGCGGCAGGATCGATGGAATCCGTCTGGCCAGCATGGTCTTACCGGAGCCCGGCGCGCCTATGATGAGAAGATTGTGAAAACCGGCCGCAGCCACTTCGGCCGCGCGTTTCAGGACAGGCTGGCCATGGATATCCGCAAAGTCGAGGCCGTCCTCCTGACGCGCCGCTGTTTCCTCTCCTTCGTCCCGCAGGACGAAAGACGCCTTCTGCGCCCTGCCCTGTAGAATCTCTACCGCCGCCTGCACATCGGCCGCACCGCGGCTCTCCATCCCACGCACCAGCGCGCCCTCCCACGCATTTTCCGCAGGCAGAAGGCACCTCCTAATCCCCCGTGCCGCCGCCTCCCTGGCGATGGGGAGCACGCCCTTCACCGGCTTTAACTCCCCCGAAAGCCCCAGTTCCCCCAAAAGCAGAATTCCCTCCGTCTCCTCTTTTTTCAGTTTCCCGAGAGCCGCCATAATCCCAACCGCCACAGGCAGATCAAACATGGTGCCGTTTTTAGGCAGATCGGCGGGCGAGAGATTGACATTGATACACATGGGCGGCAGTTTGACTCCCACATTCTTTAACGCCACCTTCACCCGCTCTCTGGCCTCCCGCACCTCAGATCCCGGCAGGCCGACGATCTGAAAGCAGGGCAGTCCCTGAGAGACGTCCACCTCCACCTGAATCAGGTGGCTCTGCACGCCGTAAACAGCTCCGGATATAATTGTACTGAGCAAATACGTTTCCTCCTTTTTGGTATGTTTTGTCAAATTTCTGTCTCTTTGAAACTCTGTGGCGAAACGCCTGAAAATAGAAGATAGAATATACAAAGAATTCAGATAGGTTTATCATGAAGCAAAGGGGGCTTTTTGTCAAGCCCCCTCTGTCCTTTTTGATTCTGTCTGCTCAGATAATCGGAATCTCCACGTATTCCGCCTCCTCCAGCTCAATGCCGTTTTTCTTCAAAAGATCCACATCCATCACGTGACGGTTATCTAACGTCTTCATAATATCCTTGATTTCCAGATCTCCGTACAGATCCGTGTCCGCCAGGTCGATGATAGAGTTATCCTTAAACATCAAGATCATGGGCCGCAGGACGTCAGCCTCGTTGGCCGCAAGGACAAGAGCCTTCTCCCCTGTATTCAGCTCCACGCTGACGCCAGGCACCAGAATATTGATGGACTTGATCAGCGCCTCCACCACTTTGCCGTGAAAGACGTCGGGATTACTCAGGAGGAATTTAAGGGCCGCCACCTCGGAGGCCGGCTCCTCATCAAATTTCATCGCCGTCATTCTGTCGTAGGTCTCCGCCACAGCTAACACCCTCGCACCGTTCACCAGTCTGATCGAGGAAATGTCTTCCCCCGTGCGCAGACCGACAAGCGTCTTGTGCGCCTGAGAACAGATCCGCTTGATATTGGGTCTCGAGGGAAAGGCCGTATCCAAGAGGGCATGTCCTGCCTCCTCCCTGTCGTCTTTGGTCATGTCGATCACAGGGCCGCCCGCAACCTCTTCCGCCTCGAAATGCATGATCTTTCCGATATCGTGGACAAGCGCCGCCTGCACGGTCTCCATCTGCTCCTCCACCCTTATATTCATAACATGCGTTATTAGTGCGCAGAGAATCGCCACATTCAGAGAATGCTTATATATGTAATCCTCCTTACTCCGGAGATTCTGCATAAAATTAATTCTGGTATCCAGATGCCCGTAATTTTTGATGATGTTTGAGGCAATCATCTGCGTTCTCTGAGCGCGTCCCGTCTCCACAATGCCGTCCAGCTCCTCCCGAATGGAAAAGACACACATCGTCTGAAAACGCTCAAACTCCACGTCCGCCTTGGTCATAGGCGGAACCGGTTCCGCCGGCTCCAAAATAAAAATACCGAGAAGACCAAAGTTTTTCACACTGTTAATTCCCTGTAATGTCAGCTTGGAATTTCTCTCATAGAGCAGAACGCCGTTTTTATTGTATATAGGACGCGCCAGTCTCATTCCGGTCTTTAAATCCTCGCTCTTCACAAAACGCATTGTCCCATCTCCTCCTGTCTGTCATTCACAAAAACACAAAAGCCCACGCTATTGCATGCCAAAAGCTTCGTACCCCTCCCTCAGCTTTTCCAATGCCCGCTTTTCTATTCTGGACACATAGCTTCTGGAAATGCCGAGCCTGTGGCCGATTTCTCTCTGGGTAATCTCCCTTCCGCCCACAAGGCCATACCGCAGCATAATAATCTTACGCTCCCTGTCCGAAAGTTTACCGTCTATCAGATCCTTCAACCGGTACAGTTTTGCTTCCACTTCCATTCTGTCCACAACATCTATCTGTTCCTGCTCAATCACATCAAGCAGACTGATCTCGTTGCCTTCCCTGTCCGTACCGATCGGTTCATACAAAGAAACTTCTCTGGAAGTCTTTTTCTTCGCCCGAAGGAGCATCAGAAGCTCATTGTCAATACAGCGCGAAGCGTAGGTGCTGAGTTTTCCCTTTCCCGCATCAAAAGAATCAATGGCCTTGATCAATCCGATGGTCCCGATGGAAATCAGATCCTCCATATCCTCGTCCACGTTCTGGTATTTTCTGGCGATATGCGCCACCAGACGCAGGTTGCGTTCCACCAATATGCCCTTGGCCTCCCCGCGCTCTCTTTCGCTTCCCGTTTTAAGCTGCCCCAGATAGACGGCCTCATCCTTCGCAGAAAGTGGCTGGCTGAATGTTTTCAAAAGGAGCCTCCAAAGTCCATTTACTCTATTCTATGAACCGGCGGCTTCCCAAGTGCCTTTCCATCTGTCCCAATTCGTTTTCTACTTATATAATATATGCCGGCAGGAAATCTGACGGCGCACGGCAGGGTACTGACTCTGCGACGATTATACCATTTCTATCATGAAAATTCAACCGTGTGTTCTCCCCGCAGGTCAAAACAAAAACGCCGCAAAGACCACATTGCTCACGTCGATTCCGCGGGGCGTCAGGGCAAGCATCCGTCCTTTTCGCCTAAGCAGTCCCTGCGCCTCAAAGGCGGCGATGGGTTCCCCGTAAACCTCCTCCATGGATTTCCCGAACAGACTCTGAAACTCCTCCACGTCTACCCCCTCCGCAAGACGCAGGCCCAGAAACATAAATTCCTCCATCTGCTCTTGTGCCGTGAGGACCTGTACCTCGTCCGCCTCCCGTTTTTCCGCCTGTTCCACATAGGCCGCATAGGATGCATATTTTTCCGGATTTTTCCACCGCACATTCCCGACCATGGAGGAAGCGCCCAGCCCGAAGCCCGCATAATCGCCCCTGCGCCAGTAAACTCGGTTGTGACGGCAGGCAAACCCTTCCCTCGCATAGTTGGAAATCTCATAGCGCCGGTAGCCCGCCTCCTCCAAATATTTTCCCGTAAGGACATACATTTCCCGGTCCTCTTCCTCCGTGGGGAAGGTATAGGATGATCGGTTTACATAAAGCGGAGTCCCCTCCTCCAGAATCAGACTGTAGGCGGAGATATGTTCCGGCGCAAGCGCCGTCACCCGCTCCAGCGTCCTCCTGTAAGAATCCACGCTCTGACCGGGCAGGGCCGCCATCAGATCCACATTGATATTGCCAAAACCGGCCTCTCTCGCCAGCCTGTACGACTCCAAAAAATCCCTGCAGCTGTGGATTCGCCCGATACGCGCAAGCTCCGCATCATCTGTAGACTGCAATCCCACGCTCAAGCGATTTATACCACCCGTTATGTAATGATGCAGTTTCTCCGCCGTGACCGTTCCCGGATTGCACTCTATCGTGATCTCCGCGTCCGCCGCCACAGGATAGCAACGCCTGATCTGTTCCAGAATCCGCTCCACATCCGCTGCCGGAAGCAGCGAGGGCGTACCGCCGCCCAGAAAGATGGAGATCACACGGTGATCTCCATAGAATATCGACTGTTTTTTTATTTCCCGGAGCAGTAGGTTTACATAACTTTCAATCTCTTCCCGCCCGGCGGGCGCCGAAAGGAAATCACAATAGAGGCATTTTCTGACGCAGAAGGGGATGTGAATATAGATACTCAGCTCTCTCATCTTGTCCTCCCAGCCAGAGTTAATCGTCGTCCAGTTTCAGCACGCTCATGAAGGCGCTCTGGGGAATTTCCACACTGCCTACCTGACGCATGCGTTTCTTTCCCTCCTTCTGCTTTTCAAGAAGTTTCTTCTTCCGCGTAATGTCTCCGCCATAGCATTTCGCCAAAACATCCTTACGCATGGCCTTGACCGTCTCCCTGGCAATGATCTTGCCGCCCACCGCCGCCTGAATCGGTATCTCAAAAAGGTGTCTGGGGATCTCATCCTTCAATTTTTCGCACATCTTCCTGCCGCGCTCATAAGCGCTGTCCGCGTGGACAATGAAGGAGAGCGCGTCCACCTCCTCGTGGTTGATCAGGATATCCAGCTTCACCAGTTTCGACTGCTCGTACCCCTTGAGCTCATAGTCAAAGGAGGCGTAGCCTCTGGAACGGGATTTCAGCGCGTCAAAAAAATCGTAAATAATTTCGTTTAACGGCAGTTCGTATTTTAGCAGGGCTCTGGACGCCTCGATATATTCCGTGCTGACATAGCGGCCTCTGCGCTCCTGACACAGCTGCATAATGGGGCCGATAAACTCTGTCGTCACCATAATCTCCGCGCTGACCACAGGCTCCTCCATATAGTCGATCTCGGAAGGGTCCGGCAGATTGGAAGGATTGGTCAGCTCAATCATTTCCCCGTTAGTCTTGTATACCCGGTAGATTACACCGGGTGCCGTGGTAACCAGATCCAGATTGTACTCCCGCTCCAGCCTCTCCTGAATGATTTCCAGATGCAGCAGGCCTAGAAAGCCGCAGCGGAACCCAAATCCGAGAGCAATAGAAGTCTCCGGCTCATAGTTTAAGGAAGCGTCGTTCAGTTTCAGCTTCTCCAACGCATCCCGCAGATCAGGGTATTTCGCGCCGTCCGCCGGGTACATGCCGCAGTAAACCATGGAATTGACTTTCTTGTAGCCGGGAAGCGGCTCCTTGCAGGGATTCTCCAAATCCGTAACCGTATCTCCTACGGCGGTGTCCTTCACGTTTTTGATGGAAGCTGTCAGGTAGCCCACCATCCCCGCCGCAAGTTCATCGCAGGGAATAAACTGTCCCGCGCCGAAATATCCCACCTCCACCACCTCCGCAGTGGCGCCGGTGGCCATCATCTTAATTTTTGTTCCCTTTTTGACCCTGCCTTCCTTGATCCGGCAGAACACGATCACGCCCTTGTAGGAATCATACACAGAGTCAAAAATAAGCGCCTGTAGCGGGTTGTCGGGGCTTCCGCCGGGAGCCGGTATCTTCTCTACAATGGCTTCCAGCACATCCTCGATGCCGATACCGTTCTTGGCCGAAATCAGCGGCGCATCCTGCGCCTCAATGCCGATCACATCCTCAATCTCATTCTTCACACGCTCCGGTTCCGCACTGGGCAGGTCAATCTTGTTGATCACCGGAAACACGTCCAGATCATGATCCAGTGCCAGATATACGTTGGCTAACGTCTGGGCCTCGATGCCCTGCGCGGCGTCCACCACAAGGATCGCCCCGTCGCAGGCCGCCAGCGCACGGCTAACCTCATAGTTAAAGTCCACATGGCCGGGGGTGTCAATCAGATTAAAGATATACTCGTTTCCGTCCTTCGCCTGATAGACAATGCGGACCGTCTGCGCCTTGATAGTAATGCCCCGCTCCCGCTCCAAGTCCATATTGTCCAGTATCTGCGCCTGCATTTCGCGGCTTGTCAAAAGCCCTGTCTTCTCTATAATTCTGTCCGCCAGCGTCGACTTGCCGTGGTCAATGTGGGCGACAATACAAAAATTTCTGATTTTACTTTGATCTATTGTTGACATATCGTAATCCTCTCTGTTTTTGGCACGCGCCAATACAGCTCGGCCAAACTGCTACAACAGTATACCAAAAAGAATTACGGATGTCCACACCCTCACCGCTCCGGTTCCTTGCCGCTAAACACCAGATCCAGCACATGGGCCAGCAGTTCGCAGGCATTGCGGGCCTCCTCCTCCGTGTTGTTCTGCGCTCCCAGTTCAATCAACAGGGATTTCGGGCAAAGGTGCATGTTGTAGCGGTAAGCCTTCAGGTAAATCCTGCGGGCAATCCCCGGATAATATTCGTTACAGGCCGCCTGCATCTGGAAAGACAGCGCCAGATTATCCGCAAGATACGGATTTTCCAGCTGTTCGATTGCCCCCTTCTTGGTGCGGCAGAGTCCGTTGAAAAACATGAACTGCGCCGTGGGCCGTCCCTGAATGTCCATCACAAGCCGCCTGTCCTCCGGCATAGCGTCCCTGTGCAGGTCTATCACTACTTCTATGGAAGGATACTCCTCCAAAATAGCCTGGACTGCCGGCAGGGAATTGCTATAAGCATAGTCTCTCTCTTTATCATAACAGTCGATATTATGTATCACATTGTAGCCGTACTGCTCCCGCAAAAGCGTGGCCAGATATTCTCCCGCCCCTAAAATGCCGCTGTTTTTATCTCCCGGGACAGAGTCCGCAAACCCTTCTCTGGAATGGGTATGATAAATCAAAATCTGCGGTTCGTCCGCGCTCCCCTGTATCCGCATATCCTTTTCCAGAAGTGTCTCCGTACGCAAAAGCTCCTCACCCGCCACAGTCGTGCTGTCCACCGCGTAGAACGCCTTGATCAGCTCCTCATAGGAAGACAGCTCCTCCCAGCGGTAACGGTAGCTCTTTTCCTCCATCGGGACAAAGGAACGTTCCTCCGCATTCGTGTTCATCTCCTCCTCTTCCCCGTCCTGTTCCCCCGCCTCTTGCTGCGCAGATAAATAACTGCTGTTTTCTTTTAAGAAAGCCGATTCCAGACTTTTATCCAAATGCATGGCGTCGTCCCCGTAATCAAGGGCTTCCTCCGGCAGTCCTTTGTGATCCTCATCACTACCCTCGGATAGAAAAATCCTGGCGTAATCGCTTTCCGTTACGCCCTCTTCCCCATTTTCCCACGCAAAAAGCAGACCCGGATATTGAGAGAGCAGACCTTTGAGGAAAAGGCCGTCCTCCGATATCCGGCGGCCTCCCTCCCACAATCTGCAAATACCGGGCAGATAGGGTTCCATCACCATACGCTCTGTCATTTCATGCCAGGGCAGAGCCGACGGTTTTCTTTCCCTTTCCCGAAAAAGCTCCCTGCATCCAAATCCGAGAGTTGCAATAACAATCGCTATTAATAAAAATTTAAGTCCCCTTCTATATCTGCACATATTAAGATATATGCGCCGCGGACAGGACTTCATGCCACCTCTTCTTCTCAGAAATTCAGAGCGCCGTTTATCCCATCGCAGATAATGTGGCTGATCTGGCGGATCTGCTGATCCACATCCTTTGTTGTGACATACATATTATTTAATTCCTTCAAGGTCGCCGGACGCTCTCCCATAGCGTCACCCACAATGGTAGCCGCATCCACCACTGTCGGCACTCCCAGCGCAAGCACCGGAATATGCAATGTCTCCTCCGTAATGGCATTTCTGTGATTGCCCACCCCAGAGCCGGGATGAATCCCCGTATTTGTGATCTGAATTGTGCGGTTCAGACGCTTGGTGGAACGGGCCGCCAGGGCGTCGATCACAATCAACTGATCGGGCTTTGTCTCCGCAATTACCCCCTTGATGATCTCCGCGGACTCCATGCCCGTCTTTGCCATAACTCCCGGAACCAGACTGCTTACCAGATGCATCTTCGTCCGGTTGTAGGCCACTTTCCCGTACTCCATCACGATGTGCCTGTTGACGAAGAGATTATCCACCACGTTGGGCCCCAGGGAATCCGCCGTCACCTCACGGTTTCCGAGCCCCACCACCAAAATGGACTGCTCTTTATCCGGATTTGTCAGAATACCTCTGATCTCCTCCGCCAAAATGCCCGATATTTCCTGATGATAATCTTCCTCCGGCTCCGTCATGGCGGGAGCCTCCAGCGTGACATAGATTCCCATAGGCTTTCCGAGGGCCTTTGCCCCGTTTTTTGTCTCAATCACCACCCGGGTAATATGCACATCGCTCTCCTCGTCGTAGCGTTCCTCCACCGCGACGCCATGGAGCCCGGATTCTTTTTCTCCAACACATTCTCTGGCTTCCAACGCCAAGTCCGTCCTGACATTTGACCAGCTATCCATACCGATATCCATTCCTTTCCGTCCTGACAAGCTTGCAACTTACTTTTCTTTTGCAGCTATTATATTTTATGCGCTTTCCTTCCACCTGCCCATTTTCTTTTCTATTTTTTGCAAAAATAAACAAAATATGTATTGACATCCCCATTTCCATATTCTAAAATAATATGCGTGTGTTTCTATATGTGTTTCAATTAAAACGTCCGTGTCCGTCTTTAATGAGACACGTCCTTATAAGAAGTACAGTAAAGTGTAACTATTTTGAATGGAGGAAGTTATGGCTAACATCAAATCTGCGAAAAAGAGAATTCTGGTAAACAGAACCAAGGCTGACAGAAACAAGTCGATCAAGTCCAGCGTGAAAACAGCGATCAAAAAAGTGTACGCTGCTATTGACGCAAAGGATAAGGAGGCTGCACAGAGCGCATTGCTCGCCGCTACCTCTGCCCTTGACAAAGCGACCAAAAAGGGTGTCTATCACAAAAACACCTCTGCCAGAAAGGTTTCCCGCATGACTCTTGCCGTAAACAAGATGGCATAGGGATTTCCTATTACTATGTTTATATGAAAATCACGAAGGGCGAGTGCATTTGCACCCGCCCACTTTTATGTAAATCATTTCGATTTCGGGAGAATGCACCGCATTCTCCGGATTGAGCACAGAGTGCTCAATCGCTTATCTGCTGTGGCCTCCGCCACCGTGATGGCCGCCTCCGCCTCCATGGCTATGGCCGCCACCTCCACCACCGCCTCCGCTGCTGGTCTGAATCTTGCGCTTGGTCACTGTCTTTCTCAGGAACCGATCCTGGGATACACGGAACTCCGGCTGTCTGCCCGCCACATAGGTGGTTGCCGTGGTCGTCTTTCTGCCCTCCTTGGACCTCCAATTCAAAAATATAAATATAACACATGTAATGAATCCGATCAGCCAAGGCACATATCCCGGCACGATCCAATGGCACAGCCGCCATCCCATCATGTCGTGATAAAACTCGTTGACATAGGTCTTGTAGGCGCGATAGGGATCATTCTCCACATAGCGGTATACCTGATCCAAAAGATGATCGATATCATCCGTGTAATAGGCATCCCACGCCCTGCCGGTGGTGCAGAACCATGTATGTATTCTTCCGTCATCCTCTCTGGACCAGTTATCCACCAACATCACGCCGTCCCCGTCCGGCTGATCGTATCCGAAGCCCATTTCCTCCCACTGATGCTCCGCATATACCCGGACAAACTCACTGGAAACCACGTCCGGCTCGATGGCTCTTGCATACGCCTCCAAGGGCTCATTCAGGGTAACCAGCACAATATCACAGCCGGTCTGTTTCTCCCGTTTGGCGATCAGCTTACGCAGTTGATTCTCCTCCTTGTCGGAGAGTACGTCCGCATAGTCAAATACCCGCTCCTGCGTCTGGCAGGATTCGTTTGTCCTCCGGTAATCCGCCATCTTCGCCAGGCCCCAGTGCCCCGCGTGAAGCCCTGCGGTCAAAATGGCAACGGCCGCCAGTATAATATAGAGCCATTTAAAATAACGAAAGTAATCTTTCACCGTCTCTCTTTTCCCTTCTACAAAATCTCAAGCATATGAACCAGCAGGCCGCAGATCATTGTCACCATGGCAAACACTGACACCCCATAGGCAACCACCTTTTCCTTGGAAACAGGCGTTGCGCCAACCACCTTCCCCGTCTGTCCGTTGACGTGGTACAGATAGGTCTGGTCCCGGTAACGGTACGCATACTGCCATACGGGCATCAAAGCATAACAGTCGTTTTTCTTATGCAGATTGAGATTCTTCTGATATGGCCGGATCGAAGTATAGCCGGACAGCGAAGCCTGCATCAGATTTTCCGAAGCATCCTTTATTTTACCCTCCGCCCTGACCGCCAGTTCATCCGCCTGCTGATTATACCTTTCGCTCACAAAACCGGACATATATTTCGGCGCAAAATCTGTAAGTTCCTGATAGTCATAGGGCTCCATCAAATCCATAATGCCGTCCGCCATCACATAGGAGGCATCCACGGGAACCCGCTCAAAATCTGCATCCATTTTGCGGACGACTTCATAATAAGAGGTCTCCGTATACTCCGTATCGCCGCTTCTCCATGTCCGTACTCTCGTGCCCTCCCCGGCAAAGTCATAATCGACGTCATAGTCATAGAGCCAGAAGGGCACATAGATCCCCTCCATCTTCTCCAGACTCTTTGCTGACATAAAGTCTGCGGGGGCAAAAAGGCGGTTTGAGAATTCTTTCTCCAGCTGCTTCACCGCCATTTCCCTGCCCACATGAAAGGGAAGAAGCAATCGGGGTTCATAGGGCGTGCTTACCCGTTCGTCAAAGATCAGATACATCCCGCAGTGCTCGCATCTACAGGCGGAAGTATATTCCGACAGCTGCAAGGGCGCGCCGCAGTTTACACATTGTACCAGCGAGTTGTCTTCGATTTTTTCCTCGCTGTCCGTACTCTCGCAGTGAGGACAGTACATCCGCTCTCTTTCCGGTGAATATACCGTGTTGCCGCCGCAGTTCTTACATTTAAATAGCATAGTCTACTCCTGTCCGTCCCAACAATAGGTACAAAGTTTGCACCTGTCTATGCCAACAGATTCCATCATATCATCCAGTCTATGATACCGGAGCGTGGTGAAATTCAGTTTTTCCCTGATCTTTTCCAGCATCTGCCCATACTCTGTGCTGTCCGGGTCCGCATAAACCGTAAGATTCGGGTATTTGTTCTCCCCCTCGATCTCTTTGATCACCCGGCGGGCAATCAACTCCATTTCCGATGTGGAACGTGAAAAATTCAAATATTTACAGCCATACAGAAGAGGCGGGCAGGCAGGCCGGATATGTACTTCCTTGGCGCCGCTCTGATAGAGAAATTCGGTCGTCTCTCCAAGCTGCGTACCGCGCACAATGGAATCGTCGATCAAAAGCAGCTTCCGATCTTTGATCAGATCATGTACAGGAAGCAGCTTCATCTTGGCGATCAGGTCGCGTTTACTCTGAATCGTCGGCATAAAGGAGCGCGGCCAGGTGGGTGTATACTTGATAAAAGGTCTGGAAAAGGGAATTCCCGACTCGTTGGCATAGCCGATGGCATGGGCAGTGCCGGAATCCGGCACCCCCGCCACAATATCCGGCTTCACGTCGTCACGTTTTGCCAGCATTGCCCCGCAGCGGTAACGCATTTCCTCCACGCTGACCCCCTCGTAGGATGAGGAAGGATAGCCGTAATAAATCCACAAAAATGTGCAAATCTTCATATCTTTACCCGGCGCCGCCAAGGTTTTAACCCCTTCCGCCGTCACAGCGACTATCTCGCCCGGCCCCAGCTCCCGCTCCGGCACATAGCCCAGATTCAGGTAGGCAAAGCTCTCAAAGGATACGCAGAAAGCGTCTTTCCTTTTCCCGATCGCAACCGGCGTCCGTCCCAGCCGGTCCCTCGCCGCCAAAATTCCCTGCGGCGTCATAACCAGTATGGTCATAGAACCGTCAATCAGCTCCTGTGCATATCGAATGCCGTCGATCAGATTGTCCATCTGGTTGATCACTGCCGCCACCAGTTCGGTCGCGTTGATATCTCCTCCGCTCATTTCGAGGAAATGTCCTTTGCCATGTTTAAAAATTTCCGACACAATCTCGTCTTTATTATTAATTTTACCCACCGTCGTGATCGCATAGGTGCCGTGGTGCGAGCGGATAATCAACGGCTGGGGCTCATAGTCGGAGATACAGCCGAGCCCCAGCGTACCGTTCATCTTGTTTACATCCTTGTCAAACTTTGTGCGAAACGGCGTGTTCTCAATGTTATGGATCGCCCTGTTAAATCCTTCCTTCTTATCGTACAACGCCATGCCCGCACGCCTGGTCCCCAGATGGGAATGATAATCTGTCCCAAAAAACAGATCAAAAATACAGTTGTCTTTCGCTGCCACTCCAAAAAAGCCGCCCATAATTCCACTCTCCTCTTAATTTGCGTATATTTCACAGCCACACCGGCCGCCTTCCTTGACACGGTGAAGCACCTTCTGCGCCTGCCTGTATATCTCCTTATAGCTCTCACCGGATTCCCCCAGAGCCGCTCCGGCGCTCAATGTCACTCTGGGAAGCTCCGCTCCCCCATGCATGAGCATATCGTTCACAACGGCAATCCGGCGGCGGATACCGCTCACCTGATCGGCGGAGAGTCCCTCTATCCAGATACCGAAAGAATCATCCCCCAATCTGCCAACACAGTCCTCTCCCCTGAAATTCTCCCGGAGCGTAGTAAATACCTTCTGCAAAACGCGGTCGCCTGTCTCTCTGCCGAAACTCTCATTGATCTCCTGCATGCAATCCACATCCACCAAAAGAAGGCAGCCGTGCGCATGCTCGCCTGTCAATGCATTCTCCACAATCTTCTGAAATGCGCCTTTATTTGCCGCACCCGTAAGCGTGTCCCTCTGTCCGGGTCCATACTTTTCCCCGTCAGATCTGCCCTGCGTTTTTTCCTTGTCCGAAAAATGCCGCAGTATAGTAAACACCGCTGTCCCTCCTTCGTCTGTCACTTCTTATATCTTACTTGATGTGGGGGCTGATTGCAATTCCCTTTTGCCATGTGATATAGTCATTTTTCTATACAATGCAAAAGCACAATGGTCTCATTTTGTGTATTGTTATCCAAACCTAGTGTAAACTCTTTTTCTATAATCGGCAACTTAAATTCTATAGATTTCAGCCACTGACCATTCTCTTTGCGTTCTTCGAAAATCTGCACATTATCCACTAACTGCGACAGGAACTCCCGTTTCTCTGCTTCGTTCATTTGAGCATACAATTTATCAAAGAACACGAGTGCCTTGTAAATGTTATCCCCTGTAATCTTATCTGCCAGCAGAGAGCGTTTCTTAGCCTTTGCAGATACCAGCAGTTCCTCTGCATCATCTATTTTATCATAAGTCTTGTACAAATGGTTCTCTAAATCTGTTTTTCTTCGCTGATAATGCTTATCCTCATAATCAAGAGAATCCATATCTGATAAAATAGTATCTTTATTATGATATAGCTTTCTTAATTGTATTTTATAATTTTCTATTTCCTGATCTAATGCACTAGTATCTACTTCCATATTTATTTTGTTGCAGATTAAATCCGAAAATTTAGGATTACTAACCAGTTTACTAATCACCTCTGCAACAGAAGCATCCAGCATTTCTTCATGCACCTGTTTTTTGTAATCACACTTATGACCTCTAGTCATATTTCTGTGTTTGCAGCCATAATAATAAAAATCCTTATAGTTACTTCCATCCTTGCGTTTCTTAATAGACTTGTTGCCATACATTCCTGCACCGCAGACAGGACATTTCAAAATTCCTGATAATAGATGAATCTTTTCTCTCTTGTCACGATTGACCTTTTCATACTTTTTAGCCTGTGCCGCCACCTTGACCTGCGCCTGCTCCCATACTTCTTCTGATACAAGAGCTTCGTGCAGACCATCTACTAACAGGTAATCGTCTTTCTTAACCTGCCTATACTCATTTCTTGTACCATGAACCTTTTCTGTCCGTCTTCTTCCATAAGAGATTTTGCCACTATAAACCGGATTCTGTATAATCCTTCTGATAAGAGCAGCATCAAATAACGGATTTTTACCATTCTGTCTGGCTATCTTATGGATTCCATGATTTTCAAGATACTTTGCAATTCCATTTGCACCCAAATCCGTATTTACATATTGGTCAAATATCATTCTGATGGCAACTGCTTCTTCCTCATTGACTTCCAGTTTTCCATCAATGAGAGAATATCCATATGGTGCAAAACCACCGTTCCATTTACCTTCCCTGGCTTTCTGCATCCTTCCTTCCATTGTCTGAACACGAATGTTCTCACGTTCAATCTCTGCCACTGCTGACAGAACAGATATCATAAGCTTCCCGGCATCTTTGGATGAATCTATTCCGTCCTCCACACAAATCAGATTCACTCCAAAATCCTGCATTACTTGTAATGTTGCAAGTACATCTGCCGCATTTCTTCCAAATCTGGAAAGTTTAAATACAAGAACATAAGATACTCCATCTTTTCCTGACTTAATATCCTCCATCATCTGATTAAATGAAACTCTTCCCTCTATTGATTTGCCGGATTTTCCTGCATCCTCATACTCACCGGCAATTTCATATTCATTATAGTCGCAGAACGCTTTCATTTTTGTTTTCTGTGCATCCAGAGAATAGCCATCTATCTGCATGGTTGTCGAGACACGGGTGTATAAATATACTTTGATTTTCTCTTTCTTCAATTTACATACCACCTCCAGGAAGTGCCGAAACTGCCGACAGATTGATACTGACTAATGTATCCATCTGCCTGATTGCCAAATTTCTAAGCAATATAAGTCTTTCTGATTGAGATTTCCCCTGCTCAATTAAAATAGCATTATAACTTTCCATATTTGCCAACACCAACAACTGATTTAAATTTGCATCATCACGCACATTCCCCTTTTTACCCGGATTATTATTTTTCCATTGCTTTGCAGTCTGACCAAATAAAGCAACATTTAAAAGATCTGCTTCACTGGCATATGTATAAGCAATCTGTTCTGGTGTTAACTCTGGTGGAATCAAATTTTCCTTCACCGCATCTGTGTGAATACGGTAGTTCACCTTTGATAAAGCCCTGTTCAAGTTCCAGTCCAATGAAAATCGACTATTTTCATCTTGTTTTAACCTGCGGTAATCTTTCATAATATACAGTTGAAATTCCGGAGAAATCCATGTAGCAAATGCCATTGCAATATCGCTATGTGCATAAGTTCCTCCACCATATCTGCCTGCTTTTGACACTATTCCAATAGCATTGGTCTGTTCAATCCATTTGGTTGGCGTCATAACAAACCTGTTTAATCCTGCCTCACTTCTAACCGCCTCGAATTGCACACGGTTAAAATCTGGATTATGAAGTTCTTCCCAAACAGCCAAAAACTCAACTGTATTTCTGTTTCGCATCCAGTTCTGAATGACAAATCTGGGATCATTATCATTTCTATATTTTGCAATATCTGTCAACGAAATATATTCATTTTCAAAATCTTTCGTGTAAATCCCAATATCAATTCCTTTTGCGTGAATAATTTCCCTAACTATTTTATTTGCCATCTCTATTCCTCCACCATGTTCTCCATCTGTTCCAACTTCTGCAAGGCTTTCATATACGCCATCAATCTTTTATACTGCGCATCTCCAAAGCTGTGAATCTGCTTTAAAATCTTAATATCCGACCTGGTAACTTCATAATCCATATCTGCATCTTTATATTCCGGATCAATTCCTTTTCCAGTCAAAAGCTGTTCGGGAGTAATCTCCAATGCATCACATATAGACAACAGACAGTCCGCTTTGGGATTCGTCTTTTTCTTCTTCCAGTCACTGATGTTACTTGTTGCAATCCCGGTTCTTCTCGACAGTTCCAACTGGCTCATGTTCTTCTGCTCCATTATGTAAAAAATTCTTTCACTGATAATCATGTGTGTTCCTCCGTTATATTTCATATCCGTATTTATCGATTTATTTTCCGTTTATACGGTCATTTTATCATGCCGCAGCATTTCTTTCAATAGGAATGATAATACTTCTGAATTTCTCAATATTTTCCGTTTTATATAATTCCTTGTACAACTGTTTTATTCTCTTCATGCGAAGATAATTATCAGGATTCGGTAATTTGTCCAGTTCCATTGCGTCTGCATACTTTGCTACCATTTCTCCAATTAAATTCGCCAAATCACTCCATGCATCTCTTTCTTTTATAACTACTTTATTTTTAATCATAATTGAAATCCTTTCTGCCATTGTTATCCATCATATCCTATCCAAGATACTGTTCTTTCGTTCAGATAGGATAAGATAGATATTATTAAAATTAGTATTGTTAATATTAGTCTTATTAGATTTTGATTTTTTCAGTTCCAGACCTGTAGAAATAAAAACTCTGTAATCGTAAAATCAAAATTCCTGACTGTGATTTTTACGTCTTATGTGCTTTGATTTTTTCTTATGTGGATATCTTTCAAAACACTTTCTTCAAATAGAGCCTGTTAGGTTTTCCAAGTCCCTGTCTCCTACGTTCAAGTGCCCCGAATGTCTCCAGCTCATCCAATAACTTGCAGGCTTTTTGCGTTCCACAATTCAATATCTCACAAATTTTTATTACAGAATAATAGATAAATACTCTTCCGTTTTCGTCAACCCATCCATTTTTTATAGATAATGAAACCCTATCTAAAAAGATTGCATATAAAAGTTTTGCATCTATTGACAGCCCCCAAAAGCATGCATCATCTATTAGACATTTTGGTAACTTGAAGAATGTAAACTGCTCTTCACCAGTACAGTAATTAAACGTCGGCTTAATGCACAGATTTTCTATTCCATTTCTTCCAAGCCTCTGTTCTTTTTCTAAATTTCTCATAAATAAAGTCCTTCCTTTCATTTTTTGCAAATTGGCAAGCAGTGCCCCGGTATATACCCGGCGCATTTTTGCTTGTTGGGAAAAATGCCCCAATCCCCTCGAACTGCGGATAAACCGCAGAGTCACGCTAACGCTTTTTATCAATTCACTTTCTCTTTTTTGAATCTTCCTCATATAGATGAATAACTGCTTCAAGTGCCTTTTTTAGAAGCTCTGTTTGCTCATTATTCATCATTTTTATTTCTGCAATATCCTCTTCATACAGCTTCCCCGTTTCATTTGCTTTCTTAGCATACTGATTGAGATTATTACTAATCCTTGCATGTAAAGATATTACCCGGTTCAAATCAGGCCATTCAGGGATTATTACATACCCGTTTATCGCCATCTTCCTGATATACGCACTCATATTTTGAACTCCGGCTTCCTTCATCCGATCATGCAGTATTTCCACCTCCTCCGGTTTAAATTTCACATAAATACCTTTTGAATACTCTTTCACTTTGCATTTCCTCCACTCTTTTTACTTTGTTTTTTAGAAATCACTCTATCAGGGCATTTAATGACTTTCTAAAAATAGGCAACAAAAAAGCAACCGATGTTACTCGATTGCCATGCTTCCACTTTTGCAAGATTATATACGCTCAAAAATTTGTTAGTATTGTACAAACAGTTTTGTGAATAATTCTGTCCATTTTCCATTACAAAATGATAATTGACTTTTTAGAAATAGTTGTTCTCAGATTTTCTACATAATTAGAAAAAGCCCAAACCACAAGGGTTTGAGCTCCATTTGTACATTTGTATTTTCTGCTTTTGGGTATAAAATCTCCACTATTAATATAGAATATTTGTTCGATTTTGTCAAGTCTTACGTGCAATTTTTCTCTTTCTTCTTCGGCAATTCTTCCCACATGCTCTCAACCAATTCACACAGAAACTGCCGATTATCCACATCATCAACCAGAATCATTTTTTTCGCACCATCATATAGCGGTTCCATCTCAGCATCCGGCATCATTTTCACCGCCACCGGAACCGGCTTTACCAAAAGTCTGTCAATGCGCACTAACACCTTGCTCCGCATTAACATTCTCAGACATTGTATCGACTTTATCGATTTAATCCAAACATACTTTCTGCCAAAGCAAATGTCTCATCAATACTGCGGTTTTCGTCTCTTGTTATTACATTAAATCCAGATTTTTGAAACATCATATATCTTTCCTGTGAATTAACTCTTTTCAGACATTCTCTGAAATTTATCATAGCATCCTCTGGATTATCTTCTTTCAATAACAACTGATATAAAAACTGTTTTTCCTTATCTGGTCTTTCAAAAAATCTCTGCACGGAAATATTCGGATCTGCTAACATAATCAAAACATGATTTTCATCTGAAATTTCATGTAAAATTTCAACCGAAATATTAGTATCTACAAATATTTTTTTCTTTGTTCTGGAAACTAAATCCTTTAAAATTTCAATTTCTAAGACAGTACATTCTTTCGTAACTCCATTTACCCACGCCTCATATTCATCTGGAGTTCTTCTGACAAATTCACCCCAATCCTGTAAATCTCTTGTGTAAGTAAGATTAGGAAACTCCTTGGTATCCAAATTTTCTAAAAGTCTATCCTGATAATTTTCCTCACAAGCAATGCCGTCATATTTTTCTGCCAGTCTTTTTACCATCGTGGATTTGCCCGCATATGCACTACCGTTAAAAAAATATACATTTTCTAAATCCATACCTATATTCCTTTCCATTTTATAATCCAAAATGTTTCTCTATAATTTTTAAAGTACCCTCTACAGTATCGTGATCCGTTCTTTCTAAAAACTTAAAACCACTTTCCAACATATTGCGTCTTTCCTGTTCATTATCCAAATTAAGTGCCTCAATAACATTATCTAACAATTCTTTTCCATCCGGAAAAGACAATATAAATTGATACACTTCATCCTTATCAGCGCGGTCAAAATAATGCTGTAGCTTCATTTCATCTGGTGCAAATAAAAGAAATACATGCTCATAATCACTAATTTCCTTTAAAATATCTAAAGGAATGATTCCGTCAACAATAATTTTCTGGTCTTTTGGAAAGCTTAGTAAATCGGCAATTGTAAACTCTGCTTCTTCTCTAAGTTCTGCCTGCATCCAATCTGCATACTGTCTTGTTGGTTGCGCAAAATATCCATGCCAGTCAGCACTTCTGTCAAGACTAATCGCAGGTTGTTCCTTCTCGCTAGCAACCGAAACATATTCATCATAATGATCCCCTTGACGATATCTTATAAATCCATGCTTTTCTTCTAATAATCCTGCCATTGTAGTTTTTCCGCCATAAGCTCCACCACATAAAAAATAAACATTCTTCAAATGTTCTTTGATAATATTATTTGCTATCTTCATCTATATTTCCTCCTGCTTCGCATAAAAAAAATCACTTATTGCTAAGTGATCTCAAAAAATACATATGAAAATATATCTGCATCAGAAATGCAGATTACTCACATGCGCAGTAAGACCAATTGAGATACACTAGCAACAAAATAAAACAAAGCACAACTTTGCCGTTCATTCAAACATTGCTACAAAAACTATCTCAATCTAATTACTAACACACGTAAGCCTCCTTCCGTTACCAACTATCTATACTATATACTATGCTTTACATGATTGCAAGTTATTCCCATTTATCTGTGAATGTACATTCTTGTCATTTTGGGTTCATCATCACCCTGAACTATACATAAGAATTCCCATCCATAATGTTCATAAAAGCCAATATGGTCCGTCACCAAATATAAAGGCATTACTCCTTTATTTCTCATATCATCAACAACTTTATTTAGCAAATTCCCAGCCAGTCCATTTTTTCGATGTTCTTCTTCTGTATATACAGCACATACATTTGGAGTCAAATCTTTTCTATCATGAAAGTCATTTTCTATTACCCCAAGCCCTGCGACAATGGATTCATCATATAAGCATAGATACCAACCATACTCGGTTTTTCCCGATAAATACGCTTCCATACACTCAAGGTATGCCTCTTCCGGCACGCCCCACTTACTATGAAACCACTCAGCCGCAATAGCTACTAATTCCGGCCGTTCTCTTAATGTTATAATTTTATATTCATTCATATTGCTAATATCCTCCAATAAGATGAAAGGCAGGCTAAAATAGCCCACCTTATCTCTAATTCTTAATCAAATTCAGCACTATTATATCTTAAAAATCCCACTTGCACTTTTCTTCACAACTTGCCAGATTTTCTCTTTCCTTCGCGAACGATTCTTTGAATACTTTTCTCCGAAAGTGAAAACTGCATGGCAAGACTGGCAATAGAACTACCACCTTGATATTTCTGGCTAATCTCGTGATTTCGCTGTATCAGATATTGTCTTGTATCAGTATGACTTCCCCACTCCTTTTTAGATGTGCTGGGAATATATATTGCTTTTCCATTTACATATTGCTGAATAGTTTCTATTAATTCTTTTGGCAGAACCTCTTCTGCTCTAATATAGCTCATAGTATCCTCCTAAATATAATTTCTTAGGATTCATCTGAGCTTAACTATTCTTTTTATTTTAAGCTCAGACTACTGAGCAAAAACATATCTTTTTTTCATAAATAAAATGCCCCTTTCCTTTATTAAAAAGACTTCCCCAAGCAATTAACATCACCATTATTTAGTCCGCATTTTTTATAAAACTCTAGATTATCATTTATAGAAATAAGTTCTATTGTATGAATATCCTTTACTTTAAGTTGCTCTTCTAAGGCACTAAGCAGCTTACGCCCTACTCCTTTTCTCTTCCACTTTGGAGCAACAAAAATTTCTGAAACAAAGAACATATCATAGTCTGCATAAGGATCCACAAATCCCAAAAGACCACCTATAATTTCACCGTCTTCTACTGCAGCTAAACCCAGGGCTTCAAATCCACACAAAATGGACTGCACTCTTCTTACTGCCTTTTCCTGAACCCAAGCCTCATTCCAAGGCTCCTCTGAATATGCCTGTCCCATTACTCCGGCAAGCTCCTCGATATCATTATGATTAACTACTCTTATCTCCATTTATTTATCCTCCTGGCCTCGTATTACATAAAAGCGATACAATTCTTCTTTTTCATCATCAATATCTTTGTACATTTTCTTTTCTATTAAGTTGAAACCAGATTTCTCTGCTACTTTCCATGATGGTGTATTCGCATCGAGAATAGTTGCTATTATTTCAGACTCACTATATTGTTTAAAGAAAAACTGAACATATGCATTTATCGCCTCTGTCATATATCCTTTTTTCCTAAAAGGTGTTCCTATAAAATAACAAATACCAACCTTATCCACATCTTCATAATATGTAGAACCAACAGAGCCTATGACCTCTTCTGTTTCTTTTAGTATAACAGTGCAAGGTATATAATTTTCTCTTGGATTATCATTATTTGTTAATTTTAAAGCCTCTTCAATCCAATCATTGATCCACTCTGAACAATTAGCATCAAACCCAACTTGACTAAGACTCCCATCTTGAGACATACCAGAAAAGATAATCTCGTCTCCGCGCTGTATGGATCGAATAATCAATCTATTAGTTTCTAGCCACATTTAAATCACCTCTTCTGATTAAGTATAAGTTCCATCCTAATATATGAAAACCTCAATTTTAATTATAAATAAACTTGCTCCAGTATGTTTATATCATCTGAAACGCCTTCAGTGCCTCCACAATTGCCTCTTCCTTCTCCTTCGGGCACCGTGGCTGTCTAGCATCCTCCGACTTTGGCAAATTGAAATTCTCAGCCAATTCAATACCACATTTCCGTTTTACCTGAGCAATATAGAGATTCGAAACCTTCATCCCGTCATTATGCTCCGCCACATACTTCTTTATCTCCTCATATGTGGCCTTGCTCTCAGCAGAAGTGATATCCATCTCATCCATATCCAGTTTCACTTTCACATGATGTTTTGCCTCATGAAGTTTGGACAATAAACATACCGTCTCCACCCCCGTTGTCCAGGGGAACTGGTCAATCGGCACACACCGTACCGCCTCGTACCCATTCGCCAGCACCACTTCCAAATCTCTGGCCAGACTGCTCGCTTTGCAGGAAATATATAACATATACTCCACCCCATAAGCGAGGATCTTTTGCAAGGCTTTCGGGTGCACGCCGTCCCGGGGCGGGTCCAGAATGATGAGATCCGGTTTCTCCTCAATCCCGTCCAACACCTTCAGTACGTCTCCGGCGATAAATTCACAGTTATGTAAACCATTTAACTCTGCATTCTTCCGTGCCGCCTCCACGGCCTCCTCCACAATCTCCACGCCGATTACCTTCTTCGCCACGGGTGCCATCAGCTGGGCGATGGTTCCCGTACCGCTGTAGAGGTCATACACGATTTTATCCCTGACGGCCTCTCCTCCCGGCCCACGGTCCGAAGGAATGTATTCCGTAATAAACTCCCTCGCCGTCCGGTAGAGCAGTTCCGCTCCCAGACTGTTGGTCTGAAAAAAGGAAAACAGGGATATTTTAAACCGCAGCCCCAAAAGCTCCTCATAAAAATAATCCCGTCCGTACAGAATGGTAGTCTCGTCGCTTTGCACCACATCCGCCGCAGAATCGTTTCTCACATGCAAAATACCGGCAATCTCGCCGTCAAGCGGCAGAGTCAGCAGTTTATCCCTGAACCCGCTTAGAATTTCCCGCTCAATGTCGCCTTCTCCCAACACGTTGCTCTCCTGTAGCGCCTGTTCCCACAGCTCATCATGTCCCTTCCGCCGCTTCGGTATCTGTCCCGTGGTCACCAGAGCGATCAGAATCTCTCCTGTCTTTGACGCTCTCCGCACCACAAGATGTCGCAAATATCCCTCGTGGCGCAGTCTGTGATAAAAGGAAATATCCACCATGCCCTGTTCCTGAAGCTTACGAAAATAGGCGATGGTACAGCGCAGAATTTTTCGGTAATCCTCCTCCACGATCCGGCAGTCCGTCACGGAAACAATATCATAAAAGCTGCCTCGCTTATGCATCCCCAGCGAAAGCGGACCATCCTTCACCTCATCCCCAAAGGTAAATTCCATCTTATTGCGGTAGCCGAAAACCACAGGAGAAGCCTTGGCCGGCTCGAAACAGCATTCCCTCTCCTGCGCAGAAATCACGGGCAAAAGCAGCCGCCGCACCTGTTCCTCCTTGATTTTCAGGCTTTCTTCATAGGGAAAAGACAGCCAGGTGCAGCCGCCGCAGCTCCCGAAATGGGGACAGGGACTCTCCGTCTCCAAGGGAGATGACTTTAGTACCTCCAACAGCCGCCCTTCATATCTGCCGTTTCTCGCCTTATTGATCACCGCCCGTATTTTCTGTCCGGGCAGCGCGTTTTTTACCGTGCAGACACCCTCCTCGCAAGAAACGATTCCTTTATTCGGGAAATCGGTCCGCTCCACAATCCCCTCTATGGTCTGTCCTTTTTTCACATCAACCTCCATCTTTTCGATCTGCACGGAAACTGCCTATGTCCGCACTATTAAACGCAAAGAAGCAGACTCAGGATATACCGTTCGCACCCCAAGTCTGCTCGTTCTTTTTCTCTCCTATCACCGCAGATCCCTACTTACCTGTCTCCTCTTCATCATCCTCATCTTCAAAGAAATCGTCTTCAAAATCGTCGTCGAAATCGTCTTCAAAGTCTTCCAGATAATCCGGCGTCAGATAACGGTAAACTGCGTAAGCGATAGCCGCCACCGCTGCAACCGCGCCGATCACGGCAAACACCCATAACAGGGTATTGCTCTTCTTCTCCTCCTCATGCTTTCTGCCGAGGAAATCATTCACTCCCGCGTTGTCCATGATCTCATCCAATTTATTCAAAATCTCTTTCTTGCTCATACTATAACCCTCTCTTTCCCATACACTTTGACCGCACATATCTGGCACTGTTCATTGCCATCCCGTATAGTATACCATGTCTTTACATATTTTACTATATCTTAGTTTCAATTTGTGAAAAATATACATGAAACCGACCAATCATGTCCGAAAACTTTTGTCCTGCTACACCTTCTGTAGTTTCGCGAATCCCGCATACATAATTTTCTGACCAACGTCGTCAAAAACCACTGTCACCTGACTGTCTCTGGGTCCGGGCTCAATCTTTAAGACAGTGCCCTCCCCATAGCGCATATGCCGCACCCGGTCTCCCTTTTCATAACCAAGCCGCCCTGACGGCCCGCCCGACATACCGGCGGCCATTTCGGCTCCTGTCACTTCTGTCGCGCCTGCACCTGTACCATTTCCTGCTGCTTTCGCAAATCCGGTCTGTGCCTTCCTTGGCAGTCCGCTTTCTCCCACTGCGCTTGCCGGCTTTCCGAAACCGACTCCGCCAAAGGGCCTGCCGCCCACCGGCTCCTGTCTTGTCCGGGCCGGGCCTGGCGCCGCATAGGGCTTTGTCCGCAGACGGCTCCTCTCCTGGGAATCCTCCTCATAAATCTCCTCTCTTCTCCGCCTTGCGGGCGCAGGCGTGCTGTCCATGAGAAGTGGCGGAATTTCCCTTACAAAGCGGCTGACCGGATTGTACTGTGTCTCTCCTCTTGTCATACGCTGTTTTGCGCAGGTGATGGTCAGCTCCTCCTTCGCCCTGGTAATCCCCACATAGGCCAGCCGCCTCTCCTCCTCGATTTCCAGAGGATCATCCGCCGTGATGCTCATATAGCTGGGAAATACGCCATCCTCCATGCCCGCCAGATAGACATGCTGAAACTCCAATCCCTTGGCACTGTGCAGCGTCATGAGAAGCACCCGGTCGCTATCCTCATCCACCCGGTCGATATCGGCTACCAACGCCACTTCCTCTAAAAACTCGCTCAGAGTGGGTTCGTCGTGCTCTTCCTCGTAGGCCACCACCTTGTTGACCAGCTCGTCGATATTTTCTATGCGGTCTGCCGCATCCTCCTCATCGGATTCTTCCAGCTCCTTCAAATAGCCCGTCAGATCCAGCACGTCCTTTACCAGTTCCGACAGACTGTAAAACTCGGTTTTGCTCCGAAAGCTTTGTATCAAGGTAACAAAGGGCGTGATCTTACTGCCGCTTCTCCCGATGGCCGTAATCTGATCCGCCTGTCTCAAAGCGTCATAAAAGCTGAGCCCGTTCTCGTCGGCGTAGTCCTGCACCCGCTGGATAGTGGCCGCCCCGATACCCCGTCTGGGCACGTTGATAATCCGCTTCACCGCCACATCGTCCCTGCCGTTGTCAATGGTCTTTAAATAGGCCAGCACATCCTTGATCTCCCGTCTGGAATAAAAGTTCGTGCCGCCCACCACGTCATAAGGAATGCCTTCCATAATAAAGCGTTCCTCCAAAAGGCGCGCCTGGGCATTGGTGCGGTAGAGCACGGCGCAGTCGCCATAGGAGACCTGTTCCGCCTTCTTTTTCTTCGCCACATCCCCGGCAATGTATTCCGCCTCCTCGTAGGCCGTATCAAACTGCCTGAAACAGATGCGGGACCCTTCCGTCTTATCCGTCCAGAGCGCCTTCTCCTTGCGTCCCGTATTATTTTTGATCACCGCATTGGCCGCGTCCAGAACCACCTGCGTGGAGCGGTAATTTTGTTCCAGTTTGATCACGCAGGCATCCGGATACACTTTTTCAAAGTCCAGAATATTACGGATATTCGCTCCCCTGAATTTATAAATGGACTGGTCGTCGTCCCCCACCACGCAGAGATTCCGGCGCCCCGACGCCAAAAGCCGGATCAACTCGAACTGCGCCGTGTTGGTGTCCTGATACTCGTCCACCATGATATACCGAAACCGATCCTGATAGGAGGCAAGCACCTGCGCGTCCGCTTTGAAAAGCTCCACCGTCTTCATGATCAGGTCATCGAAATCCAAGGCATTGTTTTTTTTCAGGGTTTCCTGATACTCCCGGTAAGCCTTTGCGATCCTGCTTCCATTGTAATCAAAGCCGTTCTGCATTTCATATTCCTGCGGACTGATCAGCTCGTCCTTTGCAGAAGAGATCGCGCCCAGTATAGTCCGCTCCTTCAGCATCTTGGTGTCGATCTGTAGCTTCTTACAGACCTCCTTCATAATCCCCTTCTGATCGTCTGTGTCATAGATGGTAAAATGATTGTCGAAACCAAGTCTGTCTATGTAGCGGCGCAGAATTCGCACACAGGTAGAATGAAAGGTGGATACCCAGATCTGTTCCGCGCCGAAGCCCACGATCTTATCCACGCGCTCCCGCATTTCTCCCGCCGCCTTATTGGTAAAAGTAATCGCCAAAATATGATAGGGCGCCACACCCGCCCTGTCTATCAGGTATGCCACCCTATGCGTCAGCACTCTGGTCTTGCCGGAACCTGCGCCCGCCAAAATCAGCACAGGCCCCTCCGTCTGCATGACGGCCTGCCTCTGCTTCTCATTTAAAGTATCATATATACTCATGTCAACCTACCCCGGTTACTTTTCACGTTAGAATAGCTGATTCCCGCAGTTACCACAGAATTTGCTGCCCGTGGTAGGCGTACCGCAGTTCGGACAGAACTTCGGCCCCGCTCCTCCCTGCGCCGGCTGCTGTCCCTGACCGGCTGTGTTTGCGCCGCCGTTCAAATTCATCTGGTTCACCATCTGCTGCCCAATGGCCATACCCATCTGTAGTCCCACCATGTCGGAGGCCATGCCCGCGCCGCTGCCGCCTTTCCCCATGGAGTCGGCCGCCGCCATCTGGGTATACTTGTTCATATCTCCCACCATGGACTGCGCCGCTGCCTTCTCCTGCATCTTCCGAATCTCTTCGGGATAGGAAAAGCTCTCGATGGTGAAACCGGAAATGCCGATGCCGAGGGTTTCCATATCCGTATCCAGCTCGCCCTCAATGCCCTTGGCAATATTTCTCGCATCCGCCTGCAGGTTAAACATATCCCTGCCCTCTTTGCTGATCCAGCTCATAAGCAGCTGGTCAAGACTGGCGATAATGCGTTCCTTCACATCCTCCACCGTGTAAGTCTGCCGGATACCCGCCAGTTTTTCGATCAGCACGTCATGAGCCGCTACCCGGCAGTTAAACGTACCGAAAGCGCGGATCGGCATACCACCCGGAAGTCCCGGCGCCGGTAGATTGATGGCATTTTTCGTGCCCCATTTCACCAAAAGCTCCTTCGTATTAATGAAGAGCACCTCCGCCCGAAGAGGCGTGTTGAAGCCAAACTTAAAACTCTTTAAAGTGGTGAGGAAGGGAATGATATCCGACTCGATATCATAGTCGCCGTCTTCCTGAAAAATACCCTCCACTTTTCCGTTATACAAAAAGATCGCATCCTGCCCCGGACGGATAATCAGTCTGGACCCCTTCTTGATCTCCTGATTTTGAAACTTGTAAAACAAAACTCCTGCGCCGTTCTCGTTCCATTCAATTACACTGGAAAACTGATTCTTTAAAAATCCCATTTTTTCCTCCCCATTCATAGCTTCATTTTATGTTATATTTCACTGCTTCTATACACTCTGCGTCTGTTTTAACTGCTGCGCCTGACTGCTCAAATCTTCCACCAGTTTGTCAACCGCTGAGACTATGTTCGTATTATTCTCACTCACGCGGAAAGTCTCTTGAGAGTGCGCGGACACTTCCTCCATGATCGCCGAGATCGTCTGGATGCTCTCCACAATCACCTTGTTGGCTTCCGCCAGCTGTTTCACGGAGTTGTCAAGCCGCTTACTCTGTTCATCCACCTGATCCGTGCCAACCGCAATCTTTTCAAAGCTGTCGGCTGCCTGCGCAGCGGATTCGCTCTGCTTTCTGTTGCTCTCCATCAGTTCTTCCACCGCGTTCGCGGCAATTTTTAATTTCTCCGAAACGCTTCGTATCACGTCTGTGATATTCACCGTCGCTCCCTGCGTCTGGTTGGCCAGATTGGAAATCTCCGACGCCACCACCGCAAAGCCCCTGCCCGCCTCGCCGGCGCGCGCCGCCTCAATGCTGGCATTCAGGGCAAGCAGACTGGTCTGGCTGGCCACACTGGTAATCATATCAATAATGGTCTGCATGTTGGCGGTGTCTTCTTCCAGCTCTTTCATGTCCTCCACCGCCCGCATACCCGCTCTCTCGGAATTTTCCATCTGTTTCGTCAGAGCAGCCAGATTCTCCCTGCCGAGCTGTACGCTGCCCTTGGCTTCCGTCATGCTCTGGGTAATCGCGCCCATAACATCCGCCATCTGTCCGATATGATTTTGAATCTCCTCCGTTTTTCCTAACTGGTTCTGAATGGACTCTGCGGTTTCATTGGTGCCGGAGGATACCTCCTGCATGGCGTTTCTGGTCTCAGAAACCGACTCACCCAGCTCCGCCATCTGTTCCGCCACATCCAGAATGCCGCCGGACATCTGTCCCGATATGCCCATCACCTTATCAAGCAGCGCCGAAACATTTTCCTTTTCCTGATCCAGTTCCTGCAATTTGACCGCATTAATCTTTTCCAGCGTCTTCGTGGAGAAGCAGAGGAAAAACGCCACCAGCAAAAGAAGCGCCACACGGATCTCATAGCTTGCCATATCCGCCTCTGCCAGACCGCCTATCATACCCTGCCAGCCAAGAAACACCAGATTGACAACAAGCCCTGCTCCTGACACCCATGCGCAGAGCTTCACATCCGAATACAAAACCAATACCATATAAAGCGGTATAATATAAGTAAAAGCAACCATGCTGATTGTGGTAAACACTACAAAAACATAAAACAGCGTATAAGTGACACCTATCACATACTTAAGCCGCAGATCTGACGGGTCTCTCCGATACATGACAAGCTCAATCAGCACAGGCAGTATCGCAACGGCCGAAAAAAGTATGTAATATCCCACCGTCCTGCTTCCCTTGATCACCTCTATGAGATAAGCCAGTTCCAGCACTATCACAATCACAATGTGACAAGCCATGGCCACTTTGTTCATGGCTTTTGCCCCGTCAAAAACACTATCCTTTTCCATTTCTGTCCTCCTTCTTTTCTGTATGTCAAGGAAATGTCAAACTATGATTTAGTATACCATATTGGTTAATAGTAGGACAATACTTTTATCCTTATTCCTCCATATTTGTGGCATATTTCGTCATTTTTGCGGTACATTCCGCTACATAACCCCAATCACAATTCCCGCAATGATCACAGCGGCACAGACCAGCTTGTGGGTTGTATTCTTCTCTTTAAACAAAAAACGCCCCGCCAAAATCGTCACGATACAACCGGCCTGCTTTAAGAGCGTCATCACCGTGATACGGCTTCCCTCCATACCATTCGCCACGAAGAGGGCCCGGTCCGCAATGACAATCAGCAGACTCAAAAGCCAAACCCACTTATTACAAAACGCCCGCTTCCAATTAATCTGTGAACGGGAAAGTAAAATATAGAGCAGATAAAACAGTGTCAGGAAAAAAAGATACCAGAACTGTAGCTGGGAGCTTGTGATATCGCGCATCAGAATCTTGTCCAAAAGCCCGGAAACCGCATTTAACAGACAGGAGGCAAAGGCCATCACCACATACTTGATCTCCACGGCCTGTCCCATGGACGCCATGTCCTGCCGATGCCCCGGCCGGTATTTTAACAAGAGGAGTCCTACAGATACCAGAATCAGCCCCACTGTCTGAAAAACGCCGAGCGTCTCCTGCATCACCGCCACGCCAAGCATTGTGGCAAAAAGCACTCTGGACAAATCCAACACCCCGTACAGGCTGATCGGCATCCGTTTAATCGCCCGGAAGCTGCACATCCATGCCAAAAAAATGACAAAAGATTTTAAGGCGATATAGAACCAAAAGCGGGATTCCACCCCCACCGCCTTTCCGGCTGACGGCAAAACCATCGCAAAAGAAAGGAAAGTGTACATAAACAGTACCTCTATGGTAGAGTTTTTCTCCAATGCCTTTTTCTTGACGATCTCCCGCACACCCTTTAGAATGCCATATAGCAGCACCAACCAGACCCACATCTCTTTTGTATTCCTTCCGTTTCCTTATCTTTTTATTGAAGCAATCCTAACCGCTGAAGCCATTCCGCCATCGCCATATGATGGGTTTTTCATAAAATCTTTCGCCGCTTCACTCAGCTCTTGATTATTCTCTACTAAATGAATAATTTCATTTTCCCAGCCAAATAATCTTGTGTCAGATATCGCTTCGATATCCAGTAATACATCCGTAATATTCTTCTGATAGCTGCCCCTGTGTTTTTCTATTATATAGCGCATAAGCTCAAGTCGCTTATCCATACTTTTTATATTTGCAGAAGCAGATGCGGTTCGATAGTTAATCAATGGTTTTTCAACAATTCCAACATGAGCTTCCGGTATGGTTTCCAGCATACTCAAAAAGAAATCCCAGTCCTCAAAGCCCGAGCGCATAGATTCATCATAGCCCTCACATTGTTCATAAAATTTCTTGCGAAGGATATGTGTTGCCGGGCAGCAATTATGGGATAAAAAGGAAACTATATTTCCACCCGCAGGACAAACAACTGCATCTAAAACTCCAAAGGTGCGAATCCAAGAGGAAGCTATAACCATTGTAGGATTGTTACAAAGTAATTCGCTGACATTTTCAATATATCCGGCTTCCAATTTGTCGTCTCCATCAAGGACCAGAACCATTGAGGATTGTGCTTTATGGATTCCGGTATTTCTGGCCGCCGATACTCCCCCATTTTCTTGAAAATGTATCGTTATCGGGACTGATAAATCCGAGTCATTTTCTATACGATTTAATACATCAAGCGAATATGGATCTGTTGATCCATCATCAACAATTATAATTCTTTTGGGTAATACCGTTTGGCGGCATACTGATTGAACAGCTTCCAAAACCATATCACCTTGATTGTAACTTGTGATCACAGCTTCAATATCTGTTTCCAGATGATTTATATTCATAATATTTTCCCGGTTCCTTTTAAATTTGAAATTTTCAGCTTATTTAATTGAAATTCTTCTATTTCCCTTTGTATTTTTTTGTAATAAATAAACTGTAAATTGCCATAATTGCTATTGTTTCTATCATTACTCCCAGAACAGATAATAAAATATACGGCGTATTTTGACCGCTGAGTAACGGCACTCCTAATACAATAAAAACGAATCCATAGGTAATAAAAAGCTTACCAGTTGCACGATTATATCCCCTTATGTCATTCACTGGAAAAGTCTTAATATTTGCCCAAAAACCAACCGCTTTCTTTGAGAAAAAGGCCCTAATTCCAAGACCAATCATAAAACAACCGAATAATGCCCACACTATAAATCCAATAACGCTTCCGTCCATATTATTCCCCCTGCAAATTCAAATTTGTCCACCTAATTTTATCACAATCTCACACCCCACATCAATTATGATCCAACTGAGAGACAAAAGAAGCATCTCAAGACGATTAATTTCATCCGCAAATGCTTCCTTAGCCCTTTAACTATATATCCTCCATCGTCATACATGGAAGTTCTTTTTCTCGTCGAAGCTGTTTATCATTCGTGAAAAACATATCACATTTTTTTACTATGGCTGTCGCAATTTGCAACGCATCCATAGCTTTATATTTTTAAAATTCGTGAATTTACCACTTGTATTATGCTGTATTTTCTCCACGTTTACAACGTACCATAACAAATCCGAAAATTTGCGTCCTACAGCTTCCCGGCAAACTGGAAGTTTCTTCTCTATTAGCGGTTATATTTTGCTCCTGCATAAATCAGCAACGCCAATCCCACAACAAATCCCAATGCAAAAGCGATAAAACTTAATGCTGAATCTGTTATACCGATTATTATAGCAGTCACTAAAAGACCAATTCCAATAAAGATAACACCCCAACCTGATATTTTACAAAAAATCTTTTGATCACTTGGAGGCACTTTGTCATAATGATAACTATGAAGCAAAGTGATTTTTTCCTTTTTCCACATCAAACAACCGAGATATATAAAAACAAGTGCAAATACACCTATTCCAACCGCAACACCCATCGTTTCCGTCATAACAATCCCCTCCAACTTCCAGTTTATTGCTTTGTTAAGCAGCTCTATGTTTTTATTTCAACCTTTGACTTTTGGAAATCTAAGTTTATCCGAATAACAGTCGCAAGCCACACAGCAGCAGCGAACACAATAACGCCTCTTACACATTCAGCAATCAATAACACCGTTTCGTCCATTGCGACAATTTTTGTTTCAAAATCAAAGAAAAAGTGTAGCAAAATGGCGGGCACTATGTTTTTTGATATAAGTTCTATTTCGATTGCCAACCAGCCGAAAAGAAAAGCGTTGAATATTGTTAAGCAAACTTCCAAACCATTACTTGCAGTAAAAGCAGTTGCAATATGTCCTATTCCAAAAATAATCGCAGAAAACGAAATTACTCCTTTAACCGAAAACTCTTTTCTTAAATACTTTGGAATGATACCCCGGAAATATACTTCTTCCGCTATTCCTACCGTTAAGTATAAAAAGAGATTACCAAATACATAAATTGCGGATTTAAAATAAAAGCCTTGAATTGTAACAGGGAAAAAAATAGCAATTAAGGGGAGAAAATGATATGCTTTTTTGCTACAATCAGCGTCATATTTTCTAAAGCCAATTTCCGCCCATTTCCATTTGCCGTTTAAGACAAAAGTCAATGGAATCGCAAGCGAAGAAAGCATAAATAAGCCTTGAAAAAATAGTGTTTCAGTTTTTTCTAAGGACAGAATTGCTGATAGTATACCTGTAAAAACCGGAAAGAGTAAAATGCACCCTCCCCATAAAAAAGATTTACATAAAGCGGCTATTTTTCTTTTATCCATTTCAATTTCCCTCATACTTTGATACTACTTTTTCTAACGGAACACCCGCTTAAATTAGGAAATTATCCACTGCTTGTTTTATCAATATCATTATTTCTTTTTCAGATTTATTCATTATACCTGTTGCAACAAAAGTAGCTAATCCATGTATATATATAACAGAATTTTGAAGGTATTGCCCTGCATTTTGTTCTGGAATTTGAAATTCTTTTGCTATTATCTTAATCAATTCTGCGTGGTCTTTGTCCTCTATAAGCATACTTGCATTTCCGATAGGATAGCAGCCACTTCTGTTAAGAAATTCCAATTTGTCCACCTAATTTTATCACAATCTCACACCCCACATCAATTGCAATCCAGCTGAGAGACAAAAGCTGAAAATTCAATTAGCCAAGAAAGAACAGATAAGATATGATATAAGATTCATATATGCAGAATATAATATGTACCACAATAGCGTTGATGTAACCACATTTGACGGATATCTTCTACGGATTGACTGTAATGTAGCAGAAGATGGATTGCGAACCACTCCCTGCTCTCAATGTGCGTTAGATGCTTTGGCAATAAGCGAACCGCTTGAGTATGCACGATTAGCACTTGATGGCAACTTACAAATGTGGGTTGATGCAGAATGTAGCCTGGAACTGTGGTAATTTTAATTCCCCCGAATTCGGGGGAATTAAAATTACTTCAAAATCTTTGTAGTCTGTTCTTCCAAAATAGACATCTGATGTATTGCGATTTTATTGAGTTTTATTAAGCGTTCTGTCTGGCTCAATCCGTCTTCAATCAACACTGCATTGATATTTTCCATATTTGATAGGCATATCAATTCATTTATACTTGCATAATCCCGGATATTGCTTTTTTTATCAGGATTTTTATCTCTCCATTGTTTCGCAGTCATGCCAAATAATGCCATGTTCAGCACATCAGCTTCCGATGCATAAATAATAGAAGTCTGTTGTGATGTAAGCTCCGGAGGAATGAGATTGACTTTGATTGCATCAGTATGTATCCGATAATTGATTTTTGCCAGTTCCCTCTTGGCACTCCATCCAAGTAAAGCCTGCTCTTCTTTCTTTAGTCGTTCAAATTCCTTAATAAGATATAATTTGAATTGCGGAGATACCCAGCTTGCAAACTCAAACGCAATATCTTTGTATGCGTATGTTCCTCCATATCGTCCTGCCTTTGCCACAATACCCTTTGAATTTGTGCGGGATACCCATTGCTTAACCGACATAATAAAGCGGTTTAATCCTGCCTCCAACATGATTTCTTCATAGGCGGCAGTATTGAAGTCTGCATTATACATTTCTTCCCATATACCAAGAAATTCTATTGTATTCTTGTTACGTAACCATTTTTCTATCAGAGCAGGTCCATTGTCGATTTTTCTTACCATATCAGTTAAAGAGATATAATCGTCTTCTTCAATCTGTAAAACCTGTATCTCTGTTCCATCAACATTTAGTTTCCCCATATATTAAATCCTTTCATTCATTGTATAAGTTAAAAATCTGTCTGCATATTTCTCCTCGTAAAAAATAGCTATGCGTTTCCACATAGCCATTTTGTAGTAACTCTGGTAGAGTTGCTAACGCTTTTAGCAGTCCACTTTGCGGTAGGACTCACCACTAATAGTATAATATCACATTCACAAAAGCAGTCAATCTTTTTTACAAAAATACATAACATAAAAGGGAAATAGCAATCGAAGCATACAGATAGAATTGCCAGTTCAATAAACTGGAATTCTGATAAGACATAATTTATGGCATTTATTAATTGTTATATCTTATCTTCAAAAAGTTCGCAAACCCTTGAAAATGCTAAATTTATAGCAAGTGTGTTTGCCCTTACGCTTTCCCTCGTGTTATATCCTTTTCCCTCATGTTACGAACTTTCATAAGGGCAAAAATAAGGGAAAGAAAAACCTGTAACAAATTATAACATGAAATGAACAGGACAGGAAGAACTGATTGAAATGCTTTCTTTATTTCTCTAAAACACAAAAAGGAAAGGACGGATAAAAAATGAGTTTTATTTATGCAACGTATAATGTATGCCATAACTGTATTGATGTAACCACTTTTGACGGATATATTTTACGGATAGATTGCAGCAAAGCGGAAGAAGGATTAAAAACAACGCCATGCTCCGAATGTGCCTTAAATGCCTTGGCAATAGATAATCCTCTTGAATACGCAAGGCTATATCTTGAGGGTGGTATGCAGATATGGGTGGATGCGGAAGATTCATTAGAAGTGTGGTAACATATTTTTCTTCGCACAGAGGATTGGTTAAAATATAAACCAGTTCTCTCTTTATTTGTAAAGGTAGAATGCATTAATGTCCGTTTTCTGCTAAAATTGTCCAATTTCCGCAACGGATATTGATATTTTTTGCGGGATTGTTTATATTGTCACCATTGATAGAAAAATTACTGGCAGATACACATATGGATAAGGGTATGCATTGATTTATGCAATTAAATCAATCATTTATCATTTCAATCCACACTATTTTAGTTGCTTTTCTTTATTATATAAGGAAAAGCGCTATACCATAACCGATGTAGTACAATGAATACGAAAGGAGCAGGATATGGTAACATATATTAAAGACTTAAACCTTTCTGAGGGAGTCAAAACAGCCCTGTCATGGACCTTACAAATCACCAAAATTTCAGACCTTGAAGGGCTCAATTACCTGACATTTGCAAATAAATGTCCCNNAAAAACCTGTAACAAATTATAACACAGAATAAATTGGGCAGAAAGAATTGATTGAAATTCTTTCTTAATTTCTCCGAAAATTCATTTAGGAAAGGAAGGGTTAATTAGATATGAGATTCGTGTATTCAGAATACAATATGTAACACAACAGTGTTGATATAGCCACCTTTGACGGCTATATCCTACGAATTGACTGTAATGTAGCGGAGGATGGGTTACGAACTACTCCCGGCTCTCAATGTGCGTTAGATGCTCTGACAATAGATGAAGCGCTTGAGTATGCACGATTAGCACTTGATGGTAACTTACAAATATGGGTTGATGCAAAAGACAGCCTTGAACTGTGGTAATTTTAATTCCCTCGAATTCGGGGGAATTAGTTTGCCTCATCATATGGCAAGATCAGCCAATCACCCGTTTCGGTCACACGATAAAACTTACCGCTATCAATGTCTAACTTAATAACAGGAATAGTGCCGCTATCCAATACCGTTCCATCAATATAATAATGACTTTCTCCATCATAATAGATATCATGGAAATTTTGTTCTCCTGAAATCACTCCTGTGCCTATGTGTCCGGCAACAATATTCATATAAAATTTTCCTGTTTGAGCAGGATATTTTTCTGTGAAAGTATAATCATCCGTTCCCCATTCCCATAAATCATCGGCTTCTTCATCAACTCCTGCATGAACAAATATGGTATCTCCTTCCACATAATATCTCCGTAGATTTTGCATCCATAAAATGTACTTATCATCGCTGTCATCATTGTCAACGCCCGAACCGAAAAATCGGTCTTCCCCAATAGGCCATCTCCCATCAATTGCCATGTCCTCATGATTGCCAGCAAGGACAATTATTTTATCAGAACCATATTTGCGTTCCAATTCTATAATTCTATCCAGCACACCATAGCTGTCTTGTCCTCCATGTATGTAGTCCCCACAAAGAACAAGTTTATTATCTTCCGATAAATTAACAAGGTTCAATGCCTCATCAAATAATTGCAGACATCCGTGAATATCACTCATTGCATATACGAAACTCATTTTATTTCCTCCCTTGTAGACCCAAATCAATCTAAGCTATGCAAAACCAATCTGTTTCTTTTTATATTGTTTATTTAAATCCGATTCTGGTATGTCTCTCTCCTCAATAGTCGTAATAAGCTTTTTTGTAAGTTTTGATTCATCTAGCTGTACTATTCGTTCGGCAAGATTCATTTCTGCCTCCTCTAATATCTTCCGTACAAAACGTCCGTTCCCAAAATCTTTGTCGTCTCTTACGCTTTCATAAATATTTTTCAGCTTTTCCATTGCAGCATCCGTAATAATCATTTGTTTCCTTGAAAGCATGAGTTTTGTAATATCACAAAGTTTATCTGCAGAATAGTCTTCAAATTCCACATGAAACGCAATTCTCGATGCCATACCCGGATTTCTTTCAAGAAATTGCTTCATTTGATCCGGATAACCGGCAAAAATAACAATCACATCATCCCTGTGGTTTTCCATTTCTTGAGCAAGGGTATTAATTGCCTCATCTCCGAAACCATTTTCATAATTATCGCAAAGGGAATAGGCTTCATCGATAAAGAGAACGCCGCCCTGTACCTCCTTAAATTTTTTCTTGACAAGCGAAGCTGTAGCACCTACATGGTCGCCGACAAGATCCGCTCTCCCTGCTTCTACAAAGTTTCCTGATTGCAGAACTTTTTCATCCTTCATGATTTCGGCAAACAGCCTTGCAACGGTTGTCTTGGCCGTTCCTGGATTTCCGGTAAACACCATATGTAAAGAGAGGTTTTCTTTGCGAACACCTTTATACATACAGACTTTCTTTAGCTTGAAGCTGGCAATTGTTTTATTAATAATTGTTTTCGCGGAAGAAAGACCTATCATTTCATTAAACTCTTTTCGGGCGGTGCTGATCTTTCTGTCACTCTTAAGGCCTTCTTCCATTATACTTATATCATCCTTTACAATCAAAAAGAACTCTTTTCTTCGTATATTCTTCGCATTTCCCCTGACAGCAAGCAGCCTTACAGATTGATTTTGCATAGCGCATTCTATCAAATTACGCACATATCTGTTTTCATCCAGCTGATAAAATATTCCCTTCTTCTGGCCTCAAGCAAATAATCATAAAACTGGTACATTGAAATTTCATGCGGTTCTTCCTTCACCTTTTTATACAAAATATTGCATTTAACATTTCAAGAATATATTCATAAGCATCATGAAATAACTACTTCTTCTCATCATAAGAAAATGCAGCTAAGGTCACTTCTGCTTCCTCTCTGTATGCAAAATAACATATTCCATTCTTCATATTTTGGTACATATAATTATTCATTGCAGCGACAGGATTTTGATAGGCATATTCCCTGAGCTTAATCTTAGCTTTTTCGCTGATCTGTTCTGAATTTATTTTAAGCACAAATTCAAAATACCACATGATTTTATCCTCCATTAGCAAATCCTACCAAAGATTATACCTTTGATTATCTACATAACCGTTTTCTCGCAATTCTTTTAGATATTCAATAGCCACATCTGCTTTCCATGTATTTTTTGCCAGCATCATAAGCGGAATGTGACAATCTATAAAATGGGTAAGCGGAATATCGAACAATTGCTTTCCGCTTTCCTCCATATAATGCTCTATCATATGTTCTTCTAAAATAAGCTCATATGCCAAATCAAAGCTTTCTTCATCAACCCAAAATCTACCCAACGCATTTCCACGGTACAGATATTGATTAGCCACGTTGGATAAGCGGACGAATTGACCCACATTTCCACTGTTAATAATAATGGGTGAGGGGAAAATAAGGGCTCGTACCGCTTTATCTTCGACACATATACTCATCTGAAGCGACAGGTAAGGCACTATAGGGCTGTGCATCTCTATAAAGAGATGCCAGTCCTTCGCCCGAAGTATGGATACAACAGTACCTGAATGCGCAGGTTTCATTATTTCAAATCCTAATTTACGTGATTTTGCAGTGACGATTTTATTAATCAAAAATTTATTTTCATTTTTCATGTATCACCCATCCAATCATATGAATTTTGAGGCTTTCTTTTTAAGCGCCTCAATCATTCTGCGACTTCTTTTTTCGATAATCTGCCAGCTATTCTTGAAAAATTCATCAAAGTCCTGTACTTGAGGGTATTCCCATGAGTGCCCTTTACATAGTAAAATCGGTTGATTACTTGCATCAACGAAATCTTGAAGAAAGTTTTTCTGGATAAAATCTCTCCAGCCGTCAAAGGAATTCAACCAGTTATAACAACTAACAACCTCTCGTTCGCAGTGCAGCAGTTGCATTATTTTTACCTCAGAACTTTTAAGGAAATCTGTAAAACCATTTTGGGCAGCTCTGGCATCATAGTATTCTTTGATTTTCGTTAACGTCAAATCAAAATAGTCATGAGTACCATAATAGCCGCTTCTGGCAATGTTGAACCCACAACAAACAGGAAGATAATTTCCTAGAGTATGATAGGCAGCAATAAGATTTGCTAAATCTTCGCTTTCGTTAAGTAGCTTTCTAAATACCGGATCTGTCTCATAAAGTTCGATACACATTTTGTTGGAAGCCCTTTTTACACCATATTTTTTAAATACTTCCGGCATTTTTCTTCCTATATAGCTATTCAAAGTAGTTTGGATGCTTATCATAGCATCTGAGTAAATCCAGCCGTTACTATTCATCATATATTCGCTCTTCAGTTCCTTAATCTCAGGCCATAAGAGCGAATAGATGTTCTGCAAGAGTTTACTCTCCGAATCAGGATCCCCTATTTTACCATATAACTGATAATTCTTTTCCATCACAGATAGAGCTATCGGATATATTTCTTTCCCATCAGGTTTCGGAGAACGATAGATAAAATATTTTTCGTAACCTTTTTTCGCCTGATACTCCTTACTTTCTGTACAATCATCTGTAAAATCATAGTGCAATGGATCGTTCTGTAAATAATCTGTAATATTTTTCATAATGCATTCCTACCTTTCATTTGTATTTACTCACAAGGTGTCTCACATCTGTTACTTTACATGATACTCCGCTTTGATATACTTGTCAAGGTATTTATCAAAATATTTTACACCTTGTGTTTTAACTTCCCAGGTTGTATAATATTTATATCATAGATGAAAGGGCAAGGTAAAATTATGTATATATATGACTTAGATGTTTCAATGTCTGACAAGGAGCTTGTATTTGACAAAAAGCTTATGGAAGCGATAAAACAAGCTATCAATATAGCAAATTCTTCGTTTTCTGCGATAAGATATAATCGAAAAATTGAATTAGTAGAAACAATTAATAACACAAATATTCATTTGCGGATGACATCACGTGACCCAATAAATGCAACTCGTTCTCTTTCAAGTCTCTCTCGCGCACTTGTGCGAAATGAAAAAGGAAAAAATTCAGGCCTTCTTGAAGGGCACATTATTAATGGCTGTGTATTTAATACAAAGCTCCTGAACCAAACAACTTCCTTCATCAGCAATTTAAATCCAACAGAAATTGTGCAAGAAGTAGTTGCAATAGTACTTGGTCAAAAATTTTTAAATGATAAAGAACGAATACTCGCAAAAGAAGCAAGTGATAAAATACGAGATGTTGTGATAGAATATGTTAATAAAAAGAACGAGGTATAAAAGAAGATCATTGTACTTGCTGTTATTAATGAGCATATTCTTATTTAGAGGGGCGATTATCTTGCCCCTCTCTCTTTATTTTTGAGAGTGTAATATAAAGTGCGGAATTCTAAGAGAAAGGATTGAAAGGATTTATGAGTACAGAACTTATAGCACCTAGAAAGAACAAAAGAAGTAATGCCAGTATGGCAATCGCACAGGCAATCATTAATGAATATCAGCCAAGAAATGCGGAGGAAATGCAGGATGCACTAAAAGATATTTTTGATCCCACGTTTGAAGCAATGCTTCAAGGAGAAATGGATTCTCATCTTGGTTATGAAAGCAATGATCATGGACCGAAAAGCACCAGCAACCGGCGTAACGGATATATAAACAAGACCATAAAAATCAACTTACGGAGACATATCGGTGGAAGTTCCGCGCGATAGAGACGCCTCTTTTGAGCCTCAGGCAATTCCTAAGCATACCAGGGATGTGAGCGGTATTGAAGACAAAGTTTTATCTATGTATGCAAAAGGAATGATCCAGCGTGATATTGCCGGTACCATCGAAGATATTTTTGGATTTGAAATTTCCCATGATACGATTTCAAACATTACAGACCGTGTAATTGATACCGCAAATGAGTGGCAAAACCGTCCCCCTGAAGAAATTTTACACGTTTTTGTTTGTTGACTGTCTGTATGTTTCCATCCGGAAAGAAATGGAAACCAAAAACTATGCTGTATATATAATTCTGGGATATGATGTAAACGGCATAAAGGATATCCTGGGCATCTGGATAGGCGAGTCAGAGGGTAAGCACTACTGGATGCAGATATTCGACGAAATTAAAGCACGCGGCGTGGAGAATATACTTTTTATCAGTATGGATGGTGTATCCGGATTAGAAGAAGGGGCAAAATCCATTTTCAAAGATACTGTTGTACAGCGGTGCATTGTCCATCTGATCCGTAATTCCATTAAGTACTTACCATCTAAAGATTATAAGGCTTATACCGCGCAGCTTAAGAAAGTTTACGGAACTTCCAGCCTGAAAGCCGCCGAAGCAGAATTTGAACGTTTTAAACAGGCATGGGGAAGTATCCGGGAGCTGTCGATGTCTGGGTTCGCAGCTGGTCACATGTGGAGTAGCTTTTCAATTATGGAAGCGCTGTCAGAAAGGTTATGTACACGACAAATGCCATAGAAGCTGTAAACTCCAGTTTTCGAAAGGTTACAAAGAAAGGCTCTTTCCCAAGCGAAGAGGCTGTCAGGAAAGCCTTATATCTGCGTATTACAGAGCTTTATAAGAAATGGAATGGACACCCGGTTCTAACTGGGCAATGGTTAGGAACCAGCTCTCCACTGATGATAAAATACAGGCACGAATTATGAAATATGAGAATTATTAGGAGGACGGCACGAATAAGTACAATGACTATTTTCCGGAACAGGAACATATCTCCGACGAAGTAACTATGAATGAATTTATTTCTGAGGCTATGAGAACAGACATACAATTTAAGACTCTGGCAGAGGAACTCCAGTATCAGAGGACCTCAAGAATCACCCTTATGAATGAACTTCTTACCTGCTATCAATATCTTAAGGAGCATGATATGTTATGGTCATATGAAGATTATCGCAATAGTGAAGAATTGCCATTTGACTAACGTGAAAATGGAGGTCGATTTCTGACCTCCATAAAAAATCAAATAAATTTACACACTTTACTTGACAAACTCAGGAAAGTTAAGACAGTTAGTAGACAAATGGGAATTTATTTACTTTCCAAATTATCCTTCACAAATGAATACGCGTTACAGTCATACAATTCCCCTTTTATTTCGAATCTTTTTCGCAGCGTTCCTTCCTTCACAAAACCTGCTTTTTGCAATGTCCTGTTAGAACCAATATTATCCACATGTACAAATGCTTCAATTCTCTCCAATCCCATAGTTTCTATTCCAAATCTGCACACTGCCTTTAATACCTTTGTGTTGATTCCAAGGTTCCAATAAGTTTTCTTGATGAAATAGCCAACCTCTGCACAAGTGTTATGATTAAAAAAATGAAACAACTGTATCTGACCAATCACCTCCCCTTGATATACCACAACCCAAGGATATTCCCGCTTACCCTTAAATCCCTTTACACGGCTTGCTTCAGCACGGAGTTCTCTCTCTTTATTCCAATCGTGAGGTTTTTTGTAGCCTTCGAAGTTTGGCAGCCAAACAAAATAAATGTATTTGAATGCCTCTCCAATTTCTCCATTAGCATTATTGCCATTCACCGTAAATACAGCATACTTTGCCTTTTGCACCACTTTGCGATACATCCCGTCCTGAAGAGGTGTATCTTTACCCACCTCTACCCCTGCCATGTAATAAAATGACAATGGCTCAGAGCAGAATTCTTCCGAATAATCCTCAAAGCCATACATCGTATGTTTATTTTTTCTTTCAATGGCAGCTAAGCTGCTCTTTAGCTCGAACCACGACTCTCCTATGACATCAAAGCCATCTCTGGTATGTTTTCTATATCCTGCAATTACAAATTCTTCCCTTTCTTCAAAACGCGGTTCTATAGAAAATACTCCCTCTACCGCAATACGTTTTAAGTATCCTGTAATGATTTCTTCTACACTACGATATGTAACTTTTGCTTGTCTTTCTCTTGCCGCAAGTGGCTGCATACCGAAAGTATTCTTGAACACTCGATGAAAGGTCTGAATACTATTAAAACCAGCTCTGTAACAAATATCTGCAACGCTCTCTGTTGTCTCACATAGCATTATATGTGCTATGGTAAGACGGCGCTTTCGAATATACTCTGTGATACTTAATTCTGTTACTGATGAAAAAATCTTGTGAAAATGAAAAGATGAACAACCAAATACCTCTGCCAGACGTTCATAAGTCAATTCCTCACATATATGCTCATCAATGTAATATAGTACCTTTTCTATCAGTTGTAGATTATTCACTTTTTTACCTTCCTTCCAGTTGATAAATCCATTCTACAACATCTATCCCTATCTGTATTATCATTTCTTGTTCAAATTGAGCATTTGGAGCAGCAATTTAAGAAAAACCAGAGCGATAGCGAAAAGAGTCTGTATGATCTCTAAGAAAACTCTAATTGAACATCGCATTCCTAATATTCTCATTGTATGAGAACAGGCAAATCAAAATCCAATCTTCCAAACTTCCTCAGTATGTCTAAATCGCGTATGATAAAATTACTACCCCAATAATAGTTTCCAATCGTTTGTTCAGCCACACACCACCGCTTGCCGTCCGGATGAGGATTGCTTTGCTCATATGCGTCAAGTTCCTCTGCAGAAGGTATCTGAAGCTCGTGCGTTCTGAGCAGCGAATCAATAATCGTGTCCAGATTCATATCCACAGTGCGTCTGCACTCCGGATAAAAGCAGCTTTCAGGTGAAGCGACGAAATACACCGGCAATGGCAGCCAAGACGGATATGTTGCAGGGTCATATGCTTCAATATTCAGTGTTGTGGGATCGTAATCAGGATAACCATGGAGAAGAACCTGCCCACATTGTCTATACCGGTCTTTCAACCCTTCTGCCTTATTGTAGACCTTGCTGTCCTTATCTGCATGTTTGAGAATGAAGTCGGCAAGACGCTTAGTCACTCCAATATCAGCTTCCGCTGCTCTCCTTGAATCGAAATGAAACCATGGCATATGTGCGAAGTCATTATTGGTGGGTATTCCCTGCATCCCCACCCAGCCGTTGTCCAATAAATATGCCCCAGAGCTCAGATATTTGATGATACCCATAATGATTTTGCTTTTTATGTCGCTTTCGTAATCACCTGTTGTATCCAGATAATCCAGCGCAATACACACTGTATAGGGAGATGAGTTGGGATTCCAGTTGTTACACTCAATGTTGTGTCCGAAACCTCCATCTTCATTCTGGTAGCTAGACAAAACCAACAGAAAATCATCGCAACTGCCATTTTCAAAAAGGAATTTCCATTTTGTATAGTCAAGAGGTCTCGCACTGCGGTGAACCAACTTTCTTAATCTCAAAAATTCATCAAAGGATATTTTTTTCAATGTCATTACCTCAATTTTCTTTTCATTTGCTATTTATTCATTATACTACACCCACTCCCCATGCGCTATCCCACTTTGACACCGTTCATACTTAATTTCATTATCTGTGCATATAAAAAGGGTTCCAAGCAAATGCTTGAAACCCTTGAATTTACTGAATAAATTATAATGAATTCACAGGAATTCTATTTACTCAATAATTGTAGCCACACGACCAGAACCTACTGTACGTCCACCCTCACGGTTCGTAGGGAACATAATTATAATGCTTTTTCATACATTTTATTGGATTTTGTAATCATATTCTCCTATTTTAGCTATATTATTTGAGGTATTCAAATCTTTTAGAACCAAAATAGAACCACAAAGCATTTGCATTGAAACTATATATTAGCATCAATCCATGCTTCCAATGAATCTTTTCGCTTGGATACCACCTGAATACCTAAGTTTGCAATTTCGCTACTTGTGCTCTCTGTTATTTTTACTGCTACAACAGGTTTGTTAATGTCAACAGCAAAACGAATTTCTTCTATTGACATTCCATTGTTATTTGCCGGGCGATTAGAACATACTACTACATTAGCATACTTAATTTGACGTTGAATTTGCGGATCGACATTATATCGCCTATCAACGCTGTCAAACGGGTCACTGCTCGGAACTGAATAATCTCGCACCTTAAATTTTGTCCGATCCAATAAAGCACTTAACTCTGCATAGTCATCGTTGTTCCAACGATGTGGAATAAAAACATTAATCATTTCTCTTTTCTCCTTTTCTCTTATTATGATTTATATTGTATTTTTATTTACTAATTTCCAATAATGCTGTCCTTGCGCAGTTAGCTTACATGACTTATGGTAAATTGCTGCGTAATACATATGCTCCGCATCTACTGGTATCACTAAATTCAGTTTTACAAATCTCTGTAAAATTGCAAATATATCTTCATGCTCTTTGTTTACTTCCTTAGTATCTGCCTCATGTTTATCCGGTTCATATGTCGGATCAAGCGGGTACTCATCATACTGTGTTGGAAAAAACTCCGTTATTCTGCGAAGTTCTGCTATCGGAATAGGCGGTGCATTCTTTCTCAAAGAAACAAAGCTATTAATATTTGCTTTGAATAATGGTCTTTGTTCATCCCATGCCCCCAAAGAACGGTCAATGTAAGAGTATATACTCCCTGGCGACACTTCACCAACTAGGTTCATTGCTCCACCATACAAAGCCTCAACTAACAGCGATGTAAAAATGCCTCGTCCATTTTCTTCTGTAGCGTATTCTGATTCCCCACAGGCAGCTAGAATTGTTGTTCCTTTATGCAATATTGAATAATTTTCCATTACATGAGGATTTGCAATTGCTCCACAAAAACAACTATCTAAAATAATTATTTTATTTTGTGCTTTTGATTGTGATACAAAACCCATTATATCATTAAGAGCCACACCCTCATCAGGACGTTCGATTTCACTGGTACACAAATATCCACCCAATTCATCAAAAGAACCATGTCCCGAAAAATAAAATACTGCTATCTCCGATTCACTTTTAAATAAGCTCTCAACAGCATCTTTCAATTCGCTCCGTTTTATGTAGGATGCCTCGCTAGTGGAACACATGAGCTTTACTTCAAAATTTAGTGTTCCATCTCCATTTCTTTCCAAAGCTGCTTTAACATCATTGGCATCATTGACACAACCATGTAAATCTTTAATATGCTCGTATGCATCTATTCCTACGCACAAAGCCTTTCTCATATAAATATCATCTCCTATATTCTTTTTTGATATTCCGTCTAATTCTTCTTAGGCGGCTTTACTGGTGGCATCGGTGGTTTGGAAGATGTCGGTGGTAAACTAAACCCTCTCTTTTCCCCACTGTTATTAGGTTTATTACCTTGTCCATTCCCACTTGTATTACTACTCTTTCTTTCTCCCATACTTTCCTCCTAGAAGTTATTCTCAAAATAGTCATCTGTTTTTTTATCTGCTTTTTTCTTAAAACTCTCGTTTTCTAAAAGCGTTTCATCTTTCAAATGCTTATTTTCTATGTTCGTACATTCATTCTTAAATTCGTACAAAGTTTCGTTTATTTCTTCTTCCGTCATTTCTCCCGATGCAACCTTGAACCAAATATACTCCATCTTATTATATAAGAACTTTAAATCCTCCATAAATGGTACTATTGCCTTTAATCTTTTACTATACGGCATAAACTCCTTTACTGCATTTAACACTTGAGATATTGCGATTATAAGTGACCATACAAAAGATAATTGTTGCCATATTGCCCATGCCGCAATACTTGTAGATGCCGCTATTGCGCTAAAAATATTAATCCGTTTTTCCCATTTATAAGAATCTTCCCCATATAAATCCAAATAAAAAATCCATGCTTTTATTTGAACCATATATCTCCAATATTTCTCTTGCATAATACCTCACTATCTCGATTTGTCTTAACAATCTAGTTTTCTTTACTCATACCCTTCGCATAAGCATATATACGTTTTAAATAACTATTTTCCAAACTCTCACTACCAGTTCCCATCAAATCAGAAAATCCCAAATAGGAATTAAACCCAAGCATATATACAGCAATAGCCATTGCCATATCTTCTGTCTCTCTACCTGACATATCCGCAATATTTTTCAATTCCTGCAAAACAGTATCATGCGGAATTTGAACCGTTCCATCCTGCTTTACCACCTTTTCAATTACATTTGGAAGAACCATACACATACTATAAAAAGCATCATCTTTCCCGGTTGTGATTGCATAAAACTGATCCAGACTTACTCGTCTTATCCTTTTATGGGATACACGCTTTCCGTCTACCGTAGTTTCCCACTTTATATTTTGTGACTTCTGGGCAATTGCTTCTACCAAAAAACAAGCGCAATCGTCATCACTTAAAAGCTGATTTTGCATCTTAATATATGTTTTACCTGCCGAAGCTGAATTCATTGTATTATGCTTATTCTTCATTTCAACATATACTGTATGAACCACATCTCCATCCGGCAACACGATTCCGTCCTCGTTTTGATAAATTACATCCCAGCCGCCTTCTTTCCCATTCTCCGGCACTCTACATTTATCTATATACTGAAATATCCTTTGATGAAAGTAGCCTATGTCATTATTATTTGACTTGTCACGCTGACGAAATATTTCATTACCTACCATTTCTTCCCACGAAGTCTGATATACTGTTTTATCGAAAATCAGTTTGATAGGGTCAATGATATTTTTGTTGAAGCGCTTCACATCATAGGATTCAAGTTTCTCACCATATTTTTCTATTGTTGCTCCTACATGCTTTATAAAATCTTCTTCCGATATAAAATCCAACGACCAACCCATTACGATTACATTGCCTCCCTGATTTTCTCTTTTTTTGCCAATATCTCAAGTGAACGATGTATTTCTGTTGCAATATCCCATGCCAAATTAACTGGCACTGCGTTTCCCACTTGTTTATACTGAGATGAAACATTACCACAAAATTCCCATTCATCTGGAAAAGTCTGACACCTTGCATTTTCCCTTATCGTAAATGGTCTTGCCTCTAATGGGTGGCAACGCTCCGTCTGCTTTTGGGACGGCGATGTTAATACAGTTAATGATGGCTCATCTAAACTCATTCTCCGTAATATCCCGGTACGTCCGCCCTCCATTTCCCAACAACTTTTCATATACTCTTTTGCCACATTTGGATCAATGTCTCGCCAGTACCCGCCTGCAGGAACTAACTCAAATATTTTTTTCTTTTTTTCTCCATATGGAATATACGGGCTATCGGGACAATCCAACAAAACATCCTTCAACACAGGTTTATAGTCATGAGGTTGGGGGAATACATATTCTGTTTTGTCTACTAAATCATTTCTAATTCCAACTGTAATCAAACGCTCCCTTTTTTGAGGAACCCCATAATCCCACGCATTTAATACCTTTTTATCAATTGTATATCCTGCCTTTGCAAAGATATTTAACATCGTTTTATATGTATTTCCATGATTATGTGTAAGCAATCCCCTAACATTTTCAAACAGAAACATCTTCGGCTGCAACTTCTGTAAAAATAACGCATAATGGTAAAAAAGCGTCCCTCTGGCATCTTCCAATCCCAACCTTTTCCCTGCATATGAAAACGCCTGACAAGGCGCCCCTCCAGATAGTAAATCCAACTCTCCTTTCTTTATATGAAAATATTTCTCCAAATCCAAACAAGAAATGTTAGCAATATCATCATGAATGACGTTCCAATTAGGTCTGTTTCTTTTCAACGTATCTGCCGCATCTTTATCAAATTCAATCAGTCCAAGCGTTTCAAATCCTGCTTTCTCAATTCCTAACGCAAGCCCGCCTGCACCAGCAAATAATTCAATCGTGTAAAACATAAGACTACCTCTTCCTTTTTTATAATACTAGCATACCATATGTCCAATTATCAGGACACATTAAATATTTCTTCATCTTCCTCAACAAGTTCCATCATATCGGTAATCTGACAATTCAATGCTTTACATATTCTGCAAATAACCTCTGTAGAAACATTTTCATTCTTTCCCATTTTTGCTATCGTATTTGTAGTAACTCCTGTTTGTTCTCTAAGCTGCGTTTTGCTCATTCCCTTATCTATCAACAATTTCCAAAGCCTATTATAATTTACTTTCATCATAACTTACACCTATATGAAACTTTTCTATATCAACTTCCTTATTATACCAAATCATATTGATATTTTCAATTCATTTTTGATTTATTCAATTGACTACTCGCATTTTTTTAATTTGTCTGGCATACGTCTGGAATAACTTCTCTTAATAACCCATTGCCTACATGGTGCTAGCACCATGTCATAAAATATCATTAAGGAAAGGGCAGATCATATTTGCCTGCCCTTTCACTTATATCTTTTATTATTTTGCAAAACTCCGTTCCAACTTCTCCCTCTGCCCCTTTAACTCATTCTGCTTCTCATACAAACTATTACGCTCCTCACACAGTTTTTTCATGTGTTCTAACTTTTCTCTGATGCCCTCCCGACACTCCGGCTCTATCTGTTTGTATTCCCCTGTCAGGCTGCGAATTTTATTGTTATTCTCTTTCATCTGCTCCGAAACGCATATCCAATCAACTAAATTCCGCACTTCCATATCCATTTCATATAAATCTGTTTCCGTCAAAATCTTCATGCATAACCGCACCATTACTTTTTTCTCTGTATCTGTCATATTATCCCTCAGCTTTCATATCTAAAAAATTCTCTTGTCAACGCTTCTGCCATAGTTTTACTATATCCCTGCTTCAAATATCCTTGAACAATTGTGCCAAACATCCCTTTTACCATATCCGCCTCTATATCACAATAGGCTTGCAGTTCTCCCGACAACGCCATTGCAACATACTCAATCGGCTTATCATCCAACAACTTATGCAGTTTCGCAAGCGATTGTTCTGTGGTGTGCAGATTAGCTTCTATTTCTTCACATTTCAACTGCAAAATATTGCCGTCAGAATAATAAACTTCCACATAACCGTTATCCATGTTGTATTCACAACCTATAATATTTTCCATAGAATACTGTTCGCTCCAATTTCCATTATCCATCATATCAATCCGTCCTTTCTTATCTGCCCATTCCATACGCTCTGTTCTGCTGTTTTTTACTCTGTGCGATTCGTTCCAATTCCCTTGCATTTGTCACAATAATATCAATTTTGTCTACCCCGACATATTGTTTCACACGCTCAAAATCATCCGCTTTTTCCTGCAATTGTTCTAATTTTACATACTGCTGATGTACCTTACTTTTATAGAAATCAATATCCTCTGCCTGTTTTGTGGTTTTTGCTTTTAACTGTTTTATCTGCTCCATAAGATTGACACATTTTATTGTAAGGCTTTTTACAATTTCTTTCAGCCTTTCCACAAGTGGCATAGCGTTCTTTTCCCGATAAGCCTTTGCGCCCATTAAAGCAGCCGGCTCCGGCAACTGCCATCTTGCATCTTCATCATAAACATGTATGTTACGTTCCAATGTCACTTTAGAATCAGCCATTTTCTCAATATCCTGCTGCAACTTTTTCTGTCGCTGTTCCAATGCTTTATTATCAGACATCAACTTTTCTCTATTCTCCATCAATCCATCCGTCTGTTCCCTTAATAAATCATTGGTTGCGGAAATTTCCGTTGTTTCTTGCCGGACAGCTTCATTCTCCTGCTTTATCTTCTCCATTTCATTTTCAGCCAAGACTTGCTGATAAATAATGTTGGATAGTTCCGCTTTATTACCGGATACTGCCTTTTCTAATTTTTCAACTTCTTTTGCCCTCTCCTGTTTTTCAAAATCCAACACGGATAAATGCTTATTATGCGTTCCTAACTGTTTCCACCGTACACCATATCTTTCCGCTACTTTTGAAAGCTCCTGTTTTTCAGACTCCATCCATTGATTCCACTCTGTTGCACTTCTTGTACCGCCTTTAAATCCCTGCTCTGCCAGTGCGCCTTTCAGTGATACTCTCGTATCAAGTCCACGCTTGCTGTTACGGATAAAAGGAACAAAATCAATATGAATGTGTGGTGTTTCCTCATCCATATGCAAATGCGCCGAAAATACATATAGATTAGGATTTCTTTTCTGAAAATCTTGCATAAATTCTATCAGTATATCTCTTGCAAACTGTCCTTCCTTGCTTTTGGCATTCGTATCATCTTTATTTCCAATCTGAAGAATAACCTCGTAAAATAACTTCTCCTGCTTACTCTGCCTTATCTTCTCATAATAATTGTCAATTTTTCGGTCACTCCGTTTCTGCTTTCCATTGTAACGCTCCAACGCTTCATCAAATAATTCGTGATATACCTTTTTAATATCCAAATGGCAGAACTCCACATTATATTTGCNNTCAAGTCCACGCTTGCTGTTACGGATAAAAGGGACAAAATCAATATGAACGTGTGGCGTTTCCTCATCCATATGCAAATGCGCCGAAAACACATATAGATTCGGATTTCTTTTTTGAAAATCTTCCATAAACTTTATCAATATTTC
>DKUO01000040.1 GCA_002490705.1 Lachnospiraceae bacterium UBA7202
AAAAGTCACTTCATAACAGGAGTATTGGATTATACATTTTATCAGGCTTTTGTTGATCATATACGCTCCGAACTCTCAAAAATCTAGGGGGGGTAGAATCATGTCCATGTTAATACAGCACAATATGATGGCATGGAATGCCGAGAGGCAGTTTAATACAGTTACAAAAGCAAAAAATAAAAAGGCAGAGAAGCTTTCTTCCGGTTACCGGATTAATCGTGCTGCGGACGATGCGGCGGGTCTGTCTATTTCGGAGAAAATGCGCAGGCAGATCAGGGGACTCAAGGTGGGCACGGAGAATGCCCAGATGGGTATCTCATGGGTGCAGATCGGAGAAGGTGCGCTCAATGAGGCCCATGATATCCTGCATCGGATGAACGAGCTTTCCATCAAGGCCCAGAATGGGACGAATACGCTTACGGACAGGGCCTATATGGAGGCGGAGTTTGAGCAGCTTCAAGGTGAGTTGGATCGGATCAGCACCACAACCACCTTTAACGAGTTGAATATTTTTGAGGAGCACGAGCCGGTCTATGATCAGATCAGTGGCAACATCAACTGGGATTACGAGGAATACCACGATTTGCGGCCCGGAAAAAATGATCTGACCATCACCTATCGGACGGCGGCGACGGATGAGGCGCAGGTGATGACCATTACCGTGCCGACTGGAAGGTATACTACCCATGAGCTGATCGACGCCATCGACGATGCCTTTGGCGTTGACAGTCCTATCCACATGGAGTTTACGGAGAAAGGGTTCTGTAGACTGAATCTGGAGGGCGGCGAGGTCATGGACTCCGTGAGGGGCGGTCTGACCTATCTTCTGTGGGATAACTATGACGGCGGCGGATACGGCACACTGATCGGCACGACGGAGTTTGAGAAGGATACGGATACGATTAAGATCGTTAAGGGAGAGAACGATTCCATGTATTTGGAGATGGAGTTTTTTGATCCCAATGTTAAATCGACAATGGGAACGATCAATCTGCTGACAGATGCAGAGTTGAATAATCCGAATTTTAAAGAAATCCGCCTCAATAAGAAGCAGATCATGGAGCGGATCAATAATTCGATTAATGCTAACCATGCTTTTGACAACAGCGGCTTAAAGGCAAGCGATTACGGCACCGCCATCCAGCTTGCCAGCGACGAGGGCATTGTCACCGGCTTTAAGGGGAATATGTTCAAGATCGAGAAGCAGAATCCCATATATACCTCCGCCTTTTACGACAATATCCAGCACGGACATGTGTGGCAGGATCCGGCTTCTGTGGTAGGCGGGGCAGTCCTGACGACGGATGTGCGCGACGAGGAGCATAACAGGTTCTATATCAAGAAGGACGTGAACGATAAACTGGTCTTAAATCCGAACAAGTTCACAAATTCTGTTAAGGACCCTATTACGATCACCATTCCCCCCAAAGCGGCGACTGCTGATAACCCGACAGGAGGCTACACGGCGCAGGCTATGGTGGATGCGCTGAACGAAATCTTTGAAAAAACGGCGGGGCTGAAAGGAGAGGTCGAAGCACATTTAGTGCGGTCAAGCGCCAAGGTAAGGGATCCCTACCCGGACAAAAAAAATCCCGGCAGTACGACGGCAACCAAGGACTCCGTGGGCGATGATGACCTGATCTTTGAGGGCATAGAGATCCGTACTGTGAAAGAGGGCCCGGACGCCATCGTGAACATTGATAAGGACGCAAGTACCGCCTACGATACTCTGTTTACGATTAAAAACTACAATAAATACGGCACCGGCACGGGCACAAACGGCTGGGACGCCAATGTGGATAACGAGACGCAGGTGGATTCTAAGGCTTACGCGAAAGGGGAAGGTGCAATCGGGAGTATCAAATTTACCAGCGCGAACAATCGGTTTAATATTACCTTGAAGAGTACGCCTGACAGAAATCAAGATTTTGATGATTTTAGTCCCCCTTCGACTCCTCCTTCGACTGATTTTACGCAGACTTTTACTGTCAATGTTGGCACGGGTACGAAGAGCATAGGTGGAATTATCAGTGCTATCAATGCCGATTTGGCGAATAAGAAGCTGAAGGTGGGAAAGGATGCCGCCGGAAATGACATCGAGGTGGCGTTGAGCACCAGAATTGAAGCGGTCAGGGTAGATCAGGACGGCAAGGTGAGCAGCAGCGGCGAGTATATTAAGATTGTTGACAAAGAGGATCTGACTCTTGACAGTGTGAACCACACATACCCCAACTGGTATACGGAAATTGACGTCAGCAGCTGCAATGGAAACGCCGGCTACCGCACGCTTTTTCAGAAGAGGGTAGACTACACGGAAGTAAAGACACATACCTTTACGGGAAAGGCTGATCTCACGATTCCGAGCGGTGGCCTGACGAAGCCCATAACCTTTTCGGTCAATGGCGTTTCTCATACGATCGGCGGCGCGGGTATGTCAGCTTCCGGCGTTAAAACGGATTTCGAGAAGGAGACACCTATAAGGTTCAGCAATGTGGCGAGTACGAGCCAGACCAGGCCGCAGAATTTCACTGTGAAGGGCGACGGCACTACCTCTTACACTTATTATGCGGGCGGCAACGCGCAGGGCGACTCGATAGAATATCAGGGTAAAGCCGGATATGAGATGAACACGCCGGCGACCTTGGAGGTGGGGCCGGCAAAGATTCCCTCCAGTGTGGTAATTGACGACAGCAACAATAAGATATCCCTTGCTTTGAATGGGAAGCCGTATACGTTTACGATCGCAAACTGTAAAGATGCGAGTGGAAACCCCAGCGCCTTTGATTTGAATAAGGATGGAAAGTATAGTCAGGACGAATTGGAGGCGGCCCTTCAGGACGCCATCGATAAGGCTGCGGGAGAAGGATTTGGCGGCGCGCAGGTAGAGATCAAGGGAAACCAGTTCGTTATTACTTCCAAATTGGGAACCGACGACGACGGAAAGAAGACCTCGATCACTGCCTATGCGCAGGGGACGGCGGTCAACACTTTTTTCGACTCCCTTGTCAGGAGCGAGACGGCGGCCAGCTGTACGACTACATTGGATGTTCAGAGCAACATTTCGATGACAGGCACCGGCGGGGACGATATCTTTCGATTTTCGTTTACGGATAAGGACGGCAATACCACACCTGTGACCCTCGATTTGATGAAAGACGGCGAGAGTAGTCCCACAAATATAGGTTCGTTGGTGCAGAGAATTAATGACAGGCTGGCAGATGAGGGGCTGGCTGACAAGGTAAAGGCGGATAAAAGCGGTTCCAAGCTTGTGCTTATTACGAAAGAGACGGGCGCAAACACCCATATCGAGTACACCACCGGCGACTATCCCAATGCGACTGCAAACGCCAAGGCTATTTTTGGCGACATTCAGACGTCAAAGAACGATCCGCCGGCCAAGGTCACACTGAACCAGCCGGCCAAGAAAACGGTCAACTTTGACAACAGCACCGATATCAAGACATTCCGGGTGAAGATAGACGGCACATGGCGTGAGGTTAAGATTAAGGGCGGTTGGAATGGCTATTCGGGCAGCGGCGCGAATACTCTGGAAACGAAGCTGAACAAGGGACTGAGCGGAGATGGCAGCGACGGACTGGAAGCGTGGGGCGTGAAGGCCAGCGTTTCCAATGGTGGGACGATCACTCTGACGAGGCAGCATGAAGGCAGTTTAAACGGCAAAGCCACCAGCATTGAAATGTCCTATGGTGATGGCGGTTCGGTGATGAAGGATATGTTCGGCTCCAAGCAGATGTCCACCATAGAGGGCGTGTCTCTGTCGGTCAGCGGGAATAAGCTGACGATAACGGCAGGGGCTAATGATGTGATTACCATCGTAGGAGGCGCGGCAGCAAAATCGGGTCTTTCGGATGCTTGGGGAGATCAGAGCGGCGGCACGCTCAAGGGTAAGGCAGAGGTAAAGTATTATTCCCATACAAAGGATCAGGGTTTCCACTCCGCTAAGTTCAGCACTGTGACCAGCGTTGACCTTTCGAGATATGTAGAGAATGGCAAGGTCGCGATTGAACTGAATAAGTGGAATAATGAGCTGGAGTTTGAGTTTACCGAGAACGGTACGGCCACAACTGAAGCCGACCAGAAATGGAAGAAGGTCAGCTTCCGTCTGACGGAGAGCGGGGCTGGAAATAAGACCTCCATAGACGATATTGTGAAGGAGCTCCAGACAGAGATCACCAAGGTGTTGGGAAAATACACCAGTAATACGGATGGAGAGTATAAAGGAAAGGATAAAGTAGAGGTCATCTTTGACGCGAAGACAAACAGGCTGTCCCTGAAATCCACAAAACCGGGCGCTCAGTTCCAGTTCAGGGGTATGGTGAGTGCGAGAAGCAACGGCGACCCCGCCAAGGATGCGACTAATAAGATCGGTGGCGGCTTTTTCCACCATGTGATGTGTAGGAGCGAAGAGCAGAAAGGGCAGTTGGCGGATCCCACGGATATCAACGGCGACCAGTTCCCAGATGACATTTTCGCTCAGGGGCGCCATGACGTGGTTTTTGACCCGGCTCATCTGCACCCCGGTACCAGCGATACGCTGATTCTGGATCTGAATTATCTGGAGGACAGCGACCATGACGGCTTTGTGGATGCGGATAAAAATCGAGACGGCATCGTGGATACGACTGAGCTGAAGGATGCGAAGACGATCACGCTGAAGCTGAATTTCGGTTCGGAAAGACCATACACGAAACCGGAGTACTGGTTGTCTTCCAACAAAGATGAGGTTTTGAAAACCCTTCGGGATAAGATTAAGGAGGCGATTAAAGACTGGAATGGGTCTGCTGAGGCACAGAAGCTGGGCTTTGAGCTTCACGAAGACCTGATCGAGGTGGATGTAGGCAGGCATCAGACCGGCATCTGGGGTAATAAAGATAACGTGGCTGTCAGCTTTACCATGACAAAGAATCCAGATATTGCCACGCCGGTGGAAGGGTACTTTTATATCGACGGCATTCGTGGCAACGCGGCCTATGAGGTATTCTACCATACCGACGGCGAGCTGATTCCCGCATACATTGAGGGGACGAAGGATATCAGAGATGGTGTGGTTCTGAATGATGATGATAACGAACTGGTGTTGCTTGTGGACGGCAAGATGGAGACGATCGATCTGTCGTCGGTGGAGAAAGGCAAAAAATTTTCGTCGTCAGAGATTATCAAGATACTTACAGATAAGTTTAAGGAGAAGGGGCTCAATCTGGCGGTGGCGCTTACCCCCAAAGGGTCATTGCGGTTTTCCTTTGACAGGATGGGTAAGCATACCCTTGAGCAGGTGACCGGCAGCGCGAGAAATAAGCTGTTCTTTGAGGAGCATTCGGCGAAAAGGATGTCCAAAGAGCGGGATATCAGAGTCAGCAGCTTTGAGGGCGACAGGCTTTCGGTGTACAGTCCCAGATTTTCTACGGCTATGCTGGGCATCAACTCCATCTGCATTTCTACGATTAAAAATGCGGAAAAGGCGACAAACCGGCTGAAGGAAGCGATCAGGAAGGTGTCGGATATGAGAAGCACCTTCGGAGCGATCCAGAACCGGTTCGAGCATACGGTCAATAACAACCTGAACAAGCACGAGAACCTACAGGCGGCGGAATCCCGCATCCGCGATGCGGATATCTCGAAGGAGATGATGGATTTCTCCAATCTGAGCATTATACAGCAGGCGGGGCAGGCTGTCTTGGCGCAGGCGAACCAGTCGAGAAATGCCATGTTGACGTTGTTAGGGTAAACGTAAGGGGAGCAGAACGGTAAAAGGTTCTGCTCCTCTTTTCGATATAACGTTATTTCGTTTATAAATCCTCTTGACATTCCATATCAAAGTCGGTAGAATATATCCATCAGAGAAATTCTAACAGATGTGCGTTCCGCACGTTCATGACAGTTTCTGTCGGATTTTTCTAACACAATAATCATAGAGGAGAGAAAGTATGATAATAACACAGAAACACATGCAGGAAATCGTTGAAAGATGCTAAGTTAGACTATAGGTGTGATTTATGATATGATAAACAATATATATGTAGATTTGTGTCTTGTTAAATGTAACTAAAATATAGGAGTTCTGGAAAAGGAGCTAGAGGATGAACGATAAAAGTTTATATTATAAAGGATTTGATACAATTACAGAAATAGATGATTTTTTTGATAGATTGAAGGAATATGCAGAAGAAAATGAATCCGGCAATTCTGTATATATTTTGAATCGTCCGCTAGGAGACAAGAAATACTCATATGAATATGAAAAAGCAGCGGTTATTCTTGTTCCCAAACACAAGATGCTATTTCTTGATTATGGGAATAATCAGGATGCCTTTGACGAGTATGTGGATGAGTTTGTAGACGATACGGGGCATATTTCAGACAAATATGATTATATGCAAGTGCTGGGGCGGTCAAGCAAATGGCGTAAGGAGTTTGTTGTACAAATGCAATACGCGGAAATTCAGGAACTTTCTGTGGAAACGTTGTTGGCCCAGATTAAATTACCTAACAAAGAAAGCGTCAGAAAAGGGGAATTTTTGATTTCTCTGCTTACGGGGAGTATTAATGATATACAGAAGACGGGGATAGATTATCCTGAGACAGTATTAGAGAAAATCAAAAGAAAAATTATTCTGTTTGACGGAGATCAGACAAGATTTATTTATGATGAACCTTATCAGAGAAGAATTACGATTCAAGGTTTGGCAGGCACAGGAAAAACAGAACTTTTGTTGCATAAAATAAAGGAAATTTATACGCATAATAATGAAGTTAAAATAGCGTTTACCTGTCATAATAAAATTTTGGCTGAAAATTTAAAGACGAGGATACCAGAATTCTTTAATTTTATGAAAGTACAGGAGCAGATCAAATGGGAAGAAAAATTGTGGGTTATGAGCAGTTGGGGATCTAAGGCGGATAAAAATTCAGGAGTTTATAGCTATATTTGTAATTATTATAATATAGACTTTGAAAGATTTTCTTACTCAACAACGTTTGACGTTATCTGTCAACACGCGCTTAATGATTTGAAAGAATTGGAGATGAAAACGCCGCTGGAACCGTGCTTTGACTATATTTTAATTGATGAAAGTCAGGATTTCACTGAGAACTTTTTTAAATTATGTGAAAAAGTGACTCGTAAATGCGTATATGTTGCCGGGGATATTTTTCAGAATGTATTCGATAGTGAAGATATTAGCAAGGTTGAACCACAGTTTCTTTTGAATAAGTGTTATCGGACTGATCCCAAAACACTGATGTGTGCACATGCAATTGGTATGGGATTATTTGAACCCAATGGGAAATTGCGTTGGCTAACGGACAGGGCATGGAATGATTGTGGATATGATATTCGTAAAAATGGGAGATATTATGACCTGTACAGGAAACCTCTAAGAAGATTTGAAGATTTGGAGGATATAAATATCAGCACACTGGAAGTAATTCCGACATCTCATGATAAATATTTTGCTCAGATTATTCAAATTATAGAGCAAATACGTCTAGAGAATGAAACTGTAGAAGCAGAAGATATCGGTATTATGTTTTTGGAAAATATTAACGTTAATTACAAATTGGCAAAACAGCTCCAAATTGCTATTACGGAGAAATTTGGATGGGAGGTAAACATCGGTTATGAATCTAAGGAAAAAAAGAAAGGAGCACTTTTTATCAGTAATAGAAATAATGTAAAGGGCTTGGAATTCCCTTTTGTTATTTGCTTTATGCAGGGACAGCTTACAACTGACTTACAGATAAGAAATTCGCTTTATATGATGTTGACGCGTTCGTTTATAACGTCTTATTTTGTATTGCCCGATGATGAGGAGGAGAAATTGAGGCATGTCATTGATGGGGTGAAAGAGGTAAATCAAAAAGGATATTTGCACATACAGGAGCCTACAGAGGATGAGAAAAAACGGCTTGACAATGTAATGATTAAACATACCAGTATCCATAAGTCACAACGGGATATTGTCGAAGAGATATTGGATGAATTAAGAGTGCCCAAAAAGTGGAGAGAAAAATTTCATAGTATAGTGGCTACGTTGTATAAAGAGGAGTTTGACCGAGACAGGCTGTATGAAATTATACAGACAAATTATAATCTAATGGATTAATGCGAGGGATACTGATGAAGAAAGTACAACTGTCATACGGAGATTATTATGATGAAAGATTAATGAAACCGATTCGAAAGCAGGAAGAATGTGTGTTGTTAATATTGGAACTGCTTAATATCTTGTTAATTGGAGAGGTGGTTGGTAACGAAAAAGGCTTGATTATGATTATTGTGGATAAAATGAGCCGATTATTTTGCTTTTCAGATAATAAATATTTTTCTATGGTTTTTCCATTTGATATAGATACCACAGAGGGAAAAAACATCACCTATAGAATATATGATCCAATTTTAGACATTGAAATTGATAATCGTTTGATTGCTTTAATGAAACGGATGCTGAACCAAATTGATTTTGTAAAAAATACAATAGATGAAATTATAGAAAAGGCATATTTTGATGTATCTAGCGAGGAATATACAGAGGGTGAAGTAGAAAAGTGCTTTAATATTATTTTGAGGTTGCTGTCAATGGAAACGGGTTATATTAGGTATGATTATGATCCAGATCACGAGAATGGGACGTTACATCCGTTGTATCATTTTGATGTAAATTATTCGTCAAAAGGAACATATAAAATGGGAATTAATAAAAAAATGGAAAAAGAAGATTTTGTTGATTTGTTAGATATTAAAACAAAATGCCATTATATATTATAAATGTGATTCCATAATTGAAGGAAGAAATTGTAAGTCAATCTCTACGATAGCTTTTCTATTGCTTGCAACTTTCCTCATTTTGTTATATGATAATCCTATATTTTCTGAAAGTCAAAGGAGTGGAGTGTCATGAGCGAATCTTATGTGGAATGTCTGGTGGCGAGAAAGCCGTCTTTCGTGATGCAGTTTCTGAAAATTTTATTGATCATGCTGACCGTGGTGTTTGTGTTGGTCGGATTTATCTTTTTGCCGGGAATACCGGGGCTTTTAGTGGCGGCTGTGACAGCGATAGGCGCCTATATTGCTTACCTGAATGCAAGCATTGAGTACGAGTATCTCTATGTGGACAAGGAGATCAGCATTGACAAGGTTATGGCGAAGAGCCGCAGAAAGAAAGCGGCCAGCTATTCTCTGGAGCAGATGGAGATCTTTGCGCCCCTGAATTCTCACAGACTGGATTCCTATAAAAACCGTCAGATGAAGACGGCGGACTATAGTTCCGGCATTGCTGCGCAGCCGGAGCGGAGATACATGATGGTTTGGAACGGCGATACAAAGGTTATTATTGAGCCCAACGCGGAGATGATTAAGGCGGTTCAGAGCGTTGCGCCCCGTAAGGTTTTTACGGATTAGCATAATAAAGTGTTAAAAGTAATACTGTCAGTTGAAGGGCTGGCAGTTTTCTTTACATATACAGCAACTTACAGAAAAACAACACAGGAGGAGAGAAAATGGGTCAGATTATTGGAGAAGGAATTACTTTTGACGATGTGCTCTTAGTGCCGAGCTACTCACAGGTGATTCCGAATCAGGTGGACTTGACAACGAATCTTACGAAGAAGATCAGGCTGAACATCCCTATGATGAGCGCGGGTATGGATACGGTGACCGAGCACAGGATGGCCATTGCCATGGCCAGACAGGGTGGGATCGGTATCATTCACAAAAATATGTCCATAGAGGCGCAGGCCGAGGAGGTGGACAAGGTGAAACGTTCCGAGAATGGCGTGATCACAGATCCCTTTTCGCTGACTCCGGAACATACACTGGCTGACGCCGACGCGCTGATGGCAAAATTCCGCATTTCGGGCGTCCCGGTCACACAGGGGCGGAAGCTTGTGGGCATCATTACCAACCGTGATCTGAAATTTGAGACGGATTTTAAGAAGAAAATTAAGGAATCCATGACTTCCGAGAACCTGATTACCGCGAAGGCGGGCATCACCCTAGATCAGGCAAAGGAAATTCTGGCAGCGGCCAGAAAAGAAAAACTGCCCATCGTGGATGATGATTACAACCTGGTGGGTCTCATTACCATCAAGGATATTGAGAAGACTATTAAGTATCCGCTCGCAGCCAAAGACAGCCAGGGCAGACTTCTCTGCGGCGCCGGCGTGGGCATTACGGCCAATGTGCTTGACCGGGTGAAGGAGCTGATCGCTGCGAAGGTGGATGTGGTGGTGCTTGACTCGGCCCACGGGCATTCGGAGAACGTGCTCAGGTGTCTGCGGATGATCAAGGAGAAATACCCGGATTTACAGGTGATTGCGGGTAATGTGGCTACGGGCTCCGGCACAAAGGCGCTGATTGAGGCGGGCGCTGACGCGGTTAAGGTGGGTATCGGTCCCGGTTCGATCTGTACGACTCGTGTGGTTGCCGGTATCGGCGTGCCGCAGATTACGGCGATCATGCACGCTTATCAGGCAGCCAAGGAATACGGCGTGCCGATTATTGCGGACGGCGGCATCAAGTATTCCGGCGATATGACGAAGGCCATTGCGGCGGGCGGCGACGTCTGCATGATGGGAAGCATGTTTGCGGGCTGCGAGGAGAGTCCGGGCACCTATGAGCTTTATCAGGGCAGAAAGTACAAAGTATACCGCGGCATGGGTTCTATTGCCGCGATGGAAAACGGCAGTAAGGACCGCTACTTCCAGACCGACGCCAAAAAACTGGTGCCGGAAGGCGTAGAGGGGCGTGTGGCATACAAGGGCAGCGTGGAGGATACGGTGTTCCAGCTGATGGGGGGCCTGCGCTCCGGCATGGGCTACTGCGGCACGGCTACCATAGAGGAGTTAAAGGAGAACGGCAGATTCGTGAAGATTTCGGCGGCTTCCCTGAAGGAGAGCCATCCGCATGATATTCATATCACGAAAGAGGCGCCGAACTACAGTGTAGACGAATGATAGGAGATAAGCATTTATGGAAAAGAGAAGTTTAGCCAAGGAGCTTGCAGGCAACGCCTATCCGGGCCGCGGTATTGTGATCGGAAAGTCGGCGGATGGGAAATACGCGGTGACGGCTTATTTTATCATGGGCCGCAGCAGTAACAGCAGAAACAGGGTGTTTGTGGAGGACGGCGAGGGAATCCGCACGCAGGCTTTTGATCCCTCTAAACTGGAAGATCCCAGTCTGATCATCTATGCGCCGGTGCGGGTGCTGGGCAATAAGACCATTGTCACCAACGGCGACCAGACAGATACGATCTACGAGCTGATGGACAGGCAGCAGACCTTTGAGCAGGCGCTTCGTACCAGAGAATTTGAGCCGGACGCACCCAATTATACGCCCCGCATATCAGGGATCATGCACTTGGAGAACGGCAGTTATAACTATGCCATGTCTATTTTGAAGAGCGGTAATGGCGATCCGTCCTCCTGCAACCGGTATACCTTCGCCTATGAGAAACCGGCGGCGGGCGAGGGACGGTTTATCCACACCTACATGGGGGATGGCAATCCGCTTCCCAGTTTCGAGGGAGAACCGACGCTGGTGGATATCACGGGCGATATTGACAGCTTCACGAAGACGGTCTGGGAGAATCTGAACGAGGAGAACAAGGTGTCGCTGTTTGTGCGCTACATCGAGATCGCCACAGGAAAGTATGAGACAAGAATTGTGAATAAGAATCAAGCATAGGAGAAAAACAGAGACAATGAATGAATTGGAATTGAAATACGGTTGTAACCCGAATCAGAAACCGTCCCGTATCTTTATGGCGGACGGAAGCGATCTGCCCATTCAGGTGTTGAACGGCAGACCGGGCTATATTAATTTCTTGGATGCTTTCAACGGCTGGCAGTTAGTCAGCGAGTTGAAGAAGGCGACGGGGCTTCCGGCAGCTACGTCTTTTAAGCACGTTTCTCCGGCAGGGGCGGCTGTAGGTCTTCCCTTAGAGGAGACTTTGGCAAAGATTTATTGGGTGGATGATCTGGGAGAATTATCCCCTCTGGCCTGCGCCTATGCAAGGGCGAGAGGCGCGGACAGGATGTCCTCCTTCGGTGATTTTATTGCGCTCTCGGATGTGTGCGACGTGGATACGGCCCGGCTGATCAAGAGAGAGGTATCGGACGGTGTGATTGCGCCGGGGTATGAGCCGGAAGCGCTGGAGCTTTTGAAGGCGAAGAAAAAGGGCGCCTACAATGTGATTCAGATCGACGAGAATTATGTGCCTGCGCCTATCGAGGTAAAACAGGTGTACGGCATCAGCTTTGAACAGGGCAGGAACGAGCTGAAAATCGACGATGCTTTCTTTGACAATATTGTGACGAAGTCTAAGGATCTGCCGAAGCAGGCGAAAATGGATCTGGCAATCGCCATGATTACGTTGAAATACACCCAGTCCAATTCCGTGTGCTATGTGAAGGACGGGCAGGCCATCGGTATCGGCGCCGGGCAGCAGTCCAGAATCCACTGCACCAGACTGGCGGGGACGAAGGCAGACAATTGGTTTCTGAGACAGTCTCCTATGGTGTTAGACTTGCAGTTCATAGACGGCATCGGACGGGCGGATCGAGACAATTCCATCGACCTCTATATCGGGGAGGATTATATGGATGTGCTGGCGGACGGTGCATGGCAGAAGATATTTAAGGTGAAGCCGGAGGTGTTTACGGCGGAGAAGAAGCGCGCATGGCTTGATCAGATGAGCGGTGTGGCGCTGGGATCCGACGCGTTCTTCCCCTTCGGGGATAACATTGAGCGGGCACACAGAAGCGGCGTGCAGTATGTGGCGCAGCCCGGCGGATCAGTGCGCGACGATAACGTGATTGAGGTATGCGACAAGTACGGCATGACCATGTGCTTTACGGGGATTCGGCTGTTCCATCATTAAGGATTAGAAATTGATTTTCGGGCGTATTCGTGGTAAAATTTAGAAGCCGTATAAGAAAAACAAGCGACTGCGCAGCAGGCATTTGTTTTTCTACGGCGATAACGAGCAAACGTCCGGCGAAGGCGGACATGGAGCGCGTAGCGCGAGTTTGCGAGTCTATATAAAAGTAAAGATAATAAAACAAAGGAGTGGAAAAGGGACGATGAGTAAGAGCTTTGAGGATTTGTTATCGAAGGTATCTGAATGTGAGATGAAAAAGGTCGCTGTCGCGGTCGCTCAGGACAGCGCGGTGCTGGAGGCAGTGGTTGCGGCCAAGGAACGCGGTATCGCGGAGGCGATTCTGGTAGGCGACGCCGACAAGATTAAAGAGGTAGCGGCGGCCGACAAGGTGGATGTGAGCGGGTTTGAGATCATCGACGAGAAGGATAACTATGAGGCGGCTTTGAAGGCTGTGAAGCTGGTACATGAGGGTAAGGCCGATATGTACATGAAAGGTCTGATCGACACGAAGTCCTTCTTGAAGAGTGTGCTGGATAAAGAGGTGGGCCTCAGAACCGGAAAGGCTCTGTCCCATGTGTGCGTATTTGAGGTGGAGGGAATCGACCACCTGCTGTTCCTGACGGATGTTGCTTTTATGACCTATCCCACATTGGAGGATAAGGTGCATATCATCGAGAATACGGTGGATGTGTGTCATGCCTGCGGCATTCCGAATCCGAAGGTAGCTCCCCTTGCGGCGGTGGAGGTTGTGAATCCCAAGATGCCTGTCACCGTGGAGGCGGAAGAGCTGACAAAGATGTGCGAGGAAGGAAAGATAACGGGTTGTGTTGTGGACGGACCGCTTTCTCTTGACCTTGCGATTGACCCTGAGGCGGCGAAGCATAAGGGCGCGGAGGGCAGAAAGATTGTGGGTGACGCGGATGTGCTGCTCTTCCCCGATATTCATGCGGGCAATCTGGTTTACAAGTGTCTGGTACATACGGCGAAGGTGAAGAACGGCAACATTCTGACCGGCACCAAGGCTCCGGTGATTCTGACGTCCCGTTCTGATGATTTTGAGACGAAGGTAAATTCTCTTGCGCTCGGCGCGGTTATGGCGGGCGCGATGGCAAAACTTAATTAAGGAGGACGATATGGCGATTAAAAGTTTAATTATCAACCCGGGTTCCACTTCTACGAAGATTGGGGTATTTGAGGATGAAACTCTCCTGTTTGAGGAGACTTTGAGACATTCCACGGAAGAGATCTCGCAGTATGCGACGATCTTTGACCAGAAGGATTTCCGTAAAAAAATCATTACGGATTTATTGAAAGAGAAGAATTTTGACGTAAATACTTTGAATATGGTCGTTGGCAGGGGCGGTATGTTAAAGCCGATTCCGGGAGGCACCTATGCGGTGACCGACGATCTGTTAGAGGATTTAAAGGTCGGCGTACAGGGACAGCACGCCTCCAATCTCGGCGGTATCCTTGCCAGAGAAATTGCTGATTCTATCGGTGTTCCTTCCTACATTGTAGATCCGGTGGTGGTAGATGAGCTTGCTCCCGCCGCGAGATATTCCGGCATGGCGGAGATTCCCCGCGGCAGTATCTTTCATGCGTTAAACCAGAAAGCGGTGGCAAAAAGATATGCGGCTGAAACCGGGAAATCTTATGAGTCACTCCGTCTCATTGTCGTTCATATGGGCGGCGGCGTATCCGTGGGCGCCCATGAGGACGGCAAGGTTGTTGACGTTTTCAGCGCTTTTGACGGCGACGGCGCTTTCTCACCGGAGCGCGCGGGCGGCGTTCCCTGCGGTGCGCTTGTGAAGCTCTGCTTCTCCGGAAAATACACGGAAAAAGAGGTTTACTCCAAGCTCATCGGCAAGGGCGGATTTAACGCTTACTGCGGCACCAACGACATGCGCGATGTGGAGAAGATGGTACAGGACGGCGACAAGAAGGCTGCGGAAGTGAGAGAGGCGTTCATTACTCAGGTGGCTAAGGATATCGGTTCTATGGCTTGTGTGCTGAAAGGCAAGGTGGACCAGATCCTGGTAACCGGCGGTATCGCTTACGATAAAGTGGTGGTTGCAGGGCTTAAGGAGAAAGCGGAGTGGATTGCACCCATGACCGTTTACCCCGGGGAGGATGAGCTGATGGCTCTGGCGCAGGGCGGCTTGCGCATTCTTCGCGGCGAAGAAGAGCTGAAGGTATATTAAAAGGGATCGTAGATGAAAAGAATTGAGATCAACGAAAATGGAATCCTCATGCTGTTTGAGGTGACGGAGGAGCAGAAAATTAAGCTCCTCCATTTTTCGGCTTCCCCTTTTTCGGATCGGGATGTTTCGACTTGGGTTGGGGCAGAGCCGTTTACAGTGGTGGAAGTGCAGGTTTCCGGCCTTGACCGCGCGGGGGAAAGGCATGGTACGAAGTATGTGCGCACGTCGCCCGGCTCCCGGCTGACGCTGAAAGAGTTTCGGGATGACAGGAATGCCACCGGCAGAAAGATTGAAGTGGAGATGCAGGATGAGGGGACGGGACTTGTCGTCACCAGCCACTATCAGTTCTACGACGGGATTGCGGTGGTGCGCGCGTGGACCACGCTCTATAATGGCGGAAAGGAAGATCTGGGGATCGAGTATGTGTCGTCTTTTGCCATCACGGGCATTGAGAAGGAGGGCATCAAGCTCCCCGAGGATAAATTGGAGCTTTGGATTCCCCACAATGGCTGGCAGAAGGAACTGCACTGGAACAAATACCGGTTGGACGAGCTTGGCATGAGCAGCACACAGCCCGAGGCAATCCGCAGGACGTCCAAAACCATCGGGATTAACAATGCGGGCAACTGGTCCACCAAAGAGTATATTCCCATGGGGTATCTCTACAATGCCGAGGCGGGCAGCTCCCTGTACTGGCAGATTGAGCACAACGGCTCATGGTACTGGGAGATCGCGGATCAGGACGGTCATTTGTATCTGAAATTAAGCGGCCCCACAGAGCATCAATCTCACTGGTGGAAAAATCTGACACCAGGGGAGAGTTTTGAAAGCGTACCCGTGAGTGTGGGCTCTTTGCTTGGCGGCTTCGACGAGGCCATGGGCGAGCTGACGAAGTACCGCCGCGTCATCCGCAGACGAAATGCGGACAATGAAAATCTGCCGGTTATTTTTAACGACTATATGAACTGCCTGTTTGCCGATCCGACGACGGAGAAGGAAATGCCCCTGATTGAGGCGGCCAAAGAGGCGGGATGCGAATATTATGTGATTGATGCGGGCTGGTATGCGGACGGTTTCTGGTGGGATTATGTGGGCGAGTGGCTTCCCTCGAAGAAGCGCTTCCCGGGCGGTCTTGAGGAGGTTACGAACCGCGTAATAGAGAGGGGCATGATTCCCGGCGTCTGGCTGGAAATCGAGGTTATGGGTATCAAATGCCCGCTGGCGGATCAGGTGCCGGAGGACTGGTATTTTATCAGGCACGGAAAGAAGGTTTCGGACAGAAGCCGCTATCAGCTCGATTTTCGCAATCCCCAGGTACGGGAGCATGCAACCGGCGTGATTGACCGGCTTGTCAGGGATTACCATGTGGGCTATATCAAGATGGATTATAACATTGAGCCGGGCGTGGGTACGGAGATCGATGCAGACAGCTTCGGAGAAGGGCTGCTGGGCCATGAGAGGGCCTACCTTGGCTGGTTGGAGAGTATCTTTGCAAAATACCCGGAGCTGGTGATTGAGAACTGCTCCTCTGGTGGACTGCGGATGGATTATGCCATGCTCTCCCGGCACAGCATCCAGTCTACCTCGGACACGGAGGATTATATCAAGTATTCCACCATTGCGGCCAATGCGCCATCGGCGCTTACACCGGAGCAGGCGGCTGTTTGGAGCTATCCGCTGAAAGAGGGCGACAGCGAGGAAGCCATCTTCAATATGGTGAATGCCATGCTCCTTCGGATTCACCAAAGCGGTCATCTGGCGGAAATTAACAGGGAACGGTTCGCGCTGGTGAAGGAAGGCATTGATTATTATAAAAAAATCAGGGCGGATCTGCGGGAAGGACTGCCATTTTGGCCGATTGGTCCTGCCGCTTATCAGGACGGCTGGGCCAGCGTTGCTATCAGGAATGGGAAAAAGACTTATTTGGCGGTTTGGCGCAGGGGCAGTCTGGAAAGCCAGGTCACGCTGCCGCACAAGTACCTGAGGGGAAAGAAAGCGGAGGCGGTATGCGCCTATCCGGCCGATGGCCGCGGGTGCCGGTATTCATGGAACAATGCCTTGGGAGAGCTGACGGTGGAACTGACTGAAAAGATCAGCGCCAGAATCTTTGAAATTACAGAGCTGTAAACGCAAAACCACGGGTGGGCTCACTCGTGGCTTTGCTTGTTGAATTAAAAGGTTATATCTGGTAAAATATAATTTAGTGTTTTATTGTGGTGGGGATTTTTTGAGAGAAAGGCATGTGTTGTCCGAACGGACACATGGGTATGAGAAAATATGAGCGTAGTACAAAAAATATTCGGAACACACAGCGAGCGGGAGATTAAGCGTATCAACGGGCTGGTGGATAAAATCGAGGGTCTGCGGCCTGAGATGATGGAACTGACGGACGAGCAGATGCGCGACAAGACGAAGCAGTTTAAAAAGAGACTCTCCGAAGGGGAAACGCTGGACGATCTTTTGCCGGAGGCCTATGCCCTTGTGCGGGAGGCGGCCAGAAGGGTTTTGCATACAGAGCATTACAGGGTACAGCTGATCGGCGGCATTGTGCTCCATCAGGGGCGTATCGCGGAGATGAGAACCGGTGAAGGAAAAACCCAGACCTGTCTTCTTCCAGCCTATCTGAATGCGCTGGAGGGCAAAGGTGTGCACGTGGTCACCGTCAATGATTATCTGGCTAAACGTGACGCGGAATGGATGGGACAGGTGCATGAATTCCTTGGACTCAAGGTGGGCTGTGTTCTGAACGATATGAAATCCGAGGAGCGCAGGGAGGCTTACAACTGCGATATCACCTATGTGACCAACAATGAATTGGGCTTTGATTATCTGCGCGACAACATGGTGATTTATAAAGAGCAGCTGGTGCTTCGGAGCTTGCACTATGCGATTATCGACGAGGTGGACTCTGTGCTGATCGACGAGGCCAGAACGCCCCTTATCATATCGGGCCAGAGCGGCAAGTCCACGAAGCTTTACGAGGCCTGCGATATCCTTGCCAGACAGCTTACCCGCGGTGAAGATATGGAGGATCTGTCCAAGATGGACGCCATCATGGGCGTGGAACGGGAAGAAACCGGGGACTTCATCGTGAACGAGAAGGACAAGGTGGTGAACCTGACGGCTCAGGGCGTTGCCAAGGTGGAGCGGTTCTTCCAGATTGAGAATCTGGCTGACCCGGAGAATTTGGAGATCCAGCATAACATTATTCTGGCTCTGCGGGCGCACAACCTGATGTTCCGGGATCAGGATTATGTGGTGAAGGATGATCAGGTGCTGATTGTCGATGAGTTCACCGGACGTATCATGCCGGGACGGCGCTACTCCGACGGATTGCATCAGGCGATTGAGGCGAAAGAGCATGTGAAGGTGAAGCGGGAGAGCAAGACCCTTGCCAATATCACCTTCCAGAATTTCTTTAATAAATTTGACAAAAAGGCGGGTATGACCGGTACGGCTCTCACAGAGGAGAGGGAGTTTCGGGATATCTACGGCATGGACGTGGTGGCCATTCCCACCAACAAGCCCGTGATCCGTGTGGATCATCAGGACGCGGTATATAAGACCAAGAAGGAAAAACTGAAAGCAATTTTACAGGCCGTGCAGGCGGCCCATGCCAAGGGACAGCCTGTGCTTGTGGGCACCATCAATATCGACGCGTCGGAGGAACTCTCCGCCCTCTTTAAGAAGAACGGTTTGGAGCATAAGGTGTTGAACGCCAAGTTTCATGAGCTGGAGGCGGAGATCGTGGCGGACGCCGGTATTCACGGTGCGGTGACGATTGCCACCAACATGGCCGGACGTGGTACGGATATCAAGCTGGACGAGGAGGCGAGAGCGGCAGGAGGACTTTTGATCATCGGCACGGAACGTCACGAATCCAGGCGTATCGACAACCAGCTCCGCGGACGAAGCGGCCGTCAGGGCGACCCCGGCGAATCCAAGTTCTATATCGCGTTGGAGGACGATCTGATGCGGCTGTTCGGCTCTGACCGCATGATCAGCATGTTTAACGCGCTGGGCATTCCCGAGGGACAGGAGATCGAGCACAGCGCATTGACGAAGGCCATCGAGACGGCCCAGAAGAAGATTGAGAACAATAACTTCGGTATCAGAAAGAGCCTGCTCGAGTACGACCAGGTGATGAACGAGCAGAGGGAGATTATCTACGAGGAGAGACGCCGCGTTCTGGACGGCGAGAGCATGCGGGATGCCATCTACAAGATGATTACGGATATCACGGAAAACTGCGTGGATATCTGTATCGGCGACGATACGGATTTTGAGGACTGGGATTACAATGAGTTAAATACGCTGCTGCTTCCCACCATTCCCTTAAAGCCCATAGACGCGGGCCGGGTTTTGAAGCCTAAGAAGAACAGCCTGAAACAGCAGTTGAAGGAAGAGGCTGTGAAGCTTTATGAGAGCAAGGAGGCGGAATTCCCGGAGCCGGAGGCAATCCGCGAGATCGAGCGCGTGATTCTCCTCAAGGTGATCGACAGAAAGTGGATGGATCATATCGACGATATGGACCAGCTTCGTCAGGGCGCGGGCCTGCAGGCTTACGGCCAGAGAGATCCTTTGGTGGAATATAAGTTAAACGGTTATGAAATGTTTGACGAAATGACGCAGAATATCAGGGAAGAAACCGTTCGCCTACTGTTCCATGTGCGTATCGAGCAGAAGGTGGAGAGAGAGCAGGTAGCCAAAGTGACAGGCACTAACAAGGACGATACCTTACAGAAGGGCCCCGTGAAGCGTATGGAGGCCAAGGTATATCCCAACGATCCCTGCCCTTGCGGAAGCGGGAAGAAGTATAAGCAGTGCTGTGGACGGAAATAACGGATATAGAGTTATGGGGGCAAGATGATTGCCCCCATTGTTGTGTTTTTGGCTTGCATGATTTGGTCTGATATGCTATCCTGAATACACTTGGAAAATCTAAAATTATTCTTTTGCCCGAAGGGCATCGAGAGGAGCGTCTCGCTCCGGGATTCCGAGAAGAAAAGAGAGAAAATGAAGGGGAAGGCTTGGCGGTATTTTCTGCGCGGAGGCAATGATTCAGCGATTGGAGACGCTGTGTTCCATGAAACCGGCGCGGAGGCCGAATATGCTGCATCCCGGAAAAGGAGGATGAATTGACAAAAGAAAATCGGACAAAGGGGGAGCAGCTTTTTTCAGGGAAACTGGAATACAGGCTGACCAATGACTTTATGTTTAAAGCGGTGCTACAGAGGAACGAAACAGCCCTGCGGGGGTTACTCTGCGCTTTGCTCGGCATGGAGCCGGAAATGATCAAGACGGTGAGAATCATGAATCCCATAGAGATTGGGAAGGAACTTGGGGATAAATGGATGATACTCGACCTGAAGCTGGAGATGAATGACAACTGCATCATGGATATAGAAATGCAGGTTCTTGACGAGGGGGACTGGCCCTTGAGATCCTTAGCTTATCTGAGCAGAAGCTTCGATCAACTGGGGAAGGGAGATACTTACAAAAAAATAAAAGAGACGATACATATCGGCATTTTGGATTTTACACCGGAAGGATTTCCGGAAAAACTGTATCTGGATTATTACTTTTATAATTTCGATACCGCACACAAATATAGTGACAAAATGTCAATTCGTGTGCTACAATTAAATCAGTTGGGAAGGAAAGAAGACGAGGCGGAAATGCCGGAGCTGTACCACTGGGCACAGCTTTTTAAAGCGGAAACATGGGAGGAAATGCGGATGTTGGCAGAAAAAAACGCGGCAATCAGGGAGTGCGTGGTTACCTATAAGGAGCTGAGCGAGGATGAGAAGGCTCAAATGTTGGCTGAGGCGAGAGAGGACTACTATCGGCGGCAGAAGGGTATGGAGTTGTATGCCGTGGAAAAAGGGCTGAAGAGAGGGCTGGAACAAGGCTTTCAGCAAGGAATAGAACAGGGGTTGCAGCAGGGAATAGAGCAGGGATTACAACAGGGGACCCAACAGACGATTGTTTCTATGGTAGAACATGCCATGCAAAATCTTTCGTTGACGCTTGAGCAGGCGTGCGAGGGACTCGGTGTGACGGTGGAGGCGTATCAGTCTGCGAAGAACGGGCAGGAATTTGTTGATATGTGATTGCGATTAACGTATAATGGAAAAATGAGAGCAGTCATGTCTTTTGTGTGATTGGGAGAGGAAAAAGAAAATGAGTGGGAGAAACAGGATGAGAAAGAGAAGAAACCGGATATGCAGAAGAGTAGCGGTGGCGCTGACCGTGGCTTTGCTGGTGGGACAGAGCCAGGCTTTGGTATTGGCCGAAGAGGATGCGGGTGATGCGCCGCAGACAGAGATTTCTTCGGAGGAGACCGAAACGGATCAGCAGGGAGACGGGCAGGACAAGTGTATCTGCGTGACGAAGTGTGCAGAAGATGCTGTGAATACGGACTGTCCCGTGTGCGCGGCGGATTATGGGGCCTGCGCCGGAAAAGCGGACGATGAGGGAAACGACGATCCGGGAAATAGTAATACGGGAGACAACGACACGGAGAATGATGATACGAAAAACAATGGCACGGAGAATGACGGGCAGGACAATATCGACGGCAACCCGGGAGAAAATACAAATGAACCGGAACGATGCGTCTGCGAGACAGCCTGCACGGAAGATGCCGTGAACGCGGACTGCCCTGTGTGTGCGGCGGATTATGTGAATTGCGCCAAAAATGCGGGGGGGGGGTAAAACCTTCCGTGGAAACGGCTGTGCCGGCGGCTTTAGCGGCGGCGGTATCAGAGGATGAGGGGATTGTCGCATTGGCGGATGAGGGCGTGGAGACATATGCGGTTGGGGATGAACTTCGTGTCACAGGCAGCGTGTATACCTATGAGGTTCTGGATGACGACAGTAAAGAAGTGGTAATCTCAATTGCAACTTCAAATAAGAACGACTTAAAGGAATTGAACGTTCCTTCTACGGTGACAGATGACAATGGTGATGTGTGGAGTATTAAAGAAGTGGGAGGGTTTCGTGACTGTAATAATCTGGAAAGCGTAATAATATCCGAAGGCGTTACGACGATACGTGATGGCTGTTTTATAAATTGTGACATATTAAAAAGTATCAGCATGCCAAGCACGCTTACAAGCATAGGCCGGGTGGCTTTTGCGGAATGTTTTGCATTGAAGGAAGTTGAGATTCCGGAGGGCGTCAGCGAAATCCGCGCGGAGACTTTTGAATTCTGCGACAAACTGGAGACAGTCAGATTGCCCGGCGGTCTGACAAGTATAGGGGAAAAGGCGTTTCATGGTGATGAGAATTTGGCGACCATAGACATTCCGGAAAGCGTTACAAGTATAGGACAACAGGCCTTTTCCTTATGCAAAAAACTAAGTTATGTTAACCTAAAAAATGTGACGCAAATAGGGGCAGAAGCGTTCGGTTCATGCGACAAGTTGAATGGAATCAGCCTTCCCGATCGACTTGTGAGCATGGGGGAGCACGCTTTTTCTAGTTGCAGAGGATGGACGCGTGATGCGAATGGCAATGAAAACATAGTGATTCCAAGGACTCTGGATAAGATAAGCGCCAATACATTTGGGGGATGTCAGGGGTTTACAATGGTGACAATTCCGGACAGCGTCGCAATCATAGAAAAGAATGCTTTTGCCTCCTGTGTTTATTTGGACACTTTAAATATTACCGTAAGCGATATATCGAAAGCGATACCGGTAGAGGATTCGTCTGCTTTTCAATTCGGCCCCTCCCCGCGCCAGCTTGTGTTCTGGAATGCGGATGGTACAAAAAGGCTAACGGGCGACGACTGGAAGAATGCAAGAGATACTTATCTAAGCAATAATGACGGAGATACCACTGATAACCTCTGGTATGGGTGGCTTCTTGAGGAGCCGCCTGAGGCAGAAGATACCCACAAAGTAACCATAACCGTCCAAAAGGACGATAGCCCATGGACAGACCACAACCGCACCTTCGCCCTGACAAAGGACAGCACCACCTTTGTGACTGATTTGGATGCGGTAGAGGCGGGAACTTATACGGTTTATGATGTTACAGGAGTAGCGGCTGGTGATTTTGCAACAAAGGGCATGAACACAGGCGTTACCGTGACGGTAGCGGACACAGATGCTTCCGCTATCGTGGAATACTACACCGTCGCCTTCTGTTATCTTGACGACGACGGCAACGAACAGACCTACGGAGACAGTACGGACTGGAACCCCCAGATGGTTTTAAAGACAGTCGGGCGTGTGGCCGAGCCTGCCACCAACCCGACAAAAGCGGACCATGCCTTCGATAAATGGGTAACGGCACCAAATGGGGAAACGGCGTTTGCCTTTGGAACGACGGAGATTACCGCACCAGACACAAAGATTTACGCCAAGTGGATGGAAAATACGGTGACTACCTATCACACAGTTACCTTTTATGACGGGACAACGCCCTATGGGGCGGACACGCCCCAGAAGCCCCAGAGTGTTGCCGACGGCCAGACGGCGGACAGGCCGGAAGACCCCGAAAAGGCAGGCTGGGAATTTACCGGATGGAAGACGGCGGACGGCGGCAGTACAGCCTATGATTTTGGTACGCCCGTGACCGGTGACATAGGCATCTATGCAAGCTGGGTGAAAAAGACAGTGACTGACTCTTTGCGTATCAAGGCTACCGCCACAGAGGGAGGAACCATTGCCCCTGAAGGGGAGATTATTGTTTCAAAAGGCGGGGAGCGGACCTTTACCATCACACCTGATGAGGGGTATCGGATCAAGTCTGTGACTGTGGACGATGGAGATGTGACCGCAGATCTGAAAGAAACCCGGGCGAGGGCACAGACAGGAGCCAGATACTATACGTTTACGAATATCGTAAAAGACCACACCATCCACGCGGAGTTTGAGCGGGACGGCGGGGAAAACCCGAACCCCAACCCTACTCCGGGCGGTGACGGCGGAAACGGCGGTGGAGGTACAGGAGATAACTCCAATCCGGGCGATGGGGGTGGACACTCCGGTGGCGGAGGCAATTCTAACTTTGATGGCGGAAACAACGGCGGTAGTAACACAAACCCTGACGGTGGAAACGGCGCGGGAAATACTGTGGATTTCTCTAATGGAGAAAACACAGGAAACACACAGGCAACGTCTGGGACAGAGACATCCTCTGCACAAGCTGGAAGCAATGCGGCAGGCGTGACCACAGCGGGCGCATCCGGGCAGACAGCCGGCGGAAACGGAACAGCGGCAGGCGGTAAAGAACCCAAGACCGGTGACGCTTCTCATATGGAGGTTTATGCCACATTGGCTATGATTGCGGGACTGACTTATCTGCTTCTCTATATTATGGAAGAAAGCCGCGGCATGAGCGAGCGGGAGAAGGAAGCGTTTGTGGCGGCTTTTATCCGGTGGGGAAAGAAGGGCGGCGCATTCAGGAAGTGCTGTGCAATGGCGGCGATCTTTGGCCTGCTTATGTATTACCATGCGATCGGGAAGCGTGGGCAAAGAAACGATATGATCTTTAAAGTATCATAATTGCTGGAGAATAGGGAAAATTGACTTTTTTTGATCTTTGCGGTATCATTGTTCCCGCGAGGACATATACTATGTAGTATCGGCGGAGGAATAGGAAATGAAGCATTTGTCATTGCAGAGGTTATCTGATTTGATAAAACAGAGACGAAATGAAAAAAATATTACGCAGGAACAGCTTTGTGAAAAAACGGGAATAAACCGAAATATGATCGGGAGAATTGAGCGGATGACTTATGTTCCGACAATTCCACAGTTAGAAAAACTGGCGGATGTATTATCATTTGACATTGAAGAATTGTTTGTGGATCATAATAAACCGGGAGTATATACGGCTTTTCGGGGAGGACACATGACATTAGAGGAACGCAGGGGGACGGAACACCTGATGAATATGATGGTTGCGGCAAAACAGCAGATTATGTTAAGAAAGGCTTTGCACCATGAAGCATGAGGCTGTATTGACAGAGGAACAGATTGCTGAAATCAAAAAACTGGCAAACAATACAAGAAAAGAGTTTGGTGTATTTGGGGATGTTCCCATTGCAAAAGACATTTTTATGCTGTTAGAGAAAAAGGGTATTGTGCTTTGCCAATATCCGTTTCAGACAGAAGAAAAATCACACATGGATGCAAACATTACATGGTTTGAAACGGAGTATGGCTCTCTTACATTTATTGGACTGAACACTTCTTTGTATTATGATGAACAGATTTTTGCTTTAGCGCATGAGCTTTATCATTTTATTACGAAAACCGGAAAAGCATATGAGGCGGATGAGGAAAATGAGGACAGGACGACAGAGAAAATGGCAGATCGTTTTGCTGCGGAATTACTGCTTCCGGATGAGGTGCTTCGTTTAAGAGTGATCTCCCAGTTCAAAACATCTGATTTATCAGGGGTAACGGAATTGCCGTTGCTGCGTTTCATTGCCAGGCTTCATGAGGAATGGTGGCTTCCGTATCGTTCCATTGTGTTCCGTATTTGGGAAGAGGGATATATCGGGAGAGCTATGGTTGATTATCTTTTTCATATAGATGCCAGAGATCCTGATAGCATATACAGTAAGATTTTTTCAAGTATGGCGCAGGATTGTTACAGAATATTAAATGAGAAAACCGAATGTATAGAGATATCCAGCCATATTTTGGAGATATTTATCCAAAATTATGAAGATGGCTATATAACAGATGATGATTTTGTGAAATTACTTGGTTTGTTTGGCAAATCGCCGGAGAATTTTGGATTTGAACTTTGTGTGAATGAAGAAGATGTGGAGGAATTGAGGGAACTTTTTGAGGACGGTGATGCCAATGAGGATTGATTTAAGTGAAAAAAATCCTGCGTTGGTGAGCCTGTTTGAAAATCCCGGTCAGACGATATTTTTAGATGCGAATTTCCTTATTCCGCCGGATCGGACAAGATTAGGTGCAAAACCTATTTCCTTTCGAAAGTATTGTGAAATTTGGCTTGATCCTGTATTTGATTCCTTTTCGGATTTGGCGGTGCATGAGTCAGTATATGGTGAACTTGTTGCGGAACATGTGAAAAGTTATGCAGATGCAAAATGTCAGGAGTTACCGCCGAAGCTGACGGTATATTCGTAAAGCAGATGAGTTAAGTACAGGATTGCAGACCATAAGGCTGCTTGAAATGTTTGATGTGATATTCTATCTATACAGGACAGGAAAATACGATAATAAGGGATTACGGCTGCTTTATAAATATCAATATTATCTAACCGGGAGAGAAAAATTACAGAATCCTGAGTGGGGAGAGTTTATTCGGAAAATGAATCTGCTGTATTCGGAATAGTCTCAGAAGATATAATGTCCTTGGGAGTACGCCATTCATAAAAATCTGTTGATAAGCCGGGGCATAATACCGTATAATAAATTTAGAAGATACTTTTTGGGTAAGGAACAAACGATTTTAATAGATCGTATCATGAATAAAAGAAAGTAGGTGACGTTAAGTGGTAGAATTAGACAATATGAAAACAGAACTCCTCGCATACGAGAGTCCACTGGCGGAAGTGAGGGATTCACTTTAACTTAGCAGATAAGGCTAAGAGGATTGAAGAACTGGACATGGAGATGCAGGCGCCGGATTTTTGGGATGATCCTGAGAAATCCAACGCGAAGGTGCGTGAGGCGAAGCAGTTAAAGGACATTGTGGAGACGATGGACGGCCTGTCCGGCCAGTACGAGGATATTTTGACGCTGATCGAGCTGGGCTACGAGGACAACGACCCCGCGATCATTCCCGATATCGAGGAAGAGTTAAATTCTTTCAAGGAGACTTTTGAGAATATCAGGATCAGCACCCTTTTGTCGGGGGAGTATGACAGAAACAATGCAATTTTGAAGTTAAATGCGGGCGCGGGCGGCACGGAGAGCTGCGACTGGTGTAGTATGCTCTATCGCATGTACACCCGTTGGGCGGAGCGGAAGGGCTATTCGCTGGAGGTGATCGACTATCTGGACGGCGACGAGGCGGGTATCAAATCCGTGACCTTCCAGATTAACGGGGAAAATGCCTACGGCTATCTGAAATCGGAGAAGGGCGTGCACCGTCTTGTGCGGATTTCGCCTTTCAATGCGCAGGGCAAGCGGCAGACCTCGTTTGTCTCTCTGGATGTGATGCCCGATATCGAGGAGGATGTGGATATCGAGATTAAGGACGAGGATATCCGTATCGACACCTACCGAAGTAGCGGCGCGGGTGGCCAGCATATCAACAAGACCTCTTCGGCCATCCGTATCACGCATTTTCCCACGGGAATTGTGGTGACCTGTCAGAACGAGCGAAGCCAATTCCAGAATAAGGACAAGGCGATGCAGATGTTGAAGGCGAAGCTCTTTTTGCTGAAGCAGGAGGAGAATGCGGAGAAGCTTTCGGATATCCGCGGCGACGTGAAGGAGATCGGCTGGGGCAATCAGATCCGTTCCTATGTATTACAGCCCTATACCATGGTGAAGGATCACCGGACGAATGAGGAGTCCGGCAATGTGGACGCGGTGTTAGACGGGGCGATTGATCCTTTTATCAATGCTTATCTGAAATGGATTAACAACTAGATACAACCGTAAAAAGAGGCCGCTTACGATGCGGCCTCTGTATTATTTCTGATTAAGTCCAAGAAGAATTCTGTCTCCGTGGCTGTCATGTAAGGCAGTATCCACAAAAGCGCAAGTCCGCCGGACAGAAGACCCAACAGAAGAAGCGGAAGAAAACTGACCCAGAGATAGAAGAGCCGGCCTTTATGATGCATCATCAGGCGTCGGCTTTTTTGTAAAAGCTCCCTGGCAGAGTATTGCGGGAAGTCATGCAGCAGATAGAATGCCTGTGCATAAATCAATCCGAGGGCTACGGTTACCACGCCGGACAAAATCAGGGATAGCGCGTAGGGCAGCATAAATTTGGAAAGCTGCGAGATTTGGCTGTCCGTGAGAATAGGCATAATAAGCGCATTATTTTGGTTTACTACAATTTTATTCATCTGATAGCTGATTATAATCTGCGGCAGCATGGCTGCGTAGGAAATAAGTGCAATCCACACCTCTATGATGACCGCTTTGTCAGGACAGAGCTGAAAACCGTAAAACAAATCGCTCACAGAAACGGGCCGCTCACAGCTGATTTTTAAATAGAGATAGCTGATTCCCGAAGTAAAAGGTCCCATTAAAATAGAAAGCAAAAACGAGAAGGCATAAATCATGATCGTACCGATCACAGTGGTCGGGTTTATCAGGACGCCTATGAAAAGGGTGATGACACCGAACAGGGCGCCCATGATCAGATAAGCGCCGATGACAGTGCCATAGTGGCCAAGCAAATGCTCTCTGGCGGAAGCCTTCAATTCCGCAGAAGATTTAAAACGATTCATGGTATATGGTTACCTTTCTGAAAATATTCTGTAGTGGCCGATCAGACGGCCTCATCGTAATTCATGCCAAGATATTTGTTGGCCTCATCGGAGGATTTCAGCTCTTTCTGATAAGGGTTATCCTCATTGCGGTATTTAATCTGTGTGGCGGTAGTACCGCCGGACACGTAGGTGCGGCCGCATTCCGGACAGATTGCGGTGTGGATGGAAACATTGCAGGAGACAACCTTGCCGTTATTCTTTGCAGCTTTTTGATAAGCATTGCTCACATGCTCCTGCTCGTGGCTTCTGACTCTTGCCGCCGCGGCTTTCGGATCAATGTGTGCGGCAGCTTTGAAGGATACATCCCCTTCGTCGGAGCCGTCCTGATATTTGCGGTTTTTGCAGGTCTCGCATTCTGCGGGAGAAGATTTCCTTCCTGCTTGTTTTTTGGTAGACTCGCCGGGGTTTCGGACAATCTGATGAGCTTCCTCAGGCTTTTCCGTACGACCGGGCATTCCCTGTGCGGCAGCCTCCGCAGCATTCTCTTTCCCGGTGGAGGAGTCCGTTCCTGCGGACTGTCCGCGATTCGAGGATGCGGCAGATCCCGCGGGATTGGAATAGGCGGTATAGGCCGCGTATGGATCAGAAGCGTAGGCTCCCATAATCGGGGAAATGATCATAATATCACCTTGCCTTTCTCAGCATTTTTTCTTTATATTTAATATGAGTCAAACTCACCGTTCCACATATCGTAGATCTCATCCATCATTTCGTCATAGGAAACGCCGTACTGTTCTTCGCAGGCCTTATTGACCTCTTCCTTCAATTCCGGAGAAAGCGTGGGAAGGGCAAATACAAGCCAGACGGCGAATACGCAAAAGGCGATATCCAACACCAGAGAGATGATGCCGCAGGTTAAGCCGGCTTTTGCCTTACCTATCATCTTTTTGGCGCTGCCTCTCGAAAGGATTGCCAATATGATGCTCACACCGCCCACAAAAAAGGGGATGGAAACCTGTAGAAAAAGCAGGCTGACCAGCGATATGATGCCGAGCGCCATGGCGGCGGTCGCCATGCCGTCTCCCTTTTGCCTCAGGGGCGCCGGCTGCATGGGCGCGCCATAAGGATTATAAGAATTATTATTGTAAGGGTTATTATTATACGGGTTGTAGCCGTTACCGGGACCGTTTTGCGGATTGCCGGGTTGATAGTCCATAGCGCCTGCCTCGTTTCTGTCTGCTTAGGATCGCAGACGTTTCTTCTGCGATGATTCTATTTATTTGTAGTGTAGCACAGTTTCAGGAAAAAAACCAGAGGCGGTGGCGGATTTTGGAGAGAGTGTGTTATAATCTATTTAACAGTGTTATAAAGACGGAGGAAACAATAAAAAACCATGGATATTATTTTGAAATTAAAAGAGGAACTGAAAGTAGAAAAATGGCAGGTGGAAGCCGCCGTCTCTCTGATCGACGAGGGAAACACGATCCCGTTTATTGCAAGATATCGAAAGGAAATGACGGGTTCCTTAAACGATGAGGTTCTGCGGAATCTGTATGAGCGGCTCACCTATCTGCGCAATTTGGAGGAGAAGAAGGAACAGGTACTCGGCAGCATCGAGGAGCAGGGCAAACTCACCGACGAGCTGAAGGAAAAGATTTTGGCGGCGGAGACCATGGTGGTGGTGGAGGATCTTTACCGGCCCTATCGCCCGAAGAGAAAAACCCGCGCAGGTGTTGCCAAGGAGAAGGGGCTAGAACCGCTTGCGGAACTGATTTTGGCACAGGAGATTACCACGCCTATCGAGGAGGAAGCGGTCAAATATATCCATGAGGATGAAGATTCGGCGAAATCCGTAGCGACAGCACAGGAGGCCGTGCAGGGGGCGAAGGATATTATTGCGGAGCAGATTTCCGACGATGCGGATTACCGCAGTTATATCCGTGACATCACGATGAAAGAAGGGAAACTTACAAGTGCCGCAAAGGATGAGAAGGCTCAGAGCGTCTATGAAATGTATTACGCTTATGAGGAGCCGGTAAACAAGGTGGCGGGACACCGGGTGCTTGCCATCAACAGAGGAGAGAATGAGAAATTCCTGACGGTGAAGGTGGAGGCTCCCGTAGAACGGATTCAGCAGTTTTTGCGCACGAAAACCATAAAGAAGGACAACCCTGTCACAACTCCGATTTTGGAGGAGGTGATCGCCGACAGCTATGACAGGCTGATCGCTCCGGCCATCGAGCGGGAGATCAGAAATGAGCTCACGGAGAAGGCGGAGGACGGCGCGATCTCCGTATTCGGAAAGAATCTTGAACAGCTTCTTCTACAGCCGCCCATCAAGGGCAAGGTGGTGCTTGGCTGGGATCCTGCGTTCCGCACAGGCTGTAAGCTGGCCGTGGTGGATGAGACGGGGAAGGTTTTGGACACGAAGGTGATTTACCCCACTGCACCCCAGAATAAGGTGGAGCAGGCAAAGGCGGAACTGAAAAAGCTGATTAAGAAGTATCATGTATCCCTGATTTCCGTGGGAAACGGCACGGCCTCCAGAGAGTCCGAACAGGTGATTGTGGAGCTGCTTAAGGAACTGGATACGCCGGTACAGTATGTGATCGTGAATGAGGCGGGGGCTTCCGTTTACTCGGCCAGCAAATTGGCCACGGAGGAGTTCCCAGAGTTCGACGTGGGACAGAGAAGTGCGGCTTCCATTGCGAGGAGATTGCAGGACCCCCTGGCGGAGCTTGTGAAGATTGATCCCAAGTCCATTGGTGTGGGGCAGTACCAGCATGATATGAACCAGAAAAAGCTGAGCGAGGCTCTCGGCGGCGTGGTGGAGGACAGCGTAAACCGGGTGGGCGTGGATCTGAACACGGCCTCCGCGTCCCTGCTTGAATATGTCTCTGGCGTGACCAAGGTGATTGCCAGAAATATTGTGGACTACCGGGAGAAGAACGGCCGCTTTACGGACAGAAAACAGCTTTTGAAGGTGGCCAAGCTGGGGCCGAAGGCTTACGAGCAGTGCGCCGGTTTTATGCGGATTACGGACGGCGACAATCCTCTGGATGCCACCAGCGTGCACCCGGAGTCCTACGAGGCGGCGAAGAAGCTGATGGAGAAACTGGGCCTTACCATGGAGGATGTGAAGGAGGCGCAGAAGAAGGCGGCGGTCAAAAAGACCGCTCCCGTGAAGGAGAAAAAGCAGGCCCGTCCGAAAAAACCGGTGATCCGCAATACGGATACGGCTATGGGAAAGGCGTTGGCAGCAGCTCTTGGCGGCATGGAGATGCAGATGGAAAATGACACGAGTGTCGAGACAGCTCCTGCACAGAGCGAGGGAAAGACGGCGGTGAGCAATCTGGCAAAGCGGGTGAAAGATAAGAAAAAGCTGGCTGAGGAGCTGGGCATCGGAGAGATCACGCTGGTGGATATTCTGACGGAATTGGAAAAACCGGCCAGAGATCCCAGAGACGACATGCCTGCGCCGATTCTCAGAAGCGATGTGCTTGATATGAAGGATTTGAAGCCCGGCATGATTTTGAAGGGGACGGTCAGAAATGTGATAGACTTTGGCGTCTTTGTGGATATCGGCGTGCATCAGGACGGTTTGGTGCATATCTCGCAGATCACGGACCGCTATATCAAGCATCCGCTGGAGGCAGTCAGCGTCGGCGATGTGGTGGATGTGCAGGTGCTCACCGTGGATGTGGCGAAGAAGCGGATTGGCCTTACGATGAAAATAAATCAGGATAAGAAGTAAATGGACGCTCATTTTGTGGAAGTGGAACATCTGCGACAGTATTTTTCGGCAGGCGGTTTTGGAGGCGGCAGAACATACAGCAGAGCGGTGGAGGACGTTTCCTTCTCTATAGACAGGGGGGAGACGCTCGGACTGGTGGGCGCATCCGGCTGCGGCAAGACCACCACGGCCAGAACGCTGCTGCACCTCTATGAACCTACAGGCGGACGGTTTTCTTTCGACGGAAATATAATTTTTGATGTGGAAAAAAAGCAGTATGCCGGTATGCGTCCCTACAGGAAACGGATGCAGCTTATTTTTCAGGATCCTTACGCAAGCCTGAATCCGCGCATGACCGTGGGGGATATTGTGGGTGAGGGCATTGTCCGTGTCAAAAAGCAACAGCGCCGGGAACAGATCCTGCATTTGTTGAAGCAGGTGAAATTGGAAGAAAGTTATGTAAATCTGTATCCCCATGAGCTTTCCGGCGGGCAGAGACAGCGCGTGGGAATTGCGAGGGCCCTTGCGGTACACCCGGACTTTTTGATCTGCGACGAGCCGGTCTCGGCTTTGGACATGTCGGTGCAGGCGCAGATATTGGAGCTGTTTCAGGAGCTGCAGGAAAAATTCGGGCTGACCTATTTATTTATTTCCCATGACTTGTCGGCGGTGCGGCAGATCGCGGGCCGCATTGCCGTGATGCGTGAGGGAAGAATAGTTGACATGCTGGAATGAATGTGGTACGCTTATAACCGCAATAGAAAACAAAATAAGAGAAAAGTTCTTCGGGGCAGGGTGCAATTCCCTACCGGCGGTTACAGTCCGCGACCCGTTTATGGCTGAAGCGTTTACCCGCGCGAGGCTTGGACGGCTGATCGGGTGAAATTCCCGAACCGACAGTATAGTCTGGATGAGAGAAGAAATGATATAGTATGACATGCGCGTCATGTATATCAAAAGTTGTGCGGCAGTTGCAGTACAGCGTCTGTTTAACGAGTGTTGACCCCGGAACGAAAGTTTCGGGGTTCTTTTATGCGCAGGCTCGCATGAACAGAATCAGAAGAACTTTCCCCTACATCAAAAGGAGGAAAAGACAATGGGTAACGGATTATTACAGAGTATTGCGGACAATGTGCTTTTTGTGCTTGTCTGCGTAGTTGTGGCGGCGGCGCTGTTTCTGGTCGCTTATGGGACGGAAAAGTACGTGCAGAAGAAAAACGGGGTGAAGGAGCGGATTCTCACGACCAGAAAGATCACCATGATCGGGCTGTTTTCCGCGTTGGCGGTGATCCTGCATATGCTGGACTTTCCGGTTCCGTTTCTAGCGCCGGGATTTTATCAGTTGGATTTTTCCGAGATTCCGGCATTGGTAGGAGCCTTTGCGTTCGGGCCGGTGGCCGGCGTGATGATCGAGTTTTGCAAAATACTGTTGAAGCTGGTAATAAAGGGTACGAGCACGGCTTTTGTGGGAGACTTGGCAAATTTCGTGATCGGATGCAGTTTGATCTTGCCGGCGTCGATTTTGTATCTGTTTAAGAAGACCAAGAAGAGAGCCATTGCGGCCTGTGTGACGGGCACGGTTGTCATGACGGTGTTTGGCTCGGCCTTTAATGGGATTTACCTGCTTCCCGCATTTTCCAAGCTGTTCGGAATGCCTTTGGAAGCGATTATTGCGGCGGGAGCAGAGATCAACGGCGGTATTCATAACGTTGTGACCTTTGTCATTTTTGCGGTGGCGCCTTTTAATGTGATCAAGGGCGTGGCGGCTTCGGCGGTGACCATGCTGATCTATAAGCCTTTGAGCCCGATCTTAAAAAATGCCAATCCCGTGATGGAGAGACGCGCGGGCGGCGTATCCGAATCGGGGAACGCCTGATATAAAAAATATAAGAAAAAGTTGAAAATACTACTTTCCTGCGGGAAGGTAGTATTTTTCTTTGCGCATAAGCAGAGTAAGATAACTGTAAGAATCCCGTAAGATTTCTGTAAGATTCTTATGGTATATTAAGTCTTACGGTATATTAAGATTGTTTTAAGGTTTTGATGCGTTTCTTTTAAGAAAGGACTGTTATGCTAAATGCAGTCAATTTAAAAAAGATTGGAATCAGGTGAATCCAAACGGCCGCCTGTTTCGTTATATATATAGCCGCAAAGAAAAACAAGCGACATTTGAAAATGGAAAGAAAGGAAAGCAGTACCATGGGGACATTGGTGGAAATCCGGGATATTTGCAAGGTCTACAATCCCGGGGAAAATGAGGTGAAGGCGTTGGACCACGTGAGCCTGACTATCGGGGAGGGTGAATTCGTGGCGATTATCGGGCATTCCGGTTCGGGAAAGTCCACGCTGATGAACATGCTTGGCTGTCTGGACGTGCCGACCAGCGGGAGCTATTTCCTGCACGGCCACGACGTTGGCAGTATGTCGGATGACGAACTCTCGGACATCCGAAATCAGGAGATTGGTTTTATTTTTCAGGGATTCAATCTGATTCCCAGCCTGACGGCGGTGGAAAATGTGGAGCTGCCCCTGATTTATCGGGGTGTGGGAAAGAGGGAAAGGCTGGAGCTTTCGGAGCGGGCGCTTGAGAAAGTGGGGCTCGCCAAACGTAAGACGCATAAGCCTTCGGAAATGTCCGGCGGGCAGCAGCAGAGAGTCGCCATCGCCAGAGCCATCGCGCAGGCGCCGCCGATCATTTTGGCGGACGAGCCGACCGGAAATCTGGATTCCGGTTCTACCAGGGAAATCATGGAGATATTGCGGGGACTGCACGAGGAGGGCAGGACCGTGATCCTGATTACGCATGATAATGAGATCGCGGCCAGAGCGAAACGAGTGATAAAAATTATGGACGGGAAAATAGAGGAGGACTATGAAAATGTTTCGGAAAGCGAAGAATAAGGCGGAAAATGCAGAAACCACTGATGTTGCAGAGATGATGCCGAAGACAAAAAAGGAGAAAAAACCATGGGATAAGGAGAAAAAGAAAAAGGTCCGCCGACGGGCGATTGCAGGCGGACTGGCTGTCTTGGTGGTGGCCTTTTTTGTGAGAAATTCCATTATGGCAAAAAATGCGGCGCCCATGGTATCTACGGTGGCGGCTTCTGTGGGGGATGTGGAGCAGATTTTGAGCACGGGCGGCACCGTGATGAGTGATGAGAAAAAGACCTACTTCGCACCCATATCCGTGGAGGTTGGAGAAGTGAAAGTATCCACCGGCGATATGGTGAAAAAGGGAGATGTGATGCTCACTTTTGACGAGGAGGCTCTTATGGTGGAGAAGCAGGAGGCGGAGTACAAACTTGCTTCCAACGAGGGCGGTTATGAGAGTTCTATCCACAAGGATAACCAGTACATAGCGGATCTGTCCGAGGCGACCACCAATCTGGAGGTGCTTGACCAGCAGATTGCGGACAATGAGAATCTGTTAAAAGAGATCAATAAAAAGATAGAGGACAAAAAGGCGGGCTGGTCATACAACGGGGCGGCCTTGCAGGCAACTATTTTGGAGCAGGAAAAGAAAATTGCCGATGAGAAACAGAAGATGGAGGAGCGGCACGAATGGGAGGCGCAGCAGGGACTTCCTTCCGATGATAAGAGCTTGAGGAAACAGCAGAAAGAAAAGGAAGAGAAGGACGAGGCAGCCAAGGCGCAGATCGCTTATGACGAGGAAGTGCTGTTAAATCTTCAGGAACAGGCCCAGTACAATTCCTATGAGGAACAGAACAACAAGGAAGTCCGGGATTTACAGAGGCAGGCGAAGGAAGTGGAGGATTTGATCGCTTCCTATGAGGAATATAAATCCGAGATGAAGTCCCAGAAGGAGACTTCCGAAAACGGCGTTTTGGATCAGGGGAGCAGGGAAAAGCTGGAAGCTGATACCGCATTGGAGAAGCTGACCAATCAGGAGAAACTGGATGATATCACCAGTGTGGAAAACGGTTTGAAAGCCGAGTTTGCGGGCGTGGTTACGGAGCTTGAGGCTGTGGCAGGCCAGCCGCCCACGGAGAGCGGGAAACTGGTGACCGTGGAGAGCACGGAAAAGGTACATGTGCGTCTGAATGTTTCCAAGTATGATCTGGAAAAGATTGCCGAGGGGCAGAAGGCGGACGTTGACATTGCAGGGAAAATCTATGAGGGCACAGTGAGTAAGATCGACGGTATGGCTACCAAGAATGACAGCGGCGCTATGGTGGTAGGCGTGGATGTGCGGATTGAAAATCCCGACGAAAATATTTTCCTGGGCGTGGAGGCCAAGGTTTATGTCCATATGGCAAAGGCGGAGGGCGTTGTCACCGTTCCTTTGGAAGTGATCAACAGCGACAGAGAGGGCGACTTTGTTTTTGTGGAGGAAAACGGTGTGGTGGCAAAGCGGCGCATCACCGTGGGTATTTCTTCCGACAGCGTCAGTGAGATTACGGAAGGACTCTCGGAGGGTGACAATGTAATTATGGCGAATGGCATGGAACTGGAAGAGGGCATGGCGGTAACCGCCATACCGATGCAGGAGTAAAGGGGCGGCTATGGCACAAATATGGGAATATATAAAAATCGCCCTGATGAACATTAAGACGAACAAGGGGCGTTCCGTCCTCACCATGCTGGGCATTATCATCGGTATTGCCTCCGTCATCATGATTATTTCCATCGGTAACGGGGTACGCGGCTCCATCAATCAGGAGCTGGAAAATATGGGCGGCGGACTGATCGCCATTTATACCAACAGCAATGAGGAAGGAAATGATGTGGCCTTTACGGAGGAAGACTTTGCGCTGATTAAGGAAAAGGTGGAGCATGTCAAGGGCGCCACGGCGCAGTATGGCTACTATGGAGCGACGGTCAAAGGGCGTAAAGGCGGCGACTTTGCGGCGATTCTCAACGGCGGCAACACGGCGCTACAGTATGCCATCGGAAACGAGCCCATTGTCAGGGGCAGGTACTTTTCCGAGAGTGAATGTGAATCCGGGGCTATGGTCTGTGTGATCAATGAGAGCAATGCCAGGGATCTTTTCGGGACGACGGACGTGGTAGGCATGAGCATTGAAGTGAGTCTCTGGGATGTGAGTCAGGATGTGCGGATCGTGGGCATCAGACAGGACACGCCGGCGGGCATCATTTCCAGCATGAGCGGCGGCGGGTATCTGCAAGTGGAAATGCCGCTTTCGGCCATGGCGTCCGGGTTTGGGTTCTGGATCGGCGAGTTTGATTCGGTCTATGTGGTGGCGGAGAGCTCCGAGTATGTGACGCAGGTGGCGACGGACACCATCAACCTTTTGGAAAACCGCTATAACGTGCGGGGAGAAAATAAAATTTTGATGGAAAGCTTTGCAGACTATTCGGCGCAGTACGATCAGATTCTCGGCGTGATTACGATTTTTATTTCCTTCGTGGCGGCGATTTCCCTGTTGGTGGGCGGCATCGGCGTTATGAACATCATGCTGGTGTCCGTGACAGAGCGGACAAGGGAGATCGGAATCCGAAAGTCGCTGGGCGCCAGAACCAAGTCGATTTTGTTACAGTTTCTGGCGGAGGCGGGCATCATTACCCTGATCGGCGGTCTGATCGGGATTGTTCTCGGCGCTTTGGGAGCTTCTGCGGTTTGCAGCGCCATGGGATTTGCGGCGCAGATCAACGCGTCCACGGTGGTGATCGCGGCGGCCTTCTCCTCGGCGGTGGGCATCTTCTTCGGTATCTATCCGGCGAAAAAGGCGGCGAAGTTAAGCCCCATCGAGGCGCTTAGGCACGAGTAGACATTTTCCCTTGCACTTTCGGGGATTTTTAGTATAATAGATTTCATATGGAAATCGAATTTGACGTAAAAATTACTACAAATATTTTATATGATTATCTGTTACAGCACACCTATTCGCGGCTGCCCGGACTGATGGGCACTCTGGTAGGTGTGCTTATGTTGTTTCTCTTTGCGGCGAACAAGCAGCCGCTCATATTGATCATCGCGCTGGTGATACTGCTGTATCTGCCGTGGACGCTCTTTTTGCGGGCGGCCTCTCAGGCAAAGACCACGCCGGCTTTTCAGAAGCCGCTTCATTACAGGCTGTCAGATGAGGGGATCGAGGTGTCGCAGGACGGAACTACAGAGCAGATGGCGTGGGAGGGTATGGTAAAGGCAATTTCCACACCGAAGAGCATTGTGGTATATACCACGGCGGTGAACGCCTGTATTTTTCCGAAGAGCGATCTGGGCGACAGGAAATACAAGGTGATTGAGATCATTTCCACTCATATGCCCCCGAAGAAGGTAAAAATTCGGGGTTAGTGCGCAAAAGCGGTATTCTCCGATCGGAAGGTATATTTGTATGGTTGAAGTATTAGAAAGCTATAGTGCGGCGGAGACATTTGCATACGGGAAAGCTCTGGGCGAGAAGGCGGCGCAGGGGGAGGTGTACTCTCTGACCGGAGATCTGGGCGTGGGCAAAACCGTATTTACGCAGGGGGTTGCGGCAGGGCTTGGCATTACGGAACCTGTGAACAGTCCCACTTTTACGATTTTGCACAGTTATGAGGAGGGACGGATACCCCTTTATCATTTTGATGTGTACCGCATCGGGGATGTGGAAGAAATGGAAGAGATCGGCTATGAGGACTGTTTTTATGGAGAGGGCGTCTGCCTTGTGGAGTGGGCGGATCAGATTCAGGAGATTCTGCCGGAGGACTGTATCCGTATCATTATAGAGAAGGATTTGACGAAGGGCTTTGATTACCGCAGAATTACAGTAGAACGATAGGGAAAGAAAGACAGTGATAACGTGAAAATATTGGCGCTTGACAGCTCCGGGCTGGTGGCCTCTGTGGCGCTTTCGGAGAATGACAATTTAATTGCGGAATACACCGTGCAGTATAAGAAGACACATTCCCAGACCCTGCTTCCCATGCTTCAGGAGATATGCAGGATGGTGGAGCTTGATCTTGACACGGTGGACGCCATTGCGGTGGCGGCCGGGCCGGGATCTTTTACGGGACTGCGGATCGGTTCCGCCACGGCGAAGGGCCTTGCCTTTGCCATGAAGAAACCGATTATACCGGTGCCCACCGTGGATGGCCTGGCCTATCAGATGTATGGGGCGGGGGATTTGGTCTGCCCGATTATGGACGCCCGAAGGAATCAGGTTTATACTGGTATTTATGAATTTATTCCTGACTGCGATGGTCAATTTGCATATGACATGCGTGTTATAAAGGAACAGTGTGCGGTGTCTTTTGATGAGATTGCGGAGATTCTGAATGGATATAACAGGGATGTCATTTTTTTGGGAGATGGCGTGCCGGTCTTTCAGGAGCGGATGGCGCAGATCTTGCATGTGCCTTACACGGCGGCGCCCCTGCACCGGGCCAGACAGTCGGCGGCGGCTATCGCGGCTTTGGGGAGTATTTATTACAGACAGGGAAAAGCGGTGAGCGGCGCGGAATATGTGCCGGAGTATCTGCGGCTATCGCAGGCGGAGCGGGAGCGGGCCGAGAAAGAGCGGGCCTGAAACAGCGAATCTGGGGAGGTTTCAATATGATTCATTATCGGCGGCTGCGGGCGGAGGATGTACCGGCGGTGAGCCGGCTGGAGGAGCAGACTTTCTCCATGCCATGGTCCGCAGAGTCTTTTTTTCGCATGATAGAGAAGGAGGATACCGCCTACTTTGTGGCGGAGGAGGACGGAAAAATCCTTGGCGGCTGCGGTCTGCTTTTGATTGCGGGGGAGGGGAATATCACTAACGTAGTGGTGGCTCCCCAAGCCAGAAGACGCGGTATTGCCACGGGGCTGTTGACCTACCTGCTGTCGGAGGGTGACCGGGCCGGTCTGACTGCTTATACCCTGGAGGTGCGGGTCAGTAATGCGGCGGCCATCGGTCTGTATGAGAAGCTTGGCTTTGTGTCCGAGGGGATCCGCCCGAATTTCTATGAAAAGCCAAGGGAAGACGCCGTGATTATGTGGAAGAGATAGCCAGCGTATGGAACAATTACCACTGTTGTCAGTCCTTTTGTCTGCTAGAATGAGAGTAGCAGCTTTTTGTTTTTTAGGATGCGGCAGTAGGGAGAATGGGAGGATTGTCATGCGCGAATACAAAGAAGAAAAAGAATTGACTAAGGTAGTCTGCAATGCCTGCGGTAAAATTTTGTTGGTAGAAAATGGAATTTTAAAGGAAGAGTGCATCCATGTGGATCACGATTTCGGTTTTTTCGGCGAAAAGGACGGGGAGAGCGAAAGTTTTGATCTGTGCGAATCCTGTTACGAGAAACTGACTGCCGGCTTTGTGGTGCCGGTTGAAAGGCGGGAGAGAAAGGAACTGCTGTAAACATGTTGGATATCTGCTTATTGGGCACGGGGGGAATGATGCCTCTCCCACACAGATGGCTTACCTCTCTGATGGCGAGGTATAATGGGACCGACATCCTGATTGATTGCGGAGAAGGGACCCAGATTGCCATGAAGGAGAAAGGCTGGAGTCCGAAACCCATCGATGTGATCTGCTTTACCCATTTTCATGCGGATCACATCAGCGGCCTTCCGGGAATGCTGCTTACCATGGGGAATGCGGAGCGCAGGGAACCGCTTACGCTGATCGGGCCAAAAGGGTTGACCAAAGTGGTCAACTCCCTCCGTGTGATTGCCCCGGAGCTGCCGTTCGAGATTGTCTATGTGGAGATCACAGAGTCCGAGCAGAGCTTTTCGTTTCAGAACTTTCGTATCGAGGCATATCGCGTCAATCACAATGTGGTCTGCTATGGTTACAATATTGCGGTGGACCGTATCGGCAGATTTGATGTGGAGCGGGCAAAGGCGCTAAATATTCCGAGAAATTACTGGAATCCCCTGCAAAAAGGTGAGATAATAGAAATAGAGGGACGGACCTTCACGCCTGATATGGTGCTGGGGGCGCCCAGAAAGGGCCTCAAGGTCACATACTGTACGGATACAAGGCCCACGGAGAGCATTGTAAAAAATGCGCAGGGGGCTGATCTCTTCATCTGCGAGGGGATGTATGGGGAGCCGGACAAGGCGAAGAAGGCCAAAGAATATAAGCATATGACTTTTTATGAGGCGGCCCAGATGGCGAAGCGCGCTGAGGTGAAGGAACTTTGGCTGACACACTACAGTCCGTCGTTACTCCGCCCGGACGACTATATGCAGGAGGTTTGGAAAATTTTTCCAAATACGGTGGCGGCCAGAGATGGCAGAAGCGTGGATCTGACGTATGATGAAGAGTAGGGATAGGCAAAAGGATACAGGAGGGGGATATGAAACGTTCAGGCAGTGTTAAGATTTTGATTATCGTGATCATTCTTGCGGCGATTGTTCTGGGATATTTCTACTATTTGGGGCATCGGGACAGGAAGCAGGCAGAGGAGGCAGTGGCAGCCACCGTGGTGCAGAGCGTGTTGATGCGCGATTTGGAACACAACTATCCGCCAACGCCCAAAGAGGTGGTGAAGTACTACAGCGAGATCACGGAATGCTTTTATAATGAAGAATACTCCGACGAGGAGCTGACGCAGCTTGCCACGAAGATTCAGCTGCTCTATGACGCGGAACTGGTGGCGAATAAGTCTCAGGATCAGTATATGCAGGATCTGAAAAATGAGATTGTGGATATGAAGAAAAATAAGTATACCATTGCCAGCTATGAGGTTTCTTCCAGTACCGATGTGGAGTATTTTACACAGGATGAGTATTCCTGCGCAAGACTGTACTGCACCTATTATCTGCGGCAGCCAAGCAGCGGCACGCGGGTGGCGTCTCTGGAGCGGTTTGTGCTCAGACAGGATCAGGACGGCCATTGGAAGATACTTGGCTGGGAGCTGGTGGAGGATTAAAAATGGAAAGCATGGGTGAAACCGTGACGATTCTGGCGATAGAATCCTCCTGTGACGAGACGGCGGCGGCTGTGGTGAGAAACGGCAGGGAAGTGTTGTCAAACGTGATTGCTTCCCAGATTGACTTGCACACACTGTATGGCGGCGTGGTGCCGGAGATTGCCTCCCGCAAGCATATCGAGAAGATCAATCAGGTGATGGAGGAGGCTCTCCGGAGCGCGGGGAAGGGGCTTGCCGACATGGACGCGGTTGCAGTGACCTACGGCCCCGGCCTTGTCGGGCCGCTTCTGGTAGGGGTGTCTGCGGCGAAGGCGGTGAGCTTTGCTTCCGGCATTCCGCTGATCGGCGTTCATCACATCGAGGGACATATCAGCGCCAATTACATAGAAAATAAAGAGCTGGAACCGCCCTTTGTCTGCCTTGTGGTATCGGGCGGTCATTCCCATCTGGTGGTGGTGCGGGATTACGGCGAATACGAAATTCTGGGCCGTACCAGAGACGATGCGGCAGGGGAGGCGTTTGACAAGGTGGCGAGGGCGATCGGCCTCGGCTATCCCGGCGGCCCTAAGATTGATCAGGTTTCCAAAGAGGGAAACCCGGAGGCAATCACTTTCCCGAGAGCAAAGGTGGGGGACTCTGACTACGATTTCAGTTTCAGCGGCTTAAAGTCGGCGGTGTTAAATTATTTAAATTCCTGTGAAATGAAGGGGACTCCGGTTTGCCAGGCTGATGTGGCGGCTTCCTTTCAGAAGGCGGTGGTGGACGTGCTCGTAGAGCACTCCATGCATGCGGTTTCGGAAAGCGGCATGAATAAGTTTGCCATAGCCGGCGGCGTGGCGTCGAACTCGGCGCTTAGAAGCGCGCTGACAAAAGAGTGCGAAAAGAGGGGGATTTCTTTTTATCACCCTTCGCCCATTCTCTGTACGGATAATGCGGCCATGATCGGCGCGGCGGCCTATTATGAGTACAGAAAGGGCGTGCGGCACGGCTGCGATTTAAATGCGGTGCCGAATTTGAAGCTCGGTGACCGGGCGTGAAAGGATAAAATATGGAAAAAAAGAGGTGCACCGCCATTGTGCTGGCGGCGGGGCGGGGCAGCCGTATGAAAAGCGACGTGGCCAAGCAGTATATGCTTTTGGGGGACAAACCCGTTATCTGGTACGCGCTGCATGCCATAGAGGAATCCGCTATCATAGACGACTGCATTCTTGTTGCGGGAACACAGGCGGAGGATCTCGTCCATGTGAGAGAGGAGATTGTGGACCGCTATAGATTTCGTAAAGTGGATACGATCGTTGCCGGGGGCGGAGAACGATACGATTCTGTTTATCAGGCATTAAAGGTGATTGCTGACGGTGATATGGCGGTCCCCAACAGGGACGGCTTTATTTTTATTCATGACGGTGTGCGGCCTTTTCTCACGGAAGAGATTCTGGAACGCTGCTATGAGGCGGTGGAGAAGTATCACGCCTGCGTGGCGGGAATGCCCGTAAAAGATACAATCAAGCTTGCGGACGGCGAGGGGTATGCGGCGCAGACGCCGGACCGTTCCCTTCTGTGGCAGATCCAGACGCCCCAGGCATTTGACACGAAGCTTATCATTTCAGCCTATGAAAAAATGATGCAGGAGAAAGAAAACCTGATGCGGGAGGGGATTTCCATTACGGACGACGCTATGACCGTGGAACGCTTTACCGGACAGAAGGTGAAACTGGTGGAGGGAAGTTACGAAAATATCAAAATCACGACGCCGGAGGATTTGAGGATTGCGGAGGCGCTGATAGGCGAAAATAGTTAAATCACAGGAGAAGCAGAAATGAGGATAAACGAAATCGGGAAAAAAAGATTCGCAGTGCTGTTTATAATGGTGACATGTGTGTCATGTCTTGCGGGATGTGGGAAGGCGTCTGTTACCGAAGAGCAGGTTGGAGAAACGTCCACCGCAGAGGGGAATTGATTTCCGATGAGGATGCGGCGGCGTTAGAATATATGAAGAAATACATGGTTGAGGATACTTTTGGAGATGGGGCGGCCTACGAAGTTTACGCGCCGGACGGAAGCGAAAACGCAGACGGTTTTTTGGGCTATATTGATCACGGGATCAACTTTTTTGCTTCTGTGTACAGCGGAGGCGGCGATGATCTGCCGTATATGATGTTGAATGAGAGCCTGAAAAGCCTGAAAACGGATTGGGAGAGCAGCGGGTGCTCCGATATACAGCTTGGCGAAGTTGTGAAAAATGGCGAGGACAGATATGTGGTGGCTTCCGCAATGGGCAAGGATTTTTATGAGACACCCTATCAGGAGACGAGGCTCTATTATCTGGATGTTCCGAAAACGGGAGTGGGCGTGCTCTGGCAGATGGAAATTAAAGAAAACCAGATGGATGAACTCACGGAGCCGATTCTTGCACAGATTGGCCAGTGTTACGGAATTGATACGCAAAACCTTATACCGGATGGAGGCTGGGAAGAGGGAGACGCGGAGCGGAAGGTGAAGGAGCAGGATGTGTATGAACACGAAGTGGGTGAACAGTCGCTTACCGGTGTGGACGGCTATCAGTATCTGGGAAAGACCATGCTCTCTTTTGAAGATGGGGAGATAAAGTGTCCCGCCATGGCGCCCATGGGGGCAACGACCAGAGTGAGCGAAGACCACATCACCGCTTCCATGCACGGGGTTTCTGTCTATATCAATGGATTTTCTATCATGACAGATCAGTATGTGCCGCGTATGAAAAAGGACGCTGAATGGGACTACGAACAGAAAACGAATGAAGAGTACGGGGAGAACAGGGAGGTTCATCAAAGCGATATTATGGAGATGGCAGGTTTTGAGAATGCCTACTATTATATCTTGGATTATGAGACGCCGGATATCATAACGGAAGAGTATTATCGTGAAACAAAAGTAACCTGCTGGATCGTCATTGGAGAACAATATGTTCTTGGCTGTGATATCACGCTTCGGGACAAGGAATTTGACACAGCCACCAACGCGTTGCTGCGGGAACTGGAAACGGCGTATGGCATAGATTTATCGGAATATTATAATGAAGAGTAAGGAAAGGAACAGGAGAGGGAGAGAAATGAACAGACAGGGAAGAGGCGGCAGGGGAACGAAGAACGGCGAAGGGAGGAGCGGCGAAAAGAGAACGCGCCGGGCTGTCTGGGCCATGATGGGGATTCTTCTTGTCCTCCTGCTTGCAGGCTGTGGAAAGTCGGAGGAAACGGCTGGGAATGCCGGAGTACAGGAAACAGCCAAAACAGAGGAAACCGAAGCGTCAGAGCCGGGAGCGGCCAAAACGGAAGAAACCGAAGCGTCAGAGTCGGGAATGGAGGGAACGGAAGAAGCCGATGCGCCAGAGGAAGAAACGGCTGAGGAAAAAGGGCCTGTTACCATGGCGGACTTGTTGAGAGAGAATGGAAACATGTCCAATGCTGCCGAGGCTCCCGAACTGCCGGAAACCATTTTGTGGTTTAACGCCACTTATGCGTGCATTACCTACTGCAACGGCTGGGACTGGCGGTGGGTCGGCGGACAGGAGCCCACGGAAGAGAATGTGGAAATCCAGAAATACCTCCTTTATTCCGGTTGGAATATATTGGACCGGGAATCCGGGATAGAGACGGTGAATAAGCTGCTCCAGGGCGGCCATCGCGCTGAATGCAAGAAGTGCATGGATCAGTTGCAAGAGTGGGGACTTATGGATTTGGATCCGACGAGTTTTGGGGAAGAGGTGATAAGCATTACAGAAGGCGAGCGCACGGATATTGATTTGGGTGATGTGCCCGGGCGGTATGTGTTGGCTTACTATATGTATCATAAGGGCATTGACACTGAGTATATGGCGGCGTGGGATCTGTGCAGGGTAAATCAGCTGTATGGTAAATTGTATCTGTGCGGTTTCATGGATTATGAGGAAGCAATGGACGCCTCCCTTGAAAACTCGCTCAGACTGCAAGAAATGTACGACTCGTGGGATGAGATGATGGAAGCCTATCTGTTTGGCTATCAATTTTGGCAGGGCGATTTGGGAAGCGAGGATTCCGAGACAGCGGAAATGCGCAGGTACTATGAAATGTTAAAGAATTCCAACGATAATCCCTATGAATTGGACTGGAATATGGAGTTAAAAAAGAGTTGGTGAAAAAATAGAAAAACCGGTTGACATGAAAATCTATTTTTGCTAGAATAATCTTTGCGCTCGACTTAAATTCGGGTGTAGCGCGAACACGGAGAGGTATCGAAGTGGTCATAACGAGGCGGTCTTGAAAACCGTTTGTCCGCAAGGGCGCGTGGGTTCGAATCCCACCCTCTCCGCTGGAGATCCTCTCCGACCGGATCTTTTATCTGGTAATAATGAAAATAAGAATTAGCTACTCTGGAGATGTACCCAAGATGGCTGA
>DKUO01000003.1 GCA_002490705.1 Lachnospiraceae bacterium UBA7202
TCTTAATAAAGCTCATATAGCTTTCATAGCCTATATTATATTTATTATTTGATAATGCATCTGGAAAAATGTCAGCTAATAACTTATCCCTATCATAAATTATTCCGTTGAACTCTATACTAAAATCATCTTGTAATTCCAATATAATATTCTTAAAATACAACATGTGTTCCCAAATTTCATCATAGTCTAACTCAAACTCTTCTGCACCATTTTCCTTTATATTTATTTCATTTTCAGTTCTTTTTCCCCTCCTACTATTAAAAAATTGCTCTATTTCAGTAATAAAATCAAAGTCCTCATTAAGATAAGCTCCATCACCGTTTAAATATTCTTGGAGAATACTTAACTCAGTAATTAATTCTTTATACATAGTATCATCTAACAAAACACTAAACAAATTATAAACTCTAAGACTCAACTCATTATATACATATTTTGAATCTTTACGTCTGTCTACAGACAATAAAGCCGCTCCGCTACCACCAAAAATATCACAAAAAATATCATACTTTCCAGACTGGTATACAAGATTCTTAATTGCAACTGCCAAATCTCCATTCTTTTGTCCCATATAATTAATATGTAATTCTTCAGGCTGACAGTAATTTTTCATCTGGACATATTGAGTAGGTGTAGTATGCATCTTACTAAAAAAATTATGAGATACTGGAGTGTTTCCAAGATAACTATTCAATTTATCTAAAATATACTTTTGATTATCTACTGCCTTAGCACTTATTTTGTGTTCAATACAAGAAACAGCGATAAAGAATAGAACTTGCTTAATAAGAAAAGGCATAGTCGCAGGATTACGAACTATCCGTTTACCTTTAGTATTTTTAATATTACTTGCAGGCTTTAAAAACTTCTTCATAATAGGGACAATAGCTTGCAAAGCCTGGTCATAATCATACTTTCCACTATTATTCTCAAAATTTATAATAATATCATACAGTATATCCTTATCTTGAGAAGATAATTTTTCATTTGCATTAATATTTCTTTTGTTTTTTGCAAACGGTATCAACATACTATCTAACAATTCTCGTGCCTCTGTTTGTGTTGTCATAAATAATATCCTCCTCTGCTTTTCATAGTATCATATAAAAAATGCAGATTCAATGAATATTCTAATCTAACGAACTAAAAGGCACAAAGAATCGATTAAATAAAAAGAGATTACTCATAGAAAATATTCAAATATACATTACTTTTACTCTATTATCTCATCCTCTGGCTTAAACTCTGGCGTTACACCATATGGATACCACTTATCAATCTTACTCATCTCAGCCTGTAACTCTGCAAGCAGAGGATGTGTATAGATACGATCAGTAAAATCTACAATCGAGTGTCCCATAATCAACTTTCTGACATTATCTTTCATATTATATGCTTTTGCTAATGTTGAAAACGTATGCCTTGTTTCATGCGGTCTATGATCCATGCCCAAACGTTTCATAACCTTATCAAAACGGCTACGATATTTATCATAAGTCATAGTAGTACCCCTCTGACCTTCTAAATCATTGAATAAGAACATACTATTTATCTCAACTGCCTCATTATAACGCTTAACAACTAACTCTTTAATCAATGAGTGTATTGGCACATATCTATTCTTTCCCGCGTCAGTCTTAAGACCGCCAAAGAAAGTATTATGCTCCAAATCAATATCTTCAATTTTTAAGATGGCAAGTTCCTGCGGTCTCCATCCTGAATAAATACCAATAAGTATCATATCAACAAACTGAAGCTTATCTGTATTATCCCAGAGAACACTTAACTCCTCATTTGTAAAAATCTTAATTTCTTTCTTATCCTTCTGCTTTTGACGCACTGTCTCCTTATCAAGATTAAAGTTTCTTGCATAATTTGTTTTAACTAAGTCATATTTCAGTGCATAATCAAACATCAAATTAAACACTGACTTCATACGCCCCTTCGTACATGCTGATGCATATACCTTCTGTCCCTTAGTCTTACCTCTAGTTGACAGCACATAAGCATCCTGTAGACAACCTTCTAAGTGTCTCACACGAATATCCTTAAACTTAATCTTATAAAGTGGCTGCATATATCTAAATGCAGACTCAACTGTTCTTACAGAGGATGCACCAGATAAAGTAGGTAAATACCAATCTGACCATTCTTTATATAACTCTTCAAAAGTTATATCCTTATTGTTTATATTATAAGGCTCCTCCAGATATTCAGTTAAAGCTACCTCTGCCTCATGTCTTGATGGATAATATCCAAGTGTCTTAATAATCTGTTTTGACTTACCTGTTCTTTCATCAATCTTCCACCCGACTGTTATCCTAACTCGCCACGGATTACGTCTTTTTGCTCCTTTAATCTTAAAAATTTGACCTGAACCATTTGCCCGTCTCATAAACTACCTCCAAAAACTAAAAATTTACAACACCAAATATATCAGAAATTAAGTTGTGACTCACATAAGAACAAAACTTGACGTATTAAAAATATTCAAGCAATGTCTGATTAATATAACTCACCACTGATAATAAAGTGTGTCTTGTGTGTCTTGTAGAATGTGTCTTGTAGGTGTCTTGTACGAGTCTTTTACACACAAAAAGAGAGCCAATCAAACCGAATCACGACTTGACTGACTCCCCATTTTAAGCCATTTTTACGTCTTTTCTTAGAACTTGCCCGCCTTCGCCGCTTCCTCAATCGAAACCGCAACAGCCACGGTAGCGCCTACCATCGGGTTGTTACCCATACCGATCAGACCCATCATTTCCACGTGAGCCGGAACGGAGGAAGAACCTGCGAACTGTGCATCGGAGTGCATACGGCCCAGCGTATCCGTGAAACCATAGGATGCAGGACCCGCAGCCATGTTATCGGGATGGAGTGTACGTCCTGTACCGCCGCCGGATGCAACGGAGAAATACTTCTTTCCTGCCTCTGTTCTCTCCTTCTTGTATGTACCTGCTACCGGATGCTGGAATCTTGTCGGATTGGTGGAATTACCGGTAATGGATACGTCCACATTCTCCTTCCACATAATCGCCACGCCCTCGGGAACGGAGTTCGCGCCATAGCAGTTTACCTTGGAGCGAAGTCCCTCAGAGTAAGGAGTTCTGCTCACTTCCTTTACCTCGTTTGTATAAGGATCGTACTCGGTCTCCACAAAGGTAAAGCCGTTGATTCTGGAAATAATCTTAGCCGCGTCTTTTCCGAGACCGTTCAGGATCACGCGCAGAGGTTTCTGACGAACCTTGTTAGCCTTCTCTGCAATACCGATTGCACCTTCTGCCGCCGCGAAGGACTCGTGGCCTGCCAAGAATGCGAAACAGTCGGTATCTTCCTCAAGAAGCATCTTTCCTAAGTTACCATGGCCAAGACCAACCTTACGGGTGTCTGCCACAGAACCGGGAATACAGAATGCCTGAAGGCCCTCGCCGATCGCCGCAGCAGCGTCAGCCGCCTTCTTGCAGCCCTTCTTGATCGCGATTGCAGCGCCTACCGTGTATGCCCAGCATGCATTCTCAAAACAGATAGGCTGGATCTTCTTCACCTGCTCATATACATCCAAGCCGGCGTCTTTTGTGATTTTCTCGGCTTCTTCAATAGAAGAAATGCCATAGCTGCTCAATACGGAATTGATTTTATCAATTCTTCTTTCATATGATTCAAATAAAGCCATCTTATCTTCTCCTCCTGGTTATTTTAAAGAATATCTCTGAGTTTCGAGCCTGTGAAGCAGCGCTCGCGAGGTTATTTGCTGAATATAAAGTAACCTCTGTCCCATTTCCGAGCCTGCGAAGCAGTGCTCGCGAGGTTATTTGCGAAGCAAATTACCTCAGTTACTCGCATCTGGGATCAATGATCTTTACAGCGTCGTCTACACGGCCATACTGACCACAAGCCTTCTCATATGCTGTGTTGGGATCGTCACCCTTCTTGATAAAGTCGGTCATCTTGCCAAGACTTACAAACTTGTAGCCGATGATCTCGTCATTTTTATCAAGCGCGATACCCGTCACATAACCTTCGGCCATTTCCAGATAACGGGGCCCCTTCTTGAGTGTACCGTACATAGTACCCACCTGACTTCTCAAGCCCTTGCCCAGATCCTCAAGACCTGCGCCTACCGGAAGTCCATCCTCGGAGAATGCAGACTGTGTACGTCCGTATACAATCTGTAAGAACAGCTCTCTCATAGCGGTGTTGATCGCATCACACACCAAATCCGTGTTGAGCGCTTCCATAACCGTAAGACCCGGAAGGATCTCGGAAGCCATAGCTGCGGAGTGTGTCATACCGGAACATCCGATGGTCTCCACGAGAGCCTCCTGGATAATGCCCTCCTTCACATTCAGGGTCAGCTTACATGCGCCCTGCTGAGGAGCACACCAGCCTACGCCGTGTGTCAGACCGGAAATATCCTTCACTTCCTTCGCCTGCACCCACTTTGCTTCCTCAGGGATAGGAGCACAGCCATGATGAACGCCCTGTGCCACTGTACACATTTCTTCAACTTCTTTTGAATAGATCATGTGATAACTCCTTTCGATTATGTATTAATTATTTGATAACAGGCCCAAAACGCCTGTCATAACCGCCAGTCCCATTGTCTCATATCAGCGAGAAAAAATCCAGATGTTTGTGAATTTTTTCTCAATTTCTATCCCATAAAGTACTCCGAGATATCAAAACTGTTCAGGAGAGCAAGCCCATTCTCCTCCCTGCACTCCAGCCAGCTTGCGCTGCACCTCGTCCAGCTTCTGAGCGAATAGTTAAAGATTTCTTCCGTGCAGCGGCAATGGGAATCATTTTTATCAAGGTTCCGCAGTATGCAGTTCTCACAGGGAGTATCCCTGTTCTGCAACGCTTTATAGCAGACGTCGCCGATTTTTACATGGGGCGAATCCACTACCACTTTTTTATTGATGAAAGTGATCTCGTAATTATCGGGATTCACCACATAGACAAAGCTGTCCATATTGTCGAAAACCGCAATCTGCGCCACAAAATTCTGCATTCTGTCCATCAGGCCGATCTGTAGGATATTCGCCTCCATCAGCCGGAACAGGGAACGCACCTCCGCCATCTGCGTCTTGGAAAGCTCCATCTGCACATCTTCATGGTTCTCAAAGACAATAGCGCCCTGAAATTCGCCCTTGGATGTGAGCGGATAATAGAGCATACTCTTAATCCCCTCCGCCTGGAAATAATCATGCATTTCCTCCGCCGTCAGGTCATAGTCATGAATCATCGTCACACTCGGGAAGGATGCGTAAAGGATCTCGTTTACCACCCGCTTCAATTCGTAATGTTCATCCGCTTCCTTACCCGTTGCATACTGTTTCACGGTAAATTGAATATTGCGCGAAATCGGAAGGGAATCATTTCCGCAGATATACCCTCTGTGGAACTGATATTTTGCCGTCATCAACTCTATGGAAGAACGCAGTGCAGATTCAAGCACTTTGTCCTCAAAGAGAATCTGCATTACCTGATCCTCAATATTTCTGTCGTAGTCCAGCGTCTTTGTCATATCATAACCGACTTTCCTGTTGGCATGATATACCGTCGTGCTGGCTGCATGGTAGACACGGTAACCATCCTTACCGTTCGCCTTAACTGTATAAACGGCCCTGTCCGCTTTCTCAAAAAGCTCCTCATAGGTCTTTCCATGATAAGGGTAAACGGCAACACCCACGCTACAGGTCACATGAATCGGCTGTCCCTCAAAGTCAAGCTCGTAATTTACTTTCTTTACAATATTGCCCGCCATCTCATCCGCATCTGAGATTGTGGTCAGATTTCTCATATAAACTAAAAATTCGTCGCCGCCGATACGACCGATCACATCGCCGCCCTTGAACATTTCTTTCAATGACTCGGCAGTCTTTTCCAAAAGCTGGTCGCCGTTCGCGTGGCCAAGCAGATCATTGGCCTCCTTAAAGTTATCAAGGTCAACAATCATCAGCGCGCTCAGCGTATTGTCGTTGCTGTCCTCTATGGCGCTGTGTATCAGCTGTTCGGTTGCCCCCTGATTATAAATACCCGTCAGCGCGTCCTTCTCCGCCCGCAGAAGGAGCTCCATTTCCTTAAGCTTCCTGTCGTTGATATTAATCATACGGCCCACAATACGGGTCACATAACCTTCCGCGCCCAAAAGGGAGGTCAGATTCGCCTGATACCATGTAAAATCATCATCAAAACGCTTAATCCGAAATTCTATGGTATCATGCTTCGGAGACTTTAACAAACTCTCCAGAACTGCCTTGTAATAAGCCACATCTTCTTTATAAATCGTGGAAGCATCAAACCGCGCCATATATCTGCTGTGTATCTCGTCCTTGGCCATACCGTATTCGTCGTTGGAGCGAATGATCATAACATCTGTCCTTGCATTATAGTCAATGATCTTCTCACCTTCCGCCTCCGACAAAATATGCAGGCGCTCCGCTTGTCTTTGCAGCTCCTCCTCCACATTCTTTCTCTCGGTCACGTCCTCGATAATCGTGACGATGGTGTATTTCTTCCCTTCTCTGGCATAGAGATTTCCCCTGACATGAAGCCAGCGCAGTCCGCCGCTTCCCGTCACGGTCCGAAATTCCGTATTCACCACGCCGTCGTCTTTCAGTACATCCCTGATTGCCTGTTTATAAGTCGGAATGTCTTCCGGTATGATACTGCGCTCTATCTTCTCAAGATACCGCATACCCTGTACACGGGAATAGCCCAACATGCGAAAAAATCCATCGTTAACGTAGAGAGGCGTCATTTCCCCCTCTGCATACTCGAAAAAACAGATCCCGGCTATTACATTGTCGATCATAGAGCTGAAGTTTTCAAAACTTAAATCAATCGCCATACATCCATCCTCAAACATGATTTCTCTGCCCGTTTATCGCTGTTTCCGTTCAACCACTATTGTTTACCGGCTATCTCACCCTGCCGCTTATAGATACTGTCCGCCGGAATCACTCCCCGCACCATGGAAGTGGGATAAATATTCGTATTTTTACCGATCACCGTGCCGGGATTTAAAACGGAATTGCATCCAACCTCCACGTGATCTCCCAGCATAGCGCCGAATTTTTTCAGACCGGTCTCGCAGCTCTCTCCCCCTGCTTTCACCACCACCAAGGTCTTGTCGCTTTTCACATTGGAGGTGATGGAACCGGCTCCCATATGCGCCTTATAACCGAGTATGCTGTCTCCCACGTAATTGTAATGGGGCACCTGCACCTTATTAAAAAGAACCACGTTCTTAAGTTCGGTGGAATTACCTACAACCGCTCCCTTACCCACGATCGCGCTGCCTCTGATAAAAGCGCAGTGCCGGATTTCCGCTTCCTTGTCAATAATCGCCGGCCCGCCGATGTAAGCGCTGGGAAACACCTTCGCGCTTCTGGCAATCCATATATTGCCTTCTTTTCTCTCATATTTGTCTTCGGGAAGCTTTTCCCCCAGCGCAATAATAAAATCCTTAATTTTCGGAAGCGCCTCCCATGGATAGGTAAGCCCCTCAAACAATTCTCCTGCGATTGTCTCCTCCAACGTGTAGAGGGCAGCAATCGCGGCATCCTGCAATCCGATCATCTGCTTTTACCCCTTCTCCTTTTTTCCACTCTTATAAAACTGCGACACATACTGAAATCTATGGTAGAGCGTATTCTGGTTCGACATCTGCTTAACCGTATTCGTCCTTCTGGTGACAAAATCGTCCAGTTTTCCCATGTACTCCTCTTCCGTAATCTCCCCGGAAGCCACCAGTGTGAGGCCTTTCTCCCAACTGGCAGTAAGCCTCGGATCCAGAAGCGGTTTGATAGAACCTGCAACCACCTCGTAAATCATTTCCCCCAACAGCGTAGGGGTGATAATCTGCGTCTTTTTATTTAAATTCAAATATTTGATATGTACCAGCTTTTTCAAAATCTCCGCTCTGGTAGCGGAAGTGCCGATACCGCTTCCCTTGATCTGCGCCCGCAGCTCCTCATCCTCGATAAACTGCCCGGCATTTTCCATCGTCAAGATCATCGTCCCGGAGTTATATCGCTTTGGCGGAGAAGTTTCCCCCTCCTTTTTCTCCAACGCCTTTTTTTCAAGAAAAGAGCCTTTTTTCAGCATGCCAAGCGCCTGCATGAAATCGGCGTCTGCAACAACACCCTGCTCCTCCTCATTCCTCTCCTCTCCAGTATACTCCTCCGTGCGCTTTCTTGCAAAAGAATTTTGCGCAACTTCGAGATATCCCTGTTCGGCCTGTACTTTAAATCCCGAGACAAAGGTCTCTTCCCGCAGTTTTGCGGTCAAAGTAATCTTCTGATAAACCGCCGCCGGATAAAAAATACTCAAAAACCGTCTGGCTATGATCTCATAAACCTTGGCTGAAGTGGGGTGCAGGCTGTTTAATGCCGAGAGCCCCTGTCCCGTAGGAATAATCGCATAGTGGTCGGTAATCTGTTTGTCGTTCACATATCTGGTTTTGGCAATCCCCTTAAAGCTTTCTTCCGAAAGAATTTTCGCCGCATAGGGCGCCACCGGCTGATAATTCTGTAAGCCCCTGATATTTTTGGTAATCTCCTTGGCAACCGCCGTGGAGAGGACTCTCGCATCTGTTCTGGGATAAGTGGTCAGCTTTTTCTCGTACAGCTCCTGCGCAATCCGCAGCGTCTCATCCGGGCTGATCTTAAAAAGCTTGGAACAGTCGTTTTGCAGCTCCGCCAGATTGTACAGAAGAGGCGGATTCTTAGTCTCCTTCTTTCTCTCTATCTTCTCAACAACAGGCTGCTCCTGCGGATTTTCCTGCAAAAAAGCAAGGAATTCATCTGCATCCGCCTCCTGCAAAAAGCCGTTATCCTTATAGAGTTTAGGCGACTGATAATACTTTGATCCCTCCACTGCCTTCCACTCTAACGTACAGTCATGTCCCTGTATATCTGCCTGCAAAAGGATGCGGTAAAAGGGAATCTTTACAAACTCCCTGATTTCCCGCTCTCTGTTGACCACCATGCCGAGCACACAGGTCATAACCCGTCCCACGGAAACCACAGCCTTATCCGCATGTAAATAATTTTTAATGGAATAACTGTATTTCAACGTGAGCGCCCGGGAAAAATTGATTCCCATCAGATAGTCTTCCTTGGCCCGCAGATAGGCCGCGTGAGAAAGATTATCGTAAGCCGAAAGATCCTTGGCCTCCCGGATACCCCGCAGGATCTCCTCTTCCGTCTGAGAATCAATCCACACCCGTCTCCTGTTTTTTCCCTCCACGCCTGCCTGCTGTTCCACCAGACGGTATATGTACTCCCCCTCCCGCCCGGAATCGGTGCAGACGTAAATCGTATCCACATCCTCCCTGTTCAGCAGACCGCTCACAATGCCGAACTGCTTTTTAACGCTGTCAATGACCTCATATTTAAACTCCTTCGGGATAAAAGGAATCGTCTCCAGAGACCACCTTTTGTACTTCTCATCATAGGCCTCCGGGTAACTCATGGTCACCAGATGCCCCACACACCATGTCACGACCGCCTCTTCGGATTCCATATAGCCGTCACGGTTCTTCATATTATACTTTAACGCCTTTGCGAATTCTTTTGCCACACTGGGCTTCTCCGCAATAAACAGATTCTTTCCCATATACTTCCAGCCACCAATTCTCACAAATCCGAGATCTGCACCAGTTTCAGATTAGACTTCACCTTAGCCTCCAGATTTAAGCGTTCATCAAACCGGAAAGCCGTATACATATAAACGTAATCCGCATTGATCTTCGCCTTTTTCGCATAGAGGAGAAGATTCTCATAATCCTCGTAGGTCATGGGCTTCTCCCAGTTACACAGACCGATCAACGTGCGGCCCTCTCCATCCTGTGCAATAATATCTAACGATCCCACCTTGCCGATCCATTCACCGATAGTGCCGCAGTCAATGGGAAGCCGGTGCCGCTCTCCGAGCCCTGTCAGGTGCTGCCTGCATACCTGTTTAAAGTAACCGGAAACATAACGTCTGAAATCCCGCATAATGTAATGATTGTAAAACTCTCCCACCGACAGCATCTGTAGATCGCTCAGATGGGGATACATATAGGTGTAGTAAAAATCTACGAAAGGATGGCTGATCCGGTATATTCCTTTCTGTACATTTTCCTTTCCTGCGGTATCATAAGAAAATACTTTCTCCACCAGTTCCAGCTCAATCAGGTTTTTCAGATACACGCTGATCTTTGCCCTAGAAAACTCTGTGTGAAGATAGAGATCATTCAGTTTGTGATCCCCGGCCGCTATGGAAGCCATGATGGTATTATAAACCCCTGGTTCCCTGAGCTGTTCCGTGAGAATCCGCTCCCCCTCCTCAAAGAGGAAGCTGTTGCAGTCGAGAATATTACGACAGATATTCTGCTGAATGGTGAGCCTGTCGTCAAACTGATTCCAAAGACCGGGAATGCCCCCTAAAATAGCATATGCCTCCACGCACTCCTCAATACGGAAGTTGGGGAACCGCGCCACCAGATCAGCAAAGGGCATCTCCTTTATTTTCAGCAATCCCGAAAGCTCATATGCCGCTTCTCCGATCCTTGTGATCATACTGTTTTCAATCCAGCCGATGGAGGAGCTTACAAGAATCACCATCACGTCGTCCCGGTTCCATTGACTGTGCACGAAGGAAACCAAATCTTTCATAAAAGAATCACTGGCCCGGACAATATTCTGGAACTCGTCGATCACCAAAACCTTCTTGCCTGTGACCCGGTGGGCAATCTTTTCAAAAATTTCCTGAAAAGAAGGGAATTTATCTACGATATAGCCGTCATGGACAAGCTGCCTTCCCCACTGATATGCCTGTTCTCTCTCCGAGCAGGCTCTGGCAAGGTAATAGTATCCGGGCCGGTCCTTCATAAACTCCTTCACAAGAGCTGTCTTCCCGATATGTTTCTGCCCGTAAACAATCAATATCTGACTGCCGTCCCGGTCATAGTAATTATTCAGATATGCCAGTTCTGTTGTTCTGCCAAGTAACATAGTTTCCGTTTACCTCATCATACCTTCGCCGTTAAATCCGCCAACAGATCCTCAATCTCTCCGGCAGGCATCGGCCTGCCCAAATAGTATCCTTGAATAATATCACACCCCAGTTCCTTCAGATACAGAAACTGCTCCTCCGTTTCCACGCCTTCCGCTATCGTCTCATATCCAAGCCGTTTCACCATGTAGATAATCGACTCCGTGATAATCTTCGTGTTGACATCCGTCAGCAGCGTATCTACAAAAGTTTTATCGATTTTCAGCGTATCAATGGGCAGCCCTTTCAAATAGGAAAGAGAAGAAAAGCCTGTACCGAAATCATCCAGAGATATCTTAACCCCTGTGTCCCTCAGCTCGTCTAACCGCCTGCTTATGGATTCAAAATCTTCTATCAAAATTGTCTCTGTAATCTCAATCTCTATCTCCTCGGGCGCTATGTCATACATTTCTAAAATCTGCATAAGGCTGTCAATAAAATCCTTTTGTTTACACTGCACCGCCGATACATTGAGCGACAAAATCAAGGGATAATGATACTGATTTCTCCATTCCACATAAGTCTGCACACTTTTCTCAATCACCCAGTTCCCGATCGGCACAATCGTACCGTTCTTCTCTGCAATGGGAATGAATACCGCAGGACTGATCATATCCCCCTTACTGTCTTTCCAGCGGATCAGCGCTTCCACACCGCGAAGTCTTTTATCCTCGGCAAAATACTGGGGTTGGAAATGCATGGTAAAGTTCTGTTCAAACACAACCTCCTTCAGCTTAGTCTGAATGGTCACATTCTGCAAAAACTCCTCCAAAATGGCGCCTTCAAAATATTGAATCTTATCTTTCCCCTGGCTCTTCGCCTTGAACATAACGATTTCCGCACAGTTAATCAGTTCAAGTGTTCCTGTGGCCGCTTCCGGATATTCGGAAACACCCACGGACACCGTCATCGTGACCTCCTGACCATCCATCAGCTTGAAGGGCTTTTCCAACCGCTTCTTGATTACCTGATAAATGGTCTCCACGCTTCTGGCACCGCAGGGATCATAGATCGCGATACAGTAAATATCCGTACTGAAATGAGAAATCACCACATGATCGCTCATCAAGCCGGACAAATACTGTCCGAAAAGCTGTACCAAATCATCCCCTGCAATCAGGCCCATACCGTCGTTTACCCTGCGGAAATCGTCAAAGTCGACAAACATCACCGCGACCTTACATTTCTCCTTTTCCGCCTGCCGCAAAAATTCTCCCAGAAGCCTGACAAAATAATTACGGTTGTAGAGTCCCGTCATCATATCATAATACGCCATGTAGGCAAGCTCATCCTTCTGAGCATTCATCTTTGTCACATCTTTAAACCGAACAATTTTATCCGTAGGATTTCTGTCAGCGTCATATACGATATTGACTTCCACCTCAATGCAAAGATTGCTCTCCTTCAACCGAATCTCAAAATTCTGCCGGTCTCTGTTCTGTTTTTCAATAAACAAGCCCTCCCTGAGCGGAATAGAATATTTCTCTTCCACGCAGTCATACAATTTGGAAAAGTCTTTCATATCCGAAATCGGGAAATCAAAGAAGTGTCCCCAGTTTGCTAACGTCTGGACCCTGTCCTCTTTATAATTATAATAGATGAACGCACTGTTTGATGTCTCGCACAGCAGACGAAACATCTTCTCGTCATCGCGCAGCTGTTGATACTCCTGCCCAATCAGTTCTGTCTCTTTTTCCTTCGTATCCACCACAATACCCATACGCCGGCCCCTTCTGCCGATGCCTCCCCCTATTTTTTTATTTATACCCTATCCCTCTTTACTTCTTTGTTATATATCCCTTTGCTTTCAGGGTCTCCGCACACAGCACCGCACCCCCTGCGGCTCCACGCACGGTATTGTGGGAAAGCCCCACAAACTTCCAATCGTATACGCTGTCCTCGCGGATTCGCCCTACACTGATTCCCATGCCGTTCTCATAATCCACATCCAGCTTCACCTGCGGGCGGTTATCCTCCTCCATCACCTGAATAAACTGCTTCGGCGCGCTGGGAAGCTGTAGCTCCTGCGGCAATCCCTTAAAGTTAACCAGTTTTTCCACCAGCTGTTCCTTTGTGGGCTTTTTCTTAAATTTCACAAACACCGCCGCCGTGTGGCCGTTCAGCACGGGAACACGGATACACTGGCAGGTGATCACAGGGCTTACAGCAGGAACGATCTCTCCGTTTTCTACCTTACCCCATATGCGCAGAGGTTCCTTCTCGCTCTTCTCCTCCTCACCGCCGATATAAGGAATCACATTTTCCACCATTTCCGGCCAATCCTTAAACGTTTTTCCCGCACCGGAAATCGCCTGATAGGTAGTTGCCACCACCTCGTAAGGCTCAAATTCCTTCCACGCGGTCAGCACCGGCGCATAACTCTGAATGGAACAGTTCGGCTTCACAGCAATAAAACCGCGTTTTGTGCCAAGCCGTTTTTTCTGTGACTCTATCACATCAAAATGCTCCGGGTTGATCTCCGGCACCACCATGGGCACGTCCGGCGTCCAACGGTGGGCGCTGTTGTTGGAAACCACCGGTGTCTCCGTCTTCGCGTACTCCTCCTCGATCTTTTTGATCTCGTCCTTCGTCATATCTACCGCAGAGAAAACGAAATCCACTTCCGCCGCTACTTTGTCAACCTCATTCACATTTTTGACGATTATATTTTTTACCGCTTCCGGCATGGGCGTATCCATCTTCCATCTGCCGCCAACCGCTTCCTGATAGGTCTTGCCCGCCGATCTGGGGCTGGCCGCGATCGTGGTCACCTCAAACCAGGGGTGATTCTCCAAAAGGGCGATGAACCGCTGTCCCACCATGCCTGTGCCGCCTAAAATCCCTACTTTTAACTTGTCACTCATTTTTTCTCTTCCTCCTCATCCTGCCAATCTTTTGACAGATATTCCTTGTGCAGCTCTATAACCTGCCGCATTGCTTTTGAACCCGGTGCGCCCACCGTCAGCCGTTTCTCCACACAGGTTTTCAGACTGACCGCCTCATAGACGTCCTCCTCAAAAGCAGGACTGACCGCCTGAAGCTCCTCTATTGACAAATCCTCAATGCTGCACTTCTTATCAATACAATACAGCACCAGCTGCCCGATCATGCCGTGGGCGTCCCGGAACGGAACCCCTTTTCCCACCAGATAGTCCGCCGCGTCTGTGGCGTTGGTAAATCCCATCATGGCGCTCTTTTCCATCACATCCCGGTTAAATTTCATAGTACGGACCATACCCTCAAACAGGGCAAGGCAGCCCTTCGCCGTGTCGATAGCGTCAAAGGTCAGCTCCTTATCCTCCTGCATATCTTTATTATAGGCAAGGGGAATCCCCTTCATTGTTGTAAGCAGGGACATGAGCGCGCCGTAAACCCGCCCCGTCTTGCCACGCACCAGTTCCGCAATATCCGGATTTTTCTTCTGGGGCATGATGCTGCTCCCCGTGGAGTAAGCATCATCAATCTCCACAAAGCGGTACTCATTGGAATTCCAGATGATGATCTCCTCACAGAAACGGCTCAAATGCATCATGATCGTGGATAGCACCGCCAAAAACTCAATCACATAATCTCTATCCGATACCGAATCCATGCTGTTCAGCGTAGGCCCTTCAAAGCCCAAAAGCGACGCCGTATAATTCCTGTCAAGTGGATACGTCGTCCCCGCCAGCGCTCCTGCCCCGAGCGGACAGTAATTCATGCGGTAAAAAATATCCTTAAGCCGCGACCGGTCTCTCTTAAACATTTCAAAATAGGCGCCCACATGATGCGCCAGAGTCACCGGCTGGGCCTTTTGCAGATGGGTAAAACCGGGCATATAGGTCTCTGTATTTTCCTCCATAATCGTAAGGAGCGTCTGCAACAGCTTTTTTACAAGCTCATCCACACAGAGAACCTCCTGCCTGATATACAGCCGCATGTCGAGAGCCACCTGATCATTCCGGCTTCTGCCGGTGTGCAGCTTCTTCCCGGCATCCCCGATCCGTGCAATCAGATTGGCCTCCACAAAGCTGTGAATGTCCTCGTACTCCTCCGTAATAGGAAGCTTGCCGGACTCCACATCTTCCCTGATTCCGGTAAGGCCTTTTAAAATCGCGTCCTTCTCCTCCTTCGTCAGAATCCCCTGTTTCGCCAGCATAACCACATGGGCAATACTGCCCTCGATATCCTGTTTCAAAAACTTCTGATCAAAGGAGATGGAGGCGTTAAAGTTATATACAAGCTGATCCGTCTCTTTTGTGAAACGGCCGCCCCACAACTGCGCCATGCTAAAAACCTCCATTTTAATTAAATCTAAATTTGATGATACCATAAATTGGATTTCTTTTCAATCAAAACACATATTTTCTTCCCTGTCATAAAATATTTTATAATCATAAGGAGTGATATTCTATGCAGCCAATACTATCTCTGCGGGACGTTTCCTACTCCTACCACAATTTGAAGGGGGAAACCCCCGCTCTTTCACACATCAACTTACAAGTTTCGGAAGGAAGCTTCGTCGCGGTCGTAGGTCCCAGCGGCTGCGGAAAATCCACGCTTCTCTCCCTCACCGCGGGACTGCTTCCTCCGGAGGACGGTGAAATTCTCTACAGAGGGCTTTCCTCCAGAGACTACTGTGCGGATTCCGCCCTGAAAATCGGCTATATGTTGCAAAGAGACCATCTTTTTGAGTGGCGCACGGTCTATCAGAATTTGATTCTCGGTCTGGAACTCACCCACAGTCTCACCAAAGAAAACACCGACTATATCCTAAAGCTTCTAAATGATTATGGGCTCTACAGCTTTAAGGACAAAAAGCCCTCTGAACTCTCCGGCGGTATGCGGCAGCGTGCGGCACTGATCCGTACCATGGCGATTCGCCCCGATCTCCTCCTCCTCGACGAACCCTTTAGCGCTCTGGATTTTCAGACCCGGCTCTTTGTCTCGGCAGATATCGCAAATATTATCCGCAAAACAGGAAAAACCGCACTCCTCATCACCCACGATCTCTCCGAGGCAATCACCTTGGCGGACCACGTCATTGTTCTTTCCAAGCGTCCGGCCAGCGTAAAACAGGAAATGTCCATCCTTTATGATATAAGCAGGGAAGACCCCCTTGCCATTCGGAGCACCGCCGCGTATCAGAATTATTTTAATCAACTATGGGAGGTATTGACAGATGGGAAAACAATCGCCTAAGACAAGGCCGCCTGTCTCCGTGCGTCAGGAAAACTTCCTGCGCGCCCACCGCAGGCATCACCACAGAATCGCTTTCGGAAGGCTTCTTCTTCTTCTTCTCTTTCTCGGCTTCTGGGAGACCGCTTCCCGGATGGCATGGATCGACAGCTTCTTCTTCAGCAGCCCTTCCGGTATTATCCGGTATCTTGGCCAAATGCTTGTGGACGGCTCCTTCTTCACCCACACCGGCATCACCCTGTTTGAGACCATCACCAGTTTTATTCTGGTCACCGTCCTAAGCCTTGTCAGCGCCACGCTTCTCTGGTATCAAAACAGCCTCTCCGAGATTCTGGAACCCTACCTTGTTGTCCTGAACGCACTTCCGAAATCCGCCCTTGCGCCCCTGCTCATCGTATGGCTTGGGACCGGTTCAAACACGATTATCGTGGCGGGTATCTCCGTTGCGGTCTTTGGTTCCATCATAAGTCTCTACACGGGCTTTTGCCAGGTAGACCCGGAAATGTGCAAATTGATCTACACACTGGGCGGCAGCCGAAAGGACGCGCTGTTTAAGGTGATCCTGCCAAGCTCCGTTCCGCTCATTTTAAGCAACATGAAGGTCAATATCGGCCTGTCTCTGGTGGGCGTCATTATCGGAGAATTTCTGGCGGCAAGACGGGGCCTCGGATATCTGATCATCTATGGCTCGCAGGTCTTCCAGCTCAACATGGTGATTACTTCCATTATTATACTGTGCGCAATCGCCATGGTATTTTATAAGTTGATTCAGAGTGCGGAGCATTATCATAGAAAGAAATATTAAATAGAAAAAATCGGGCAATCAACAAAGGCGGCGGGAAAATCCCGCCGCCCTAGTATTCGGCAAACTTCACGACAACCCTCTCATTCACCACCTTGATTGAGCCATCGTCCGGATAGCAGTTCATCTTCTCAACCTCCGGCAATTGCCACCAGTCCAAATAATCCTCGCAATAATCTGGAGCATAGCCAACGTGATACCGCACATAGTTCTCCCACGCATAATCATTGAACAATCTTCTCTGATCGTAGTTATATCCATCAAAAGTAATCCCATCAAACCGATCCGCGTGAAAAAATGACTGATCATCAGCCCTGTACGGGAATCCAAGCAGTATCACCGGATACTCATCCCGATACCCGTCCACGCTCTTAATCCGCGTGACCAAGGTATTAAAATAGGCGGTTGTCTGTTCCTGCACGAAATTCATTTTCAAATATGCCGCATTGTCCAAGGAAACATATATCGTTATAAACATCACAAGGAAAATACTGAGCGCGCAGTTCCATACTCGTATTCCCAAAGCACCAGCGTCTTTCTTTTCCTGCTTAGTTTTCATCCTTACCCGCTCCATCATACACACGGGAAAGATAAAGACGTAGACTAACGAATATACCATAAGCGTATGGACACGCAGACCCTCCTCTGTCGAGAAGAAATTAACCAGATAAGCTGCTATGGGAAAAACTGCTACCAAAAGCAATGCCCACAATTTCACAACTCCGGTGCACTTCGATTGATACAAGCCCACCAGCACCCCTATGACTGCAAGCACGATCACAGCTTTTACACCGTTTGAAAGAAAATGCGTGCTGTTGATTCCGGTATATCCCCCTCCCAGAAAATCATGATACGTTCCCAGTAACTTTTCCGGCAGCATCGCGATATTGTATTTCCCATTCATTCCCTGATAAGAGGAAAGCTCCGTGTCTGTCAGCTTTAACGCGATCTGATTTTCTATCAAATATAACACAAGACTACCAAAGAGAGTCCCTGCATATAACAGCGCTTCTTTCATATGATCGGCAAAAGCCCTGTCCGAATACTCCAATATATGGTCAATCAACAACACTACAATCAGCGATGTGCATACCGCCAAAGACGCCTGATAAATCCCCGTACTGAACGAAATCAAAAAAACGGCCGCCGCACAGTTTTTCACGCTGAACCGGCGCGATAAAAGATAGACAGACAGAATCACTAAAAAATAGGCAAAAAAATAAGGGACCGCAGTAAACATATAGGCAAACGTACTGGCAACAACGGGAAATACTGCCATAATTCCCCCTGAAAGGATCATTCCTTTTTTGCTGTCAATATGCAAAATTTCGCAAACAAGCACGGCGCTCATCCCAATAAAAACAAGCGAAAGGCTTCCCAAAAACAGCGGCGTTGAATAGCTTCCCAATCCAGTGACTGCGCATATCCACGCCATAATCCCTAACCCCCATCTGCCCAGTTCAAAAGTAAGCCCCAGATCAAACAACGACTGGATATCATCATGGTAGGATAATTTATTAAACATCATAAATCCATGCGCGATCAATCCCACAATCAATACTGCAAAAAATGCCTGCTTTTTGGAGCGAAAAATATCCTTTAATTCCCCCATCCTAAAGATTCCTCTTACTTTCTACCACATCCCACAGCACAACCCGTTCCTGCTTAAGCGACTCCTGCACGTCAATGATCCGTTGGTTCTCAGACCCCCGAAAGCGCAGACTGATATCCTTCCTTGCCATGATAAATTCCCCGTCCACAATCACATCGAGATAGGAGAGAAACTCCTCCATCTTCTCCCACTGTACACAGAAGTTTTCCAGAATATCCTTTTCAAAAAGATACCCGGTATAACACCAGATATTTTTTCCGGGATACTTTTCCTTCACCGCCCGCAGAAGCGGCAGAAGCCCCTCTCTGTTCACCAACTCAAGGGGCTCTCCTCCAAGCAGGGTCAATCCCGCAATATAATCCGGCGCCAGCATTTCAAGAATCCTGCCGATGGTCTCCTCCGTAAACGGCTTCCCGTACTGAAAATCCCATGTCTCCTCATTAAAGCATCCCTCGCAGTGATGGGTGCAGCCGCTAACAAAGAGTGTCACCCGCACACCGGGGCCATTGGCAATATCACAATTTTTTATCACTGAATAATACATAATCCACCTCGAGTTTGCGTAGCAAATCTCGTGAGGTTAATTTACGCAGTAAATTTACCTCGGTTCACAAATGCAGCACCCTTTCCTTGATCTCCTGGGTACGGCCCTGATTCCAGAACTGGGTTCCGATATAGCCGCAGGTACGTCTGGCCACATTCATCTTATTCTGATCCGTATTGCCACAGTTAGGGCACTTCCAGATCAACTTTCCGTCCGTATCCTCTACGATCTGTATCTCCCCGTGGTAATCGCATGCCTGACAGTAATCGCTCTTGGTATTCAGTTCCGCATACATAATATTGTCATAGATATACTGCATCACTGAAAGCACGGCGTCCAGATTATTTTCCATATTGGGCACTTCCACATAGCTGATCGCCCCGCCCGGAGACAGCTCCTGAAACTGTGCCTCAAATTTCAGTTTATCAAAGGCGTTGATCTGTTCCGTCACATGCACATGATAACTGTTGGTAATATAATTTTTATCCGTCACACCCTCAATGATACCGAAACGCTTCTGCAAACATTTCGCGAACTTGTAGGTCGTAGACTCCAAAGGCGTACCGTAGAGACTGAAATCAATGTTGGTCTCCTCACGCCATTCGTGACATGCGTTATTTAAATATTGCATCACCTTCAAGGCGAAGGGCGTTGCCTCCGGGTCCGTATGACTCTTACCCGTCATATATCTGGTACACTCGCAAAGGCCCGCATAGCCGAGAGAGATCGTGGAATAGCCGCCATAAAGAAGCTTATCGATCTTCTCCCCCTTCTTAAGCCGCGCCAGCGCCCCGTTCTGCCACAAAATCGGCGCCACATCCGAAAGCGTCCCCTTCAGACGGTTATGCCGTGCCATCAGCGCCCGCTTGCAGAGATCCAGCCGCTCATCCATGATCTGCCAGAACCGCTCCATGTTCCGTCCCGAAGAGCAGGCCACATCCACCAGATTTAGGGTCACCACGCCCTGATTGAATCTGCCGTAAAATTTCGGCTGGTCGTTCTCGTCATGGTATACGGTAAGGAAAGAACGGCATCCCATACAGGTATAACAGTTGCCATCCTTTAACTGCTTCATGATTTTTTCAGAAATATAATCCGGCACCATCCGCTTCGCCGTGCACTCCGCCGCCAGCTTTGTCAGATACCAATACTTTGTGCCCTCGCGGATATTGTCCTCCTCCAGCACATAAATCAGCTTGGGAAAGGCCGGTGTGATATAGACGCCCTTCTCGTTCTTGACGCCGCGAATCCGCTGGTACAGCATCTCCTCTATAATCATAGCCAGATCGTCCCGAAGACGCCCCTCCGGCACCTCGTCGATATACATAAACACAGTAATGAAGGGAGCCTGTCCATTGGTCGTCATCAGCGTGATCACCTGATACTGAATGATCTGCACTCCCTGCCTGATCTCATCCTTCACACGCCGCTCGGCAATATCATTGATCTGCTCGTCCGTAGCGGCAATCCCCATTTCCTGCATTTCTTCCCGCACCTTCTTGCGGAACTTTTCACGGCTCACATTTACAAAAGGCGCAAGGTGGGAAAGCGTAATACTCTGTCCGCCATACTGGCAGCTTGCGATCTGCGCGATGCTCTGCGTCGCCACATTGCAGGCCGTAGAAAAACTTTTTGGCGTGTCAATCATGGTCTCGCTGATAACCGTACCGTTTTGCAGCATATCTTCCAGGTTAACCAGACAGCAGTTGTGCATATGCTGGGCAAAATAGTCCGCATCATGAAAATGAATCACACCCTGCTCGTGCGCCTCCACAATATCAGGAGGAAGCAAAAACCGCTTCGTGATATCCTTGCTCACCTCTCCCGCCATATAATCCCTCTGCACACTGTTAACTGTGGGATTTTTGTTGGAGTTTTCCTGTTTGACTTCCTCGTTATTGCACTCCAAAAGGCTTAAAATCTGCTCATCGGTAGAGTTCGACTTGCGGACAAGCGCCCTCTTATACCGATAGGTAATATAATTTCTGGAAATAGTGTAAGCCCGATATTTCATAAGCTGGTTTTCCACCATATCCTGAATCTCCTCCACGCTGGGAGCCCTTCTCATCTCCTCACAATGATCGGCCACCACGGAAGCAATCTCATCAATCTCCGTCTCCGACAGCCTGTCTTCCTCCCTGACGCTGTTGTTCGCCTTTCTGATCGCCGCAATGATCTTCTTTAGGTCAAAATTAACCTCCACTCCACTTCTCTTAATAATCTTCATTCAATAATGCCCCCAATATTCTCAAAAATGCACTACATAATGTATGTCATATCCATGCTGCGCATACTACATATTGTATCACGTAAAGATATTATGTCAAGTTGTTGTGGTATTTATTTTCAGGAAATTTCAAAAAACGTTTTTGACTGACTGAGTTGGTCATTATTTGTATAAGTAGAAAGGCTCCGCAACCGCGAAGCCTTTCTACTCCAGCTGGAAAAGGGACTCGAACCCTCGACCTACTGATTACGAATCAGTTGCGCTACCAACTGCGCTATTCCAGCAAAACCATACAACAATGATTATTATATGATGGAACTTGCCATTTGGCAAGAGATTTTTCTTGAAAATTTAATATTACGTATGCACATCCAGCTGCGGAAAGGGAATCTCGATCCCGGCCTCATCCAGCGCATACTTCACCTTCTCGGTAAGACGCCATTTTGTCTCCCAGAACATTTCGTTCGTACTGTAACAGCGCAGATTCATCACCACGCTGCTGTCTGCGAGCTCCTCCACATACACCAGCTTCTCCTGTTCCTGCAAAACGCCGGGATCTTCCTCCAAAACCATTAAAAGCGCTTCCTTTGCCCTGCGGATATCTGCATCGTAGGAAATTCCCACCTTGATATCCATCCTGCGGTCACCCACCGTACTCATATTCAAAATGCTGCCGTTGGCAAGCGTCCCGTTTGGCAACACCACCATGTGCCGGTCCGGCGTGATCAGCCTTGTATAAAAAAGCTGTACTTCCTCCACCGTTCCCTCATTGCCCGCACTGTCCCTGATATAATCTCCGGTCTTAAACGGCTGCAGAAGCAAAATCAATACGCCTCCCGCAAAATTAGACAGACTTCCCTGCACTGCCAGACCGATCGCCACGCCGGCGGAACCGACCAGAGCCACCACACTGGTGGCATCCAGCCCGAAGGAGGACGCAATCATGAACAGCAGCAGGATATAGAGCACTGCCTTGACAAAGGAATCCAAAAAACGGCTCACACCCACGTCCACGTTATGTCTTTCAAAGGACTTTCTAAGAATCTTACGGATCAGTTTGATCAGCTGTACACCGACAAAGAATACCGCCAACGCCAGAAGTACCCTGACGCCAAACCGGATCAGTGTATCCGGCAGTTCCTGTAAGTATTTCTCTATCGCCCCAACCTGAAGCTCATCCGAAGCGATATACTCGATCTCCTGAATTTCCTCCTGAATCGCCTGGTCTTCCATATCGCTTTCCACCCTCCGCAATCACTTGATTACAGTTGTTTTCTTTGCAGCGGGCTTCGTCTCCACCTTTGCGCCCACAGCCTTCTTCACAGCCGTTTTCGGCTTTTTTGTCAGTTCCTGTAGCTTCTCTGCGGCTGCCTGCGCCTTCTTTTCCAAAAGCTCCGCAGTTTTTGCGCTCTCCCTCGCCTGTTTTGCCGCACGCTTTGCCAGCTCCTTGGCCTCCGCGGCCGCCTTTTTCGCCTGTTCCTTGGCCTCCGCAGCCGCCTGCGCGGTGCGCTCTGCCTCCTCCTTGGCCAGACGCCTCTCTTCCTCTTCCTTTGCCAGACGGCGTTCCTCCTCGCGCCTGCGCTCAATCTCCGCCTTCTCTTCCTTTGTGTAAGGCGTATAGGAGAAAATACTGATGCTTAAAGGCGCACTCACCATATCAATGGCGTAAGGCTTGCCGTCCCACTCTGTCTCAATCGTATCGCAAACAGCCTTATTTAGTATACCGCTGCCGCCATAAGCCGGATCATCGGTGTTAAAGACTTCCTTATATTTCCCCTCACAGGGAACGCCCACGCGAAACTCCTGCTTCGCATCAGCAAAATTTGCCACCACCACCAGCATATCTCTGACGTCGTCCGTTTTTCTGATATAGGACAGCATACAGGCATTCGGCGTGATGCAGTTGATCCATTCAAACCCCTCCCAGGAAGTATCCTTCCGGTAAAGCGCCGGCGAAGACGTATAAAACTTGTTCAGCGCCGCCACCATCTGATTCAGCTTCTTGTGATCCTCATTTTCCAAAAGCTCCCATTCAACCGCACGCTTTTCATTGAACTCGTCATACTCTCCGATATCCTGCCCCATAAACAACAGCTTCTTACCGGGATGGGTCATATGGTAGGCAAAAGTCAGCCGCAGATTGGCAAACTGCTTCTCCCGCTTCCCGGGCATCTTTCCAAGGAGCGTACCCTTGCCATGCACCACCTCATCATGGGACAGCACGAGGATAAACTTCTCGCTGTAAGCATAAATCATACTGAAAGTCAAATCATTGTGTCTCCCCGAACGGAAAAAGGGATCTGTCGTAATATAGCCGAGATAATCGTTCATGAAGCCCATGTTCCATTTTAAGTCGAAACCGAGGCCGTCATCGTCGAGAGCTCCCGTCACCTTCGGCCATGCTGTTGATTCCTCCGCAATCATGAGCACGCCAGGGTTTCTCTTCTTCATAATGGAGTTTAAGTGCTTTAAAAGCTCCACCGCCTCCAGATTTTCATGGCCGCCATAGATATTGGCCACCCACTCCCCGTCGTTTTTTCCGTAATCCAGATAGAGCATGGAAGCCACCGCGTCAATACGAATGCCGTCCGCATGGTATTTTTCCACCCAGTATAAGGCGTTGGCAAGCAGGTAATTGCTCACCTGCGGGCGTCCGTAATTATAGATTAGCGTCCCCCAGTGAGGGTGAAATCCCTGTCTGGGATCCTGATGCTCATACAGGCAGGTGCCGTCAAAAGCGGAAAGACCGTAAGTATCTCTGGGAAAATGCGCAGGCACCCAATCCAGAATCACACCGATTCCGGCCCTATGCATTTCATTCATAAAATACATGAAGTCTTCCGGCGTGCCGTAGCGCGCGGTAGGCGCATAGTAACCAATCACCTGATATCCCCAGGATTCATCCAGAGGATGCTCCATCACCGGCATCAGTTCAATATGCGTATAACCCATCTTCTTCACATAGTCAATAATCTTCGGCGCAAGTTCCCTGTAAGTATAAAACTCCCTGCCGTCAGAAGGTTTTTCAAAGGAACCCAGATAAACTTCATAAACACTCATAGGTTTATCTTCCGCCTGCAAAGCCTCACGTTCCTTGAGCCACTTGTCGTCCTTCCACACAAAGCCCTCGATATCGCGAATCACCGAAGCGCTCTCCGGCCGAAGCTGCGCCCCGAAGCCGTAAGGATCCGCCTTCATAAACACCAGCCCGCTCTTCGCCTTAATCTCATATTTATAGCAATCCCCCTCCTTCACATCGGGGATGAATATCTCAAAAATACCGGAATCCCAGAGCCGCCTCATCTGGTGGGTTCTGCCGTCCCAGCCGTTAAAATCACCTACCACGCTGACACGCAGAGCGTTCGGCGCCCACACTGCAAAATAGGTGCCTGATATTCCCGATGCCACGCCCGGATGCGCACCCAAAATATCATAAACCTGATAATGAATGCCCGCCCCAAATTTCTCCGTATCCTTCTTGGTAATCCTGGGTGCAAAATTATAGGCATCACGCACTTTCTTAAGGCTTCCGTTACCGGCCTCCACCACATACTCATAAGCGGGAACCGTCTTTCCCGGCAGAAGCAATGCAAAATACCCCTCCTCGTCGGCCTCCTCCATGCGATAGCTTTTATCCCCCTCCAAAAGCTGGAGCCGCACACTCTTCGCGCCGGGCTGGAATGTCTGCACCAACACAGAATTCCCCACCACATGAGCGCCCAGAATGTCATGTGGATGATCCGACTCCGAATAGACAATCTCCTCGATCTGTGCCCAGTTCATCAGCTTATACAGTTTTTTATTCATCCGCAGCTATCCTGCCTTTCCTTATTTTTTTATTTCCGAACCTTCCATCGCCTTACTTTTTCCCGCTCTCCTCTATCTTATGAATGAGAAGGCCGCTTCTCAGCTTCGGCTCGAACCATGTGGATTTCGGCGGCATCAGTTTTCCCGCATCCGAAACGGCAAAGAGCTCGTGAATATCCGTAGGGAACATGGCAAAAGCCACCTTTGCGTCCGTATGCACCCGCCGTTCCAGTTCCTTAAGGCCCCTGATGCCTCCCACAAAATCAATCCGTGCATCTACCTTAGGGTCCACAATACCGAAAACCGGCTCCAAAAGATATTTCTGTAAAACCGCCACATCCAGATCCCCCACCGGGTCTCCCGTGTAACAGCTGCTATTTATAGTGAGGCGATACCAGTTATCCTGATAGTACATGCCGATCTCGCCCTTCCTTTTCGGCTTATAGGGCTCTTTTCCCTGCTTTTCCACCTGAAAAGACCGCCCAACTTTTTCCAGAAACGCGCTCCCATCGAAATCTTCCTCCGGTTTCACCACCCGGTTATAGTCCATAATCATGAGCTGATCGTCGGGAAACAGCACGGAAAGGAAGTAATTAAACTCCTCCTCCCCCGTATAATCAGAAAATTCCATCCTTCTCTTCTTCGAGACACGCACCGCCGACGCGCACCGGTGATGGCCGTCCGCAATATAGATATCCTCCACCTGCCGAAAGGCTGCCTGAATCCGCGATACAGCTCCCTCCTCGTCAATAACCCATACTCTGTGGGTAATGTTATCATCCGCTGTAAAATCATAGACCGGCGGACCTGACATCGCCTGTTTTACCTCCCGCTCAATCTCTTCCCTTCTGCGGTAAGCAAGAAAAATCGGCCCTGTCTGCGCGCTGCACACATCCACATGGCGGATGCGGTCAGCCTCCTTGTCCGCCCGGGTATTTTCATGCTTCTTGATTACCCGGTTATCGTAATCGTCCACGGAAGCGCAGGCCCCGATTCCCACCTGTGACCGCCCGTCCATCACCAATTCATAGACATAATATGCCTCTTTGGACTCCTGAATAAAAAAGCCATCCTCTATCATCTTTTGAAGCATTTCTGCCGCTTTTTCGTATACCTCGGGTGCATACATATCATACGCTTCCGGGAACTGTGTCTCCGGTCGGTCTATCCGAAGAAAGGTATAATCATTTCCTTTCACGGCCTCCCTCGCCTCATCCCTGCTGTAAACATCATAGGGAAGCGCCGCAATTTTCTCTGCCAGATCTGCTCTGGGCCTGATCGCCCGAAACGGAATAATATTAGCCATAAGGATTCCCTTCTCCTGCCTATACAGGATATATGTATTCATTTTAACAAATTACACTGTGCATCACAAGTATATTATGCTATGATTATAGCGAACAAAAAAAGAAAGGAAGAACGCACATGACAGCTGAAGAACAAAAAATTCTAACTAAAATTAACGATTACGCTGAAAAAGTATTGGCGGACATCGATCCCCAGAAAACCCGGATCTCCTTTCAACTGGAGGCCTTAAAACCCGTCATGGAGGAGATCGCAAAAGACACCGGAAAAACCGTGGAGGAAATATTCATCCTCTATATGGATCTGGCCAGCGAAGCCGCCGTGGAAGCGGACCAAAAACTACAGGCAGCTCTGGATGATGAGGAAGGCGCAGATTTTTCCTCCATTGCCAACCGGCTGAACTGAAAAAGGCTTGCCGCAAAACACGGCAAGCCTTTACTTTTAGATATTATGGGATCGAGTGTAAACTCGATCGGCTATTTTACTACTCTCACCCGGAACACGCCGTCGATAGACTGTAGTTTCTCGATAATCTCCTTCGATGCAGGCTGTTCGATGTCCAGCATGGTGTAGGCCACCTCTCCTTTCGACTTGTTGGTCATATCGGAGATATTGATGTTGTTGTCGCCAAAGCAGGCGGTAAACTTGGTAATCATGTTGGCGATGTTCCTGTGGAAAATCGCCACGCGGCCCGCCTGTTCGCAGATTCCCATATCACATTTCGGATAGTTTACGCTGTTTGTGATATTGCCGTTCTCCAGATAATTCTTCATCTCCTTCACAGCCATCACCGCACAGTTATCCTCAGACTCCTCCGTGGACGCGCCAAGATGGGGGATCACGATACACCCTTCCTGTCCCGCCGTGGTGGCGTTCGGGAAATCAGACACATATTTGCGCACCTTACCCGTCTTGATACTCTCCAAAACCGCCTTTTCATCCACAAGAAGGTCTCTCGCAAAGTTTAAGAGAATCACGCCCTCTTTCATCTGGTCAAGCGCCTCCTTGCCAATCATGCCCTTGGTGGCATCCATAAGCGGCACATGGATGGTAATGATATCGCATTCCTGATAGATGTCCTCCACATGAATCACATGCTTCACATCCCGGCTTAAGTTCCACGCCGCATCCACGGAAACATAAGGGTCATACCCGTAAACTTCCATGCCAAGATGCTTCGCCACATTGGCTACCCTGACGCCAATGGCTCCCAGACCGATAATGCCCAGCTTTTTGCCCTCGATCTCCGTACCCGCAAAATTCTTTTTGGCTTTCTCGGCATTCTTGCCCACGTTTTCATCTGTCTGGTTCTCTTTCACCCACTCGATACCACCCACAACGTCGCGGGAAGCCAGAAGCATGCCCGCAATGACAAGCTCCTTCACTCCATTCGCGTTCGCTCCCGGCGTATTGAACACTACAATGCCTTTTTCCGCACACTTATCAAGAGGAATGTTATTAACGCCTGCGCCTGCGCGGGCGATTGCCAGAAGATTCTCGGGCAGCTCCATGTCATGCATGGCGGCGCTTCTCACCAGAATACCGTCCGCCTCCTCAATCTTCTCCGTCTTTTCGTATTGATTGCTGAATTTCTCCAGACCCACCTGCGCGATGGGATTTAAACAATGATACTTAAACATTTGTACTGCCTTCCTTTACGTTTTCTTTTTCAAAATTTTTCATAAACGCAACCAGCTTCTCCACACCCTCCACCGGCATCGCGTTGTAGATGCTGGCGCGCATACCGCCTACGGTTCTGTGGCCCTTCAGGTTTACAAAACCGGCTGCGGTCGCCTCCTTGACAAATTTGGCGTCCAGCTCCTCATTTCCCGTCACAAAAGGCACGTTCATAAGAGACCGGTCCTCTTTTCTCACCGTCCCTTTAAAGAGACTGCTCTCATCCAGAAAATCATAAAGGATCTTGGCTTTCTTCTCATTTAACGCTTTCATTGCTTCCAAACCGCCGTTTTTCAACAGCCACTTAAACACCTTGCCACAGATATAGATACCGTAGCATGGAGGCGTATTGTACAGGGAATCATTGTCCGCATGCACCTTAAACTTCATCATAGTAGGCGTACCGGGCAGCGTATCCTCCGTCAGAAGATCCTCCCTGATAATCACAATCTGCGTGCCGGCAGGGCCTACGTTCTTCTGTACACCCGCATAGACAAGACCATACTTGGTCACATCCATGGGCTCTGACAGGAAACAGGACGACACATCGGAAACCAGAATCTTTCCTTTGGTATTGGGCAGTGTATGGTATTTTGTGCCGTAAATTGTATTGTTTTCACAGATATAGACATAATCCATATCATCCGTTATGGGAAGATCGGAACAATCCGGAATATAAGAAAATGTTTCGTCTGCGGAGGACGCTAACTCCACCGCTTCCCCGTAAATCTTCGCCTCTGCAAAAGCTTTCTTTGCCCACTGACCGGTCAGGATATAACCCGCCTTGCGGTTCTTCATCAGGTTCATGGGCACGGATGCGAACAAAAGGCTCGCGCCTCCCTGTAAAAATAATACTTTATAGTTATCCGGAATCTGTAGGAGCGTACGAAGATCCGCCTCCGCCTCCTTGATGATCGCGTCATAAACCTTAGACCGATGGCTCATTTCCATGACCGACATTCCCGATCCCTTGTAATCCAGCATCTCCTCCGCTGCTTCCCTCAAAACCTCTTCCGGCAAAACCGCAGGGCCCGCTGAAAAATTATACACTCTTGACACTGTTATCTCCTCCCGTCTTCCCTTACACTTTATAGTAAACGACATTAAAAATTTCGTTTACTATGGTTACAAACAAAAAATATTTTACGCTTTTCGCGCGCTTTCGTCAACGTTTTTCTCAGCTCAGCCCGCGCCCTGGCTAAACTGTTAATAGAACATCACCACCGGCGTTCCTACCTCAGCCATATCGTAGAGCTGCTCCATCGCCGGACGCGGTGTATTGATACAGCCGTGGGAACCGTTTGTCTGATAGATGGTTCCGCCGAATTTCCCCCGCCATGCCGCGTCGTGAATGCCGATATTGCCCTTCACCGGCATCCAAAAATCCACGTGGGAGGCATAATTGGCGCCGCGCAGCACACGATTTTTCTGCTTCGCATACACGAAATTTACGCCAGAAGGCGTACCCATCCTTCTGGAAGTGTTCCCCGTCACAATTGGCGTATCTATTTTCAGGACGCCGTCCACATAGTAATACAGCTTCTGCTCTCCCATGTCCACCTCTATGTAAGTGGAACCGATATCCTCTTTGCCCTGCGCCCATGCCTCCTGCGTGTAAGCAGGTCTGTGTACCTCGCTTTTCTTATCATAAAATGCCTGCGTCAAATAATCCACTTCCGCCTTCTTGTCTATCTTGTTGCCGTAGAGACCGCCCTCCACCGTCACCAGATCCCCTCTGGTGGATAAAAACTGCCTGCTAGCGCCCACCGTATCGTACTCAGCCGCCAGTGTCTCCACAAAATCCTCTATGGCATTCTCCTTTAACTGCAATTCCCCTGATTCATCAAGCAGAAAATGGCCGCTCTCATCCGTCGCAATCCAGTCACAAACCACGGAAGCGTCCACAGGGACCTGCTCTTCCCCCATCTGATAGACGATGCCGCATTGCTGAAAACGCGCAAGTTTCTCCCAGATATCCAGTGTCTCCTGCATCTGCGCCGTCAGTTCCAGATTGTGATAACATCCTGTCTCAACGAGGGACACCTCGTTTTGAGAATTCTCAACGGCCGCAAGCACCGCGTCCCTTGCCTGCCCTAAAGCGAGAACATCTGCCCGCTCATTCACAAGCGCGTAGCCCTGGGGTGTACGGACGATTTCTACCCTGCGGTCCTGATCCTCTTTTTCCTCCCGGCAAAAAGGCAGCGCCGAAAAGCAAGCCTCAAACGCCTCTTTGTCATAGGATACCACCGGGGAAAGCTCCACCTGATGCTTCCCAAGAAGGCTGTCTATCCACATCCATGGATTTTGACGTTTCTGATAGATCTCAAGCGCCTTCTTAAAATCAAACTGATAGGATATCTCTTCCGCAGATATCACATAGTGGTTGCCGTCCTTATCCGTCACAGTGACGCCCTCATATGTGAAATCTTTCGTAAGCTCCTCATTTACCTCCTGAATGCTTTTTCCGGTACAATAGACCCCATTGATCCATGTTCCGTAGGTAAACGCGTTGCGGTAGTAAAAGGCAAGCCCGACATAAACCGCCATCAGACTGACAGTTGCAATGCCCAGAATAACTGCCATACGCTTTAGTAATCTCTTCATAAACAATCAGCTCTTCTTTTCGCGCGCCTCCAAATCGCCAGCATCAAAGGCGTCACTGATCGGCGCCCCTGCAGGCACCATGGGGAACACCTTGTCGTCTTTCGGTATGATGCAATTTAATAACACCGGTTTTTTTAAAGCAATTGCCTTCTCAACCGCAGGCGCAACCTCTTCCTTCTTCGTCACCAAAATTGCTTCACAGCCGAGTCCCTCCGCCACTTTACAGAAATCCACGCCGTCGTCGAGAACCGTTTGGGAATACCGCTGTCCGTAGAACAACGTCTGCCACTGTCTGACCATGCCGAGCACATGGTTATTGATCACCACTTGAATAATCGGTATATTGTAACGGCTGGCGGTAGCCAGTTCATTCATATTCATGCGGAAACACCCGTCACCAGCGATATTGATACAGATTTTATCAGGCTGCCCCATCTTGGCGCCAATGCACGCGCCAAGGCCATAACCCATTGTGCCGAGTCCGCCCGAGGTGAGGAGCGTGCGCGGCGCACTGTAACGGTAATACTGTGCCGCCCACATCTGATGCTGTCCCACGTCTGTGGTGATAATGGCCTCCCCCTTTGTCACCCGGTCGATCTCCTCCATGATATAAGGACAGGAAAGCACGCTCTCGTCATAGCTTAGAGGATATTTCCCTTTCAGCTGCGCAATGTGAGCCATCCATTCCTCATGCTTCTGCGCCACAAGCCGTCCGTTTAGTTTCGCAAGAACATCCTTCAAATCGCCCACCAGTGAGACGTCCGTCTTGATATTCTTGTTGATCTCCGCCGCATCAATGTCGATATGAAGAACCTTTGCGTTCTCCGCAAATTTCCGGGGATTTCCCACCACACGGTCGGAGAAACGCGCGCCCAGCGCAATCAGAAGATCGCACTCGCTGACACCAAAATTGGAGGTCTTGGTACCGTGCATACCGATCATCCCCGTATATCTCTCGTCATGTCCGTCGATCACGCCTTTTCCCATCAGCGTATCACAGACAGGCGCATCCAAAAGCCTGGCAAACTCCCTCACTTCCTGATATGCCTCTGAGATCACTGCACCGCCGCCCACATAGATAAAGGGCTTTTCTGCGCTCTCCAAAAGCTTCACGGCTGCCGCAAGCTCTTCCTCTGTGTAACGCGCGGTCTTCTCCGCCTTCTCGGGCAGTTTTTTCTCATAATCACAGCTGTTCGCCGTCACATCCTTCGTGATATCCACGAGAACCGGCCCCGGCCTGCCGCTCTTTGCTATCGTAAAAGCTTTTCTGAGCGTATCCGCAAGAATGGTCACATCCTTTACAATATAATTATGCTTGGTGATCGGCATGGTGATTCCCGCAATGTCTACCTCCTGAAAAGAATCCTTTCCGAGAAGCGGCAGATTCACGTTACAGGTAATCGCCACCATGGGAACCGAATCCATATATGCCGTGGCGATTCCCGTCACCAGATTCGTCGCGCCCGGGCCGCTGGTCGCCAGACAGACTCCTACCTTTCCTGTGGCTCTGGCATAGCCGTCCGCCGCGTGGGCCGCCCCCTGCTCATGGGACGTCAAAATATGGTTGATCTCGCTGCTGTGCTGATACAGCGCGTCGTATACATTCAAAATCGTGCCGCCGGGGTAACCGAACACCGTGTCAACCCCCTGCTCTTTCAGACACTCCACTACGATCTGCGCACCTGTCAATACCATGTTATCCTCCTCCATTTCAAAGCCTTTGTGTCTCTTATTCTCACTTTGCCTTGGGAATTTCCAAAATCGCACCCCTGTTGCCGCTTGTCACCATTTCACGATATCTGGCGAGATAGCCGCTTGTCACCTTAGGTTCTCTCGGCTGCCATTTTGCCCGTCTCGCCGCAAGCTCTTCGTCAGATACCTTCACATTCAGTTTCATATTGGGAATATCAATGCTGATGATATCCCCCTCTTCCACCAAAGCAATCGGACCGCCAACCGCCGCCTCCGGCGACACATGACCGATGGAGGCGCCTCTGGAGGCGCCTGAAAAACGTCCGTCCGTGATCAGCGCCACACTGGAGCCCAGTCCCATGCCTGCAATCGCCGAAGTGGGATTTAGCATTTCCCGCATCCCCGGGCCGCCCTTAGGCCCTTCATAGCGGATCACAACCACGTCACCCGCCACAATCTTTCCGCCTTTGATCGCCTCAATGGCATCTTCCTCGCACTCGAATACGCGGGCCGGTCCCTCATGAACCATCATTTCCTCCACCACGGCGGAACGCTTCACCACGCTGCCGTCAGGCGCAAGATTTCCTTTCAGAACGGCAAGGCCGCCTGTCTTGCTGTAAGGATTTTCCACGGTTCGAATAACATCTGTATTTTTATTGACGGCATCCTTGATATTCTCACCGATGGTCTCACCCGTAACCGTCATGCAGTCGGTGTGGAGCAGGCCGATATCCGCCAGTTCCTTCATCACCGCGTAAACGCCGCCCGCCTCGTTCAGATCCTCCATATAGGTCGGCCCCGCCGGCGCCAGATGGCACACATTGGGCGTCTTTTCACTGATCTCATTGGCAAAGGAAATGTCAAAATCAAACCCCACCTCATGGGCGATGGCAGGGAGATGCAGCATGGAATTGGTGGAACAGCCAAGCGCCATATCCACCGTGAGCGCATTTAAGATCGCGTCCTTCGTCATGATATCCCGGGGTCTGATATTCTTTTCAAGCAGCTTCATCACCGCCATGCCCGCATGTTTGGCAAGCTTAATGCGCTCAGAGTAAACCGCAGGGATGGTGCCGTTGCCGCGAAGACCCATGCCCAGCGCTTCCGTGAGGCAGTTCATGGAATTGGCCGTGTACATACCGGAGCAGGAACCGCAGGTAGGGCAGGTCTTCTCCTCAAACTCCAAAAGTTCTTCATCCGAAAGCGTGCCAGCGGCATGAGAACCAACCGCCTCAAACATGGAGGAAAGGCTTCTCTTCTGCCCCTTCACATGGCCGGCCAGCATAGGGCCGCCGGAGACAAAGACTGTGGGCACATTGATCCGGGCCGCCGCCATCAGAAGCCCCGGCACGTTCTTGTCACAGTTCGGCACCATCACAAGCGCGTCAAACTGATGGGCAAGCGCCATGCACTCCGTGGAATCCGCAATCAGATCCCTTGTCACCAGAGAATATTTCATGCCGATATGGCCCATAGCAATGCCGTCGCAGACCGCGATCGCCGGAAATACCACCGGCACGCCGCCGGCTTCGGCCACACCCATTTTCACCGCTTCCACAATTTTGTCCAGATTCATATGTCCGGGCACAATCTCATTGTAGGAGCTGACGATGCCCACCATGGGCCTTTCCATCTCCTCCTTCGTAAAACCGAGGGCATTAAATAAACTTCTGTGGGGCGCCTGCTGTACACCCGCTTTCACATTGTCGCTTCTCATCATTTACCTCCTTGTACTCCCTGATTTTTTCGCTATCCTGTTTGGAGGAAGACAAATGCTCACTCCGTTCGCCCCTGTTTTCGCTCAAACAAGACAAATTGCCAATTATCATAGACCTGCGTCATATTTTCTTCCATATAATCCGCCTGCGCGGACACCTCGTCCGCCGACAGATAAAACTTCCACTCCTCGGGTCCCTCTCTGTGTCCGTATTGCTCTCCCAGCAGAGCCTTATCCAGCAGGACAATATCCGCTTCCTCAATCTGTCTGGTCACCCGCTCCTCTCCGATCCCATAGAGATACAGGAGCAGATACTCCTGATCGCAGTCCGTCACCGCCACCGTATCCGTTTCTTCTATAGTAATCTGCTCATAAGCATCCGCAAGGAGTTCATCCCGCAGACTGTAAGGCGTCTTGTCCGCCAAGACAAGAACCCAGGAAAGACCTGTCACCAGATACATAAACACCATAACCGCTTTCGCCGCCCGCACTCTCCACCGGATGGCAGAATCGCCCTGTAGAAACGTAACCGCCTTTTGCACCAGCCAGCCAAAAAGCAGCGCCACCCACACACCGAGGAAGGAAAACACCCGCTGGTAGGGAAGCTTGCACTGTATCACAAGCGCTACCCCCAAAAGAACCGCTGTCAGCACAAAGTACCATTCCGAAAAAGCCTTTTTCGGTCTTCTGATCAGACAGACAATCACGGCTATAAGCCCGGTTGCCAACAAAATACACATGAGATTTCCCGCAGGCACCCACATAGGAGACAACTGCGTGCCGAACAGGGTTTTAACCCAGTGTTCTGCCTGCCTGTTAAACTCCTGTCTCGTCATGCTCTGGATATAGGGGGTTGCCAGCATATAGTCAATCCCCTCCTTTAACGCCCGAAAGGGCGCATGGAGGATGATGTTAATATGCCCTGCCGTGTAAAAAGGACCATCCGGTGTCTTGGAAAGCAAATTGGAACCAATGGCCAGCCAGAGAAGGCCGTAGAGCCCCGCCGTGCACACCGCGCTCACAAGGGAGGCGATGATCAATTTGATTAACCGCCTGTAATCCCGATCCAAAAGAAGGACAAGCCCCCCGATCAGGCAGACCGGCATCACCATATACAGACTGCTGGGAATCGCCCAGAGGGCAATCACAAGAGCCAAACCAAAAAAAATATAATCACGTTTGTTATCTGATTTTTCCACCACAATATGCTGCAAAGACAGAACCGCCACAAGATAACAGAACGTCACAAGCGCATAGCCCCTGCCCTGCACCGCCAGCTGATTGATCCCATTCATCCCCGCAAATAAAAACACGGGAACAAACGCCACACTGTCGTCAAACCATTTTTTTGAAATGCGATACAGAAGGATCAGGCTTCCCAGACTGCACAGATAGGATACACCACGAAGCGCTATTGGCGCGCTGCCAAATATCCCCAGACAAGCCGAGAGTGTGGAATAACCCACATGATTGTTGGGAAGCGGCCAGTGAATTGCCGCATACACCGGCCCTCTGCTGATAAAATAATAATACGTATACAGTTCATCATACCAGGGCGTCAGAAGAAACATTCTTTCCCCATAATAAACTGTCATTACTACAAAAAGCAGAAAAAAGACCACATTTCCCCGATGTTTCAAAAAATAGCTCACGTTATTATTTGATCCTCTCCACAATCAAGTCTCCCATCTTTTTACAGCCGACCTTCTCGCAGCCCTCGGACATAATATCTCCCGTGCGGTAACCATCCCGCAACACCTGTTTCACCGCCTCGTCGATTGCGTCCGCCTCCTTGTCCAGATCAAAGCTGTAGCGAAGCATCATGGACGCAGAAAGAATCGTAGCGATGGGATTGGCCAGATCCTTTCCCGCAATGTCGGGAGCCGAACCGTGGCTTGGCTCATAGAGACCGAATTTCGTGTCATTTAGAGAGGCAGAAGCCAGCATACCGATGGAACCGGTCACCATACTCGCCTCGTCGGACAGAATATCGCCGAACATGTTCTCCGTCAATATCACATCAAACTGAGCCGGATCTTTCACAAGCTGCATCGCACAGTTATCCACCAGCATATGCTCCAGCGTCACATCGGGGTAGTCCTTCGCCACCTCTTCCACAACCGCCCGCCAGAGTCTGGAGGAATCCAGCACATTGGCTTTATCCACGCTGGTCACTTTCTTTCTGCGCTTTCTGGCAATATCAAAGCCTTTAACGGCAATCCGCCGGATCTCGTTCTCGTCATAGGTCAGCGTATCTATAGCCTTCCTCACGCCGTTCTCCTCCACGGTCTTCCTCTCGCCAAAGTACAGGCCGCCCGTCAGCTCCCGCATAATCAGCATATCAAAACCGTTTCCGGATATGTCCTGTTTTAGGGGACAAGCCTGCGCCAGCTCCTCATACAGAACTGCCGGTCTCAAATTGGCAAAGAGGTTAAGCGCCTTGCGGATTCCCAAAAGTCCCGCCTCCGGCCGCAGATTCGGCGGAAGCTTGTACCACGGAGAAGTGGTGGTATCGCCGCCGATAGACCCCATCAGCACTGCATCCGCATTCTTTGCAGTCTCCACCGCTTCGTCAGTAAGAGGAACACCGTGCGCGTCGATGGACGCACCGCCCATCAAAATATCCGTATACTGCATATCATGTCCGTATTTTTCCGCCACTGTATCCAGTACCTTCTTTGCCTCTGCTACAATTTCCGGTCCGATCCCGTCTCCGGGGATACAGGTAATCTTTAACTTCATAGTGACCTCCGTTCTAAGATTATAATAACACTTTTACATCATAGACTATTCCCGCATAAATTTCAACAAAAAAAGCCGGATCATTTCTGAGCCGGCTTTCTTTTCTTCTAATATATTATTATAGTTCTCTCTTACTGTGCCTTGAAACTGCTCTCCGAAAGAACATTTCCGTCGGGGTCAAGATATCTGACAACGATCGATACGGTTTTTTCCACACCCATTGCCTGATCCATCTGTTCCGCCATCATTTCATAAACCGACCCCATCGCTTCCGTTACGGCATCCAGTTGAGCGGGCGTATCATCGGTAATCTGAGACGCATCTTCATAAGTATAGGAAAAAATCATATCATTTCCCTTAACATCAACAGTCACAGACATTCCATCCTGATTTGCAGAGGCTACCTCATCCTCCATCTGTTTTTTTACATCCGGCAGCGCATTCAAGTAGTCTTCCAATGTCGCATCAGAAGCAAGCGCTGCATCAGTAGACTCTTCCTCTGCGGGTTTTTCTTCCTCAGCAGGCTTTTCCTCCTCTGCGGGCTTCTCTTCCTCTACAGGCTTTTCCTCTTCCGCAGGTGCTTCCTCTTCTGCCGGTGCCGCTTCTTCTGTCGCTTCATCCGCTCCTTTCGCCGCATCGTCAGAACCGCCGCATGCTGTTGCTGTCATGGCAAGCGTCAGCAACGCCGCACATAAAATAGTTTTCACTGTTCTCCTCTTCATAATAACTACTCCTCCTTAAATATACTTTTTGTGTAGCATCACACAAGGTATGACTATACAATATATATCGGGACTTGTCAATAAATATTGGGGAAAATTTTAGAGAAACGTTTTCCAGTCTTAACAAAAAAAGGAGGTTGCCCTCCTTATTCTTCTGCCTTGAACTCTGCTTCTGCAAGAACGCTCCCATCAGAATCACAATATCTGATAACCATGGACACCGTGCCACGAGGAACACCCATCGCATCATCAAGTCCTCCGGACAGCGCAGAAATATCACTTTCCACCTCGCTCAGACTCTTCGCCAGACGCTGTGCCAGTTCCTGCACCGCGCTCTCTGTCATCATTGTGAAAAATGCATCCTTAAACGTCGTCACATACAACACTTTATTGCCCTTGATCTCGACAGTCATTGCCGTATACTCGTCTTCCGCTTCCGCTGCTGTCGCCTGCACTTGCTCCAAAATATCCGGCTCTTCTTTTACAATCTCTTCAAGGGTAGACGATCCACTGCCCGTCACTTCAACCATCCCCTCGTCGGAGCCGGCAGATACGGACATCGGAAAGATAACCGCCATAAGCATGACGCAGATACAAAGTTTTACTGTCTTTAAAATGGACCGCATCCCGATTTATCTCCTCCTGTTATGAAGTGACTTT
>DKUO01000047.1 GCA_002490705.1 Lachnospiraceae bacterium UBA7202
GCCCATGGCGCGCAAACCAAAAAAATCGGGAATATAAGCTGTCGCTCTTTTCCCGATTTTCACAATTCTTACTCCCCGATTTTTCCCGAAATTCGCAATTCTTTTTCTATTCCATTTTGTCGAAGCCATTCTTCCCCCATGTTTTCTACCAAAACATCCCAAATCGCGTCATATCTGTTGTCAAAAAATTCAGTCAGCCATTCTAAATAGCCGTCAAAATCTTCCTCCCGCACCGCCGGGTAAAACCGTCTGTTACTCTCCGTCATGGGTATTCTCATGGTTTCCCCATAATTCTTCAAAAACTCGCCGCAGTTTTCCGCACTCAAAACCTCCCTGCCGATATATAAAATCCTCTCGGCGAACCGGCGCCGAAATTCTTCGTTATAATAGAGGGAGCAAAACATCCCGTCATCGTACAGCACTTCCAGGATAGAATCATATTCTATCACATCCATTCCGCCGGAGTTAACATCATACAGCATCCACCGCCATCTGCCGTCCCCAAACTCGGACCCTTCATCTTCCCTTGTCCTCCACAGCGCGTAATTGGCGCTTGGCCAATCCTCATGCCGCTGAATATAAATCTGCGTGGCATAATAATCAATAAAACTGTCCATGTCTATCATCTGGCAGGCTGTCTCCCAGTTTTCAGACCGGGACATATCCTCCTGCGTTATAAACTCCTTCATCGCCAGATATTCATCAAAATCCGAATCCTCCCCTTCTTTCAACCAGCCGGATTTGATCAGAACCACATTATCTTCCTTTACGTCATAATGATCCGCAATATAATCGTCGTCATACTCTTCCGACAGATAATAGACGCCCCAGTATTCACCGTTTAAAAACAAAACGCAGGGTATAAAGCGCATGGTGGCAAAATGAAGGCTTTCCGTCAGTTCGTGAATCATCGGGTCCTTGACTTTGCAAAAATAATCGTTTCCTCCGGCATAAAAGACAATTCGGTGCGGAAGTTTACCCTTGTGAAAAAGTTCCGTCTGGAATTTATTATCGCCGCAATATTCGTCCCTCGCATAACAGCGGATGCTTTTCTGCGCCAGCCTTCTGCTTGTCCCTCCCTTGATCCGAATTCCGCATTGCTGTGTCAAAATCTGTCTTTGTTTATCGTCATAAATCGCAAGCGAAGCCTCCCGCTCCCACTCCGGCCCTCGTTCCGCATAATTCGCGTTCTCCTCAAAGCCCTTCACATAAATCCCCGTCTCGGGATCAAACAAATTTTCTGGATCTGTCACGATAGAAGCCGTGTATATCCCATCATACCCGGTTTTATCCTGAAATCCCACAAAATAGATACCGGTAATGGAGTCAAGGCAATTCCCCTCCCCATCAAAAACAGACGCCCGCACAACATTGCATTTATCAATGTTATAGTCCGGCGCTTCATACAGCGTATTATTTACAAAATCCGATATTCCCACATCCTGTCTGTCAGCATATCGGTTATCACCACTCGTCGCGTCCCCTATCAGGATCGGCGTCCCTTTGTCATAGAGATAATCCTCCTGTGTGGGTTCGCTGCCATCCAACGTATAGTAGACTTTATTTCCTGCCCTCCAGCTTCCGTTTATCTCAAGAGTAAAAGTATCCTTATAGTACCCGGAATCCTGTGAAAAATAAATATGGCCGTCAGATGACAGCCATACAATCACAGCCAAAGCCGACAATAAAACCCCGATGCCAAAAATGTCAAATGCTTTTCTGTAGCGCCCTTTCATGAAATCTCCCCGCTTATTGAACCCTGTACCGCTGCCCCTGGCACTGCGGCAAATTAATGGACATATCCTGCCTTATATGGGTATTCGCATAATCCTCGTCCGTCTTATTAAAATAATCATACTCTCCGCCCGGCGTATCGTCCCAGGTCACGTCCACATTATAGTATCCGTCATCCAGCGCAACAATATTCCATGCGTGATCCTGTCCTGCATATCCCGTACAATAATAGCAGGGAATCCCCATCCTCTGCATCAGATATTGATACGCTCTGGCATACCCCGCGCAAACGCTCTTTTTTTCCACAAGCGCACTGTAAGCGCTCTGGTTCATGTCCGCACTCTGATCATAATCGATTTCCCGGATTAACATGTCGTGCAGTCTGGTCTCTTTATCATAGGGGCTGAGATTTGCCAATTCTGTCAGAATATTGTTCGCCGTATTATAAAAATCCGGAGACGCTTTGTCCAGCTCCTCCTTCGTCATGTTATAATCTAAATCAAGCTCGGCACAGACCTTGTTTTTATCGTACTTACAGGTAAATGTGGTGTTGAGCCAAAACAGTTCCGGGTGATCGTTGTAAACCGCCATCATTGCATTTTTAATCTCCGGCACCGTCACTTCCTCAATCGGAATGAAAGCCTCGTTCATCGCGTTGGCGTTGGCATAAATCTGCCTGTAAACATGCTGCCCTTTCTCGTCAAGCATCTGATAATAGGGATAAAGAAGCGGATCAAAGGTAAGGCCGTCTCCCAGCTCCCCGTAAGTAAGGCCGGTGTACTCGCCGTCCGCCGCCTCCGACTGTTCCGTGATCGGCTCGTAACCGTTCTTACCGGTGACGATGGTAGGAATCTTAATATCGGACTGCAAAGGCTGTTCATAACCGTGGGTCCCCTTGACGCGCTCCGGTTCAGGCTGCGGCTCTTCGCTGGGAGTATCGCTGACAGGCGCATCCGGCTGACGGGCCGTCGTTCTCTGCGGCTCTTCCTCCTCCTCAGGCGTCGCCCCGGCATCCGCAGTATCCGTTATATCTGCGGTATCTGTGGTATCCGTTTCATCCACGATATCCGAAGAAACCGGCTGTTCCGGGAACTCCTGCGACGCCTCGGCAGAATCGTCCCCCTCTGTATCTTCCGGGCTTTCCCCTGTCTCTTCCTCCGAAGAAGGGGCGTCACCGGACAACATAGCAGAAAGTCCCTTCGTAATCTCGGGATTTGTAGCAGACAGTATGATGAGCGCACACAAGAGCGCCGTCAAAACTCCTATACCTGTTAAGATTCCCTTTAGTATTTTCATGATCGCGCCATAACCTCTCTACAATCGTTGCCGATCTGTCTAATGGAATTGCGGGAAACTCCGCTCTATATGGTTCTCATGCCTTAAAATGACCGCCGATGTGGGCGGAAGAACCACCTTAACCTTACCGGAAATAACCGGGTATTCCTTTGCCTCTGTAGAATATCCTTCCGCCGTCGTCATCATCAGACGGATAAGCACACACTCTTTCGGAATGCCCAGATACCAGATAGACCATTCCTTTGTTACTTCATAGTCGTTGTTATTGACCAGAATCAGAGACTGTCCCTCTCTGGTAAATCTGCCGTAACCGATCAAATTATAATCGCCCTCCACAAACTTCAGAGAACCTGTCAAAAATTCCCTATTGGTCTTGTGAATACGGATAATTTCCCTGTGGAAAGCAATCAGCTCCTGATCTTCATGTCCCCAGGGATAGGTCCGCCTGTTATCCGGGTCGGTAAACCCGCAAACCCCCGCCTCGTCTCCGTAATAGATCGTGGGCGCGCCGGGCCATGTCATCTGAATCACAACCGCCTCCCGTAAAACCGCTTTATTGACGCCCTCATTCGCCGCGTTCGGACCCAGCGTGTTCGTGCGGCCCACTTTACGGTTCGTTCTGGTCAGGAAGCGGGAGTGGTCATGATTGGACAACTCGTTCATGGCTACCAAAAGTGACGGCATGGTAAAAGCCGCGCTGTGATGCCTCATCGCACCCCAGAAGCTGTCGGCATTGCCCCGCATATCCTCTCTGTAATCATCGCTGTGCTTCTGCATCCCCGTCAAAAACCAGGTCACCGGCTCCATAAAGGCGTCATAGTTCATAACCGTATCCCACTCCTGCCCCTGTAGCCAGTCCATGGGACTTCCGTAATGCTCCGCCAGAATAATCGCGTCGGGATTGGCCGTCTTGACCGCCCTGCGAAACTCTCTCCAGAAGGAATGGTTAAACTCCGGGCTGTGGCCTAAGTCCGCCGCCACATCCAGTCTCCATCCATCCGCATTGTAAGGCGGGGATACCCATTTTCTTCCGATATACAGCACATAATCCAAAAGCTGTCTGGAATTTTCATAATTTAATTTCGGCAGCGTATCGTGCCCCCACCAACCGTCATAGGAGCCGTTGTAGGGAAATTTATTCTCGTCGTGAAACTGGAAATAATCATGATAGGGACTGTCCTTATCGATATAAGCCCCCTTCTCATATCCGGGCACATTCTCATAAATCCGCTCCCGGTCCAGCCATTTATTGAAGGAGCCGCAGTGATTGAACACGCCGTCCAAAATGACTTTCATGCCTCTTCTGTGCGCTTCCTTCACTACCTCCGCAAAAAGCCTGTTGCTGGCCTCCAGATTTTCCTTATTGGAAACGCGGTCAATATATCTGGTAGCCAAACGGTTCTCCGTCTGCCCGTTCTCTAACAGCTCTCCCTCATCGTGCACAATTTTTCCGAAATGGGGATCAATATAATCGTAGTCCTGAATATCATACTTATGGTTGGAGGGCGACACAAACAAGGGATTAAAATAAATCACATCCACGCCCAGCTCCTGTAGATAGTCCATCTTATCCAGTACGCCCTGCAAATCACCGCCGTAAAACTCGCGCACTCCCATAACCGCCGGATACTTATCCCAATCCTCTACCCTGACGGTTTTATCTCCTATATACTGGTACTCGTTGGTCAGCACATCGTTGGACGGGTCCCCATTATAAAAGCGATCTACGTAAATTTGGTAAAAAACTGCCCCCTTGGCCCAGTCCGGCGTCTTAAAACCCGGAATAACCTGGAAAAAGTAATAGCTGTTAATATCCTTTGTGACGCCCCGTCTGTCGTAAAAGCAGGAAAGCTTTCCCGCATGTATCTCAAAATAATACGATAATTTTTCATTTTCCAGCTGAACCGTATGCGAATAATAATCGAAATAGGCATCCGATTCGGTCTTAAACATCAGGTGTTTCTCATCCTTGTGTACAAAAAACACCTTGTCGATATTGTTCTTCGCAGAACGGAAACGCACGGTAACCTCGCCGTAGGCGCTGGGCTCCGACGGCGTCACATAATCTTCTGTCGTATCAGAAAACAAAGCCTTCCTGTTAAACACCGGGCGCATGCCCGCAAAATACTGCTGATTTTTTTCTGCCCTCTGAAATTGATTAATATCCATAATCAGCCTTCCTTTTAAAACAAACACTACACAATTATTTTATACTATATGTTGTGGAGTTTCAAGTGTTTAAAGGGGTTTGATACTACTTAGCCGGTCAGATCGTCCGATGGAGGAACAAAAAGTAAAAAAGACAGTTGCAAAACTGTCTTTTTTAGAGAAGGTATTTCTTTCTTATGGGGTATAGCAAAAAACTATATAATGTATTGGGGGGTTACAAGTAGTATATTAGCATACCCCCCTGTTGTCTACAATACCAAGGATTCACAAATATTACAATTTTATATACCCGTTTTTGTGCAATTTATACAATTATTCCGTCTCGCCCACTCGCGCACCCGGCTCTTCCGGCTGCGGATAATAGGTATCAAAGAGCGACTCGAACTCTGCGCGGTTGATCTTTTCCTTCTCCAGAAGGAGATTTGCACACTTATGCAGCACATCCTCGTGTTCCATAATAATCGCCTTCGCCTTCTGATAGCAGTCGTCGATGATGGTCTTTACCTCCCGGTCAATCTCCCCGGAAACAAGCTCGCTGTGGTTCTTTGCATGGGCCAGATCCCTGCCGATAAAGACTTCGTCGTCGTCATCGTCATAATTGATCACGCCGATATTATCGGACATTCCGTACCGGGTCACCATCCTCCGCGCCACTTTGGTCGCCTTCTTGATATCGCTGGACGCACCCGTGGTAATATCATCAAAAATAATTTCCTCCGCAATACGGCCTCCCAGAGACACCATGATATCCTCGATCATCTTGCCCTTTGTGAGGAACATCTCGTCCTTCTCAGGAAGCGGCATCGTGTAACCGGCCGCCCCAAGTCCCGTAGGAATAATGGATACCGTGTAAACCGGCCCCACATCGGGCAGCACATGGAATAGAATCGCATGGCCCGCCTCGTGGTAAGCCGTGATCTTTTTTTCTTTCTCCGAAATGATACGGCTCTTCTTCTCCGCGCCGATTCCCACTTTGATGAAAGCCTTCTTAATATCGTCCTGCCGCACAAACGCCCGCTTATCCATGGCTGCATTGATGGCCGCCTCATTTAACAGGTTTTCCAGATCCGCGCCCGTAAAGCCTGCCGTGGTCTGGGCGATCTGCTGCAAATCCACATCATCGCCGAGAGGCTTGTTCTTGGCATGTACCTTTAAAATGTCTTCCCTGCCCCGCACATCCGGCGAAACCACGGTAATCTTTCTGTCAAAACGCCCGGGACGCAGGATCGCCGGATCAAGGATATCTACGCGGTTGGTGGCCGCCATCACGATAATGCCCTCGTTGACTCCGAAACCATCCATCTCCACAAGCAGCTGGTTTAACGTCTGCTCTCTCTCATCATGGCCGCCGCCCATACCGGTACCGCGGCGTCTCGCCACCGCATCGATCTCATCAATAAAAATAATACAGGGCGCATGACGCTTCGCCTCCGCAAACATGTCACGCACGCGGGACGCGCCCACACCGACAAACATTTCCACAAAATCAGAACCGGAAATACTGAAAAACGGCACATTCGCCTCGCCCGCAATGGCCTTGGCAAGAAGCGTCTTACCGGTGCCGGGCGCGCCTTCTAAGAGAACGCCCTTGGGAATCCTCGCGCCCACTTTGGTAAATTTACCCGGCTCTTTGAGAAATTCCACAATTTCCTGCAACTCTTCCTTCTCTTCTTTCAATCCGGCCACTTCTTCCAGCGTTATCTTGTTCTCGCCGCCCATGAGAAGCCTCGCCCGGCTCTTCCCGAAATTCATCATCTTTCCGCCGCCGGAATTCTGAGAATTCATCATGACAAAGAAGAAAACGCAGACTACCACCACAATCAAGATCGGCAGGACGCTGTTTAAGAACCAGCTCTCCTCCGGGACGCTCTCCACCGAGCAGTCTATGCCATGCTCTCTGACAATCGACTCCATCTGCGTCACATCTGTTACATAGAGAACCCGCTCCTCGCCGTTTTTCAAAATCACTTCCAGAGAACCGGTGGGCGTGTCCTTATTCGGGCAGACTGTCACGACCGCCACTTCCCCGTCTTCCATCTGCCTTTCAAATTCTCCTCTTGTATAACCGTTGCTGGGCACGCGCAGCGTCCCGACCCAAACCGTAAACAACAGCAGGCAGATAATAATTACAAAATACAGATAAATGCTTTTACCACTCTTGTTCATGAAGCTCCTCTATTCTTATCTTACTCTGATATCAGTCAAATTTTACAATTCCAATATAAGGAAGATTGCGGTATTTCTGGTCATAATCCAAACCGTATCCCACCACAAACTCATCCGGAATCTCAAATCCTGTATAATCTACCTTCACATCCACCACACGCCGCTCCGGCTTATCCAATAGCGTACAGAGCTTCACATCCTCAGGGCCTCTGCTCCCCAGCATATCAAGCAGATAACTGAGCGTCCGCCCGGAATCCACAATATCCTCAATCACAATGACATGCCTGCCTGTGAGAGGTTCATCCAAATCCTTCACAATCCTGACCACCCCGCTGGACTTTGTGTCTCCGCCGTAGCTTGACACTGACATAAAATCAATGGACACCGGAATGGTAATCCGCTTGGCAAGCTCGCACATAAAAAAGCTGCCTCCTTTTAAGACACATACCAGATGCACCTTTTTCCCCGCATAATCTCTGGAAATCTGTTCGCCGATCTCCTGAATCCGCTTATCGACTTCCTGTTCCGTCAGCAACACTTCTATTCGTTCTGCCATCGTTTCCTCCTATCAGACGTACCTCCAAGATACGTCTCGTACTTTTCTCCACCCGGTATTGTCTGCTTGTGCGGTATCCCGGCACCCAGAGAATATGTGCGCCGTCAGCCAGCAGATACATGCCGTCCCGCTCGGCTTTGGGGATTTTCTCGTTAATCATATACTGTTTCACAGACTGGGTATGAAGCGCCTCATCTATCGTGAGATAATCTCCCGTTTTCCTGTTTCGCAGGAGTAAAGACGTAGTTATTTTATCATAATCAAACCATTTCGTATATCTATTTTCTGGAATATTTTGTTCCTTTCTGTAGAAAACCGTCGGAGACGGCATAAAATCCGCCTCCCACAGCGTAAAGAGAAAGCCTCCTGTACCGGGAACGGCAATTTCAAGCGGGACTCCCGGCGTAAACGCAGATTCCACAACCGGAATTTCCGGCAGCCTTTCGGAAAGCAATCCCGGCCCGTTTCCCCTCCGCACTGTCTTTTCCCCGGACTGTGCCGCCGTCTGCGTCCGGCTTAAGACCAAGCGCCCATATTCCTTGTAAACCTTGATGCCGTAGGGCAAAGACAGCTCCTTGCTCCCGTCTTTTCCCATAACAGCCAAAAGCGCCTCCATATGGCGCGCGGTGATATCCTTGCGATGAGGCGTCAGCTTTTCCAACGCGCGAAACAGCACCCGCTTCCTCATAACAATATCTTCCGCTTCCAGCCCAGGCAGCTGTATTTCCACCTCTCCTGTCAAGCCCTTTTCCTGATTCCCTGTGTAAAACAGGTCTTCTTTTACATATCTGTCATAAAGTCTATCCGTCTCCCGCTCCAAATAGTCCTCTGTCTCAGCCAGAATATCCGCCAGCTCTCCCATATGGGACACCGCCCCATGACAGATATTTTGCTGCGCATAAGATAAAATATGATGTCTGATCCGGTTTCTGGCGTAAGTATCCTCCCTGTTGGTACAGTCCTCCCGCCAGCTGATTCCTTCCGCTTCCAGATAAGCTTCTATCCGGGCCCGGTCCAGACACAAAAGCGGACGAATCACCGATTCCCTGACAGGACGAATAGAGCCCAGTCCCTTAAGCCCGCTTCCGCGGAACATGTGAAAGAGCATGGTCTCCGCTCTGTCCTCCGCGTTGTGCGCCACCGCAATCTTTCCCGGGGCCCCCGCCTGAACCTCTCCGAGAATCTGCGCAAAAACCTGATAACGCAAAATCCTGCCCGCTTCCTCCTCGGAAAGTTTATGTTCCTGCGCATAGCCCTGCATATCAATCTCCCGCAAAAAAAAGGGAATGTCCCACTGTCTGCACAGGTTTTCCACAAAAAGGGCATCCTCCCCGGCCTCTGCGCGCAGGCCATGATTGACATGCACTGCCGCCAGCTGAAAAGAAAGCTCCTTCTGCATCCGCGCAAGCAAATGCAGCATACAGACGGAGTCCGCACCGCCGGAAACTCCGGCCAATACACAGTCCCCCGCCTCTATCATTTTATGCGCAGAAATATATTTTTTTACACATGCAAAGACTTCATCCCTCATCCTTCGTCCGTCCGCCCATCAGTAGTAAACGACATTTCCAATGTCGTTTACTACAGTTATAACACACTTTGATCCCATATTCCCGTTACAAGCACTGTCATATCATCCCGTATCCGCCCTCTGCTCTGCCCGATCGCATAGGCGAGAATCTGGTTTGCAATCTCATTCGGATTGTTATATTCCATCCTGCCGATTACTTCCGGAAACGCCTCTTCCCCGATCCCCTCAGAGAGCGCATCAAGCACCCCGTCCGAGAGCATAATTACATAATCCCCGCTCTGCAGCGTCCTTGTATGTATCTCCGGCGTCATCTGCCAGAAAACGCCCAACGGCAGATTCCTCGCCGAAAGCCTGTCCACCAGCCGTCCTCTCTTAATGTAAGTGCAGGCGGCTCCCACCTTCAAAAATTCGCAGTTGCCGGTATAAAGATCGATATCGCAGACGTCCAGAGTCGACATGGTTTCCTCCTGCCCGGCCGCCGCCATTGCACCGTTCACCATCTGTACCGCCGGCTCCTTGGCAAAACCCGCCTCCAAAAAACGCTCCATCATCTCGATCACCCGGCCCGACTCCCGGCATGCCTCCTCCCCGGAGCCCACGCCGTCGGAGAGAAGTACCAACAGCCTTCCCGTATCCGCTTCATAAAACGAATAGCTGTCCCCGGAGACTTTCTCCGTCTCCTTCACCGCCTTGGCAAACCCTGTCAGAAGATGATAGGGCGGTTCTTCCAGAAAATAGTATGTATTGTACTCTGCCGCAAGGTAAGCCGGCGTATTTTTTGCCACACATAACCTTCTGTTCAAAGCCACCGATATATAATCCGCCAAATCCTCCGTAGAGATGTATTCCGTCTCCCCAAAACGTCCGTGTTTTCCACCTGTCTGGCGCATAACAAGGCTGATCTCCCAATGCCCGTCCTCATGCTCCATCTCAAGGAACTCCTTCAGCAGAATACCGGACTCCTTTAGCAGCGCCGCCATCTGTCTGTGCCGCCTCTCCCCCATAGGCCGATAACGGCAGGTCTCCTTTGCCACTGTTGCCATGATATGAGCCATCTCCTTGAGATGCTCCGCCAGAAGTCCCTGACTTTCCTGCAAATGTCTCCTATAAAGATACGCCTGCCTGTCCGCCGGCTCTTCCCCGGCAGGCTTGTCCTCCTCCTGCCGTGCTTGTCCATCCTCAAAGAGATCCGCTAAATCCCGGAAAGACTCTGCATAATTCAAAAGCCTCTGTCTGCCATACTCCGGTATAATCTCTATTTCTTCGCTTTCCTTCCGCTCTGCCTGTCTTCTCATCACATACCGCCTCCATATCTCAATGCCGTCTGTACATATATATGAAGGAGTTATGTAAATTATACCGTTTGTTTTTCTTTTGCACCTGATACATAACAAAAGCAGATCTCAGCCTTAACTAAAATCTGCTTATTTTTCATCTTTGAAAATAATTTCGCCCTCATATACCAGGCCCAGCTTCTCCTTCGCGACTTCCTCCACGAATTTCTTGGTCTGCGTATACTTGCCGTACTCCTCTATCTCAGCGGCCCTTGCTTCCTCCGCCTCGATCTCTTCTAATAGCGCCGTTTCCCTATCCATATAAAACTGACGCTTCTCCCGCAGCTCCACACTCTTAAAGGTAACCACGAGCATCATCATTAATACAACGGTGGTAACTAAAAGCATGGCCAGCCTGTTCTGACGTCTTTTACGATATGCAGCTTTTCTTGCCATGCCCCGAACGTTTCCCCTCTCCACGCTGTTAACGTTTACATAAAACCATTCTAACGGTTTTTATGAAAACCGTCAACCGTTTTTTAATAAAATTTTTACACTTTTTCAATTTCCTTCCCGTGAACAGAACAAACGTTTTCTCCGCATAAACAAGGCATTTTATGGGTTTTAGCACAATTTGTAGTACACGAAAAACAAACCACATGATCTTGTGTAAACACGTTGACATAATATCCACGAACGCATCTCTGACAACCATTTTATAAAAAAACATACCAATGGCAGCTCCCAGCACGGCAAACCATCGCAGCGTCCCGTCATTCTCCCTGTAAAGCATATAGAACACGCCGATTCCGCAGGCAAACCAAAAAAGCAGGTCCTCCAAAGACACCAGCGCCGTCCCGTGCTTAAAAAGCCTGCGAAGCACGCGAAGCCAATCATATACAAAGGTAATGACCACCCCCATCAGGACCGAGTGTGTAAAAAAAGTAAGCTCCTGCACGATCTCCCGGCTCATATCTTACCCATCTCCTGCGTTGTCACTTAAACAATCTCGCCAATAGGGATTCACCCTTTGCTCCGTATCCCGCCGTCTCCGAGTAAGTAAAGCTGTCAATCCGCCCGTCAATGTCCACCTCCCCTTTATCCAGAGAAAGTCTGCTGACATGCAGCTCGCCGCCCCGTATCATTAACATGCCCTGTTCCGTTTCCAATAAAATCTCATTTACATCGAAGGAAAGCACATCGTTTACGCCAGTCAGGGCACATATCCTTCTTCCCGTAAGCATGAGCTTGTGCGGTTTCTTACCGTTGCTATTCAGATCTTCCATACACGCCCTCCTCAGCGAAGCCTCTCCATACCATATACGGTATTGATTTAATGTATGTCTGATCCTCACAAAATATGCCTGCCCGATTTTCAAGTAAGATAGCGGAACAGTTCCTTTGCCTCCTCTTTGCGCACAGTCTCCTGTACGTCTAAGACCTCCACCTTCACTTCTTTATTGCCGAATTGGATCGTAATGATATCCCCGGCCTTCACGTTCGCGGAAGCCTTTGCCGGCCTGTCATTGATCAACACCCTGCCTGCATCGCAGGCCTCGTTTGCTACCGTGCGGCGTTTGATCAGTCTCGATACCTTTAAATATTTGTCCAGTCTCATTTTATGCCTCCTATACCGAAAAATAGAGAAGGCCTGCATGCAGTGCATACAGGCCTCGTCAGTCGTCTTGAAAATTCAATTATGCGTTGAGCATGTCCTTTAAAGCCTTACCAGCCTTAAACTTAGGAGCCTTGGAAGCTGCGATCTTCATAACAGCGCCGCTCTGAGGATTTCTGCCCTCTCTTGCTGCTCTCTTGGAAACCTCGAAAGTACCAAAACCAACTAACTGAACCTTGCCATCCTTCTTCAGCTCATCGGCAACCACATCAGTGAATGCCTTTAAAGCCTTCTCTGCATCTTTCTTAGATAAGCCTGCCTGATCAGCCATTGCTGCAACTAACTCTGTTTTGTTCATTTTTGAACTCCTCCTCTTAAATGAGTCTTCATAATATTTTTTGGTTTCTTTCTGAAACCGTCTATACATATTTATATCCGCTTTTTCGTAGCTTGTCAAGGAAAAAATGCCATTTTTACGGCATTTTTCGGGTTTTTCTATATTTCCTTCGTTATGTAAATTGGTTCTAATAAAAAATCTGCCCTATTGTCAGAAAACTTATTCATATTTCTCAATTAAATCGTCTATTTTATCCGACAAAATCTGCTCCTGCGGAATTTTTGCAATCCTCGCCACATCACTGATATGCAAAAGCAAATCCGCGAGAACCGCCTCCAGTTTCTCATTTTTCTCTCCCGGCTCACAGTCCCGCAAACTCTCCGCCAGCTTACAGATCGCATCCACGTCCTGCTCGTAGCTGTTTCCCCTCTCATAGCACTTGTCTATCTTTTTCAGAACCTTGGCGGCCCGGGTCAGCGCCGGAAGCTCCTGCGGAATCTCTCTCAAAGGCGATCCGACCCAATCCTTGTCCTTCTTTTCCTCCTTTTTAATCTCTTCCCAATTCACAAGCACTTCGTCGGGGGTATCGGCATTGCCCGTGCCGAAAACATGAGGATGCCGCCGCACCATCTTTCGGCTGACCTCGTTTACCACATCCTCCATCGTAAAAATCCCCTCTTCCGAAGCGATCTGCGCGTGCATAACCACCTGTAAAAGAACATCGCCCAGCTCTTCGATCATATTTTCGGGATTGCCCGTCTTGTCAAAAATACGAATAGAGGCAAGCAGCTCCGCCGCCTCCTCCATCATACATGGCTTTAAACTTTCATGGGTCTGTACCTTATCCCATGGACAGCCGTTCTCGCTGCGCAGGGTAGCTATGATTTCGAGTAAGTCCTCGTAGGTGTATTTTCTGTCTGTCATTTCGGCTCCTTATCTTGTCTTTTTGTAATTACCTTACACTGTCAAAGCGAAAAAGGCAATAAAATTCTCGATTGGCATTCTTATTATAGGTAAGATTGCTGATACTTTTTAAATACGGTGCATATTTTATTTATATTTGATATAATAAATCTTAAGAAATTTGATGAAGAGAGGTCAAGCTATGCCAACAGTGAATGTAAAGCCTGAAATAATTAACTGGGCTCTAAAGCAGACACAGGAAGAAAAACTTGGCAACAAATTAATGAGTAATATTGCCAAGTGGCTTGATGGGTCTAAAATACCGACCTTCAATCAGATAGAAGAATTTAGTAAAAAAACTAATATTCCCTTAGGATATTTTTTTCTACAATCTCCGCCTGTAGAACAAATTGACTTATTGGAGTATCGCACGATTGATAGTATAGAATTATCCAATCCAAGCCGTAATTTAATTGATACCATTCAAGAAATGGAAAATATTCAAGATTGGATGAGAACTTACAGGCAGGATTTGGGATTTGATAAACTATCCTTTGTCGGCTGTATGCAGGAAATTGAAGATATCAACCTTATTGCCGGAAAAATACGTGAGAATTTAGGGCTGAATAATACTTGGTTTGAAAAAAATGATGACGCCAGAAAAGCCTTTAATTTTATTAGAAAGCAATTAGAGGAATGCGGCGTTGTTGTAATAATGAACGGTATTGTTGGTAAAAATACACATCGTACACTAGATGCGGATGAGTTTAGGGCATTTGCAATGATCGACGATTGGGCTCCTCTTATATTTATTAACGCGGCAGATTCCAACAATGCCAGATTATTTTCTATCTTGCATGAGATAGTTCACATTTGGTTAGGCAAAAATGATTTATTTAATGACAGACAGAGCCGTTTAACCAATATAAGTGACACAGAAAGGATTTGCAATGCTGTAGCCGGAGAATTATTAGTTCCCCAACATATATTCTTAAACAAATGGGAGCAATATCATATAAATGTCTTTGAAAAAATTACAGAATTAGCAACATATTTTCGATGTGGGGAAATAGTTGTTGCAAGAAAGGCTCTCGATTGCAAAAAAATCGAGCAAAACGTTTACAATCAGGTGGTACAAACTTCCATTGAAAACTACAAACAGATACAGAAAACGAAACAAGTTCACGGTGGCAATTATTATACTACAATGGGTTCCCGTTTAGACGGATGTCTGATAAGGGCATTATGCGAAAGCATTCATATGGGAAGAACTACTTATACAGAAGCATATCGTTTAACTAATACCAGTCGTAAAACTTTTTCTGAAGTAGCACAGCGTTTTGGAGGTATAGATTAATGGAAAAATTTCTAATTGATTCTAATTCCTTCATAACGCCTTTTAAGCAATATTATGCTTTTGATTTGGTTCCTGCCTATTGGACTGAAATCTCAAAACATACAAATTCAGGCAGACTAATACTGCTTGATATGGTAAAAGACGAAATAAACAAAGGCATAGACGATTTGTCCGATTGGCTAAACAAACAGACGGGATTCGTAATTTGCAAGCATACCCTTCCCGCAATCATCAATAAATATCAAGATATTTTGCAATACATACAAACATGTGGTTTATATAAAAATCAAGCGTTACAAACATGGGCTGTCGCTGATATTGCAGATCCTTGGCTCATTGCGGCTGCGGCAGTAAATGATTATACAATCATTACGTCAGAAGTACCGTCGGGCGGATTAAGCCCTAAAAGTCCAAATAAATATGCCAAAATTCCTGATGTGGCAAAGGCATTTGGAGTGAAAACCGAGAATATATATTATATGATGCGGCAATTAAGCATCCAAATTTAAGCAGATCAATATACCTCATATAAATCAGCCCTTAGAATAAGGCAAAAGCCATACTTAAGGGCTGAAAATACCTATAATTTTCAAAAATACTCGGCATGTTCTTCGTTTTTCTTAACTATTTCTGCTTAATCTTTATGCAAATACACATCCATTTTTACTTCCATTACATCATTTATTATCACCTGTCTATTTTCCGTAGCCAAAATGTTACCACTATTTATGAATAATGCTCATCCAAAAAATTTATAATAGACTGCTCATTTATTCTACCATCAGCATCTATAATACCAAGCCTTTGTAGCTTATACATTCCTTTTATTGTAATATCAGATGTGTCATGTGTGCGCAATAAATCCTCAAGTAAATCTCTTGAGGGAAGCGGCAAGTCATCTTTTTCATCTTGGATTCTAACAATTTGATTTCTTAATCTTCTTGCCTCACGCTCTGCCCTATATTTATGGCTTCTCAGCATTTCTATTTCTGCTTCTTTTTCAGCCAACTCTTTTCTATACTTATTTTTCTCTTCTTCATTTAAATTTGCCTTATCCATCAAATCATTTATAATACTATCTTTATCATCTTTTTTATCTTTAATTTCCTCGCTAGTTTCATTACTAATTCTATCTAAATGAGATACTTTGTCATTAAGACTATTTAGCTTTTCTCCAAATCTTTCTTCTATCTTTCCTAACGTAACTGAAATATCTTTCATAAATTCATATGACGAATTATAAAAGTTTGTACTCGTTTCGTCTGCCTTAAAGTAAAAAAAGATTGATATAAATATAGAAAAAAAAGCTAATAACGTGGATAAAATGCTATCCAGTGAAAACTCACTTTTCATAATGGAATAACATAAAATAGCGATGAACATAACACATCCTATTCCACCAACAACACAAATTGTTATTTTTAATGGATTTGTCTTTTTCTTCTCTTTTTCCAATTCAAGCATTTTATTCAAAATTTCTAAATAGTCACTTGTTTCTTTATTTTTTTCTCGATTGTTAAACATCTGAAATATCCTCATATTATAAGTTCGTTTTTATTATATTTTAAATCATTTAGAGTATATGCATCAAACCCATATCTGTTTATAAGCGCATATGTTGTGATTTTTTTTGTTTCATCGTTTCCCATAGAGGCGCATAACTTATCATGTTTTTCACCGTTCTTATTGTTTATATATATTTTATAATACCATATTTCTGCCATATTCCATAACTCCGGCAACTCCCTGCGCCATAAAGATGCGTTGTGCTTCTGCGCTTGCCTTCCTTTTATTTACATCAGACAAATTATTATACTCGTGCATAATTTCTTCTGATTTTTGGGAAAATTTTATCCAAAACTTTATGTATTCTGTCATTTCCTGTATTTGATCATTCATAAACCTTAATCTCTCCTCATTACACATAACATAAGACAATATATTTTCTAATTCAGCAAATACCTTTACCGAACATGTTTTTTCTATCGTATTATATTTTTTATAAAACCGCAAGGGATTTCCCAAAAGTAAACTCCCTCAATCTATCACACAAATAACACAGCGCCCTGTTTGCAAGGGCGCCGTTTGATAGTTATGTAATATTTTATTATTTAAATAATGACGAGAAAAAGTTTCGGATTGGGTGGGCATTCTGAGTCATTGAAAATGTTGCCGTTTCTACATTTTCCGAATTTGTTGGCGTCGGATCAACCGATAGCTTCGGAATGGTTTCTTTTTCCCTATATTGGCAGACATGACATTCTCTATGCTTTGTCCCCTCCTCGGTCTCTGTCGCTGCTTTGTCTATTACCCAATCTCCAAATTCGTGGTCGCCCTTTTCGGCCTCATCGCCACAGATACAGACCTTCCAATGCTGGGTATTGTCATGCTGCCATTCCCCATACTCGTGGCTGTGGTCTCCTTCCGTCGCCGGTGCAATCTCGTACCTGCACTCCGTACAAATCTGGGGTGTCGTCTCCGTTGCCTCCGCTCCCGGTATGTGTTCCTCAGGTTTATCATGCGCATCGCAGTTTTTACATTTATGGGCGTGTCCATCCTCCCCTATGTAGCCCCATGCGGTCTCATCATAGTCATGTCCTGTCTTAGAGATTACTACACTGTTCGTATCCGTAATCTCCTGTGTCCCTGCCTCATCCGAGAAGTACTTCCCACAGCCGTCGTCTCCGTCACAGATATAATATGCTTCATTTCCGTCCTCCGTGCAGGTGGCGGGTTGCGCGGGTATCTGGATCAAGTTATGGGTGTGGGAATCCGCCTTCTGTTTAATCGTAATTCTAACGGGAATAGTCTCCTCTCTATACCCACTCCTACTTATAGTAATCGACGCCGTTGCCTCATAATCTCCACTCGCCATCGCGACTACATCTTTCAAACTTTCATTTTCGCTCTTAAAATAAAATTCGTAGCTCCCGATTTCCTGAGTTCCAACTACTTTTTGTACCGCATCTTTTACAGACTTAATTATCTTATCCTTTCCTAAACTCCAAAGATTTCCCAAATTGCTTGCAGAATGAACATAAACATCATCTGCATTTGCATCTGATCCATTCGTCAAAACGCAGCTTGCCTGCGCTACCGCACTGATCACATTCGTAGAAATTCTTGTATTGGTATTTGTATTATTATTATTTGTCGACGAAGAAGACTCCTCCTTCTTTATCATAAAGTAAAGCGTCTCGTCCTTCTGGTACTCCTCCAAATCAGGCTCAAAAGTTTTCGTCTCATAACCATCCATACTTAAAGTAAATTGATAAGTATGCGAATCCTTGCTCTTAGAAAAGCTGCAGGGCGAAGTTTTTTTCTTAGGATAGCCGCTAAGAACCTTCTTATTGGAGTCCTTTACCTCCAGCTGTACCGTTACCCCCTGCAATTCCGCACCGGTAGTCCAATCTTTCACATGAATCTCTACCGTACCGTTCTTGGAACTTCTCAGCGCATTATCGCTGACAGACTCCGGCTTCGTCGTTTCAATCACATCGACACTGTTATCTTCTTCCGGCTCTTCACTGTCCTTCCAGGGATCACGCGTGATAGAATTTCCGCTGACAGAATCGTCTTCCTTACGGGTTTCCTCTAACTTAAAGGAAATCGTCGCATATTCCGATCCGACCTGAATGTGTTTTGTCAGCGTATCATAACCGCTCGCCGACGCCTCCACACGGTGAATGCCGTAGGACAGCTCCACCACCTTGCTGATATCCACCGGCTTCCCATCCACGCTGACGGTTGCATTCTCCGGCGTAACACTGAAAAGAATTTTTCCCGTTGCGTCTTCCGGGATTTCGATATCATCTACATCCAGCACAACCTCTTTATCCCGCTCTATCGTAACATCCTTTACACAACCGATTCCGTTGTTATTAAGTACTACCTGATAGGTTCCCTCCGGCACTACTAAAAGCATGTCCTCCGTAATCTGGCGGATCGTGTTGTTTCCCACCTCGATCCAACCGCCGAGAAGCGGCTGCTCATTTTTTAAACTCAAATAGCCGTGGCCTTTGTCCACGTTAATACTGTAAATCTTATGCTCTATCCCAGAAATGGTAACCACATCCTGAGATACCACTTCCGCCTTATCCACACGCCGTCCTTCCGATAAAACTACCACACTCTCCGGCAGGGAATAGGATTGTGATCCAATGCTGGCCGTTCTGTTCGCGCCTGCCAGATCATAATTGTAAACATCATCATACACCCAGGCGTCCGGGGACAGCTTAATGCTGGCCAGCTTTTTCTTACCCTTAAGGAAGGTAACGTCAACCACATCCCCCGGCTCAATCTGAGAAATCGTCATAGGCCCGTCATGCTTATCCTTCACATAGGTTGTCCCGTCATAATAGAGGGTGTACTGCTTCCCTGTCTCCATATTGATGAAAGTCACAGCCTTATTTGCCTCGTCCGTGGAAAGCACTACCGCCGTATCTGCAGAATCATAGCTGCCCACTGTGGACATGGTAAAGCCCGTGTCAACCACATCTGCGCCTTCAGTCTTATTCTTAGCCGAGCTTATGCTGCTCGCCTCCGAAGTACAACCTGTTAAAAAAAGCACTGACATGGTTAACACAATGACCGCTTCTGAAATTCTTCTGTGCATTTTAATCATTCTTTCTCCATTCTGGAGTTTGTCTTTTCAAACAAGCCCCATTCCCTTTACACGCCGCAGGACGGAAACACACTTTTCAAAAAGAGCTGTTTCTCTCCCTCCTGCGCAAATAGCTTCTCTATCTTTTCCATATTTCGTCCGGGTATCCAAGCCTTCCCGCTATTATAATAGAAATTTACAATCTTCCAAAATTTTTCCGGATAGGCAAAGCGGAAATATAACTGCCGGTAATCCCGGTCGCTTAACGGTTTGATTTCATTATACCCCGTAAGCAGCATATCTCCAAGCGTCTGCGACCAGTTATTTTTTTCCAGGAGCTTACGCATAAACAAATACAGATCCCTGACCGGATAATCCCTGATACACTTTTCAAAGTTGATAAGCATACTGCCCTTTTCGGTCTGTATGATATTATGGTACTGGTAGTCGCCATGACATACAACAGAGGGCGCGGAAGAATCCTCCCCATAGGCATAATAACTCAATTCCCCTGTAATTTGCAAGGCAATATCCATAAAATAGTCATAATGTTTCATTAAATAGATCTCAAAATCCGTTTTCTGACTTTTTTCCCTTAAAAATTTCCGTACCTTTTTCAATTCACGATTGTGCTTTTCATACTCCTTTTCCACATGAAAAACAGGCTGTTCCTTCAAAATATCATTGCCTGAAAAATCGCAGACTGCATGAAGACGTGCAAGCGTCTCCACCGCCCGACGGCATTCCTGCGTATCCCGGTGGTCGCACTCTCTTCCCTCACAGTAGGTTTTTACAATATAGGCCGTCCTATCCTGATCGCGGACAATCAGTTCATCCTCCTTGGTCCGGAGGAGCGTTTCTGCATAAACCACCCCGCTTTCGCGGATATGATTAAGCAGATATTCCTGAAAGCGGATTTTCTCCACCGGGCCTCCGTATTCCTTTATGATGAGCAGACCCCGATCCGATTCACAAAGAATCGCCCCACGGCCTTTCCAAGTACGGCGCACCTCTACCTCATACTGTTCCAGCAAACTGACAGCTCTGTCGTTCACGAAAATACCCCCTGCCTGACTCTGACTGTTACATCTTATGAACAGCAGGGGCTTTTCATTACAATTCTTTGGATAACTTGAGAAGAATTTCTCTTGTGTTTAAGCCGGGATCCTCCAACACTTTGTCCAAAAGTGCGGCCAGCGTTTCGCCGATCTGTCTGCCGGGGGACATTCCTTCCGCAATCAGGTCGCTCCCCGAAATTGCCAAATCCTTTAAGGTAACCGCATCCCTGCGGTTTAAAATTTCCTGATAAAGTTTTTCTATGTAGGCCACCTTTTCCAGCTTTTCTTCCCGCATATAATTGCTCTGGGCCTCGATATCCGCGCGCCGCACCTCAAAAATCATAGGAAAAATATCTTCCCCGATCCGGTTGACGGCCCGCCTGACGCCGGCCTCAGTGGGCGCAATGTCGTAATCGTGGTACAGCACCAGTTTGGTCACCTTGTCGGTGGTATCATTGTCAAACTTTAAACGCCGCATAACTTTTCGGGTAATCTTTTCCCCCTCAAAAGGATGCTTTTTATTATGGGTTGTCCCGTCCGCATCGACGGTCAATGTCTGGGGCTTGCCGATATCATGGAAAAGCATACCCAGCCGCAAAACCTTATCAGGTTTTACCCCCAGCATGGAATGTAAAATATGTTCTCCCACATTATAGCAGTGATGTTTATGTCTCTGGGGCGTCTCCATACACAGGTCAAATTCCGGCAGAATCTGCGCCGTAATACCAAGCTCATACGCTTTCCGCAGATAATCCGGGTGAGGCGAGGTCGCCAACTTGACCAATTCCACCTGAATCCGCTCCGCGCTGATCTTCTGCAAATTCACAGCCATGGCCTTAATCGCCGCCCCGGTATCCTCGTCAATCCGATAACCGAGCTGGGCAGAGAAACGCACTGCCCGCAGCATACGCAGCGCATCCTCCTCAAACCTTTCCTCTGCGTTTCCCACGCAGCGGATCACCTGATCCTCTATGTCCTGCATTCCCCCATAAATGTCAACAAGACCGCTGCGCTCATTGTAAGCCATCGCATTGATGGTAAAATCACGGCGCCGCAGATCCTCCTTCAAACTTGCCGTAAAGGTTACCTCACTGGGATGCCTGCCGTCCTCATAAACGCCGTCAATACGATAAGTCGTCACTTCAAAGCCTTCTCCTCCCAAGAGCACGGTCACGGTTCCGTGTTTGATCCCCGTATCCACTGTTCTTGGGAAGAGGTTTTTGCATTCTTCCGGCTTTGCCGAAGTGGTGATATCCCAATCATCCGGCGTCCTGCCTAAAACGGAATCCCGGACACAGCCGCCCACCGCGTACGCCTCATAGCCCGCCTTTTCCAGAGTATCTATGATATTTTGCACTTTATCTGGCAGCTGTATCTTCAAGGGTGTCCTCCATACAATCCCCATTTGCCATTACGGCCACGGTCTATCCGATGCTGGGGCCTTTAAAAACCTGATTTACATCTTCAAGGTGAAGATCCGGTTCTTCATCCTCGGCGAGAGAGCTCACCAGACTGTCCATCTCCTTTTTGGACATCACGCCGCGGCTTCTCTCCACAAACTCCTTTTTCTCTTCATCGGTCATATCCACAAAACGGTCCATGGCCGCCCGGTTGGTTGCAAATGCCAGCCCAAGGCCGACAGGTAACGTATTATAATCCATTTTTTCATCCCTTTCCTGCATTTTCAGACAGGCTCTGCCCACAGCAAAACCTGTTCTGTATCTAGCATGCACGAGGGAATAAAAAAATATTCGGTCATTCTCCGCGTGAGTTTTACACGTATTATGATAATGTGGCTATCCCGCGCAGGCGGATATCTTCACTGGATGCACCCACCAGAATCTCATAGTCTCCCGCATCTGCAATAAATTTGTGCAGTTGTTCGTCAAAATACGCGAAATCCTTCTGTTTCAAAGTCAGGCTCACCTTCTTAGAGCGTCCCGCGCCAAGGGACACCTTTGCAAATGCCTTTAACTCCTTATCCGGCCGGTCTGTCTTTGCGGCAATGGGCGCAATATAGATCTGCACCGTCTCCGCTCCCGCACATTTCCCGATATTTTTGACCAAAAAAGTCAACTTGACGTTTTTGCCTTTTTCCGCCTTTAAGGTAAGTCCGCTGTAATCAAAATTCGTATAGGACAATCCATGCCCGAAGCAGAAAGCAGGCGCGATCCGCTGTCTGTCGAAGTAGCGGTAGCCACAGTACAGTCCCTCCTCCAGCGAAACCTTTCCCCAAAGGCCGAACTGTCCGTTCTTTGCCGTCACGCAGTCTTCATATTTTGCTGGAAATGTCTCCGCCAGCTTACCGGAAGGATTCACCTTGCCGAAAATAATCTCTGCAAAGGCATTTCCTGTTTCCATGCCCGCATAATAGCTCCACAGAATCGCCCGGGCCTGATCCCGCCAGGGCATTTCCACGGGAGATCCCCCCACGAAAGTCAGTATCATATCTTTTCTGACCTTCAACAGTTCTTCTATTAAAATATCCTGCTCATAGGGAAGCTTCATGTCGGAACGGTCATAGCCCTCACACTCGATCACATGATTCATGCCTCCCACGAAGATAACGGCGTCCGCATCCTTTGCGGCTTCGATGGCTTCTGCAAAGAGCTTCTCGTTTTTCTGATGAACCTCCGCTTTTTCTTTCTCCATCTTAGCCAGGCGTTCCTCTTCACCCTGCCGGTGCCTCTCGTGTTCTCCGTCCTCATCCATTCGGACAGCCTGTCCCACTGCCAGCCCTTCCTCCTCGTCTACGCTGGTGGCCTGCCAGTTTTCCTCGGTCTGTATCTCCTCCGGCACATAATACCCTTTCACATATTTGACTTCGGTATTACCGCCCAGATACATCTTAAGTCCCGCCAGCGGGCAAATCTCGTACAGCGCCTTGATCTCCGCACTGCCGCCGCCGTTTGAATGAACCTTAGCTGCGTTTGCGCCGATCACTACCAGTTTCTTTATCTTCTTGGCGTCCAGAGGCAGCGCCTGCTTTTCATTCTTTAACAAAATCATGGATTCTCGTGCCGTCTTAAGAATCATTTCCCGATGCTTCGGCGCATTGTAAGCGCCGGCTTTTCGCTCACCCTTCTTCGGTCCGATCATCTTCAAGCGGTACATCAGGCGCAAGAGATTTTTCACCTTTGCATCCACCATCTCCTCGGACACCTCACCCTTCTGTATCAATTCTTTCAGGGGATTCGCCAGTTTATACTCATCAAAATCAGGAAAAACGGACATTTCCAGATCCAAAGAGCACTCCGCCGCTTCTTTCGTCTTATGTACGCCGCCCCAATCGCTGATCACCGCACCGTCAAAGCCCCACTCTTCCCGCAGTATCCCATCTAACAGTCTCCTGTTTTCACAGCAGTGGAAACCGTTTATTTTATTGTAGGCGCCCATGATCGAATAGGCTCCCGCCTCCTGCACCGCCGCCTTGAAAGCGGGCAGATACAGCTCGTAGAGCGTCCGTTCATCAATCTGCTCGTCCACCATCAACCGATCCGTCTCCTGCATGTTCGCCGCAAAATGCTTCACACAAGCAGCCACATCGTTTTCCTGTACGCCCTTCACAAAAGGCACAACAAGCGCCGCCGCAAGCTGCGGGTCTTCGGTCATATATTCAAAATTCCTGCCGCACCGGGGATCGCGCTTGATATTGATACCGGGCGCAAGAATCACATCCTTACCCCGCCCTCTGGCCTCCGCTCCCAATACATATCCCATATCGTGGGCAAGCTCTGTATTCCAGGTGGATGCGAGCGCGCTGTTGCTGGGCAGATAAGATACCATATCATCCTGATTTCCCGCAGGAATCCACCTGTCATCCATAAATTCCGCGCGCACCCCCATAGGCCCGTCCGAAGTCTCAATCGCCGGAATTCCCAGCCGCTCTACCGCACCGGAGCGAAAGAGGGAAGCCCCGTGAATCATGGTGATTTTTTCATCAAGAGTCAGCTTTTTCACCAATTTATCAATCTCTTTCTCCCGTTTCTTTTCATTGCTCTGGTCGCTCTTTTTCAGCATAGCTCTTACCCTCCCTGTTTTCTCTCTTTTCTCAAGAAAAAAGCGGCATGTCCATATGGACATACCGCTCCTCCATTCGGATCTCCATATGCAATTAAGTATAACGGCAAATCTTTCCGGATACAATTCCCTTTTTATACTTTATTTGGAGTAATTTTTCTATCTTTCCTACTAATCCCTCTCCGGAATCCAGACGCGCATCTGGTTAAGTCCCCGGTTTCCCCATGTATAATAGGGAACAAACGTTATGGTACAGGGCTTCGCCTCCTGTCTCTTGAAGCTGTAGAGCTCCTCATTCACCGTCTCCCGCCAGCCTTCCGCATACAGCTTTTTGATTCCAAACAGCTCATCCGCCAAATATTCGCTGACCTTCACCTCGCCGTCCCTCTTCAGGGAAAGGGAAAGAACGTCGTTCTCATTGTCCACGCCCTCCGCACAGTAAATGAGCGGTCCTCTCTGTAAAGCTGTTCTTCCCGTATTCGCAGAAACCCGGTTGCTCGTATACACGCGCCTTACCGCCATATCAAATTCTACCGTGATCACATCCTCCGCCGTATAGGCGCCCCTCATATAAGCATAGCCGTCGCGGATCTCGCAATCCGCCGTTTTTCCATTCAGGCAGATCTTAGTCTCTTTGCTCCATGCCGGAATCCGAATTGCCAGAGGTACTTCCATCATTTCTCTTCCCTCCTGCGGTACAAAACGGTATTCCAATTTGTTGTCATAAGGGTAATCCGTTTTCAAAACCACCCTGCCGCCAAAACGGTCGCTCACGTCAAGAGTACCTGCCACAAACAGGTTGGAGAACAATGTCCCCGGTATCACATGCCACGTATACTCCGCTAAAGACCCCAAAAGCCTCGCCACATTGGGCGGGCAGCAGGCACAGGCAAACCACTTGGGCCGTACAGGCAGGGCGTGTTTATGAGTCTGCGCCTCTCCCGAGATTCCCGGCAGCGCTTCCAGCGGATTCACATAGAAAAACTTCGTGCCGTCCAGCTGCATCCCCGCCAGCACGCAATTGTACAGTGCCCGCTCCACCACGTCTGCGTACTTACCCTCATGAGCCAGATACAACATTTTATTGGAAAAGAAAATCAAACCGATCGCCGCACAGGTCTCCGCATAAGCCGTATCGTTGGGCAGATGGTCGTCCTTCGTGAAAGCCTCCCCCTCGTAAGCGGAACCGATGGCGCCCGTCACATACATTCTGTGCTGTGTGATATTGTCCCAAAGCGTCTTACAGGCGTTTGCAAGCTCTGTATCCCCTGTCTCCATGGCCGCATCCGCCATTCCTGTATAGAGGTAAACCGCCCTGACAGCATGCCCCACCGCCTTGTCCTGCTGCCGCACCGGCGCATAATTCTGGGCATACTCTTTGTCGTCGGGATTATTTCCCCAGACACGCCAGGGATTCTTTTCCATTTCCTTCTTATAATAATCAGGATCAACCCCGCGCACATTGATAAAATGCAGCGCCAGCTCCTTATATCTCTCTTCCTTCGTACTGCGGTACAGCCGCATCAGCGCAAGCTCAATCTCCGGGTGGCCCGGATACCCTTCCGCCCCCTCTTCAATAAAATGCCGGTAAATGTGATCGGCCATATCACACATGATCTCTAAAAGCCTTCCCTTACCCGTACATTCTGCATAGGCCACCGCCGCCTCGATCATATGACCCGCACAGTAAAGCTCATGGGCCTCATGAAGATTTGTCCACCGTTTATCCGGCTCTTTTACAGTAAAATACGTATTGAGATACCCGTCCTTCTGCTGTGCCGCCCCGATCAGTTCTATGATCTCATCACAGCGCTTTTCCAGATCCTCATCGGGATTCTGCGCCAGAGAGTAGGCCGCGCCCTCCAGCCATTTGGCCACGTCGCTGTCCTGAAAAACCATCCCGTAAAATTCGCCGTCGCAATGCCCTGTCTTAAGCTTTTCAGCCGCCATACGGAAATTTTCGATACAATGGCTCTTTTCCGCACCCTCAATTTGGTCGTTTAAGGCCCGCTCCTGATAAGGAAGCACTACCTCCTGCACCAGCTTTTCATACCTTCCGAAAAACCCCTCTCCCACCTGAAAATCTTTGACTAGTCTTAAATCTCCCATCGCTTCACCCTCCATGTCAGTATACATCGTCCGAAATGCAGGCGGCATGTCTGATTCGCCGCCCTATTTCCTCGTGTCACTATACATGTATTATATTCTGAAATATCCTTCTGTAAAATGGATTGTTTTCCGTTTTATTTGTATTATTTTCCGATTTCCCCCTGTAAAATCAGATGCCCGGTATGTAAGCCCTGCGATATTCGCTGGGAGCGCTGCCCTGCTGTGCGCGAAATACCTTACTAAAATAAAACACATCCGAAAACCCGCAAAGCTGCGCAATCTCCGTGACCGGCCTGTCTGTCTCCGTCAAAAGCTGTTTCGCCCTGCGGATCCGCAGCGTCCGCTGGTACTCACGAATCGTCTCTCCCACAGCCTCCTTAAAAAGCGTTCCCGCATACTTATAGGATAAACCGCAGGCCGCTTCCACATCCGATGCGTCAAACCCTTCTATATAATGTCCTTGGATATATTCCTGCAATTTTCGGACATAAGTATTCCCCACATAGTCCTCAGACGCATTCTTCCTACATTCCAAAAAAATGCGCCACAGTTCAACCGACGCCTGCGGGATATTCCCGTGCACATGAGCCTCCAGCAGTCTCTGGAAATATCCCTGTACCCGGCTGTTCCCCTCGCAGTCCGTCAATTTGGGCGCTGTAATATACTTCTCATTGTCCGATGGGTTCAGGGAAACCTTCGTATCATAATAAACATTCTCAGGAAGCTCCTCCATCCATGTCTCCGGCTCCTTGCAATAAAAATGGGCATAATACCAAGCGGACCCTTCCTCAAAGGGTTTTTCACCCCAATGATGCACACCGCTTTTTAGGAAAAAGAGCCGGTGAGGAAGAAGCTCATAGCGCACACCGTCCTCTATAATCTCCATAGAACCTTGCAGCAGATAGATCGCCACATGAAAAGGCGCTGTCCGGTCTGCATGAATCATTCTGCCCCTTGTAACGCTGTAATCTGCTTCACAGATAAAAGGCATTGCATTACATGGAATTTTAAGTGCATGTCTGTCCATTCTACTCTCCCGGTATATAAATCCACTGCCCGCTATAAATCAAATCTGCATTTGTAATTTGGTTGTGAGGATCTTCACAAATCAACTGTATCTTATCCGCGCTTCCGTAATAAGTTTCCGAGATTTTCCACAAGGTATCTCCGGGTTCACAGATATGCCAGTACGCTGAAATAATCACTTCCTGCCCGGTGTCTTTTTCCTCTTTCTCCTCCATTTGTTTTACAAGCGCGGTTCGTTCGTCCTGCACCATCTTTTTCAGCCTTGCAAATTCATTTTCATCCTCTGCAAGCTTTGAGAAATCAAGCGTCATTTCCCGATAATTCATAGCCAGATTTTCATCACCTATGTAGGCTGTCTCTCCAATACGCGCTGTTTGATTTAAACATATCCCTTTCTCTTTCTGCCATTCATCTATATGAATACATACGCGCTTAAACTTCTCCCAGAAATCATCTATCCTTGTATAATCATCGTACTTTATAAAAAGCGGATCCACGATATCGCCATGCTCTCTGCCGGAATAGCCATACAGTCTAAAATTAATATCTTCATCCTGTAAAAATCCTGCCAGCCTCCGTTTAGACAAATCATTGTATACCTCATAAGTGCCACTCTTATCTGCCACGATCAGAATTTCTACCGGAAAAAAAATTTCACAACCGTCCCTGTCCCATTTTTCTATATATCCTTCAATGTGTATGTATCTTGTATCCATGCGCTCGTATGAGATAAATGACAGTTCCGCATTTTCTTCCTGGAATGTGGAAATATCCAAATAGCTTCCGTCAATCATCTTGTCTTCAAGCTCTGCAAATGCGGAAAGAAACATTTCTTTCTCCTTCTCATCCCTGCATTCATCCAGCCAGACATTCCAGGCATCTCCAAGTTTTTCATCCCACCATTCTTTTTGGTTTACTACGCTTTTTCCGGGACTACTGCCAATATCACGGGCTAAGTAAACCATTCCGGTGAGCAATAATAAAAATATCACAGAAACGACTGATTTTCGCTTCATTTTTGTTTCCACTCCAAAGTTTTTTCCGAGGCACACAAACAGGATAGATTATTCGTTTTATTTATTATAAATTCTCCCAGAAACATTGACAATACCATTAGAAATGTTGTATTATCTTAATTGTTCACAAATCGAAGCGTGGCTCAGTTTGGTAGAGCGCTGCGTTCGGGACGCAGAGGTCGCAGGTTCAAATCCTGTCGCTTCGACTGAAAACACCGGGTTCATGAAGAATCCGGTGTTTTCTTTTAGCCTTATTTTCTTTGTTTTTCTAACTATACTCGAACCATAATTGTCTTCTCTTGAATATTCCACCGTACCATTATAATTTTTATAGGATAACAAATCACTCATTCACAATACCTTTTTCTGTTCCATATTCATATAATATATCACTTGGCAAATCTATATAATCATTCCAAAACACACAAGTACGGCTTGCATCTAATTGTACCTGATTAAACAAGCCATGAATATATTTTAAATCTTCATAGCCTTTTATAGTATCAATATCTTCATTAACATCATAAATACATTCCTTGCCGTTATCGAAAACAATATGCAGCAAATATCCATCTAACGGCTTTACTTTCTTTATTCTTGGTATCATAACGCCTCCGTAACACCAAAGTTTTCACTTATAATGGTGGTAATTTCCTTAAATTCTGACTATCCCACATTTCAAGCAATTCCTTTTGATTTTGATTTATCCACTCTATTACAAGTTCTTGCGCCTTCTTTGGTAAATCCCCCTCTGTCATTTCCACAGTTCCTAAATCAAATCTTCCGCAAAAAAACAGGCAACCATTTTTAGTTGCTATCCGACGCTTTATTGTTATTATTCTCATCGTTCTTTCTTCGTAATATGTATATGCACTATGTTTCTAACGCTTTTCTAACATTTCGGATTGTCTGACTAAACATTTTGCCACAATCCTTTCTTCCCATTATTTTTCTTCCGCAGACCTCCCAATTGTCCCATACCCATTCTTAGTAAGATATACTGGCTCTCCTGTATTTATATTTTTTTCTATATCCAGAAATTCATTTCGTAAATCTGAAACAGGTTTGATCCGAATCATATTTTCACACTTTATCATAATTCTATTATTTACTTTATTGTACATAGCTATTCTACAAATAGCAAATAAAAACTTTACAGCAAAAAATAGAGCATATAGATTTCAGTTTCTATATGCTCTAACACTATTACTATATTTGATTTTAATTCACATTGAATTTCTTCCTCCCTCGAAAAGGAATTTATCCTGTCCTGCAAATACCTCCATTGTCATCAGAACACCCAACCGATAACCTCTGATAAATTTGTCCTCGGCATAAAGGCTCTTTTCTTCCGAATTGACATCTATCAGACGTTCTAACAGTTCCTTTTCCCCGCTGTTTAGTTTTTCCTCTAATTCATTATAGAGTTTATAACCTTCGTCAATCAGTTTTTTGCGTTGCGGACTTCTTGTTTCATTCATTTCAATAATTTGAAGCTGTTCGCCCGCAAACGCCCTCAATAATTTATCCATTACGCTTTCCTGTCCTTTCTTTTTCGTCCACAAGCCGCTTGCAAGACAAAGCCGAACAGTGCTATAATATCATGTAACTCGCCTTGTGCGGGTGGCATGGGGAAGTGGTGTAAATACGTTTGCCAACGGCGCCACTTCCTTTTCATTTTTCTGCATTGAGAGCCTTAATACCGTCACGCAATCCCTGTGGGCGT
>DKUO01000033.1 GCA_002490705.1 Lachnospiraceae bacterium UBA7202
GCGATCACTGTATTTATCTTACCCGACCATAAACTTCATGTCAAGCAGTTTTTACAGTTATTACAGTATATGCAAATTTTTCTAATTGATACAATTTTAGATAATACATTCACTTATAGTAGCAATCATGTAAGTAACTCTTCCCACCCCATTGATAAAACTTACAAGCATTCAGTAACGAAATACTTCCTTTGAATTCTTATAAATTATATCAGTCACGTCAAATTCAACTATATCAGATATCATTGTCACTGTTCTTTTTAACTCTTTTTCTATTTCATTTATGTAATGAACTGTGAATGCAAATGGTATGTCTGTTTCCAACAGCATACGACTAATCGGCACTGTTTTTACTACCTCTATTCCTGATTTTGTTTTTAACATCCTTGGATTAATTGAAAAGTAACATCCTAATTCTATTACTTTCTCCAACTGTGGTATAGATCCTGTAAACCAATGAAAAATATATTTATTGCTTCTTTGTGTTTTGTATTCTCTCAAAATTTCAATAACTGTATTGGCTGACTTAAGAGAATGAACAGAAACCACCTTTTCTCCATACTGCTCACACAGCTTGACAATATCACGAAATGCTTGCATTTGTATTTCTTTGGTCTGAATATATTCTTTACTAAAGTCCAAGCCCACTTCGCCAATATAATGGCTTCTTTCAAATAATGCTTTAAACAGTCTCATATCATCATAGCCGCTAGAAATCAATTGCGGATGCATACCTAACCCTACTTTAATATGAGGGTTATTTCTGCAAAACTGTACTTCTCTATCATACGCCTTCGGAGTAGTGCCAACCGCAAATAGACTTATATCAGAATTCTGCATCTCCTTTATAATTCCTGACATGTTGTCCATTAAATCCAAATGACAATGTGCATCATAAATCATTGTTGCAACCCTCTTCAGCTAAATTATCCTGTATAAAATTATCTACTTCAAATAAACCTCTCGCATATATGTCGGCTAATTCCTGCAAATATTCATCATCTTGCGGTAATGGTCCTGGCTTATGTATATAAAACAAAGCACGATTTTTATCCTGTTTTATTTTATCAATGGCATACTGGAAAGAGCGCAATTGAATTCCCATTCCTTCTGAATTTTTATTCTGCATTTCATAAATAGACGTTTCAGTATACACTGTTCCATCATTCCCAAACGCTTTATGCATTGCAGCTCTTCTAATTAAACAAGGAACACAATAACCACAATGTTGTTGACTGAGTTGTTTCCATCTTGCTTTTCCTGGTGATGAACATGAAAATGATAATTTCATCGTCTCATAAAGAACAACCTTGTTTTTACACTCCTCTGCCATTTCTCCCTTTGTTCTATTCCAATAAGGATTTTTTACTGACAGATTCATCCCTAATCCCTCTAGCAACTCATTCCACAAGGAAAGATAAAATGGATGTGTCGTTCTTGTACTAAATGAACCAACTCTTGTTTCATCCAATGGCACATTCAATGCAATCAGACCATTTTCTGGAACCAACAGTTCATTAATATTATCCATTCCTGTCATTGCAAAAAGTGCATAGCCTATAAAAAGAAATGATCTACTCCTTGTATTGTTATCATTACCACCTTCCGGAATATAATCACGCGGAAACACCATCCACAAATCTAACCATGTATGTAAAACATCTGGATATAATACATCAAATTTATTTACAATATTTTTTTGAGCATTTTTAGTAAGTGCTTCTCCAGCATGACTTATTAGCAAGGTGTTTTTCCTATCCTCCATCAAATTAATAGTACTTATTAGACTATCCATTCCTCCTGAGAATAATGACACTTCATCATATTTATTTGATTTTTCTCCTATTTCGTCCGGCTTACTAAACTGCCACGTTCTACTTGATAATTTAATTTTCCATAAATCTCCTGTAAGAAATTTAAGCATACGTTCAACTGTACAAATCTGTTTTTTCCACAAATCTACATTTAATACTGGTATTTCTAATTCAATTTCTCTCGACCAAGAATCTTGTCCATGTACCGCTCTCTCAATTCGTGTATCCGCCAAATAAACCATTGTTGCCAGTGACATAATATCAAATCCAATTTCAGTGGGATATACATTTTCTTTATACAATTTCTCCTTAACATGGTTTAATCCATAGTTTAGTTCATCCGCAGAAAGCATAGGTACATCAACAATAACTGTACCATCCTCTCTCCTTGAATCTATATTCTGAATTTCATAATTTGCTCTTAATCTATATCGATTCATTCATTTTCACCTGCACTTACCATAATATCAAATGCTTCCTTATACACTTGATCTACTATTCTTAGCGAATCTCCCTGCCGAATATTCCCTGTCTGTATGTCCAGATTAGCTACTGCATCAGATACAGAACCTTTAACAAAGTCTTTCATTTGAACTATTATACTGTCCGATGTAATCCTATCCTGTGGCAATAAAATAAGCTTATTTCCAATATCATTTGTAATTCTACTAAATATTGCATTTGCCATAGTACGTTCCACAATTAGCATAATCTGTTCAGCGGTCAAATCTTCAAATTTAATTGTAGCTATCTCTGGTGATTCTTCTATTGCAGAAATATACGCAGACCTCGCAATACCTTCATCTTGTGGTCCTCCATCTGGACAAATAAAATCAGTAATCGCAATAAATGCATCACTTGCTGTCTTGTGAGAAAGATTTTCAATAGAAAGATATTGCTCGACAGCCCTTGCTCCGCCTGAAGCAAATGCACCTGCAATATTTAATAATCTCGCAGTACTGCTTCTAGCTGCTCCCATTCTTCGTGTTGCATTTGAACTACCACCCAAAGATTTGCTTATGTAATTAGAAACACTCTTCCGGCCTAAACTTCTATCCCGTCCACCAGAATTTATATACCTTGTAAACTCACCACGAGGAGCTGTAAATCTATCTGCATTACCTATTGGTGGAATCTGATTACCATTGAAACCTTGAGGCGTCTCATTCTGCATATTTTCATCAGGTTGCTGTAACCATGATGGTACTAACGGGGTTCCTCCTTTTTGTCCTCCATTATGTGTTGATGTTCCCATTATCAATCACCTCACATCTTTTTCAAAGCAGCCTTAACAACTGATGTACCGCTACTCTTAAGTTTATCAAAATATTGATCTAAAGTTTTTCTTTCTTCACAGTCCTTTGGAATAGCTTTATCCCATCCATGTAAAATCCACACACCAACCTTAGAAACCGGAATAGCATCTATAAAATTGATCAAACTTTTCCGAAGTTCAGGTTTACTCTGCACCAATATAATTAACCCATCTGTTCCCTTCGGTTTCGTATCGAATTGACCTCTTTCCATAATTTTTTGAACAACAACATCAAACACTTGGTCAGATTCTTGATTTGTCAGGTTTTTCAATTCCTCAATACGACCAACAATCGCCATTTCATCTCTAAAAAGCAAATCAACAACTTCTGATAAATCATTTTGAGCAGATTTGCCTGAAAAGTAATCAATTTTTTCTTTACAAGCATAGTAATATGGTCTCAAGTCTCTATCGATAATTTCCGGTTCCGTAGTAAGCCATTCCCCAATCTTATTCAAATCATACCAACGCTCTTTTGATTCCACTGCTTCCTTGTCTTCAACCATTTTTTTAATATCAAAAAGTATTTCCGGAATTTCTCCCCACTTTCCTTCTGAATCCAAATGATTAGGTAATTCTTTATAAAAATCTGTTTCATAATATTCTGCCAACATCATCTTTGCTAAAATTGCAAGTTCCAGTTCGTCTCCAAACCCACGATTCTTCGCAATCTCATAACGTAACAGCAACATATTTACAAACCGTTTTATCTTCCTAGGATTTCCATCTGTATTTTGCGCTAACAAATGGCATATCTGTGTCGCAATCAATACTTCATTTGCAGACTTCTCATAATCAGTTCCAAGAATCCCTTTTACATCATCAACTGTGAGACTTTCTACATTCCACGGCTTCCTAATTCTTGATAATCCTTCTTCCCTCAGCTTTTTATAATTGGGGTTTTCATCAGCAAAAACTGAGCCTACCATAAGTAGCATTATGTATATACAAGCCTCTACCTCACCTAATGCAGGAATTCTAAATGGAATCTGAATCAATTTTTCTAAATATCTATTTGCAAAAGCATCACCTGTATTAAATTTATTTTCGTCAATTGCATCTGGAAAATGCTTTTTGACTGCATAACGTATCATACTTTCATCTGCTGCAACTACAAATGCTGTTTTTTCTGTAAACATGAACAATCTTACTGCTTCTAGTGTATTGATTGCCACATCTGGTAAACATCTATCCAAGTCATCAATTAATACAATAAGTTTTTCAATAGATGCATCCTCTAACAATTCATTAAAATTTTCCTGAAATTCAGAGAATTGTTTATTACTTGATGTATCTTCCGTAATGTTGGCATCCTTTAAATAGCCACCAATAGACTCAATTGCTCCAGCAATTCCTTCTTCGGTGATTACCGTTGCTTTCAAAATATCCATCGTTGAAGATAGTAATGTAAGAGGCGCTGTACCTGTAGCAAGTCCCAATGCTGTTTTTCCGGCAGTCTTGGCTACGCTCATCCAATTTATATTTCCCCACAGTTTTCTTAATATTTCTCCAGCCTTCGCACCAAGTTTTTCTTTTTTCTCAAGCTCTGAAATAATAGAACTCATTAAAGCAACTTTGGAATCTTCAAATCCTTGATGCTTCCAACCATTAAATCGAATACATGCATACTTTTTACCTGACTCTGTGGCAGACGTCTTTACTTCATTTTCTACCATTTCAAGAATACTAGATTTGCCTGCTCCCCAGTCCCCATGAATACCGATAGAAATTGGCTGCTCTTTACTGTCTTTAATAAGAGAAACTATTGTCTTTGCTATCGCCTCATTATTAAGTAAATCAATTTTGGTTTCATTATCAGATAAAATCATCTTTCTAGCTCCTCCATTAATCTTTTCTCACTTTCTTTAAACAATCATTGAGAATTTACGTCCTTTAATACCCTTTCTATTTCAGCACAAATTCTCTTATATGGTAAGGGTTCATTATTATATGCCTCCCATGGAATATAAATATATATATTATCCTTCCTGGAAAGTATCTGAGACTTAATATCTTTTCTTTCCAAATAATCCTCATCATTTCTACCATAAACTTCTATAACTATTTTTCTATTTGTCCCTTCAAATTCTATAATGCCATCTTCCAAATATTTGTCCCCATAGGCACCATACCCATACTCAAAAGGCTTATAAAAGAATACACCTTTTTCCTTGAATCTATTTTGATTCATTATTTCACAAATGGCATTATACATTTGCACTTCATAATTGCTCTCAGAAAACAACCCATAATCGTTTACCAAAAGAAATCGTAGGCTATACATTGCATACTTATCTCTAAATCCTGCTAAAATAATATTTCTATTAGATAGGTCATTAGTCGCGTATGTATTTTCGTACTCCTCAAGTGCTCTAATTAATTCTTGTGTATAAACAGGAACCGATAACGCCTTACCATCTTTCTCTTCTTTTATTACCAAACGCGTGATTCTATCATCTACTCTATACGGAGGTATCTCTGCCAATTCTTTATATACAAATTCCAGACCATCTTTTAGACGGCTTAAATCAGCGATACATTTTTTCTTAGTTCCTATCCTTGTTCTCTTTTCCGCCCAGAACATTTTCTTAATCATTACATCTATCTTGGGGTACACTGTCTCATTATTTCCTTTGTAAAATGCAACATGCTTAAATGTAAGCATATTCATCTTTTTTATCATTGCAGAAATTGTAATTTCCCCTTGCTGATGCTGAGGATATCTTCTACCTCCCCCATCATGATTTCGTGGAACATTCTCATTTGGATCATTTTCATTCGGTTCGTTTTCATTTTGTTCCCTGTGCGTCAATGGTTCCGACAAACGCACTTGTACCTCTCCTGTCTCGTCATCAATCAAAAATCCAGCATTATAATCACGTTTGTTTAGGTATACTTTTGATTTCGGACACCAATTCTCGTGATCCGCTTGCTTTCCTTGACTACATGGATATATCGCCCAATTTCCGTTACGAACTTTATATTCACACTTCCCATTACAGTTGCAAAAAAGCTTCACGTTTTCATTTTTACATTTATCATATAATGACTTTTTTTCATACTTATCCATTTCGTTTGGACATAATATTTCATTTTTACTGGTTTTTATTCTAAACTGTGCCATTTTTCTTTCCTCAAAATTAACAATAAATTTACAACTTCTTCTCTTTCAACATTATACAACAATTTAAATATAACTCCAACCGAAATCTCTTATCGTAAATTTACGCCAACAATAAAACGCCCGAATCGTCGGCATTTTATTCTTACCACAAACCGGCAGGAATAACCGTCAAAAAAATACCCCATAATCCCACCAACCATAAAAATCGCAACCGTAAAAATAACATATCTCACCAACAACCCCATTACAAAACCCATATCTCTACCTCTCCATTCTATCATCCCTCTGCCTGTGCCAACAATAAAACACCCGTCCCCGACGGGCATTTTATTCTTACCGCAGACCGGCAGGAACAACATCTTTTTTTCTGTTGTTTTTACTCATTCCCAATCTCCTGTTCCATGACGATGCCGGACTGGAACTGTATCTGTATCCTGTCCGCCGAGATTACTTTGATGCTGGCAACCAGCCGTCTGACAAGGTCGTTATCTCCGGTATCTGGCCGCTGTTTCCGCTCAGGAAAGCATCCATGTCCTTCACCCGCTGTCATAGTTTTCCGCCAGCTTTGACTTTTATCCTGCCGGTATATTCATCGGACTGCTGTTCCCTTCCGTAACTACCGATCACCCGGATAACATCCCGCCGGAATGCGCCTACAAAATCGCCCTCATTTCTTGTAATGCGATGGGTGGCTTCCATGACCGCCCTGTTTGTTTAATGCGCCCCTCCAGCGTTTCGGAATTCCCGCATTTCCCGCAGATCAGGATACCTGTCAGGGCATATCCCGATGAATATTTGCTCTTCTGGTTTTTCTTTCTTGTGACGGCGGATTTACACATTGCCGACCGCCGCACGATCTCCTCCTGTGCCCGTAAAAACAATTTTTTGTGTATGACCCGTCCTCCACATAGCATTGCGAAACGTTGGCGCTGTTAAAGGACTAATTGTCCTCTCAGTCAACAGCACATTATTGAAACTACCAAAATTCAAAAATTCTTCCAGCCATTACCGCTCCTTTAAGGTACAAAAGTTCTTTTCTACTTTTCCCTTAAATACCACGCCCCTAACCCGTGTATGTAAGAGCACAGTCCCAATGAAACCACAGATACAGGGAAATTAAAGTATGCCAATATCGGTACATTTTGCAATTATGTATTTCAGCTTATCCTGCAAGGTTTCTCTGCACATCTCACTAACATGGCAGGTCACAAGGCAGATCATTTTGCCTCTAGTCTTTATAAAGTGCAAACGACTTTCCTGCATCTATTGGCTCTCTTGTTTTTTGACATATATAAACCTCTTTTTCATGAAAAAAAAGCATGCAGAGTAATCTCCATACGCCTGCTGTTGATAGTGGATTTCTCTTTCCTTATTCGCATAAAATTGACATCATGGTTTCCAGCAAATATACTTGTTTCTTACTCTCAAGTAAAACAAACGAAGCAGAGAAATGTTCTATCAACAAATAAAAGAGATAATAAGCATGAAAAAAATGATGGTGCTGACGTTTTCGGACAGTAAGAGGACCGTTTTTCAGAGGGTGTTTTCCCTCTTGGCAGACGAATTGCAGATTAAAGTCGAGCAACAGCACCGGCCAGTGGCTATTATTGTTTACAAAACAATATATTATTAACCTGTTCTGTTATATATATTTCATTTCCCAATACTTCAATTTCATAACCCTCAACAATCTTTTTATCATGTTTCTTTAATAATTCATCAAATCCAAAGGCTGTATCTTTTTTCCTCGGAAACCGAATTGTACTGTCAAAAGATTTTTTGAATTGCAACCCATATTTTCCGCATATCTGTAGCCATTCATCTTCCGTATAAAACTTAATGTGACCATCTTTTTTTAGTTGCATATATCCGTCTACAAATCTACTGGTATCATTGATATTAGATGTTGGATCTGAAAGAAAAAAGAAACCTCCCTGCTTTATAACTCGGCTAACCTCGGAAATGCTTTTCTGTATATCCGGAAAATGATGTAACGCATATCTTGAAATAACCATGTCAAACTCACTATCAGCAAATGGAAAATTAATGCCATTATAGCTTATAAAACTAATATTTCGGATATTTTCTTTCTCTGCCATAGAACGATTAACTTCTAAAGCCTTTTCGACAATATCTAATCCTACTATTGATATGTTCGGATATTTTTGAGCAATAGGAAAAGACAAATAACCTTTTCCCGTACCTAAGTCTAAAATCTTCATATCAGCTTTCAATGGCAAAAAATCAAGAATGTTTTTCAAATGATGTTCATCTTGTGTCTGCTTATTATAAAAATCTCCCAAAGAAAAACTATGTTCAAATCCTTGTTTCGTAGCCATAATACTGTTTTCTATATCCATTATATTCAATCTCATTTCTCTTTTATAAACACTGATTTTTCGTTCTCTACAGCTTCCCAGCAAATGGGAATTTATCGCTATAATATTTGCTTACCCTGTGTATGTTCCACCCGTATTATCTTGATTCAGAGTTCCCTCAACTTCAATCAACAGACATTTGACCAATTCGTTACATATTGGACGATGCTTTGTTCCTTTAGGAATTATTATAAAATCTCCCTCACATAAATGTGTTAATCCGTCCTCAAACTCAAGATCAAATTCTCCCTCAATACAGTAGAACAGTTCATCAGAATTATCGTGTATATGAAAATCTAAAGTTCTATGTTCCGCTTGCAATACATTTAACATATGGTTGTTCAATGTACCCACCCTCTTATAGAGGAATAGATCATCAACCGCATTTACACTTTCTTTCAAATTTACTTTTTGTATCATATGTTTCTCCTATTCAAATCCTGACTTATCGCTGTCGGCGGCATTACCGGCTTTATAAAGTGCTTTACGATTTCAGCTTTATATCAGCCATAAATACACCCACAATCAGGTATTTCCTCTTCGCGGTAATTGATCTTTCTTTTCCTTCTTTCTGCTTCTAAAGCTTCTTCCTTCACATTATTTTCCCGCACGGCACTGTCTATCGTTTTCCTCACAAGCTGGCAGACACATTCTGTATGACAGGTATGCCCAAACTGGTCCACCGCCCTTACCTTCCTGATCTCATACCCACCCAGACATAATACTTTTAAATCCCTTGCCAGCGTAGCCGGATCGCAGCTTACATACACAATCCGTTTCGGCCGCATCGCAATCATTGTATTAAGACATGTTTCGTCGCAGCCTTTGCGGGGCGGATCAACTACGATCACATCTGGGCGAAGGCTCTCTCTTTCGTAAAGCGCCGGCAAAACCTCCTCCGCCTTCCCCACATAAAATTCCGCATTTGCGATCTGATTTCTGCGGGCATTTTCTCTGGCATCCTCTATGGCCTGCGGCACAATCTCCACGCCGTAAACCTTCCCCGCCCGCTTTGCCATAAAAAGCGAAATCGTTCCGATCCCGCAGTAGAGATCGCAGACCGTCTCTTTCCCTGTCAGCTCCGCATATTGAAGCGCCAATCCGTATAGCTTTTCCGTCTGGCAGGGATTGACCTGATAAAAGGATAATGGAGATATGGAAAAGGCAATCCGCTCTGTCGATCCCGAAACACCGAGACTGTCTTCGATACAATCTTTTCCCCAGAGTACCCGTATTTCCTTTCCCATAATCACATTCGTTTTTTCCGTATTGATACTGGCACAAATACTGACAATTCTTTTTCCCGCTAACCGCACCCCCGTCAGCTTCTCCACCAGCTTCTCCTCCGCCGGCATCTTTTTCCCGTTAATCACCAGACAAATCATGATTTCCCCGGAAGAAAATCCTGTGCGGATCAGCACATGACGCACCAGTCCCTCACCTGCGGATTCCCGGTATGCGCTCACGCGGTTCTCCCGCATATAAGAAAGAACGGCCTCCAAAATAACCTTGTTTTCCGCAGGGCCGAGCAAACAATCGGTATTGGCAATGATATCATGGGTTCTGCCCGCATAAAATCCGGCAACCAGATTGCCCTCCCTGTCATACCCGATAGGAAACTGCGCCTTGTTGCGGTAATGCCACGGCTCCTCCATCCCCACAATCGGTTCCATAACCGCGTCGATTTTTTCAGGAGAAAAGCCGCCGATCCGCAAAAGATTCTCCCGCACCTTATCCTGCTTGTAGGCAAGCTGCCTCTCATACTGCATGGCCTGAATTTGACAGCCGCCGCACTGTCTGTAAAAAGGGCACCTTGGAATCACACGAAAAGGAGAAGGTGTCACCACCTTCTCAACTCTCCCGTAACCATAATTTTTCTTACACTTCGTAATCCGCACTTTCACCGTATCGCCAATGACTGCATCCTTTACAAAAAGCGTATAGCCGTCCGCCTTGCCGATGCCCTCGCCGTCATTTCCGATATCTTCTATTACGACAGACACGATATCATTCTTTTTAAAGTTTCTCTGTTCCATAAATCACTCCCACGCTACTCCACCTTCGTCCCCCGCAGATTGGATTCAAACAGCCTGTTATAGCCAAGCCATCCGGTCTCTGTACTGCTCTCCAAAATCTCCGCAAAGGTCTCCATCTTAGCGTCAATGTTATCAGCGAAGTTCAAAGCCACCGCCTCCACGATCGCGGGCTTTTTAGGCGAACCGAATTCAAATTCCCCATGGTGGGACAGAATACAATGCTTCAACTCGTTGGCAAGAAGCGCCGGAAATCCGTCTATCGCCCGAATCTTCTCCCCTATCATTTCGCTTCCGATCACGATATGTCCGAGGAACTGCCCGTCGTCCGTATAATCGTTCTGCGGAAAGAGCGATAATTCCTTCGTCTTGCCGATATCATGGCAGATCGCCGCAGTGAGAAGCAGATCCCTGTTTAAAACCGGATATTGTGTGCAGAAATAATCGCAAAGTTTTGTCACCGCCAGCGTATGCTGTAACAAGCCTCCCACAAATCCATGATGCACCGTCTTAGCAGCAGAGGACTGCCGAAATGCTTTGACAAACGTTTCATCTTTTACAAAAAAGGCCTCCAGCAATTCATGAAGGTAAGGATTTTTTATACTTGCGGTAAAATCAAGCAGCTCCTTCATCATATCCTCTATCTTAAATTTGCTGACAGGAAGATACTCCGCCGGATCGTACTCGCCCTCCCTGCACTTGCGCACCCGCTTCACATTGACCTGCAATGCACCCTGAAAACTGGTGACGTCGCCAAATACCTCTATGTAATCCATACAGTCGAAGTCTTCTATCCCCGCATTGTTAGGGTCCCATATTTTCGCATCAATGGTGCCCGTCTTATCCTGCAAAATCACATTGTCGTAGGGCTTGCCGTTTTTTGTGACCGCCGACTGTTTGTGCTTGCATAAATAAATGTCCGATAATCTGTCGCCTTCTTTGTAGTCTTTAATATACTTCATTTTTCCCTCCATTGCTCTTTACCAGCTTCCCAATGTCACGTCCACACTCATCTCGTGGCCCTGTCTCGTCAGCGTTACCGTCAGTACGTCTCCCGGCTGCGCCGACTGCAAAATTCCCAAAAGCTCATTATACGTCGTGATCTCTGCATTTCCCACCTTAGTCACCACATCGCCGCTCTGAATGCCCGCTTCCATCGCCGGGGAGTCAATCTCTATTTCTCTGATATACGTTCCAGCAGGGGTGTCAATCTGCGTATCCTCTATGGCCTCCTTCGGCACATCCGCCCCGTGTACGCCCAAATACGCCCGCTCTTTATCATTAGACATCTGCTCAATGGTTCGCTTAAGCTCTGTGACGCCATAGGCCGTGAGAAGGTTGCTCATGTCATTCCCTGTATTGACATTGTCTATGATACCGATCACCATACCCTTCAGGTTAATCAACACACCCGTCGCATTGCGGCTTCCGTAGATATCTGTAGTGATCCGTTTATAGGCCGCGTCGGGCAGATCAATGATCGTCCCCGTGGAGGTCACCATACCGTAGCTGACTGACCCGCTGGTTCCCAGCGGACTTCCCAGCGCTATCACAGGCGTTCCCAGCAGATTGGAGCTGTTGGAGCTGCCCAGTTCCGCAATGGCAATCTCCTCCATGGTTTTCTCTCCAATCGAAGAAAGAGGCACGGACAAAATGGCAAGTCCCGTATTTGCATCCTTCTGCACAAGCTCCGCTTCCGCCTGCGTCTGATCGCAAAAAGTCACCTCTATGCTGTCAGCGCCGTTTAAGTTCCCCGCGCTGACAAGGATCAACATGGACTTGTCGTTATTTGCCACGATCACGCCGGAAGCCGAAGCCACATTTTCATAAATATTGTTAAACCAGTCCACATCAGAGGTAACACCCGCCACCGTGACTATGGCGCGCCCCTTATCCGCCGTCAATGTCCTCATCTCATCATAGAGCGCCTGATAATCCTCCAGATGGAACTCCACTTGAGAGAGAATTTCTTCCAGCTGCTCCTCGATCTGCTCATCCACCAGCTCTGTCTCGACGGCCTCAATGGCATCTTCCATATCTTCCTCGTTGACCAGCATATCTTCCGGTTTCATTTCCTCTGTCACAGTTTCCTCGGGAAACTCGATCTCCTTCGGCCCTTCCTCAGGATAGAGGCGATTGCTGATCACCGGCTCCAATATCAGAAACGTCACGCAGGCCACCAATCCAAACACCACCGCCATCACTGCCGTGATCACGGTTCGGCGCAACAGCTTTTTCTTATTGACCGGCTTCTGTTTGATTTTTTCCCGCATAAATTCCGGTTGTACGGAAGGCGTATACTGCGCCTGTTCCTTAACCGGTTCCTGCTGTACTTGATTTTGCTCCTTATCCGATTCCGCCATACGCATTTACTCCCCTTATCTTCCCCGGTTTCCCGGGTATCGCATACTTTTCCATTCGGCCGCATCTGCTCTTTTCGGCATACATCCGCTCTCTAATCCTGCCGTTGACAAAGCTCCTTGCATTTTTCCTCCAACAGCCGGTAAAAGTCAGCAATCTGCCGTCCGTCCACCAGCGCATGATGGCAGAGCACCGACACCGGAAGCCATATCCTGTCCTCCTGCGAAAAATACTTTCCCCATGTAATTCTCGGATTGCTGTCCGCCGGAACGGGCGTCGGTTGGATCAGCGCAGTATAGGAAATCCAAGGAAGCGAAGAGATAAAAAATTTACTATATGCCTCCTCTTTTTCTTCCGCAATCGAGGCCGCCTGTTTTGCCTCTTCCTGTTTTTTTATGGCATAAGGAAGATATTCGGAAAAAGGCAGATCACTTTCCAGCGTACAATAACAAAATGTCCCGTTCTCAAGCGCCACCGTATGGGAAGTGGCACACCTGTCAAACTCCGCTATCTTACCGTCGATAATTCTCTGGCGAAACTCCGGAATCTGATTCGCCGCTTCGCAGGCGCAATAGCAAAGCGTCAGAAAAAAGGGCCACCCTTTTGTTTTGATTTCACGAAGCAGTTCCGTGATATCCACATTTGCCGTCAACCCTACATAAGGGTAAGCCAAGCTATTAAAATAGGCAAAATGCTCTTTTCTCTTATAATTTTCCATATCCAGATATCTGTACCGCATACGCAACCACCTTAAACCAACTCGTCTAAAACAGACTCCCCAATCGTTCCCTCCGGCATATCCACACCGAAATTCTCCGCCACGGAAGCCCCAATCACCGCAAACGTATCCCTGTTTTCCAGCGCACCCCCGCTTCCCATTTTCTTTGAATAGGATATAAAAGGCACATACTCCCTTGTGTGGTCTGTTCCGCTGTAAGTCGGATCGTTTCCGTGATCCGCCGTCAAAATCAAAAGGTCATCGTCCCGCAGTTCACCCAGCAGAACGCCCAGATTCTTGTCAAACTTTTCGATCTCCTGTCCGTATCCTTCCACATTTCTGCGGTGGCCCCACAGCGCGTCGAAATCCACCAGATTGACAAAACAGAGTCCGTGAAAGTCCTCCCTACAGATTTCGATTGTCTGCTCCATGCCGTGAACAGAACTGTCCGAGTGGTAGGTCTTCGTGATACCCTCTCCACAAAAAATATCATTGATCTTCCCAACGCCGATCACATCCAGTCCGCCGTCCTTCAAGGCATTTAACGCTGTCAGTCCGGTGGGTTTAAGCGCATAGTCATGCCGGTTGCTCGTCCGTTTGAACTCGCCTTTTTTCTTTCCCACATAGGGTCTTGCAATCACACGGCCGACTCTCCACTCGTCCTTCATGGTAATCTCCCGCGCGATCTCACAGCAGCGGTATAAATTCGCCAAATCAAAGGTCTCCTCATTGCCGCAAATCTGTAACACGGAGTCCGCCGACGTATAGACGATCATCGCGCCGGTATTGATTTCCTCTTCCCCAAGCTCTTCAATAATCACCGTGCCGCTGGCGCTCTTATTCCCGATCACTCTCTTGCCGCAGCGCTTCTCCAGCTCCGCAATCAATTCCGGCGGAAATCCCGTGTCCGTAAAAGTCCGAAACGGCTTCTCGGTCTTAATGCCCATCATTTCCCAGTGGCCTGTCATGGTGTCTTTCCCGTTGCTCGCCTCACCCAGACGCATGTAACGTCCGATAGGATTCTCCTCCGCTTTCATGTTCCCCGCAAGATGGAGGTTCAGCATGCCCAGCTTTTTTAAATTGGGAATATCGAGAGTTCCCATTCTTTCCAGAATATGCCCAAACGTGTCTACGCCCTTGTCCCCGAATTTTTCAGAATCCGGCATCGCCCCGATGCCGAGAGAATCCAACACAATCACAAAAATCCTTTTATATGCTTCCATAACTATACCTCATACTTTTTCCCGGTTTTATGCCAAATTGGCAGGGCCGAATCCCAACGGCAATAACTCCTTCAACGTAAAAATCTCATACTGCTCTTTGCCCGTGGCAAGAATGATGTGAAAGGTCTCCGGATTACAAAATTCCATCATCACCTGTCTGCATACACCGCAGGGCGCCGCGTATTCTGTCAGGACGCCGTCCTTTCCTCCCACAATGCAGATCGCCCGAAATTCCCGCTCACCCTCGCTGACGGCCTTAAAAAAAGCAGTCCGCTCCGCGCAATTTGTAGGCGTGTACGCCGCATTTTCAATATTACATCCCGTGTAAAGCTTGCCGTCCTTTGTAAGCAGCGCCGCTCCCACTTTAAAATGAGAATAGGGCGTGTAGGAATATTGTAACTGCTCTATTGCCAAATCAATCATTTTCTGTATCAGTTCCCTGTCCATTGTTCCCTCCGTTCCGTCCATCCGTCAAAGCGCGCCGCCTTTCCGTCTCAAAAACACGCATCGCCCATCGCAGCTTTAATATCCTGTGGCCTCTTCGTTTTTGATAATCTTGACAATACGGCTTGTGCCGAGACGATCCGCTCCCAGCGAAAGAAACTTTTCCGCATCCGCCAGGGAAGAAATACCGCCTGCGGCCTTGATCTTCACCTTCGGCCCCACATGTTTCGCAAACAGCTCCACGTCATCAAAGGTAGCCCCGCCGGTGGAAAATCCGGTGGATGTTTTGATATAGTCCGCACCCGCTCTTGTCACAACCTCACACATCTTAACCTTTTCCTCATCGGTGAGCAGACAGGTCTCAATAATCACCTTCAAAATCTTTTCCCCGCAGACCGCTTTCAATGTGCGGATTTCCTCTTCCACCAGATCATATTTCTGATCCTTCACCCATCCGATATTGATCACCATATCAATCTCGGACGCGCCGTTTGCGATGGCGTCTTTCGTCTCAAACTCCTTGGCGGCTGTGGTCATATTCCCGTTAGGGAAGCCGATCACGGTGCAGACTGCCATCCTGTCCCCCATATATTCATGGGCCTGCTTCACATAGCAGGGCGGAATGCATACCGAAGCAGTCTGATATTTGATGGCGTCGTCGCAAATCTGCCTGATCTCTCCCCAAGTCGACGGCTGTAACAAAAGTGTATGGTCTACATGCTTTAAAATTTCATTCTTCTCCATGCCCTTCTCCTTTTCTTCCCTCAAAAAAATCTGATCTTTTACTTACCGGACTCTACATCTTTCTGGATCAGTCCGCGAATCGCCTCTACAGCCACCTGAATCGCCATATCCGTATCGTGTACCACCGGATTCTCCAAACCGAGCTTTTCCCTCTCCTGATTTGCCACCACCAAAAAGCAGGAACCCACTCTCACATGAAGAGCGCTGGCCACGACAAACAATGCCGCCGACTCCATCTCGGAGGCCAGACAGCCCAGCCGTTTCCACGCCTCCCATTTATTTAACAGTTCGTAACCGACCGGCTTTACCTCCGGCTCGTGCTGTCCGTAGAACGAATCTTTACACTGTACCACGCCTGTGTGGAAAGGATATCCCTTTTTGCCCGCCGCTTCCACCAGCGCGTTTGTCACGGCAAGGTCAGCCACAGCAGGAAATTCGATGGGCGCGTATTCCTTACTTGTCCCCTCCATGCGGATAGCCCCCGTAGCGATCACCACATCGCCGCTCTTCACTTCCGTCTGCATACCGCCGCAGGTGCCGATACGGACAAAAGTATCCGCGCCGCACCGGTAAAGCTCCTCCATCGCAATGGAAGCCGACGGGCCACCGATTCCCGTGGACGTGACGCTCACCTTCACGCCGTCCAATGTACCGGTATAAGTAATATATTCTCTATTATCCGCGATCAACACCGGATTGTCAAAATACTGTGCGATCTTCACGCATCTCTTCGGGTCGCCGGGCATAATCACATAACGCCCCACCTCCCCCTGCGCCACCTGAATATGGTACTGCCTGCTCGCATCTTCCGAATAATTTTTCATTCTATACCAACCTCCTTCTTTTTTGTCGTCCGGTCATCTGGCTCCTTTGTCGTAAGGAATACCCTCTGCCTTCGGCGCCCTGGATTTTCCGGAAACAAACACAAGCACCGCCAAAGAAATAATATAAGGCAGCATGTTGTAAATTGTGCTCGGCAGCTTGAGCGCCACCAGCGCATCAAACCCGGTATATACATTGGACAGCGCGCGGAACAAACCGAACAGAACTGCCGCCAGCCCGATATTCACCGGTCTCCACTGTCCGAAAATCATGACCGCCAGTGCCAGAAAGCCGAAACCCGCCACACCGTTTTCAAACTTCCACTCACTCACGCCTGCCGTGATATACACCAATCCGCCAAGGCCGCCAAACGCTCCGGAAATCAAAACCCCCGCATAGCGCATCTTATACACATTGATCCCCACGGAATCCGCCGCCTGTGGATGCTCGCCGCAAGCGCAGAGCCTGAGGCCGAATCTCGTTTTATATAGCACGACATAAGAGACAACCAGCACAAGCAATGCCACCAGCATAAACCAGTTAAACTCAAACTTTCCGATATTGACAATGAACGACCGCTTCGCCGCGCCATAGGCGACTGTCGAGGAGACATTGTCCACGCTTTCCGCCGTGTTGATCGCTCTCACCAGAACCACTGCCGCCGCCGGGCCAAGAAGATTTAACGCCGTTCCTACCAGCGTCTGATCCGCCTTAAACCGGATCGCCGCAACACCCAGCAGCAGGGAGAAGAGCATACCGAGCAGGACACTTGCAAGAATGACAAGCAAAATGACAAACGGAGCCGCCATACTCTCGGGAATATACTTCATCATGAGCGCTCCCCCGAGAGCGCCGATCACCATGATTCCTTCCAGACCGATATTGATCACGCCGCTGTGCTCCGAGAAACATCCGCCGAGTGCCACGAGCACAAGGACGGAAGCAAAAATCAACGTATACTGAATCAATAATAACATTATGCTTCCCCTCCTTTCTGTTCCTTTTTGCCCTGCTTTTCCTCTCTCTTGTCGAGGAACCGGTTCAGCCACAGTTTGAAGAAGAGTACAAAACCGCACAGATAAATGATAAACGCGGAAATCAGATCGGATATCTGCGTGCAGTACATGGTCTTATCCACGTAGGTGCCTCCGCTCGTAATATGCTGGATAAAGTACGAAGAAAAAACCGTCCCGATGGGATGCAAACCGCCGAGAAAAGCCGCCGCAATCCCGTTAAATCCCATGGCCGGAACCGACGTCTGCTGTACCATCCACTGCTCGATCCCCGTCAGGTAAAAGATACCTGCGCCGAAACCTGCCAGCCCGCCGGAAATCATCATGGTCAGAATAATATTCCTCTTTTCCCGCATACCGCAGTATTTCGCCGCCTGTTTGTTCAGACCTGTGGCTTTCAGTTCATAGCCAAACTTTGTCTTCTCCAGCACAACCCACACGGCGACCGCCATAATCACACTGAGCAAAAGTCCCAGAGTCACAAACTCATTGTCGGAAAAAAACCTGTCCAGTCCCAGATTCGGAAGCAGCGCGCTCTTGTTCGTACTGGACAGCGATTTCGTGTAGGGCGTCGACTGTTCTTTCACGCCTGTCAGAAGCATATTGACACAGTACAGCCCGATCCAGTTCAGCATGATGCAGGAAATAACCTCATTGACATTAAAATAGGCTTTCAGCGCGCCGGAAAGCCCGCCAACCAGCGCCGCAACCAAAATCGCCCCAATCAGACAGATATACCACGGCATCCTCATCCCGAGGGCAAGATAGAGGCAGGCTCCCACGCCGACCACATACTGTCCCGCCGCGCCGATATTAAAAAGTCCCACCTTGTAGGCAAACAATACGGACAGGGAACACATCAGAAGCGCCGATGCCTTTACCAGCGTCGTCCCGAAATATTTCTTTGCCGCCGCTGCGCTGGGATAATAGAAGAAATTCTTCATAATCGCAAGAATCGCTTTCCCTGCGCCGCCCGGATTGATAATCAGCAAAACAACATAGCCCACCAGAAGGCCGAGAACAATACAAAGAAGCGATGCCAGAATCGTCTGCACGCCGTCATTTCTCAAAAAACGGTCCTTCTTATCGGAATCATGACGCATGTCCGTCCGCCTCCTTTCTTCCGGAACCGGCCATGTAAAGACCCAGCTCCTCCACGGTAACTTTCTTCGGATCAAACTCTCCCACAATCTCGCCCTCATACATGACGAGAATGCGATCTGATACATTCATAACCTCATCCAGCTCCAAACTGACTAGAAGAATACCCTTACCCGCATCTCTTTGTGCTACAAGCTGTTTATGAATATACTCAATGGCGCCCACGTCCAATCCTCTTGTGGGCTGTACCGCAATCAAAAGCTCCGGATTTTTGTCGATTTCGCGGGCCACGATCGCCTTCTGCTGATTACCGCCAGACATGGACCGTGCCTTTGTAATTGCACCCTGCCCTGAACGGATATCATACTGCTCGATCAATTTATTCGCGTAGTCCCTTATTTCCTTTCGTTTCAGGAAACCAGCCTTACTCGTAAATTGCGGTTCAAAATACCTTTGCAGGACAATGTTGTCTTCCAGAGAATAATCGAGCACCAGACCATGTTTATGTCTGTCCTCCGGAATGTGGCTCATGCCCGAAGTGAGCCTCTCCCTGATGGATGCATGGGTGATGTCTTTTCCATTCATGGTGATTGTGCCGCTCTTTAGCGGCTCTAGTCCTGACAAACCATAGACAAATTCCGTCTGCCCGTTGCCGTCGATCCCGGCGATACAGACGATCTCTCCCCGGTGCACCTGAAGGGACACATTGTTTACGGCATTATTTTTATGCCGCTTCGAAGCAACCGTCATGCCCCTGATATCCAGAATCACCTCTCCCGGCTTGGCGGGCTTTTTCTCCACCACGAAATTGACGTCCCTCCCGACCATCATCGCAGAAAGCTTTTCCGGGTTCGTGTCGCTGATCTCCACAGTCCCTATGTACTTTCCTTTTCTGAGCACGCTGCAGCGATCCGCCACCTGCATGATCTCCGCCAGCTTGTGGGTGATAAAGAGAATGCTCTTACCCTCTGCGGCCAGATTCCTCATGATTGTCATGAGTTCCTGAATTTCCTGCGGCGTCAGCACCGCCGTCGGCTCGTCAAAAATAAGGATTTCGTTATCGCGGTACAGCATTTTCAAAATCTCCGTCCTCTGCTGCATGCCCACGGTGATATCCTCAATCAGCGCGTCAGGATCGACAAAAAGTCCATATTTCTCAGACAACTCCATCACTTTTTTCTTTGCTTCATCCTTTTGGAGAAATCCCCCCTTGGTCGTCTCCACCCCCAAAATGATATTGTCGAGAACGCTGAAACATTCCACCAGCTTAAAATGCTGATGCACCATACCGATCCCCAGATCGTTAGCGTCGTTCGGATCATTGATCGTCACTTTTTTCCCGTCCTTGCGAATCTCTCCCTCCTCCGGCTGATACAGCCCAAAGAGCACGCTCATCAAGGTCGATTTCCCCGCGCCGTTCTCCCCCAGAAGGGCGTGAATCTCTCCTTTTTTCAGTTGCAGCGTGATGTTGTCGTTCGCCACAATCCCCGGAAACCTTTTCGTGATGTGTAACATCTCAATCGCATACTCGGCCATCCCCCACTACCTCCTCTCTGAATCTTCTCCTGTGCGTTCCTGTGCATAAAACGGAGGGAGCATCTTGCAAATGCAAATCCGCTCCCTCCATTTCCATAACTGCTTATTATTTGATACTGCCGTAATCAGTCACTTTAACATCGGTTGACGGCATAGCCGAAATATCATTGGAAATCTTCACGTTGCCGCTATAGATTTCTTTGACAAGCGCCTTGTAATCATCCTGGGTAAACCCGTCGCCCCACTGGGTGCTTTCCATAGGAAGCTGTACAAAATTTTCTTCCGGGTTCTCGGAAACCATGCCAAGGTTGTCGATCTTTCCCGTGTACTCGCTCCACTTTCCGTCCCTGATATCGGAAAGAACCGTATTTACCGTCGCGGAAAGTCCCTTCATCGCCGATGTGACCGTCAGGCCCTCCTTGTTCGCATCAATAACCGGCGCCTGATCGGAATCCACACCGATCACCTTGCCGTCTGTCTTCATCGCCGCCTCAACCGCGGATGTGAAAATACCGCCGCCGCAGGCAAATACTACCTCTACGCCCTTTGTGCTGTACCAGGTATCCATCGCCGCGGTGATATCTGCGTCACCATAGAACTGTCCGCCGCAGACATACTCAACTTCCACTTCTCCCTCAATGCCAAGCTCCTTCGCCGCATCGTTGATGCCCTGCACATAACCGTATCCGAAACGGGTAACGGCCGGTACGGACATACCGCCCAGGAATCCAAGATGCTTATACCCAAGCTTTACTGCCGCGTATCCTGCCATATATCCGGAAATCTCCTCCTGATATGTACAGCAATATGTATTTTCCGTATTATAGTAATCCGCCACGTTCCAGTTGTCGGGATTATAATCGTATCCCTCTCCGACGCCCTTCTCACAGAGATCACCCGCACCTACATCCAGCGCAATAAACTTAACATCCGGATACATCTTTGACTGGGTAACAATAGCCGCCGCAAACATATAACCCGGCATTACGATCACGTTAGCGCCGCCCGCTACCGCCTGATCAACACTGGCATTTCTCGCCTCGTCGGAATCGCTGTCCGGTTTATAATAGGTAAACTGGGCGCCGTTGCTCTCCGCCCACGCCTTACAGGACTCGTAAGTCGTCTGGTTAAAACTCTGGTCGGTAATATCACCCGAATCCGTGATCATGGCAATGTTCATATCAGAACCGGCTGCCTCCGCTTCACCTGCGGACTCTTCGGAACCGGCTGCTTCACCGGTCTCCCCGGACTCCTCAGAACCAGCCGCCTCATTCGTCTCCGTCGCTGCATCTCCAGCCGGCTGCCCACTGTCAGCCGAGCCGCCGCCGCATGCCGCCAGTGAAAATACCATTGTGGCCGCAAGCATCATTGCGATTACTCTTTTTTTCATAGTATTTTTCCTCCTCTTTTCTCTCGATCACGATTATCGTGATACATGACTCCATTATAGGACACCTGTCCTTTTTTGTAAATCAAATTCGCGACACAATTCTCCCACCCGTCCAAAAAACTTTCATAGTAATTACCCTGCATTTATGGTAAGATAAATGTGGTTTTTATAGTATAAGAAGGGATCGATATGAACGAAAAAGTATTACGGGTTTTAGAATATCATAAAATCATTGCCCGGCTGACGGAGAAGGCTACCTCCGAACCCGGCAAAAAACGGGCCGCCGCTCTGCTCCCTATGACGGATTTAAATGAAATTCAGGCGGCGCAGACCCAGACTGCCGACGCTCTTGGCCGTCTTTTTGCTAAGGGTTCCACTTCCTTTGGCAGTAACAAGGACTTTGGCATGAGCTTAAAGTCTCTGGAAGTAGGAAGCGTTTTATCTATCGCAGAGCTTTTGCGCATCGCCTCCTTTTTGGAAAACGTAAACCGCATCAAAGCCTACGGCCGCAGAGAGCGGGACGATATGCCCGGCGATTCGCTGGACGTCTGGTTCGATATGCTTGAACCTCTTACGCCCCTTGCCGGCGAGATCAACAGGTGTATTCTCTCCGAGGAAGAAATTGCCGACGACGCAAGCCCTGCGCTAAAGCATATCCGCCGCAGCATGGCCGTTACCAACGACAGAATTCATTCCCAGCTGAATTCCATGATCAACGGCTCTCTGCGCACTTATTTGCAGGACGCCGTGGTGACCATGCGCGACAACCGCTACTGCATTCCCGTGAAATCAGAATACAAAAGTCAGGTGCCGGGTATGGTGCACGACCAATCCTCCACCGGCTCCACTTTTTTCATCGAGCCCGCGGCAGTGGTGAATCTGAACAATGAATTAAAAGAATTATCTATTCGGGAAAAGGAAGAGATCGAAGCCGTTCTGGCCTCCTTAAGCGCACAGACTGCGGCATATACCCGGGAACTGGCCGCAGATCAGGAAGCCATGACGAATCTGGACTTCGTCTTTGCCAAAGCGGCTCTTGCCATGGAGCAGAACGCCACCATGCCGCTTTTTAACACAGAGCACCAAATTCATATCCGCAAAGGCCGCCATCCCCTCATTGATAAAAAACAGGTGGTGCCCGTGGATATTTTACTCGGCATTGATTTTGATCTGCTCATTATCACCGGCCCCAACACGGGCGGTAAAACCGTAGCCTTAAAAACCGCGGGACTTTTGTCCCTGATGGGACAGGCGGGACTCCATATCCCTGCCATGGACCGTTCCCAGCTCTCCGTTTTCCGGGAAATCTATGCGGATATCGGCGACGAACAGAGCATTGAGCAAAGCCTCTCCACCTTCTCCTCCCACATGACCAGTATCGTGTCCATTCTGCGGGAGGCGGATGCGGATTCGCTCTGCCTTTTCGATGAGCTGGGCGCAGGAACAGACCCTACCGAGGGAGCGGCGCTGGCGATTTCCGTTTTGGATCATCTGCACGGCAGGGGCATCCGCACGATGGCCACTACCCACTACAGCGAGTTAAAGGTCTATGCTCTCTCCACTCCCTTTGTGGAAAATGCCTGCTGCGAGTTTGACGTGGAAACACTGCGCCCCACCTACCGTCTTCTGATCGGTATACCCGGCAAGAGCAACGCGTTTGCGATCTCCACAAGACTGGGCCTGCCGGACTATATTATTGAGGACGCCAGAAGACATATTACGCAGGATAAGGAGAGTTTTGAAGACCTGATTGCCAATCTGGAAAACAGCCGGCTCACCATCGAAAAGGAGCAGGCGGAGATCGAAACCTACAAGCGGGAAATCCAAACCCTGAAGGAACGTCTGGAATCCAAACAGGAAAAGATCGACCAGTCCCGCGACCGCATCATAAGAGAAGCCAACGAGGAGGCCCGCGAAATCCTGCAAAGCGCAAAGGAACTGGCGGACGAGACCATCCGTACCTTCCAGAAGGCTGGAAATGCTTCCATAAAGGATTTGGAAAAATCCCGCCGCAAGGTGAGCGAGAAAATCTCCGAAAAAAATGAAAAATTGTCTCTCAAGGCAGATTCCCCTTCCCACAAGACGTTAAAGCCAAACCAGATCAAGCTGGGAGACAGCGTAAAAATTGTCTCCATGGGATTAAAGGGAACGGTCAGTTCCCTTCCCGACAAAAACGGCAGGCTTTTTGTGCAGTGCGGCATTATCCGTTCTCAGGTTTCCTTAAACGACCTTGTTTTGCTGGAAGAAGAGACAGTACGTACCGAGAAAATGCAGCGAAGCTCCTCTGGCAAACTTAAAATGTCCAAGTCCTACTCGGTCTCCACAGAGATCAATCTCCTCGGCAAGACCGTGGACGAGGCAATCTCCGAACTGGACAAATATTTAGACGACGCCTATCTGGCGCATCTTCCGAGCGTCCGCATTGTCCACGGTAAGGGAACCGGCGCGCTTCGAAAGGCGGTGCAGAATTATCTTAGAAAAAACAAAACCGTGAAAAGTTTTCGGCTGGGAGAATTCGGGGAGGGCGACGCCGGCGTCACCATTGCGGAATTTAAGAATTAAATCACAAGTATTGATATGGAGGTTATCATGGTAAATAAGCAGAAAATTTTAATTGTAGACGACGACAACAACATTGCCGAACTTATCTCCCTCTATCTGACAAAGGAATGTTTCGAGACTATGATTGTCAATGACGGGGAATCCGCGCTTGCGGCGGTGGACAGCTTTGAACCTAATCTTATGCTTCTCGATCTGATGCTTCCGGGAATCGACGGTTATCAGGTCTGCCGCGAAGTACGCACAAAGTCCACCCTTCCCATCATCATGCTCTCAGCCAAAGGCGAGGTTTTTGACAAGGTGCTGGGGTTAGAGCTGGGGGCGGACGATTACATGGAGAAGCCCTTTGATTCAAAGGAGCTGGTGGCCCGTGTCAAGGCGGTGCTACGCCGCTATAAACCGGCGGTGGCAGAGCCGAAAAACTCCGATATCAAGAGTGTGGAGTATCCCGATCTGATTATCAATCAGACAAACTACTCCGTTATTTACATGGGCAAAACCATAGAGATGCCGCCCAAGGAGCTGGAGCTTCTCTATTTTCTGGCCTCCTCACCCAACCATGTCTTTTCCAGAGAACAGCTTTTGGATCAGATTTGGGGCTACGAATACATTGGAGACAGCCGCACGGTGGACGTGCACGTCAAACGGCTTCGCGAAAAAATCAATGATCATGAAAGCTGGCGCATCGCAACTATCTGGGGCGTCGGCTACAAATTCGAGACGAAAACATTATGAGAAAAACGCTTTATCTGAAATTAATACTGGCCTATATCATCTTTGCATTGTTCGGTTTCGTGGTGGTGGCTACCTTTGTCTCTGATATGACCTTTAACCACCTCACAAAGGAGAAAGCAGATTCTCTCTACCGGGAGGCAACCCTCATTGCAAATACTTACGCCACCGATCTCTACAATACGGAGGTTTCTTTGGAGACCGTAAAAACCCAGTTGGACGCTCTGGACACTTATCTGAATGCCACCATCTGGATTATCAACCCCTCAGGCCGCATGATTCTGGACTCCTCCTCCCCTGTGGATGTGGAAAATGAAAATGTGGTAGAAAACTTTGATCCCACCATCACCGCCGGATCTTACTATACCATTGGAAACTTTTTCCAAACTTTTGACAAGGAAATGCTGAGTGTATTTGCTCCCATTACTTCCGACTTTAAAGTAAAGGGTTACGTGGTGATCCACACCGCTCTGGGCACAATTCACTCTGAAACAGACCAGCTCTTAAATATCTCTTATATCATGCTGATCATTCTCTTTTTGCTGTCCCTGATCATCCTGATTTTTTTCACGGAAATGGTCTATATTCCTCTGCGCAAAATTACAGAGGCAACGGAGCAGTACGCAAGCGGCAACATGCATTACGAATTCAGCGTGGAGAGCGAAGATGAAATGGGTTATCTGGCCGCCACCCTCTCTTACATGGCAAGTGAGATTGCCCGCTCGGAAGATGACCAGAAAAAATTTGTTGCCAATGTCTCCCATGACTTCCGCTCTCCCCTGACCTCCATCGAGGGATACCTGAAAGCCATGCTGGACGGCACCATTTCCCCGGACGCATACGAAAAATACTTAAATATCGTTCTGAACGAGACAGAACGTCTGACAAAGCTTACCAACAGTCTCCTTACTCTCAATAATTTAAATACAAAGGGAATTATGCTGAATAAGACGGACTTTGAGATTAACACCGTAATCCGCAATGTAGCCGCCTCCTTTGAAGGCACCTGCCGTCAAAAGACAATCGGCATCGAACTGGTGCTCACAGGTGACGAGATGTATGTAGTCGCCGACATGGAAAAAATCCAACAGGTTCTCTACAACCTCCTGGACAACGCCATCAAATTCAGCCATCACGATTCTCTGATTAAAATTGAAACCACGGAGAAACACAATAAGGTTTTTGTCAGCGTGAAAGATTCCGGAATCGGCATTCCCAAAGACGATCTGAAACTGATCTGGGATCGCTTTTATAAGTCAGATCTCTCCCGTGGAAAGGATAAAAAGGGAACGGGCCTCGGTCTGTCCATCACGAAAGAAATCATTCAGGCCCACGGGGAAAACATTAACGTAATCAGCACCGAGGGCGTGGGAACCGAATTCATCTTCTCCCTGCCAAAATCAGAGGTGGAGGATGATGATTAATTCCAGCTAAGCCGGTGCAATTCCCCTTCCTTCTTCATCCCAATAAAATCATTCTGCCTCAAAGCTTCATACAACACAATCGCGACGGCATTGGAAAGATTCAGCGACCGTATCTCCGTAAGCATGGGAATCCTGATGCAGGTTTCCTCATGCTCCACCAGAAGCTCCTCCGGAATCCCGGCGCTCTCCTTGCCAAACATAATATAGTCATCCTTTCCAAAGGATGCCTCTGTATAAATGCGTTTCGCTTTTGTGGTGGCATACCAGATCTTCGCACCCGGATGCTTTTCCTGAAACTCCTCGAAATTGATATAACGGGTCACATCCAATTTGTCCCAATAGTCCATTCCGGCCCTCTTAATGGACTTTTCGTCCAGATGAAACCCAAGGGGCTCAATTAAATGGAGAGTCGTACCTGTTGCCACACAGGTACGACCGATATTTCCCGTATTCGCCGGAATCTCCGGCTGATGCAGAATAATATGCACAACAATCCTCCGTATTCCTTTTCTTACGCGGTTTTAAGCCTGCTTTCCTTCCCTGCGAAGCTTCTCCACAAAATCCGCCAGCTTCCCGATCGCCAGTTTCAGGTTATCCAGAGAATATGCATAGGATATCCGAAGATAACCCTCTCCGCAATCACCAAAGGCGGTTCCCGGCACCACGGCCACCTTCTCCTCCGCCAAAAACCGCTCCGCAAACTCCTCGCTGGTCACGCCGAATTCCTTGATACAGGGAAACACGTAGAACGCGCCGAAGGGTTCAAAGCACTCCAATCCCATCTCCTGAAAAGCGTGGAGAAGATACCGTCTCCGCTGATTGTAGGCCGTCCGCATTTCCTTGATATCCTCGTCACCATTGCGAATCGCCTCGATTGCCGCATACTGGCTCGTGGTAGGCGCACACATGATCGCAAACTGATGCAGCTTCACCATCTGCTCCATAATTTCTCTCGGACCACAGGCATAACCCAATCTCCAGCCCGTCATAGCATAAGCCTTGGAAAAACCGTTAATCAGGATTGTCCTTTCCTTCATCCCCTCCATCTCTATGATAGACACATGCTTTTCCTTATAGGTCAATTCCGAATAAATTTCATCAGACATGACAAGTATGTCATGTTTTCGGATCACCTCGGCAATCGCCTCCAAATCCTTCCGCTCCATAATAGCCCCCGTCGGATTGTTTGGAAAGGGAAGAATCAGTATCTTTGTTTTGTCTGTTATAGCGCTCTCCAGTTCCTCCGCCGTCAATCGAAATTCATTTTCAGCCTTTAATTCAATGATAACCGGCACTCCGCCCGCCATAACCGCACATGGCTCGTAAGATACAAAACTGGGCTGGGGAATCAGCACCTCATCCCCCGGATTGATCACAGCGCGCAGGCCGATATCAATCGCCTCCGAACCGCCTACTGTAATCAGCACCTCGTGCTTCGGATCATAGGAAATTCCCTGTTTCCTCTTTATGTAATTACAGATTTCCTGCCGCAGTTCTATGAGTCCGCTGTTTGATGTGTAAAAGGTGCGCCCCTTTTCCAGGGAATAGATACCCTCGTCCCTGATATGCCAGGGAGTATCAAAATCCGGCTCACCTACACCGAGGGAAAGCGCATCCTCCATCTCACTCACAATATCAAAAAATTTTCTTATACCGGAAGGCTTCAGGCCGACCGCCTGTTTTGATAACATATCTTTCACGGTGACACCTTCTCTCTTTGATCTTCGTATTTTTTCGTCAGAATCGTACCGTGATCCTTATATTTTTTCAAAATGAAATGGGTTGCCGTGCTGAGTACCGAATCCAGCGTGGAAAGCTTGTCGGACACGAAGCCCGAAATCTCTTTCAAGGATTTACCCTCCAGCGTGACCAAAAGGTCAAAGCCGCCGGAAATTAAATACACCGAGGTCACCTCCGGGTATTTGTAAATCCGCTCCGCTATGTTGTCAAATCCTTGTCCTCTCTGGGGCGTCACACGCACTTCAATCAGCGCGGACACTTTTTCGATGGAAGTCTTTTCCCAGTCGATCATGGTGTGATAACCGCAGACGATTCCCTCATCCTCCAAAGCCTGCAATTCATTCACCACATCAATTTCTTCCACGCCCAGTATCACTGCAAGCTCTTTCAGATCAATGCGGCTGTTCCTTTCTATGATTGCCAACAGTTCTTCTCTCATTTTTCTTTTTCCTCCTCTAATATCTCGGCTTATTTAGATAGCTCTTTCTTCCCTCATTATAAAGTACACGGTCATTTCCCGTCGTGGTACGGCCGATCACTGCGGCCGGAATCCCTTCCCGCAAAAGTGCGGCCGCAAGGGAATTACCGTTTTCTGCCGTCATAATAAGACATCCACCCGCCAAAAGCGCATACGGATTCTCCCCGAGAACTTCACAGATTTCTATAGTTTCCTGTCTGACAGGTATCTTCCTCAAATCAGCTTCCAGTCCGACGCCGGCTTCCTCTGCCATCTCCCACAGCCCTGCCAAAATTCCTCCACGGGAAGCAGGATACAAACCGCTGACGCCGGACTTCATGGCGGTGGCGGCCTCAGGTATGACCGACAAGTATCTGTCAAAAGCGGCGGCCTCATCAATCATTCGTCTCGGAAACCGCTCCCGCAGTTTTTCATCATACTCTTTCGCGAGCAGGGCTGTTCCCTCCAACCCAATCCACTTGCTCACCACAATGTCCTGATCTGCCCCCGCTATCTGCGAAATGGCGCAGTCTTTCCCTGATCCTGCGCCATTTGCCATTCTTTCTTCATAAAGTTTTATCTCATCGGATTGTCTTTCCTGTCTCATGCCTTATGCCTTACTTTTCATAGGATTCAGGACTACTCCGCAGGCGGCGCCTCCGGCTGTGCGGGCGCACCTTCCGGTTGTGGCTGTCCCGCCGCCTGTGCTGCTGCCGCATCGGCCGCCGCCTGTGCCGCTGCTGCTTCCGCCGCCGCTTGTGCCGCCTCCGAGGCCGCCTGTATCGCCGCTGGGTCTCCGCCTCGGTACGCGCCTGCTACCGCTTTCACCTGATCCACGCTGCCCGAAGCCACCGCCGACATAATAGCGTTGTAAGCGCCCGGGTCCTCTGTCGCCACCCCTACCGTCGCGCTTCTGGGCGCCTTCATATAAGTGCTGCTGTTGACCTGCTCCCGGCTCACTTCCTCGCCGTTCTCCTTCACAACCTTCCACAGTCTCGCCTTGTAACCGATGTGGGCAGACTGCACGGAGCAGTAGCCTACCGGCTGCGCCGCATCTGTATAAATCACTTCCGTATCAGGCTCGGTTCTCTCAAGCACTTCGCTCTCATAGATCACTTCCCGGCCGCTGTCCCTCGTCTCCACCCCGTAGATCGTAAAGGTAATCTGTTTATCAGGGGTCGTGTACCCCTCTATATAAATCGGATAATCCAGATTATTCTTAAACTTAAAATCTTTGCCCGAAGACTCCGCAATCGCCGCATCCGC